>WGOD01000002.1 GCA_016124205.1 Alphaproteobacteria bacterium
ATCCGCCTACGTGCGCTTTACGCCCAGTAATTCCGAACAACGCTAGCCCCCTCCGTATTACCGCGGCTGCTGGCACGGAGTTAGCCGGGGCTTCTTCTGCGGGTACCGTCATTATCTTCCCCGCTGAAAGAATTTTACAACCCTAAGGCCTTCATCATTCACGCGGCATGGCTGGATCAGGGTTTCCCCCATTGTCCAAGATTCCCCACTGCTGCCTCCCGTAGGAGTCTGGGCCGTGTCTCAGTCCCAGTGTGGCTGATCATCCTCTCAGACCAGCTATAGATCGTAGCCTTGGTAGGCTTTTACCCTACCAACTAGCTAATCTAACGCGGGCCAATCCATCAGCGATAAATCTTTCTCCCGAAGGACGTATACGGTATTAATTCCAGTTTCCCGGAGCTATTCCGTACTGATGGGCATGTTCCCACGCGTTACTCACCCGTCTGCCACTCACCCGAAGGTGCGTTCGACTTGCATGTGTTAAGCCTGCCGCCAGCGTTCGTTCTGAGCCAGAATCAAACTCTCAGGTTGAGTTGGATCCCGGCGCGCGCTTGGCATATTTCTCATTGACGAGAACCATTCGAATACCAGGCGAACCCGGTATCGATTGGCAATTGTCTTAGGAGAGAAAACGCTCGGCGTTTGCCGGCATCGATAGCAGCCTGAGCTGCTCGCCAGACACCGCCGCCTGCGTTTCTCTTTCCAATATCAACGATGTCAAAGAGCCGAACCAAATGGCTTCCGCCGTCCGATCCGATCCCCCGGCTTGGCTGCCTTGCGGCGACCGCCCCGAGCAGGGAGCGCGCTATCTATTCCCGCGCCCTGACCCTGTCAACCGGCTTTCGCAAGAGTTTCAGCAGCGAACTTCAGACCGGCATTCAGAGCGCGAAACGCTCTTGCCGGCGCGAAGGAAACACGCCGCTTATGAACTCCCGTAAAACCGGAGAGGCTCGACAACGTAAAGGGATTTGCGCCCCGGCGCAACAAGAAGTTCGCTGCACCCGCCGTCGAGGTGGCGGGGTATATGGGGGTGCCGATTTTCGCGCAACCCCTTTTTTTCATAAGAGCGTCACGCTTCTGCAGTGACCGGGGCTGAAGCCCTTCCCTACAAGGCAATCAGGCAGATGCGATATAAGCCTTCATGGCTTCGGCATCGGCTTCGGTCTGTTCGATCTTGCGTTTGACCACATCGCCGATCGACACGATTCCGGCCAGGCGGCCCTCTTCCAGCACCGGAAGGTGACGAATCCGGCGGTCGGTCATC
This sequence comes from Alphaproteobacteria bacterium, assembly GCA_016124205.1. Classification (GTDB taxonomy): domain Bacteria; phylum Pseudomonadota; class Alphaproteobacteria; order Caulobacterales; family Maricaulaceae; genus Hyphobacterium. The sequence goes on from WGOD01000002.1 coordinate 1,265, forward strand.
GCCGCCATCACGTCTTCGATCGTGTCGCGGGGCGAGGCCGTGATCACTTCGTGGGTCATGCAGCCGGCAATCGCTTCGGACAGGGCGCCTGCGCCCTGCCTTGCCAATTGCCTCACGATGTCGCGTTCGGACAGGACGCCGGCGATCGCACCGGCAGAATCGACGACGACCAGCGCGCCGATCCGCTTTTGATCGAGAAGTGCCGCGGCATCGCCGAGCGTCGCATTCGCCGTAAGGCTGAACACGTCCCGGCCCTTCTCGTCGAGAATGGCAGCCACATTCATCGGGCTCTCCCTTGGTTCCGGGACGGATGAGTCTAGCACATCGCGCGTCCCCGCGTGCGGGAATCAGAAGCGGGGGCGACTCCCCGATCGGAATGCGGCGAGGAAGAGCGGGTAGAGGACCGCCCCGGCGACCAGCCCGCCGATATGCGCCGCCCAGGCGATGGCGATCCACATCTGCGTTCCGGCAAGGGCCAGTACGATGTTGATCAACAACCATGGAAGGGCGAGCGAAAGCATGCCGCGCAGACCACCGCGCGCCCAACCGGCCGCGGCAAAACATCCGGAGATCCCGGTTGACGCCCCCACCATGGGGATCTGCGAGACGGGATCGACAAGATATTGCGCAAAGACTCCCGCGAGCGCGCACGCGAAGAAGAAGAGCAGAAACCCGGCGGAGGCCTTCACACCCCTGCCGAAGGGCCGGGCCGATGCGGCGCCGAACGCCAGCAGTGCCAGCGTGTTCATCACAAGGTGCATCCAGCTGCCGTGAACGAAGACGTGCAGGAACCACGGCGCGATCGCGGGCGCGGCCCCTGGACGGTCGAATGCAAAGACCGGAAAGAATGCACCCCATCCGAAGGCGAGGTCGCGAAACGGCGCAAAGAGTTCCGCCGCGACGCCGCAAGCGGCTATGGCGATGGTCAGCCAGACCACGGCGGCCGGCACATCATTGAATACCGGATTGCGAGTGTCTCCCATTGGGACGCTCTCCCCTCTCCTTCCCCTGCACCATATCGGGCCGATTCGGGCCAGACCGGCGATTCCCCCCATAGGAGAAAGGCTGGAAGGGACTTCCCCCGCTGGCATGACGGTTGCACCGGACGCGGTCGAATGTGTTCACGAAGAGGACAAGCGATCATGACACCGCGCAAGACCGCCCTCATGCTTTTCGCCGCCATCGGCGCCCTGTCGACCGCTCCGGCACTTGCCCAGAGCGCGTCGGATTACCAGCGCCCCTGGGGGACGAGCCCCGGCCAGACGAGCCAGCCCTACCGGGCGGGCACTCGCGATCAGAACAACAACCGGGTCGTTGTGAACGGGGTGATGCAGACCGGTGTCGGTGTGCAGGCCGCGGGCCAGGGCACGGGCGGCGTCGGCCAGTCCTCTTCCACCGGCAATCAGTATTCCAGCGCCACGGCGATCGGGAACCAGCTGAACGTCGTCGTGAACGGCAACTGGAACACGGTCGTCGTCAACTCGACCCAGACCAATAACGGCAATGTCACCGCCACCTCCGGAAACGGCGGCAATGGCGATCGGGAGCCGGAATGGGAGTACAGCCCCAATGAGCGCTAAAAAGCTTCTGTCCGCCGCGATCGCCGCGCTGGCCGTCACCGGCTGCGCCGTGACGCCGAATTCCGGCGGCGACGGTCTTTATGCCCGGCCGATCGGCAATGCGCCGGTCACGCCGAATCCGACGCCCTATTCCGAAGCGTTGGTGTGCCTGGCCAACTATGCCCGCGCGCAGGGTCAACCCTCGCCGCGCGTCGCGGTCGGCCGTCTGTCGGACTATACCGGCGCGGTCGGTGCGGAAGGCGGCCCGGCCGTCACACAGGGCGCATCGCTGATGGCGATGTCAGCCTTCTCCAAGGCCGGCGTGAACCTGGTGGAACGCTTCGATACCTCGGTCTCGGAACTGGAAATGCGGTATGCCAACAACCGCCTGATCGGTGATGAGGCCGAGGATCAGGGCTTCCGGCAGATCTATGCCGGCTCGATCCCTGGGTCTGACTTCACCCTCGTCGGCGGCATCACGGAAGTGAACTACAACATCCGTAGCCAGGGCGTGGACATTCTCGGCGGTGACCGGGTCGATTCCAGCCCGACCGGCCTCTTCAATGCCCGCATGTATGTGATGAATGTCGGTGTCGACCTGCGCCTGGTGAACACGCGCACGCTCGAAGTCGTCGACGTCATCTCCTACCAGAAGCAGATCATCGGCCGCGAAATCAGCGCCGGTGTGTTCTCCTTCTGGGACAGCGCGGTGATCGACGTGTCCGCCGGCGGCCGCTCGATGGAGCCGGTCCAGCTGGCCGTGCGTTCGCTGATCGAACGCGCCGTGCTCGAGTTTTCTTCCACCCTTTATGGCGTCGAAGCCGGTTCCGTGTGCCGTTTCGACGATCCGCTCGGTCCGACCAACGAGACCGGCGGCGTCAACACCCACACGGCCTATGCGACCGGAGCGGAGATCCGAAATGTCCAAGCACGTCAAAGCGTTGATCGCGGGCACGAGCGCCGTGACCCTGATGTTCGTGCCGGCCTTCGCGGACGATACAACTGAGATCGAGAACACGCAGGTCAATGACGCCGCCGATGTCCTCTCGCTTCTGAGGCTGGACACCGGCGACGCCGGCAATGCGACGCTCGCGACGGCCGCCATGGGCAATGCGCTCGAGGTGGACGTCAACGAGCCGCACGACGTGTCGAACGACCAGACCTTCTCCGGCAGTGTCCGCGGTGAAGCCGAAACCACGCTCAATTCCCTCGATGGCACAGCGATCACGTCGGCCACCGCGATTGGCAATGCCGCGGTGCTCGATTTCGAATCGGATGCCGATGTGACCTCGACGCAGACTGCGGCCGACGGTTCGACCGTCGACGCAGCCGCGACGCTGAACGTCAACTCCTACGCGATGAGCTCGATCACGGCGGCGCAGGCCGCCGCGAATGCGGTCGAGATCAATGCCGAGACCGCTTCGGTCGTCGGCCAGTTCACCCAGGACAGCGGTGCGGACGTGACCGCGCGCACGACGCTGAACGCACCGACGGGCGGGCTTGGCTGGATGGCGGCCGGAGCCGCCTCCGCCAACGGCAACAACATCACGACCAGCGGTTTCGATGCCGACCAGATCCTCGATGTCGACCAGACGAATCGCGGCCGCATCAGCGCCGACATGCAGGTCGAGGCCGGTGGCGGCTCCGAATTCATGACGGTGGCCTCGCAGGCGCAGGGCAATGGCGTCGATCTGAACAATCAGTGGGGCTATGCCCATATCCAGGGCCAGCAGACCAATGACGGCGAGGTCGATGCGAACACGAATGTCGTGATCGACGATTTCGACATCGACAGCATCATCATGGCGTCGGAAGCGATCGGGAATTCGGCCCTGCTCTCCAATCAGGGCGCCGACACCTGGATGGGTGTCGCCCAGACCAACCGGGCGAATGTCCGTGCGACGACGACGTTTGAAGGCGGTGTCGGGGGCGAAGTCACCGGCTCGGCGGCAGCCTACGGCAATGCCGCAACCAGCTATGTCTGTTCGAATTGCCCGGGCGTGGAAGCGCGCGGCCAGGTCAACCAGACCAATTCGGGCAATGTGACCTCGACCTTCCAGACGACCTACCAGTCGGGCTGGGGCGTGATCGGGTCGGCCACGGCAGTCGGCAATTCCGCGACCTTCGTCAGCGAACGTCCGGGCGAAAGCCAGTAAAAAAGGCGCTGGCCGGTCAATCGCCGGTCAGCGTCATTTCCATTTCGAACCGGTCCAGAAACTGGTCACCGATCTCCACGGTTTCCCGGCGGATGATCTGGAATCCCATTGCGCTGAACGCCGGCTGCGCCATCAGGCTGGCATGAACCCACAGGCGCCGATCACCGCGCGCGACCGCAATGCGCCGGATTTCGTCGAACAGCTTGCGGAACAGCCCCGCCCCCCGGCAGGCAGGGCGGATGTAGGCGAAGTCGATATAGCCATCGTCCCGCAGCGTCATGAAGGCGCGAATCGTGCCGCCATGCTCCTCGAGCACGATGGTCTGCGGGGACAGGCGCTCGTTCCAGGCCGCACCCGAGCGCGGCTCCGGGACCCAGGCGGCGCGTTGCGCTTCGCTGTAGGGGCTGTGGCCATTGCGGACGGCATCGAACATGAGCTCGCCCAGCGCGTCATGGTCTGTTGCATTTCCCAGACGCATGACCCTGCCATTCCCCGGTTCAGCTAAAGCGTTTTCCGGATCCATTCGAGACGGGCTTCCTGCTGTATGCGTTCCAGCGCGTGGCGAATGGCATCCGGGTGGCCGGGATCGATCGCGTCGATGGCGTTGATCCGGCGGACCACTCCGGCTTCAAGCTCTTGCTTCAGAGCCCCGCGTTCTTCCGGGTTCAGCTGCATCCACATCGGAGCGCGCAGGCGGAAGGGGTCGAATCCCGGCCCGATGGCCGTGAACACATCCTTGACCCACTCCAGGACAGCCGACTTGCCTGATTCCGTCAGAGACAAGGACCGGGCCGGCCGGTTTCCGCGCGTCGCGTCTTCGCCGACAACAAGCTCGGCCCGTTCCATGCGGTTCAGTGCGGGATAGATCGCACCCGCACTGGCACTCCAGAACGACGAGGGAGAATCGAGGAATGCCCGGCGCACGCCATAGGCCGTCATCGACCCTTCCACGTACAGAAGAGTCAGAATGGCCCCCTCGAGTTCTGTCATTCCTGTCCCCGCAACTGCGCGCGCGGTCTTTTATCGCCGACTGATCGGTGATGTGTATACCCATATCCGGGTAAGGTCGGGGACTGCCCGGAACGAAAAAGCCCCGGCTTCCTGTCTGGAAGCCGGGGCTGATTTCCCGATCACGAATTCGTGATCTCAGCGATAACCGCCAACGCCGCCATCCAGCATCAGCGTCATGTTCGTCGCCGAGGACACCTCGCGGCGGTGTTCCACCATTTCGGTATAGGTCTCCTCGCGGCGCAGATAGACGACGCGGACGCCCGGCCCGTACTGACGGAGCAGCGAACGCTCATTGCAGTTCCGGCGCGGTTCCTGGGTCGCGCAGTAAACGCGGCCGCCTGGCTGATGACGCAGGGCTTCGCCGCGCTCGCACGCCATGGTGAAAGCGTCGTCCCAGACATCCGACCCATCGACACGCCAGCCGATCGTCACCTGCATCCAGGTTCCCGCGACACAGCGGAAGATCTCGCCGTCCCAGTCCGGGGACACGCGTTCCTCCGCATCGGGGCGCGAAGCCGGATGCGGGGTGCCGCGATCGTCCATGCAAACGGCACGGATGACGCGCCATTCCTCCAGAACGCGCGTGCGCTCCTCGGCGACCATTTCGGTTTCGATCACGCCAGCCAGCGTCAGCCCGGTAATCGCCGTCGCCGGGGGCGGTGCACCAAAGGAGCCCCCGCCGCCGCCACCGATCGCGATGGCCGTCGCGCCACCGGACGCGCCCGCACCGGCCCCCGCGCCGGCATTCGCATTGGCGTTGGCATTGACCGTCGTGTTGACCGAGACATTCGTGTTCACATTGACGCCGACATTGATGCGCGGGCCATGGATGGTGATGTTCGGCGGGCGAACGCGGTGTCCGCCACCGCCGCCGCAGCCACCACCACCGCCGCAGCTTCCGCCGCCGCCATGACCGCCACCGCCGCCGCAGGTCGTGCCGCAGCCACCGCTGCCGCCGCCGCTGCTGCCCCCACCAATGGCCGCCGCTTCAGGCGTGCCGACCGGTGAACCGATCAGGGCCACGCCGAACAATGCAGCCATAAAAGCGTGCCGTGCTGATACGCGCATGGTCATACTCCCTTGTTCCGGGCGTCGACGCTGCAAACAGCGGGCCGTTTTCGCCGCTCGCGTGTCTGTTGCTCGCCCGTCAGGGGTATGGCCCCGAATTTGAAGACGAATTGCGCATCGGGACCGGACAGGTCCGGAAGCGGGAGTAGCAAGAGTGTCCATGCACGCGCATACCGAAACCCTGCTGGCCTATTGGGAGACGCGCCGGAATGGCCGTCCCGCGCCGGCACGCGCCGACATTGTCCCGCGTGATCTGTCGAACCTCCTGTCCTGGCTGTTCATTCTGGAACGGGCCGACGCGGACCATCACGTCTTCCGCCTGGCCGGAACCGGGCTGTGCCAGCTCTACCGCCGCGAATTGCGCGAACAGAATTTCCTCGATCTGTGGCGCGGCTTCGACCGCCACCACGTCCGCGCATTGATCGAATCCGCGCTCGCCGCACCCGCTCCCGCCACGGCATCGGCCACGGCCTATGCGCTCGACGGACAGACGATCGAAGCCGAGCTGGCGCTGCTGCCGCTGCGTGGTCCCTCGGGGCAGGCAGACCGGGTGCTGGGCCTTTACCAGCCGCTTTCGCCGCTGCGTGGATTGCAGGACCGCCCGGTCGTGCGCCAGAAGCTCACGGGACTGCAGCCGCCAATGCGCGAAATCTATACGCCGGTAAGCCTGCGCCCCCTCACCGCGCCGCCCTACGAGCTGGTTGCGAACGACCGCTGATCACGGCGGAAATTCCAAAGCTTTCTTAACCGCCCTGCCCTAGTCTGCCCGGTCAACGGGAGACATGCAGGCATGGTGGAGACACCGTCACGGCTGGACAAACGCAAGGTGCGCATCGCCGCACAGGGCGCCGCGGAGCGGCGCCGGCACAAGCGTGTCCCGCTGGCCCTGCCCGGCCGCCTCTATGAACAGGGCCGCGGCGAACAGCGCTGCCGCCTGATCGACGTTTCGCCCGGCGGGGCCAAGCTTCTGGTGAAGGACCCGCCCCCGCCGAACAGCCATATCGTATTGCTGGTCGACGGGCTCGGCCGCCTTGAAGGCGATGTGATCCGGATCGGGGCCAACTGGCTGACCACCCGCTTCACCATGCAGGCGCGCAAGCGCGACCGTCTGGCCGATGCGATCACCTGGCGTTTCAACATGGAACGGCTGGGGCTCGAGGAAGACCGGATTGCTCCGCGCAAGCCCGGCAAGGGTCAGGCGACGATCCGCCTGCGCGATGGTGTGCTGATCCGGGCCGACGTGATCGACGTGTCGATCACCGGTGCGGCCTTTGCCTGCCTTGAACGCCCGCGCGTCGGCGAGCGCGTCAGGGTCGGCGAAATGACCGGGCGCGTCGCCCGGATCCTCGAACGCGGCTTTGCCGTGGCCTTCGATCCCCCCTCTGCGGGCGAAGGCGAAGCCAAGCCGGAACCCGGCGCGGCGACCGATCTCAAACAGGCCAGCTGAACTCTTCGTCACACGATGAGTTCAATGTGAATGGGACGGCCCGATTCTTGCCCCACGCGAGCTGTATGTCTCGATTGAGCACGGAAAGAGTGTCCTGAAATGCCGCGTGATGATGGAAGTACGAAGACCTGGTTTGTGAAGGTCGATGGCCGCGTCTACGGCCCGTACACGGCTGCGCAGATGCGCGCCTATGTCGGCGAAGGCCGCGTGGCGGCGCATTCGCTCGTCTCCATCGAACGCGAGGCGGGCTGGAAGCCCGCAGCGGACATCGAACTTCTCCGCGGCTGGCTGGATGATGCGCGCGGTGCGCGCCAGCCTGTCGCGACCACCGGACAGCTCGCCAATTTCATCGTGATCGCCCAGACCAGCGACAACACGGCCGGTCCGTTCGAGGCGGCCATGAGCCATCTCGGCGAATGCGTGAAGATCAATGCCGGTGTCTGGCTGCTCCGCGCGGGGCTGAACGCCACGTCACTGCGCAACGAGCTCTCGCACCTCCTCGACCGGGACGACCGGCTGATGGTGGTCGACGCCAGCCATGACCGGACAGCCTGGTTCAATCTGGGTCAGGAAACCGACCAGAAGATCCGCGATCTCTGGGGCAAGAAGCCCAACTAGGCATCAGCTGACCTCGCGCAGTTCGGCGGCGTGCTTCTTCCAGTTCTCGACATAGTGATCGGCTGACGCCTGCAGCAGCTCGGCGACGTCCTCGCCATGGGTGCGGATGACCCGGCCCGGCGAACCGACCACGAGCGAATTGTCGGGGATTTCCTTGCCTTCGGTCAGCAGCGTATGCGCGCCGATGATGCAGTTCTTCCCGATCTTCACGCCGTTCAGAAGTGTCGAGCCGATGCCGATCAGGCTGCCATCGCCGATCGTGCAGCCATGCAGCATCACGCGGTGACCGACGGTGACATTCTTCCCGACCGTCAGCGGGAAGCCGATGTCGGTGTGCAGGATCGAGCCGTCCTGGATGTTGGAATTCTCACCGATCTCGATCGGGTCGTTGTCGCCGCGGATCACCGCTGCGTACCAGACGCTGGCATTTTCCTTCAGGATCACGCGGCCCATGACGGAAGCCGTTGGGGCGACCCAGAAATTCCCGCTGGCCGGGGTTTGCGGAACGGCGTCGGCGATGGCGTAGAGCGGCATGGTGTTTCCTTCCGGACACGGCTTCACGAAGTTTATGCGACGGCAGTGATCAGACTTTCTTCATCCCTGTAGGATGAGACTGTTTCTGCGATTCGAGCACAAGGTCGAAGCCGCAGATGGGTCCGAAAGGGGGTAAGCCACCCGTGCGAAAGTCACTCGCACCGCCATCCGGGACGATACCGCACACGGCCGGTGCGTCCCCTGACTCCGGACCCCTCTCCCTGCATTCCGCTCTGTCCCGCCCCCCTGCATCCTGCACGGGGGTTTTTCGTATCTGGAGAAAACCCCATGGGTAAAAGGTCTGTGAAGCGTCGCGCCGCTGGCGAGTTCAACTCCGGTCATTACCAGGACGAACAAACCAAGGTGCGGGCCCTCTTCCCCGGCACCAGTTGGAGCCCGGACGAGAAGGAGCCGATGCGGGACCAGAGCTATACGAAAAACGTCAAACCGAGGTCCGAAGGCCAGGCGAAACTCATGAAGGCGATCGACGAGCACAATCTCGTCCTCGCCCTCGGACCGGCCGGCACCGGAAAGACCTACCTCGCCGTCGCCAAGGGCGTGGAAGCACTGGAGAAGGGATCGGTCTCGCGCATCGTCCTGTCCCGCCCCGCGGTCGAGGCCGGGGAAAGCATCGGCTTCCTGCCCGGCGCGATGGAAGAGAAGCTCGCCCCCTATCTCCGCCCGCTCTACGACGCGCTGTCCGACCGCCTGTCGCCGAAACGGCTCAAGGCGCTGATGGCGGAAGGCCTGATCGAGATCGCGCCGATCGGATACATGCGCGGGCGGACGCTGAACAACGCCTTCGTCGTGGTCGACGAGGCGCAGAACTGCACCTACGGCCAGCTGAAGATGCTGCTGACGCGCCTGGGTTGGCATTCGACCATGATCGTCACCGGCGACCCGGCCCAGACCGACCTCTTACCGGAAATGTCCGGCCTGCAGGGCATTTCGGAGAAGCTGGAAATGGTGCCGGATATCGGCGTCGTACGGCTCGATCAGGGCGACATCGTCCGTCACCCGCTGGTCGCGAGCATGCTCGACGTTCTCTAGCGGTTTTCAATTCGAGTGAGATGAACCGGCGGGGCCCATGGCTCCGCCGGTTTTCTTTCGGCTCAGTCTTCTGCCGCCACCACTTCCCCGTAGAGCCACGCCGCCGCCTCGCCCGGCGTCGCGCCGTCGAGATCGACCATCGCATTGGCCTGGCGCATGGTTTCTGCCGGGATGGCGTTCAGGAGGACGGACAGCGTCCCCGCCAGCGCCGGATTGCGCGCGGCGTCGGGCGAGATCAGCATCACCGCGTCATAGGGCGGCAGGATCTGGAGCGGGTCGTCCAGCACGACGAGGTCGTAGTCCGAAATCCGCCCGTCGGTCGTGTAGGCGCTGACCGCATCAACCTCGCCGTCGCGCAGCGCGCCATACATGAAGGTGGAATCCATCGGGCGAGTGCGCGCGTCCTGCAGGCCGTAGGCGTCGCGGCTGCGCAGCCATTCGGCGCGCGCGAAGAATTCCGGGTCGCCGCCAACCCGGACGCTGCGCCCGGACAGGTCGGCGATGGTCGCGATGCCATTCTCCTCGGCCCAGTCGCGGCGCACCGCATAGCCATAGGCGTTTTCAAAGCCCAGCCGGCCGAGGGCGAGAATGCCGTGCTCCTCGCGCAGCCAGCCGGCCATGCGCACGAACATGTCGTAGCGCCCGGCGCGCTCCTCGCGCTCCATCACGGTCGCCCAGATCGTGCCGGTATAGTCGACATAGACGTCGATCTCGCCGGAGCGCAGCGCATCGAAGGCGATGGTCGAACCGAGATTCTCGCGGATCTCGACGTCCGCGCCGGCGTCCTCCAGCACTCGCTCAAGCAGCGCGGCGAGAATGTATTGCTCGGTGAAACCCTTGGCGCCGATCACGACGGTGCGGCCCTCGATACCGGCCATGACCTCGCCTTCGCCCGACCCGATCCCGCGTGCGGCGGACGTGCCGGTGACGAGCGGCAGGGCGGCGCCCATCGCCATCACCGCCGCGATGGCGATTCCGGCGAAGGCGGGCGCACGCTTGCGTTCGCGTGCCGCGAGTTCCGCCAGACGGATCGCCTGATCGAGCAGGAGGGCAAGCCCCGCCGCGACGAGGCAGCCGAAGATCACCGTCGTCCAGTCGCGCGTTTGCAGGCCGGAAAAGATGTAATTGCCGAGGCTGGTCGCCCCGACCGGAGTGGCAAGCGTCGCCGTGCCGACGATCCACACCGTCGCGGTCCGCAGACCGGCGATGATGGTCGGCAATGCCAGCGGCAGTTCGACCTGCTGCAGCGATTGCAGCGGCGTCATCCCGGTGCCCCGCGCGGCTTCGCGCACGACCGGGTCGACACCCTGCAGCCCGACCACCGTGTTCCGCAGGATGGGCAGGATGCCGTAGAGCGTCAGCGCGATGAAGGCCGGTGCGAAACCGATGCGGCCGCCGAGAATCGGCACCATCAGCGCCAGCAGTGCGAGCGAGGGGATCGTCTGCAGTGTCGAGGCGACGCCGAGCACCGGTCCGGCCAGCGTCCGGTTGCGCGCGGCAAAAATGCCGAGCGGGACGGCGATCAGAACGGAGATCAGAAGGCCGGACAAGACCAGCTGCATGTGGCCGCCGAGATAGCCAGGCAGGTTGGCGACGGCTTCGTCGAGGCGGTCAGGCATGGCCGGCCTCCAGCCGCTCGATGGCACGGGCCTGCTGGCGCGGCATGGCGAGGAGTTCCTCGACGTAGGCGTCGCCCGGATCGCGCAGCAGGTCTTCGGGCGTACCGGTGCGCACCACCCGGCCGGCCTTCATCACGAGGATGCGGTCAGCAATCAACAGCGCCTCGGCCATGTCGTGCGTCACCATGACCGCAGCGAAGCCGAGTTCCCGTCGCAAGCGTGTGAAGTCGTCCTGCAGCGCGCCGCGCGTCAGCGGGTCGAGCGCGCCGAACGCCTCGTCGAGCAGGAGGAGTTCGGGTTCGACCGACAGGGCGCGGGCGATGGCCACGCGCTGGCGCTGTCCGCCGGACAATTGCGCGGGGTAGCGACCCCGATGCTCGGAAACGGACAGGCGCACCTGTTCGATCAGCGCGTCCACCCGCGCATCGATGCGGGCCTTGTCCCAGTTCAGGAGGCGCGGCGTGACGGCGATATTCTCGGCCACCGTCATGTGCGGGAACAGGCCGTCGCCCTGCATCACCCAGCCGATCCGGCGGCGCAGCGCTTCGGGCTTCAGCGTGGTGACCTCCTCGCCTGCAAACGCGATTGAACCGCCGGTCGGTTCGACCAGGCGGTTCAGCATTTTCAGCGTCGTGGTCTTGCCGCACCCCGACTCGCCGATGATGGCGAGGCATTCGCCGGCCGCGACCGTGAAACTGACCCCGTCAACGGCGAGCGTGCCGTCCGGGAAGCGTTTGGTCAGGGCGTCGGCGGAGAGGGTCACGCCGGGAGATCAGACCTCTTCGAGGTCGATGTCCAGAATGGTGATCTCGAACGAGAAGGAGGTTTCACCTTCATCGACGATCTTCGAGACCACGCCGAGGCATTCCTGGCCGAGATAGATCTCGGCGCACTCGTCGGCGCGCTGACGGCGCTGGACGACGATGCCGGGGTTCAGCTTCTGCTGGAGGAAGGCCTGCAGCTTGTCGGATTCCTGGGGAGAGATTGTGGGCGTCACGGGTGTTTCCCTGTCGCTTGATTGGAATGTGATGTCGGATTCGGGCGGACCATAGCCGAAGTCTAACCGGGTTGGAAAACCGCTTCAGTCGTCGTCGCGCAGCGTCTGTTCCATGCGGCGCGCCGGCTCGGCACAGCGCCCGCCCACCGGATGGGCGGGAACGCCTGCCACGGTGCAGTGCTCGGGCACATCTTTCAGCACGACCGAACCGGCCGCGACACGGGCCTCGTCGCCGATCCGGATATTGCCGAGCACGCTGGCCCCGGCCCCGATCAGCACGCCATTGCCGATCTTCGGGTGGCGGTCGATGCCCTTGGCCCCGGTGCCGCCCAGCGTGACGCCGTGCAGGAGGGAGACGTCATTGCCGACGGTCGCCGTCTCGCCGATCACCACGCTCGTTGCGTGGTCGATCATGATGCCCCGGCCCATCCGGGCGGCGGGGTGGATATCGACGGCGAAACGCTCGGAAATCCGCGACTGGATATGAAAGGCCAGCGTCTCGCGGCCCTCATTCCACAGCCAGTGCGCAATGCGGTGCCCCTGCAGCGCCGCCCAGCCCTTGAAGTAGAGGAAGGGCTGCAGCAGCGACTTGCAGGCCGGGTCACGCTCGTCTGTGGCGGTCATGTCCGCTGCGGCGCATTCGGCGATTCCCGGATCGGCATGGATGGCTTCGGCGACCACGTCGCGCGCCACCAGATTGTCGAGCTGGGCGTCGGCCAGCGTCGCGGCGAGCCGGTGGATGAGCGCGTCCTGAAAGGAATTGTGCCGGAGCACGGCCGCGTTGAGGAAGCTGGCGAGGATCGGCTCTTCGGCCGCCGCAGAGGCCGCTTCGACACGAAGTCGGGACCAGACGGCGGAGAGGCCCGTGCGGGCCTTGATCGGTTCGGCAGTCATCGCGCTTGATCTCCGCTCAGCATGACGCGGGCCAGATCGGCATCGAGCAGCCCGTTTTGCGCCATGTAGTGCGCCTTCATCAGCATCGCCACCGTCAGCATGTCCCGGAATTCGCCGTTCACGGCCCTTTGAACGGCCTCGGCAAACGGCAGGCGGCGGGGCGCGATCACTTCGGTCCCCTCGGGCTCGGCCTCGCCCTCGGTCATGTCCCAGGCGATGAACCCGATGGCCGGCTCGTTGGTGATGGAGTTCGACAGATCGACCTCCAGCATCTGCAGCCAGCGCCTGGCGGTCAGGCCGGTTTCTTCCTTCAGTTCGCGCCTGGCGTCCTCCAGCGGATCGCCGCCGACGCGGCCGCCGCCTTCGGGGATTTCCCACTCATAGCGGTCGGTGGCGAAGCGGTGCTGGCCGACCATCTCGATCTGACCGTCCGCATGGATCGGCAGAACCGCGATCGCGACATGCTTCGGGCACATGACGGCGTAGTTCGCCGGCTTGCCGTCCGGCCGGGTGGCGTCATGTTCGATGACCTGCATCCACGGATTGTCGTAGGCGATACGCGTGCCGTGAACGCGCCAGGGGCCGCGGGTCTCGTCCATGTCCTGCTCCACTACCGGTGCGCAGACACTGGCGCTATTCGGCGGCGCCGATCAAGGAACCGCTGCGGGCGCGCGATTTCAGCTTCGCCTTGAAGTCGGCCTTCTTCGCCTCGATCCGCTGCAGCAGCACGAAGGCGGCCGGTGCGAAGAACAGCGCCAGCAAGGCCGAGCCCGCCACGCCGCCTGCCACCGCCGAAGCGAAGGGCATCCAGAAGGCGTCACCGTCGATCAGAAGCGGCGCGAAGCCGCCGATCGTCGTCAGCGTCGTCGAGACGATGTGGCGCGTGGCGTCGATCACCGTGTCCTGGATTGCCTCGGCTCCACCTGCCTTCACGGCGTCACTCGTGCGCAAGGCGGAGAGCACGACGATGGTCCCGTTGATCGACAGACCGACCAGACCCATCGAGCCGACGATGGCGTTGAAGCCGAGCGGTGTTCCGAACAGCCAGACACCGAACATGGCGAGGCCGACCGACAACACGCCGACCACGAGCACGATCCCGGCATAGCGGAAGGAGTTGAAGGCGAGGACGACCGAGCCGACCATCAGGATCAGAAGCGGTACGGCCGTGCCGAACAGATCGCCGACCGCGTCACCCCGTGATTCCGCTTCGCCGCCGATCAGAAGATCGTAACCGGGTGGCAGTTCGATGCCCGCTTCGTCGAGGCGTTCGAGGAAGACGTCGAGGATTGGTGCCGGCAGGGTGAAGGGCTCGATGAAGCCGTAGACCGTGTTGACCCGCCGACCGTCGAGACGGGAAATGTTCGACACTTCCGGCTGCAGCGAGACCGAGCCCAGTGCCGCGAGCGGCGAGCCGAGCGAGGACGGATCATTCCGGTCAGCCAGGGTCGTCGCCGAAAGGTCGGACACGCTGGCGCGGCGATCCTCGCGGGCGATGACCCGGACCGGAAGCTCGACCACGCCCTCCAGAATGCTGCCGCCCGGGGCGCCGTCGAAATCGGCGCGCAGCCGGTTGGCGAGCTCCTCGAGCCGGATGCCGGCCATCCGGGCCGAAGCCTCATCGATATCGAGGCGAGCGACCGGCGTGCCCATGCGCAGGCTCGCCGTTGTGGCGGTCACGCCCGGCGTCGATGACAGGACCCGTCGCACCTCGTCCCCGAGATCGTCGAGCACGGCGAGATCGGGGCCGACCAGCTGGATCTCGATCGGCGCGGGAATCGGCGGGCCCTGTTCGAAGGGGAGCGTGAGGAAGCGGCTTTGCGGGAAGGCTTCCATCACCTCGCGCTGCAGGTCGGGCAGCAGATTGCGCGTGATCGACGCGGATTCGGTGCGGACGAAACCGGTCGCGAAATAGGGCGAATCCGACTGGCTGCCGGCGACGTTGTAGTAGGTGCGCGGTCCGCTCTCGCCGAGCGTCCAGACAACATCGATCACGCCGTCATGGGCCAGGATCAGATCGGTGGCGCGCCGGGTCTGACGCTCGGTTTCCTCGATCGAGGTATTGGCCGGCAACACCATCTCGACCTGGAACATGTCGCGGTCGGTCGGCGGGAAGAATTGCATCGGCAGGGTCGAAGCCGCGAAGAAGCCCGCGACCGGCAGGATGATACCCGCGACCAGCCCGACCCAGGGGCGCGCGACGATGGTGTCCAGCACGCCGCGATACATCGCGGTCAGGCGGCGGCTGGAAATGCCCTCCTGCCAGAAGGGTGCATTGCGCTGCGGCACGCCGCCATCGAACCAGCCCGCAAGCGCGGGGATCACCGTCATCGCCAGAACGAAGGACGAGACCACGGCGAAGATGACGGAGATGCCGATCATCGAAATGAACTCGCCGGCACTGCCCGGCATCAGGGCGATGGGCGCGAAGGCGAAAACCGTGGTCAGCGTCGAGGCGAGAAGCGGCGCAAACAGGTGTTTCAGAGACCGGTTGATCGCGTCGAGCGGCGGCAATCCCTTGCCGCGCATCAGCCGGTATTCGTCGACCACGACGATGGCGTTGTCGATCAGCAGACCGAGCGCGACGACGAGACCGGTCACCGACATCTGGTGTAGCGGCTCGTCATAGATGTTGATCAGGAAGAGGACGAAGAGAACGGTCAGCGGCAGGGCCGACCCCACGATCAGCGCCGACCGCCACCCCATCATCAGGAACAGGACGACGAAGACGATCAGCGCGGAATAGCCGAGATTGGTCGCAAGGCCATTGAGGCGGCTTTCCACATAGTCGGACTGGCGGAACAGCACTTCGACATCGACGCCGTGTGTTTCGGCGGCGAAGGCGTTCACCACCTCCATCGCCCGGGCCGACCAGGAATCGACGCGCAGCTCGGGCTGGAGATAGGCCGCCACGATCACGGATTGGCGATTGTTGTGGAAGGACGCCGTCGCCGCGGGCGTGCGCACGCCCTTCTCGACGTCGGCAATGTCGGCCAGGCGCACGAAATCGCCCTCGGGCGTTTCGGCGACGGGCACGGAGCGGATGCGATCGAGCGAGTCGAATTCGCCGGCAACCTCGACCGAGAGGTTCACCTCGCCATTGCGAAGCTCTCCCGCCGGGGTCTTGGAATCGGCACTGGCGACAAGCTGGGCCACTTCGCCGACGCTAAGCCCGAGCGCAGCGGCGGCATCGGGATCAACGAGGACGCGGATTTCCTCCTCCGGCGCGCCGAACACACGGGTTTCGTCCGTACCGGAGAGATTGCCGAGCCGGTCCTGCAAGTCTTCAGCGAGGCGCGACAGGATGGCGAGATTGGGCTCCTGGCCCTCGGGCCAGGTCAGGCCCACGACAAGCGTCGCCGCGCCCATGTAGAAGCGCGTGACGTCCGGCTGGCTCGCGCCCGGAGGCAGGGTCGGGCGCACGCTGTCGACCTGCTCGCGGACGAGCGTCCAGCCCTCGTCGACTTCGCCGGGCGATAGATCCTCGCGCATCGAGATCTGGATGATCGAGACGCCGTTGCGTGATTCCGATTCCAGCTCGTCGATCTCGGCGAGTTCGAGAATCGCCTGTTCCAGCGGATCGGTAATCAGGGCCTCGACCCGTTCGGCCGACGCCCCGGGAAACACGGTGACGATGTTGCCATAGCGCTGCGTCAGGCTGGGGTCTTCCTGCCGGCCGAGCGTGAAGAAGGCCGCCAATCCCGCCGCCACCAGCAGGATGATGGCGAGGATGGTGACCCGGGCGTAGCGGAAGAAGAGCGTGCTCATGCCTCGTCACCGATGCGCACACGCTGTCCCGGCGTGATCCGGTCGAGACCGGAGCGCAGGATGACCGCGCCGTCGTCCACCGCCCCGCGTACGAAAGCGCGGCCGGAATCGATCCGGACGGTTTCGACCGCATGCGGGGCAATCGTGTAGGTGCCGTATTCGTCGGCTTCGAGCACATAGACCGACCAGAGACCGCGGCGGCCTTCCGCCAGCGCCGAGGTCGGGACCCAGAACCCTTCGGTGGCGATGGCCTGTTCCAGGCGCAGCCGGGCGACCTGACCGGCCTGGGCCGGCCCTTCGACATCGAACACCGCCGTTACCGACCGCGTGCGCGTATCGACGACGCCGGTGGAGGCGCGGAAACGGGCCGCGATTTCGCCGGTCGTTGTCTCGAAATTGTAGACCTCGCCGGTCGTCAACGTGGCGGCGCTTTCCGCCGGCAGTCCGACACGGATTTCCAGCGCATCGTCCTCGACGATCCGGAGCAGCCCCTGCCCCGGTGCGGCGATCCCGCCCTCGTCGGACAGGCGCGCCGTGATGACGCCGTCGAACGGCGCCTCGATCACGGAAAGCGCCAGTTGCGCGCGCAGCGCATTGGCCGAGGCAGCCGCGGCGCGGCGCCGGGCTTCGGCGGCATGGGTCGAGGTCGCGACCTCGTCGAGGCGTTGCTGGGAAATGTGACCGCGCTCCAGAAGCGTCTGCTGGCGATCTTCGGTCGACTGAGCCAGCGCGACCTGCGCCTGCGCCTCGGCAGTCTGGGCATCGGCGGCGGCAATCTGGGCTTCGAGCGCGCGCGTATCGAGCCGGGCCAGGACCTGACCAGACACAACCCGGTCGCCGACATCCACAGCGATGTCGTCGATACGTCCGCCGCGCTCAAAGCCCAGCTCGCTTTCGCGCCGGGCCGTTACCAGCCCGGGGAAGTATTCCCCCATGCTGGCGTCGGACCGGTATTCCACAGTGAGTGTGGGAACGGTTGGCGTCGCAGCCGGCCCGAGTTCGAGGCGGGCATCGGCACTGCGCGATGCGCTGACGAGCACGACCAGAAAGGCCACGCCGAGCCCCGCAGCAACCACCGCCGCGCCGGCACCGAAACGTCTGAAACCGAGATAAAGTGACATTTCCCCCGCTCCTACAACTGCAGGACGAGGTCTATCTAGTGCGACTAATGGCGTTTGAAAAGTGAACAGTGTTCACTTTTTTGTATGACCGCTATGCGGACGCCCGGTCGGCGGCCAGGCCGCGGATGATCATGTTGGTCTGGAAGTCGATCACCTGATCGCGCGTCACATGCTCCGAACCTGGCATGCCGTGCGGGAAATCATCCATCGATGCCAACAGGATAGCGAGGCCATGAACGCTGGCCCAGACGCATTTCGATGCGACGGCCGGGTCCATCTGACGGAAGCTGCCATTGGCGATTCCGGCCTCGACCATGTCCTTCAGATTTTTTTCCGCGGCGAAGGCGTAGCTCGACTCGTCCGGGGCATCGTCCTTGTCCCAGTTCGAGAAGGCCATGAGGTAATGCTTCGGCTCTTCCAGCGCGGTCTCGATATAGGCCCGCCCGCAGCGCTCGCAGAGCATGTGGACTTCCCCGCCCTCTTCCGCGGCTTCATCCATCCGGCGAATCAAACGCTCGAAGAAGAGTTCGCGCATCTCCGCGAACAGCGCTTCCTTGGAATCGAAATACTTGTAGATGGCCGCCGGGGAGTAATCGATCGCCTCGGCGAGACGCCGCATCGAGATGCCCGCCTCACCGTCGGCGGCAAAGATCGTCTCCGCCGCGTCGATGATGGCGTCGCGAACCCGCCTGCGCCGGCGTTCGGCCGGTGTGACGTCCTCGATCGTGGTGTCGGTGACCATGAATGCTTCCCTGAAAGACGGACGTTATTCCGTCCGCAGCCCCGCTCATATAAGAACGCGGTTATCGACGCGTCAAAATTCACCCGCACAAGGCCTTCCGATGTCTGACGAAACGAACACCGCCGCGAACCGATTCCCCGAGCCGGGCGAGCGCCTCGAGGGTGCGCATCCGAGCGCGGACACGCTGGCCCTTCTGGCCCGGCGGAGATCGACGGCGGCGCGGGCGATGACCGAGCCCGGACCGGACGACGCGCAGCTGAAGACGCTTCTGAAGATCGCCCAGCGCGTACCCGATCATGGCAAGCTCGCGCCGTGGCGATTCCTCGTCTTCCGCGGCGAAGGCCGCGAACGCGCCGGTGCGGTGGTGTCCAAAATCTTCGCAGGCAAGGATGGCGGCACTGACGAGGCGAAGATCGCCGAGGAGGCCGGCCGCTTCACCCGCGCGCCGGTCGTAATCGCCGTCATCTCCACCGTGCTGGAGAATCACAAGATCCCAGAATGGGAGCAGATCCTGTCGGCCGGGGCGGCGTGTCAGAATTTACTGCTCGCCGCGAACGCGATGGGTTTCGCCAGTCAATGGCTGACCGAATGGTATGCCTATGACCCGCATGTGAAGGACGCATTCGGTCTGCGCTCGGGCGAGCGGATCGCCGGCTTCATCCATATCGGCTCGCCGGGCGAAGACCCGGTCGAGCGGATCCGGCCGGACGCGCTCGTCAGCTTCTGGGGCGAATAGGCTCAGCCGCGTCCGCGATAGGGCGCGACGCCCTGATCGGGCACCCACAGCCCTTCCGGGGGCTGGCCGGTCTGGAAGAAGACGTCGATCGGAATTCCGCCGCGCGGATACCAGTAGCCGCCGATCCTCAGCCAGGCGGGATCCAGTTCTTTCACCAGACGCTGGCCGATCATCGTCGTGCAGGCCTCGTGGAAGGCGCCGTGATTGCGGAAGCTGCCGAGGAAGAGTTTCAGCGACTTGGATTCGACGATCCAGTCCTGCGGCGAATAGTCGATCACGAGATGGGCAAAGTCCGGCTGCCCCGTCACCGGGCAGAGCGAGGTAAATTCCGGACAGGCGAAGCGGATCAGGTAGGGCGCGTCGCACGGATTGGCGACGCGTTCGAGAACGGCGGCTTCCGGCGATGCGGGAAGCGTGGTGTCGCCGCCCAGCTGATTGAGGGTTTCGTAGCGCGTATCGGTCATGGACCGGCTAGCTAGCGCCGATCCCGCATCGAGGCAATCAGGCCTCGTCGCCCAGAGGCACACCCGGTCGGGCGAAAATTTCGCGAATCTGCACCTTCGACACGATGCGCTCGACATGCGGCAGGACGCTCAGCGTCTCGCGGTGCAGCCGGTCATAGGCATCCGAATCCTCGACCTCGATCTTCAGGAGATAGTCGGTCGTGCCGCCGACAAAGTAACAAAGGCGAATCTCTTCCACCTTCGCGATCGCGGCCTCGAATTCGGACTGCGCCTTCGCGTTCTGGCTCGACAGATTGACGTCCAGCCATACGGGGAAGGTCTTTCGGCCCATCGCGCGCGGATTCAGTACGGCGACATAGCGGTCGATGATTCCGGCACGTTCCAGCGCTTTCACGCGGCGGTGACAGGCCGAGGGAGAGAGGCCGACCCGTGCGGACAGATCGGCAACGGTCAGCTGACCATTCCCCTGCAGGGCCTGGAGAATCGAAACATCCCGCTCGTCGAGAACAATCGGTTCGGTAGGCACAGTCGATCCATCCACGGCGTGGCTCCAATAAGTTTCTACCCGACGCGCAAACGCTTGGGATGCCGTTCGGTTGCATGGTTATGACAGCCCGCGATGGCGGAACCGGTTTGACCAGTGTATGAGGGCGCAAATTTCGTGGCGCCGTCCGGACATGGTCTGCGCCGAGACAAAGACCAGCCGTTTGGAGACGAATGATGCGGATTGGTGTCCCCACCGAAATCAAGGTTCGCGAATACCGGGTCGGCCTGACCCCCGATGGTGCGTCGGAGCTCGTGCGTGCCGGCCATGAGGTGCTGGTGCAGTCGGGTGCCGGCGAAGGCGTCGGCTTCTCGGACGCGGCCTACACCGCAGCCGGCGCGAAGATCGCCCCCGATGCGCAGAGCGTCTTCGGCGAGGCCGAGCTGATCGTGAAGGTGAAGGAACCCCAGCCGTCGGAGACGGCGATGCTGCGTCCGGAGCAGACGCTCTTCACTTATCTGCACCTGGCCCCGGATCCGGTTCAGGCGGAGGGGCTTCGCAAGTCCGGCTGCACGGCGATCGCCTACGAAACCGTGACCGACGCGGACAATCGCCTGCCGCTCCTGAAGCCGATGTCGGAAGTCGCCGGCCGCATGTCGATCCAGGTCGGCGCGCACTGCCTTGAAAAGACGCAGGGCGGACGCGGCATGCTGCTGGGCGGCGTGCCGGGCGTTCTGCCGGCAAAAGTCGTCGTCCTCGGCGGCGGCGTTGCGGGCACGCACGCGGCGGAAATGGCCGTCGGCGCGCGCGCCGACGTGACCGTGTTCGACCGCTCGGTGAAGCGTCTGGCCGAACTCGACACGCAATTCGCCGGAGCGATCAAGACGGCGTTCTCGACGCCGGCCGCGGTCGAAAAGGCCGTGATGGAAGCCGACCTCATCATCGGCGCGGTGCTGATCCCCGGCGCGGCGGCACCGAAGCTCGTCACCCGGGCCATGCTGAAGAACATGAAGGACGGCGCGGTCCTCGTCGACATCGCGATCGACCAGGGCGGCTGCTTCGAGACCTCCAAGGCCACGACGCACGACAACCCGACCTTCATCATCGACGGCATCGTGCACTACTGCGTGGCGAACATGCCGGGCGCGGTGGCGCGGACCTCGACCTTCGCGCTGACCAACGCCACCCTGCCCTTCACCGCCGCGCTGGCGAACAAGGGCACGCAGAAAGCGCTCAATGACGATCCGCACCTGGCGCGCGGCCTCAACGTCGCCGAGGGCGAAATCACCTACGAACCGGTCGCCCACGACCTCAAGGTCCCGTATGTGAAGCCGTCCTGGCTGACGAGCATCTAGCTTTTACCCGCCCTTCGAGACGCCCCGGATTGTGGTCCGGGGCTCCTCAGGACAGGGCAAATCTGGAACTCAAAACGGCCTGTCCTGAGGAAGCGGCGCAGCCGCTGTCTCGAAGGGCGGGCCGTTTCGATTCAAGAACTCTTTTTGATTGTTCGCTTTTTCGAACCGCAAAACCGGTTCCCACTTTTGCTGAAAAAGCTCTACCCGCAGATCCGGGCCTTCGCCGCGGCGTATTCGCGCGACAGGCGGGCGATCATCTCTGCGGCGGGGACGACCGACTTCACCGCGCCGATCCCCTGCCCCGAACCCCAGATGTCTTTCCACGCCTTCTTGGCGTCACCGCCGAAATTCATCGCCGAGGGATCGCTTTCGGGCAGGTTGTGCGGGTCGAGCCCGGCCGCCGCGATCGACGGGGCGAGATAGTTGCCGTGCACGCCGGTGAAGAGGCTGGAATAGACGATGTCGTCGGACGCGCCATCGACGATGGCCTGCTTGTAAGCCTCGCTGGCGCGGGCCTCCTCGGTCGCGATGAAGGCCGAGCCGATATAGCCATAATCCGCGCCCATCGCCTGCGCCGCCAGCACGGCCTCGCCGGTCGCGATGGAGCCTGACAGGGCGAGCGGACCGTCGAAGAATTCGCGGATTTCCTGCACCAGCGCGAAGGGCGACTTGATGCCGGCATGGCCGCCCGCCCCCGCGCACACGGCGATCAGGCCGTCCGCGCCCTTCTCCAGCGCCTTTCGCGCGAAGGTGACATTGATGATGTCGTGCAGCGTGATCCCGCCCCAGGAATGGACGGCGTCGTTCAGTTCCACCCGCGCGCCGAGCGAGGTGATGACGATCGGCACCTTGTATTTCGCGCAGGTCTCGAGATCGGCTTCGAGCCGATCGTTGGAGCGGTGGACGATCTGGTTCACCGCAAACGGGGCGGCGGGCGCGTCCGGGTGCGCCTTGTTGTAGCTGTCGAGCTCGGACGTGATCTGGTCGAGCCATTCGTCGAGCTGGCTTTGCGGACGGGCGTTGAGGGCCGGGAAGCTGCCGACGATACCGGCCTTGCACTGGGCCAGCACCAGGTCCGGATTGGAGATGATGAAGAGCGGCGCCCCGATGACGGGCAGGCGCAGTTTTCCCTTCAGAGCTTCGGCTTCGGCCATGCGTGTCGTCCCCTTCCCTCGTCCGCCAACCGGCGGAGTAAACAGCGTTTACAGGGAAGCTAGGGGGAGGCAGGCGGGAAGTCGAGACTTGCGTTGCTGGCCTATTGGGATCGAACTCTTTGGGCAGCCTGTCGGATTGCGTCGGGCGGATTGGAACGGCCCGGGCAGTGCCTCTCAGCACTGATAAATATCCGTCCGCTCGAATCCCGGTCCGCCATCACGAAGACGCTGCCGTCTCCGTTCGAATCGAATTGTGTCTGACACACTCCATTCTCGACATGCGTGAATACGTTGACCTCGCCGACCACTCTGCCGCGCCAACTCTGTGTGACCTCCATCCTTATGCGGCAACCCCGACCGGTCGGAAAATTGGCATCCGTATCGTGTGAAGGCGTTTCGCTTCGTTGGGCCCATTGCAGCAAGCTGCGGCGCGGTTCGTACCGTTGAATATCAAGGATACGTCCGTCGAATATCACCGGCGCGGCGAACATCTCATTCCTTGCCGTCGGTCGCTCGGAATCGCAGGCCAGCACGGGCCCGGTAAAGAGCGTCGTCAGGCCTATCGTGAAAAGCAGACGGAGCATCGCGTTAACTCTACTGATCCGGCGGGGCGTCGCAATGCGTCCACATATAAAGCGCGAGGTAGGAGCGGTGCGGCGCGAAGCGCTCGGCCGTGCGCACCGACTTGCGACGCGGCGAGGTCAGGCGCTGCAGCGTCTTGCGGGCCGCGACATCGCCGTCCGGCCAGACGTCCGGATCGCCGAACCAGAAGATGTTCAGCATGTCCGCCGTCCACTGCCCCACGCCCCAGATGGCCGTCAGGCGCGCGGCGCGTTCCGGCGTGGTCAGACCGCGCATCTCCTCTGCATCCAGAGCGCCGTCGCGGGCGGCGGCGGCAATGGCGATCATCGATTTGGTCTTGGCGCCGGACAGGCCGCAGGTGCGCAACAGCTCGGTATTGCCCTCGTGGAAATGACCGAGCAGCGGGCGGCCTTCCGCGCTCGCCTCGACCCGGCCCCAGATCGTCCGCGCCGCCTTTACCGACAGCTGCTGCCCCGCGATGGCACGGCACAGATATTCCGCCAGCGGCAGATCGGCCCGGTTCGGAAGCTCCAGCGGTCCGGCCCGTTCGATCGCCCGCGCCAGATCCGCACTCAGCGGCACGGCAGTCTCGACGAAACGGGCATGGATGGCGCGGTGGGGCATGGCGGGAGGCTAGCTCTGCGCCCGGGTCTGCGCCACTGGATTGCGCGCTCCATTGCCGCATTTGCGCTTCAGAACGCCGGTGCTAACCGGATCGCATGAACCGCCCGATCGCCCATCTGCGCGCCGCGCTGGCACCGCTCTTCCTGGTGCTTGCCCTTCTGGGCACGGGGACGCGTGCGCTAACGCCCGACGGCTATATGCCGTCCGCGGAGGGCGGCTGGCTGTCGGTCCGCATCTGTTCGGGGATCGAGCCGACCTTCCTCGAGATCAATCTCGAAACCGGCGAAACCCGTGCGCCGAACGCGCCGGACCATGACCGGGACGGCGCACCCTGCGCCTTCTCAGCGGGAACAACGCCGGTCCTCGCGGTCGACGCGCAGGATGTGCCTCTGCCGTCCCTTGCGGGCACGGCCGACCGTGCCCCTCTGCAGCCCGCCGTACCGGACACGATCCGTATTCGTCCGGCGGGCAACCGGGATCCTCCCCGCCTGATCTGACCCCGTTTCACCGTTTCAGATCACATGTCCGGACGCGCCAAGCCGCGCCGGGATGGAGGACATATCCATGACCCGCTTTTATTGCCTGTCGGTCAGCGCCCTTGCGCTGACCGCCCTCTCCGCCCCTGCCCATGCGCAGGAAACCAATCCCCTGACCGACGTGATCGTCGTTACCGGTCAGCGCCTTTCCACCGGGACCGACACGCTCGACCCGGGCGAGGAGCCGGCCGCCGGCCCCGATGCCGCGGCCCTGGCCGCGCGCCTGCCCGGCGCCGCCCTGATCGACAATGGCGGCCTTTCCGGCCAGGTGCAGTATCGCGGCCTGTTCGGCCCGCGCCTCAACATGCGCGTCGATGGCCAGCGCTTCGCGTCCGGCGGCCCGAATCTGATGGACCCGCCGCTCCACTACGCGCCGATGCCGCTCATTGCGGCGATCGAACTCGACCGCGGCGTCTCGCCGGTGTCCGAAGGCCCTGGCCTCGCAGGTGGTCTCGATGCCGTTCTGAAGTCGAGCGATTTCACCTCCGGCCCCGGCTTCACGCCGCACTGGGATGTGATGGCGGGCGGAAATACCGCCGATGATTCCTGGATGGCGGGCGGTCTCGCCGCCGTCTCGAGCGACACGCTGCGCTTTCACCTGCTCGCCTCGCGAGAGGAAGGCGGCGACGTGTCCTTCCCCGGCGGCATTGTCGGCGGGACCGAACATGAGCGCAGCGTCTGGGGCGTCGGCGCGGGCGCGCGGATCGGGTCTAACGAATTCTTCCTCGATGCAAGGCGGCAGGAAACCGGCCAGACCGGCAACCCGCCCTTCGCAATGGACATCCGATACTTCAACACCGACATCGCCCGCGCCGGCTGGCATGGCCGGTTCGGTGAGACGGACATCTCGCTGACTCTGTCGGGCGCGGACGTCGATCACGCGATGAACAATTTCACGCTGCGGCCGGCCCCGGCGAACATGATGATGCGGCGCGAGACCTTCGCCTCCAGCGAATCGCGCTCCATCGACCTGCGGCTGTCGCATCCGCTGGCGGGCGGCACGATCAGCGCCGGAGTGGACCGGACCGAAGACACGCATGATGTGCGGATCACCAATCCGAACAATGCGAACTTCTTCATCAAAACGGTGAACGGCACGGAGATGAACCGCACCGGCGTCTTCGCCGAATGGGAAGGCCCGGCGCTGGGCTGGACGGTCGAAGCCGGGCTTCGCGCCGACTGGCACGAGGCGGTCGCCGGACTGTCCAGCGTCGGCCCCGCCGTGCCCGCGATGCCGGGCATGCTGGCGGCGGCGTTCAATGCCGGGCCGCGCGATCTGGACGACACTACGGTCGACGCGGCACTCCGCGCCTGGCGGCCGCTGAACGAGGCCGTCACCTGGCGGGTCACGCTGGCGCGCAAGACGCGGGCACCGGGCTATATCGAGCGCTTTGCCTGGCTGCCGACCGAGGCCAGCAGAGGTCTGGCCGATGGCAATGTCTATGTCGGCGACCGGGCGCTGTCGCCCGAAACCGCATGGATCGTCGAGACCGGGTTCGACATCTCGGGCGACAATTTCTACCTGCGCCCGACCGTCTTCTACCGGCAGGTCGACGACTACAT
Organism: Alphaproteobacteria bacterium; assembly: GCA_016124205.1. Taxonomy (GTDB): domain Bacteria; phylum Pseudomonadota; class Alphaproteobacteria; order Caulobacterales; family Maricaulaceae; genus Hyphobacterium. Next base: position 27,347 of record WGOD01000002.1, read on the forward strand.
CCAGGGTGTGCCGTTCGACGCCACGGTCGGCGTGATCGACACGCCGGTGGAGATGGTCGCCTCGATGAATGGCGACCCGACCCCGCTGCGCTTCGCCAATGTCGATGCCCGGCTCTACGGGTTCGATCTCGATTTCGGATACCGGCTGTCTCCGGTCTGGCGGGTCGACGGGGTCGCGAGCGTCATACGCGGGGAACGCCGCGATATCGACGACAATCTCTACCGCGTGGCGCCGCCCTCGCTCACCCTCGCGGTGACGCGCGAGGCCGGGGACTGGTTCGTGACCGCTGAGGGCGTCGGCGTTGCGCAGCAAGACGATGTCTCGGGGACCAATTCCGAAGCCCCGACGGACGGCTACGGCCTTCTCAACCTGCATGCGGGTTGGGATGTGACCGATCAGGTTCGCCTGTCGGCCAGCGTGACCAATCTCCTCGACGCCGAATACGAGGAGCATCTGTCCGGTTACAACCGCAACGCCTCCGGCGATGTCGGCTTGGGTCAGCGCCTGCCCGGCGCGGGCCGCGGTTTCGGCCTCCGGCTCAGCTGGCGGGGCTGACGGTACTGGCACCCCCGGGGCGGCGATCACGCCGTCCGGGGATTGCCGGGGCATTCTGCGTTTGAATTCGAGCCACCGGATCGAATTTTCTGCCTTCGGCAGACCAATCGCGAATGGTGCGGGCGGCCGGGATCGAACCGGCATGACCTTACGGCCGAGGGATTTTAAGTCCCTTGCGTCTACCAATTCCGCCACGCCCGCACTGGCGCGGACTCTTACCGGAAAACGCCGCGGCGCCTAGCGGCGGGCGCGCCACTTTCCACGCCCGATTGCAGACCCGTCGACCGGATTACCGCCGCGTGTCCGATTTTTAATTCAGTATATCTAGTTTTTTTGATTATTCGTCCGGGCATGATCGACATGAAAGCCGCCCCACGGCACACCGCCCACCCCGCCTCCGACGAGGCGGATCAATATTGGGTCCTGCGCGAGGACCAGATCGATTGCCTGTCCTCCGCCGTGCGGATGACGCTGATCGACCGGCTCGCTGTCGATGGACCGATGAGCGCGGAGGAGATCGCCCGCGCGATCAGCCTGAAACCCACCGCCGTCTATCACCACCTCGCCAAGCTGACGCGTTGCGGCCTGGTATTGGAAGCCGGCAAGCGCACCCTGCCCGGCGCGAAGAAGCCGCAACTGCTCTACAACACGCCCTCACCCAAAATGCGCCTGATGGGCGCGCTGAACACGCCGGAACTGGCACCACGCGTTCTCGGCTGCGTCACGGCCACCTTGCGACAGGCGGACCGGGATTTTACCGCAGGGCTCAATATGGGCTCGGCCCAGACCGATGGAGCGCAACGCAATCTCGGCTTTTTCCGCCTCGCCGCGCGGCCGAACGCCGCGACGCTGGAAGCGATCAACGACCATCTCTGGGCCATTGCCGAACTGATGTGGCAGGCCGGCGACGAGGGCGGACCGCCGATCTCGCTCGCCTGGTCGATGGCCCCCCTGCCCGATCCCGAACGTCAAAGCGGCGAATAGGACGGGCAAAGGCTGCGGCGTGTGCCGCAGCCTTCACCACCCCGGGAGCTCGCGAGGAGCCTGGGCCCTGTCCCCGGACGAACGTTCGAAGGCCGTCCGCCCAATCCCGGGGCCGTTCCTACCGCGCGTCGGACTGCATGCCCGGCTTGGTCGTGCCGAGCGCCATGCGGCCCGCGGCGGCGTTCACCAGCTCAACGAATTCGGCGCGGTGGCCGTACTCGTCCTCACCGAGTGCCAGTGCGGCTTCCTCGGCGACGTAGTCGAAGGTGAAGTCCTCGTTCGCGATCCACGGATCCTCGCGCAGCATCTGGGCGAAGCCCGCGACCAGAACCGAGAAACGCACATCGTCCGACGCGTCCGCGAAGGCGCCGACAGCGTTGTCGTCCGTCACCGGCTGCTCGATCAGGATGCTCTCGTCCTCGCCCGGCCGCTTGTAGCGGATGCGGACGAAGGCGTACTCGCCATCGGTCGAGGCGTCCGGCTGGGCATCGCCATAGCGCAGCGGATCGTTGAGCAGACCGTCCGAATCCGGGGCCGCGATCTCGTAGATCGCGGTCACGGAATGGCCCGAGCCGATCTCGCCGGCATCGACCGCGTCATTGTTGAAGTCCTCACGGCGCAGAAGACGCGTTTCGTAACCGACCAGGCGGTATTCGCCGACGCGGGCCGGATTGAACTCGACCTGGATCTTCACATCATTGGCGATCGGGAAGAGGGCGGAGAAGCTCTCCTCCACCAGGAAGCGGCGGGCCTCCCGTTCGCTGTCGATATAGGCCGCGATGCCATTGCCGTTCTGGGCGATCGTCTGCATCAGCTGGTCATTGTAATTGCCCTCGCCGAAGCCCATCACCGACAGGTAGACGCCGCTTTCCCGCTCGCGGGTCACGAGGTCTTCCAGGCTTTCGTCACGCGTGACGCCGACATTGAAGTCGCCGTCGGTCAGCAGCATCACGCGGTTGATCGCGCTGTCGTCGAAATTGGCCCGGGCGAAGTCGTAGGCGAGCTGGATTCCGGCCCCGCCTGCCGTCGATCCGCCGGCGTCGAGCATGTCGAGCGCGGCGTGGATGCATTCGCGGTCGGCCGCGCGGGTCGGCTCGAGGATGGCTCCGGCCGCACCGGCATAGACGACGATGGAGACCCGGTCCTCCGGGGCCAGCGTGTCGGTCAGCATGTGCATGGCGCTGACGGCGAGCGGCAACTTGTCCGGCGCCGACATGGAGCCCGACACATCGATCAGGAAGACGAGGTTCGCGCCGGGGCGCTCGGTCTCGGGGATGTCATAGCCCTGGATGCCGATATGCATCAGCTCGGTATCGGCATTCCACGGGTTCGGCAGGACGGTGACGTTCGCGCCGAAGGGCGTGTCCATGCTTTCCGGCAGCGGGTAATCGTAGGTGAAGTAGTTCACCATCTCCTCGATCCGCACCGCGTCCGTCGGCGGCAATTCGCCCCGATTGAGGAAGCGGCGGACATTGGAATAGCTCGCCGTATCGACATCGATGGAGAAGGTGGAGACCGGGTCCTCGCTCGTCACCGCGACCGGGTTGATTTCGACATCCTCATAGCGCTCGCGGTCGATATCGCCGGGCATGGGTTGGGGCGGTTGCTGGGGCGGCAATCCGGCGACCGGCGAGTTGCTGGTCAGCTGCCCTGTCGCGATACGGCTACCCGTCACGATAATCGCATCGCCGGGCAAGCCTGCCTCGGCCTGAACCTCCGGTGAGGATGGTGGCGGCGGAGGAGGAGGGGGTGGCGGAGGTGGTGGCGGGGGCGGCGGCGGCGGCGGAGCGGGTGGCGGCGGTGTCGCACCGTAGCTGGGTTGGAGAAGACCGCCACGACCGCGGCCAGCGTAATCCTCTTCGTCGTCATAGCCGCGATGCGCGACCAGGGTCGGGCAGCGGGCGAAGATGTCTTCGGCATCAGCCGCAGGACGACGGTCCTGTGCCGCGGCCATCGGCGCGGCGGGCAGCGTCGTCAGCGCGATCGCGCAGGCGGCGGCTCCGCTCAAAAGTCGGCGTTGCATGGTGGTGTCCCTTCCCTGTCTGTCCCCGCAGGACCGGAACGTTAAACCGGATTCGTGCGACAGACAGGCGGAATCGGGGCGATTTGAAGAGAAATGCGGCGGGCTGCCGTATTTGTTGCGTCATTCCGGCGAAAGCCGGAATCCAGTTGCACCGCCGCTTTGGATCCCGGCTTTCGCCGGGATGACAGTTAGTCCGAAATCCGCGCCGGAGTGCCACCCGCCTCGCGGACCATGGCTTCGAGCGCCTGCGCGACGGCTTCCAGTTCACCTTCATCCGTCGACCGGGCCACCAGATTGGTGCCCCGCTTGATCGACCCGCCAGGCTGTTCGACGAAGAAGGGGTAGGAGCCGAGCGAGACGCCGGGATGGCCTGCCTGAAGGGCGCGCAGCGCATCGGCGATATCCCCTTCCCTGAGGCCTCCGGCCGAGACGGTGACGGCATGGGTGACCGCGCCGCGCGTCAGGCGGGGCGCAATGTCTTCCAGCATGCCGCGGGCGATCTTCGGCACGCCGGCCATCACAAAGACATTGCCGATCTGGAAGCCCGGCGCGCCGGTCACCGGATTGTCGACCAGCGTCGCGCCGTCCGGGATGCGCGCCATGCGGCGGCGGCTCTCGGTCAGCGGCGTATCGGTCTTGGAATACCACTCGTCGAGGATGGCCATCGCGTCGGCCCGCTCGCCGATATGAACGCCGAACGCCTTCGCCACGCTGTCGGCGGTGATGTCATCATGCGTCGGGCCGATGCCGCCCGTGGTGAAGACATAGGTGCAGCGCGCACGCAGCGCATTCACCGCCTCGACGATGTGGTCTTCCTCGTCGGATACCGTCCGGCACTCGACGACCGGAATGCCCAGCGGCGCGAGGAATTGCGCGATCTGCTGCAGATTGATGTCGCGCGTGCGGCCCGACAGCAATTCATCCCCGATCAGTACCACGCCCGCCGTCACCCGTTCGCTCATATCCCGCCTCCTCTTCCGGAGACGGGATATGACGCAGGCGAGCGCGGGTGACCAGTGGCGTTATTCGGAGACCGTACGGATGGCGACTGAGGCGGAACCGGCTGTTGCCGAGATCATGGGGTTATAGGCGCCGAACATGATCCCGTAGCGATTGACCGCCGGATTGAGGGGCACCGGGTCCGTCCCGGAAGACACAAAGACCGTAAAGGTTCTGACTTGCCCGCGCGCAAACTCGCGTTGCAAGGCCTGGACGCGATCCGTTACGCAAACACCTGTCGCAGGGTCAGTTTCGCAAAAATTCCCAAGTACGTCGCCGCCCCAACGGCGCGCATCAATCCGAATGTTTCCGGGCCCCCCGGCATTGATGACTGCAACAGCAAACGCGCTTGTTCGCCCGACTTCGAGATCGAGAATGCCATTCCCGGTCGGCGTGACCGCGATATTGATCAGATCTGGCCAGTTCATTGCCATGGTCGACAGTCTGAAGCTGCTAACGACGGTTCCGACGGGGGCGGTTTCGTTCGCGCAAACGAACTCGATATTCATGTCGCGCATTTCGGTTTGCGACGAACGCATGGAGATCACAAAGGATTGGGACGTGCCTGGCGCAAGATTGACCGGCGTATCGACCGTTCCTGTCGGTGTGTTCGTTGCCGGATCCGTGGTCTGATAATGAAACTCACCCGTGAAATCCGCAGGCCCGCGAATGACGCAGTCTTCGACCGTCCGACCATATGATGCCGGGTTCGCAAGCGTGGCGAACGCGGTCGCCCATTCGCCGAACTGGACCGCGCGATTGTTCGGAACCAGCGCGGAACGCAGCGGCTCAGCCTGTTCTTCAGCTGGATACCAGTACAACGTCGCGGTCTCGCTTGTGGTCGACGATCCCGATTTCAAGACACCAAAATAAAGCGTTTCGCCTGCCTCAGCCGTCACACTCGTGGCATTGACCGGCGCGGCAGGGTCGTAGCTCCCGCGGCTGAACTGGCTCACCGGGTTCGGAAAGTCGAAGGCCTCCACGCGATAGGATCCCGCCGTCGCGCGCGGCATAAAGACGAATCGCCCGCTGGCCGGCGCGGTCCAGCGGTACCAGACAGCTCCGCCCCGGATTTCGGATTCGTTGGAGTTGGTGGTGGCCCCGTTGACATCGACATCGACGCGGCCGCGCAGTCCCGCGATCTCGGTGGCGTTCGCAATATCGTCATTGGGAGGAGGGCCGGAAGGGGACCGCCGTGCAAACACGGCACCGGTTCCGAATTCGTCGTCGTCGTACCCGTCGACGGCAATGTGATAGGTCTGGCCCCCCGTCAAGGCGATCAACACGCTGGACATCGTACCGCCCGCGGGATTGTCGTCGTTCGAACCAAGTTCCGAAAGCGTCGAGATCGACTGACCACCGTAAATCGAAAGAACCGTGTCAAAGCTCGCCTGATCGGTCGTGATCAGATAGGTCGCAGACTCGCTTGGACGCAGTGTCCACCAAAGTGACCGGGTGGCCGGTCGGCCCGCATGCGCGGGCTCATCTGCTTCCGCTGTTGCGAAGCGATTGGAAAAAGATGCGAGTCCACCGCGCGATCCAAGAAGAAATGCACTCGCCAGGTCGTCATTCGGTGGGAAGGGTTCAAGCATCGCCAGATGCACAGGAACGGGCATGCGCGACGGCACGGTGTAAGATCCGAACCAGACCGCGGAGTGGTAATAGCCGATCCCCAATGCCTCTGGGTCCACGCTGACACGGACTGTTGCGGATTGGCCCGCCGCAATCGGACCCCCGATCACGGACGCGACGGTTCCGCCCACCGGGCTCCCGTTCACGACATGCTGGAACGTAATCCAGCTCGCGTCGGATGATACGATCCAGGAATCGTCCGAACCGGTCGTATTCGTGATGGTAAAATCGCGGTAGGGCGGCGCTCCCCCGTCCAGCTGGTGGTGTTCGAACTGGATCTGCGCTGATGTGTCGAGCGAAAGCGAGCCGAGTCTGTTTCCCTCATGGGGAGCGATGAGATCGGCAGCGCGGTTGATGCGGATTACGAACCCTCGATAGGCACCGGGATCAGCCGCGACCTGAAGCGCAGACTCGACCTGATCGATGCTCGCATCCGGGTAGGCTTCCCTCAAAAGAGCGATGGCACCTGCGACGTGAGGCGCGGCCATGGAAGTTCCGGTAAGCTCGACCGCTGCGTGACCAGCCGCGTTACCCCGTCCCGGGAAAGCCGACATGATATTGTCCCCGGGGGCCAGCAGATCACGCCAGAATCCTTCGTTGGAATAGGAGCCACGCGACCCCACGGCGATCGCCTCTGGGATGCAGGCTGGAAAGGACAATGCGTCATCGAAGCCGTCGTTTCCGGTCGCGATGACGGTCGCGATTCCGGCTTCGCGAAGGGCGGTGATGATCTCCCGTCTCGGATCGTCAGTGCAGGACCATGCAGACCGGCCACCGCCCAGGCTCATGTTGATCGACGCGACCGGTATTGTATTGCGCTGCTCATATAACCACTCGAGCGCGGCAATCTGATCGCTGACATAGCTCAGCACGCAAGGCGCGACCGGGCCGCAATACTGCGAAGAATTGAACCGCGAGAACACCTTAACGGCAACAATTTCAGCCGATGGGGCCATCCCGATGAGCGTGAACCCGGCGATTGGGTGCGGAATCTGCCCGCCAACAGCTATTCCGGCGACGTGCGTCCCGTGTTCGCAGCCCGCAATGCCGGTTCCGTTCGGCGCGATGATTTCACAGTTGTCCCCCGCGAGTGCGACGAACGAAGACGCATTGCCGCCTGGACAAAGGCTGGTCGACTGACCGCTGACAGTCGAAGAAAAGCACGCCGAAGCGGCCACGCGACCGGTAAACATCTCGTGTTGCAGATCGACGCCTGTGTCGAGAATGGCGACGGCCGTTCCAACACCCCGGACGCCCCGGTTATGCATGTCGATGGCACCTGTGACCGCCGCACTCTGGTCCAGCAACGGTGCATCCAGCCGATCCTCCACGATCCGCGCGACACCGGGATCGTCCGAAAGGCGCGAGATCTCGTCGGCGCTCAGGATCATCGCCGCGGCCGGGGTATAGCGGAAGGCACGGGCCAGAACCGGTCCGTCCCCTTCAGCGTCGAGCGTGGCAAAGGTCGAAACCGGCCGGCCGAAGCTGCGCTGAAGTGCGCCGTTGCGGGCCTGTTCGATGAGAGCCGTGATCTCGTCATCGCTGGCGCCGCGTTCACGCGCATAGTCGACCGCCGGAACGGCAAATTCGACGATGACGCGCTGACGTTCTCCCGCGTCGAGACGCGCTTCGGTCGCGGGCTCCAATTCGACAGGCGTAGCGAAGGCCGCGGACGCAGTCGAAACCGCAACGAGAAAGGCAAGGGCAATTCGACGCATGAATGAGCTCTCCGACCGGCCCCCACACACTAGTCGCAGTGACGGCGCTCGACAATTACCGGTTTAATTCATCATCCGGCTGGCAAGGCTCAGGAAATTTTGCCAAACCCGACGAAGCAAGGGAGTGCGTGATGAGCGATTTCGACGGCTGGGACCTGCCCGATCCCTTCATCCTGCGGATCACAGCGGGCGAAGCCGATCTCGACGAGTTCGGTCACGTCAACAATGCGCGCTATCTCGTCTGGGCGCACGAGACCGCCTGGGCGCAATGGGAGGATCACTTCCCGCAGCACCCGCGCACGCAATTCGCCGAGTGGGATTACGGCATGGCGATCATCCGGTCGGAGTGCGACTATCTGGGCCATCTGCGCACCGGCGATGCGATCGACTGCGCAGTGTGGATCTCGAAATCGGATGGCAAGCTGCGTGCCGAACGGCGCTATCAGTTCCGCCGCGTCAGCGATGGCACGACAGTGTTCCGCGCGCGGATGGATCTGGTCTGCTTCAAACTGACCAGCGGCCGCCCGACGCGCATGTCTCCCAAGCTTGCCGAACATTACAGCGTGAAGCCCTCCGTCGCCGCTGCGCTGATGACGGAAAGTTAAAGCACCGCAACATTGCCCGTTGCCGCATGCTGCCTATAGTCCGCCGGTCTGAATTCATCCGGGGAGTGGCATGTTCGATTTCCGTTACGCAGCGCTGGCTGCGGTTCTTGGTGTTGCGGCCTGCGGCGATGCGACCGTCGATGTCAGCTCGTCCGATACCGGCGACGAGACCCGCGCCGACATCGTGGCCGACAATGGCAGCGTTGATCTGCCGAACATCTCGCCGGACGCGATCGAGGCGCATATCCGCTTCCTGTCGACCGACCTGATGGGCGGTCGCGACGCCGGTTCGCAGCAATACATGCTCGCCGCGCACTATGTGGCCACGCAGATGCGGCTGATCGGCCTGGAGCCGGCCGGGGACGAGGACGGCTATTTCGCGATGGTGCCGTTCCAGCGGATGAGCTCCAACCCGGAGAGCACGCGGTTTTCTGTCGGCGGCACCGAATACACGCACGGTCAGGACATTTTCATCAGCCCGAACCCGATCCTCGACGATGCCGACGTCACCGCCGAGCTGGTCTTTGTGGGCTATGGCCTGTCACTGCCCCATCACGGCTATGACGACTATGAAGGCGTCGATGTGAACGGCCGGATCGTCGTCGTTCTGGGTGGCGCGCCGGAAGGCGTGATGCCCAGCGACGAGCGTTCGCACCAGCTGCGCGGTTCGACCAAGCGCGACTATGCCGCCCAGCATGGCGCGGTCGGCATGATCACGATCTCCGGTGCCAATTCCGAACAATTCGCCGGTTTTGCCAGCCGCGGCGTGGGCCATGCCAATGTCGCGATCGGACCTTCCGGCGCCGAACGCAATTACGAACAGCTTCAGGTCAATGCGACGGTGTCGTCCGATGTCGCCGCCGCCCTGTTTGCCGATGCCCCGATGACGCTGGAGGAGGCGACCGCGGCGCTGGCCGACGGACCGCAGAGCTTCGCCCTCAACCAGTCCGCCACGATCGCCGTGCGCACCGACCGCGAACTCTATGAAGAGCCGAATGTCGTCGGCATGTTGCCGGGCACGGACGCGGACCTCTCGGACGAATACGTCGTCCTGACCGCGCACCTCGACCATATCGGGACGTTCACGGAGAACGCCTTCGTCAATTCCGGTTGCCGCAGCGCGACGCCGGAAGACAATGTCTGCAATGGCGCGGTCGACAATGCGTCGGGCGTGTCGATCATGCTCGAAACCGCGCGGACCTTCGTGGAACTCGGCGCGCCGCGCCGCTCGGTCGTCTTCGTCGCGCTCGCGGCGGAGGAAAAGGGCCTCCTCGGTTCGGAATACTTCGCCCAGAACCCGACCGTGCCGCAGGACGACATCATCGCGAACGTCAATCTCGACATGCCGGTGATCGTCTATGAATTCTCCGACGTGATCGCCTTCGGTGCGGAGCGGTCCGAGCTCGGCCCGATCGCCGCGCGCGCCGCGTCGCAGCTCGACGTGACGGTCAGCGAGGACCCGATCCCGGAGCAGAACCTCTTCATCCGCTCGGACCACTACAATTTCGTGCGCCAGGGCATCCCGTCCCTCTTCCTGATGACGGGCTTCTCCTCGCCGGATCCGCGCTGGGATCAGGGCGAAGGCTTCATGGGCTTCCTCAACACGAATTATCACCGTGTGTCGGACTCCGTGGATCTCGACCTGCTCTACGACCAGGCCGCGAAATTCGCGGACATCAATTTCGTGATCGCCCGCGAGATCGCGAATGCCGACGAACGCCCGCAATGGAATGAGGGCGACTTCTTCGGCGAGTATTTCGGCGCCGACCGCTAGACCGGTCTGCAAGCCAAAGCTGAGTGTTTCGGGGCGTGCGGTGTTTCCATTACCGCGCGCCCCGATTATATCGGGGCCATGACCGCCGACGGAAACGTGATGAATCTCGCCTACGACCTCGACGACAACGACGCCCAGCCCCAGCGCGACGGACGGATCAAGATCCACGACGCGGCCGGGTTCGAAGGCATGCGCAAGGCGGGCCGCGCGGCGGCGGAAACGCTTGATTACATTGCGCCTTACGTCGAACCGGGCGTGACGACGGAAGAGCTCGACGAGCGCATCCGTAAATTCATGATTTCCAAGGGCGGCGTGCCGGCGACGCTCGGCTATCGCGGCTATACCAAGTCCAGCTGCACCTCGATCAATCACGTCGTCTGCCACGGCATTCCGGGGCCGAAACCCCTGAAGGACGGCGACATCGTCAATATCGACGTGACCATCATCCTCGATGGCTGGCATGGCGACACGAGCCGCATGTTCATTGCCGGCGAGCCGAAGCGGAAAGCCGAGCGGCTGATCGAAGTCACCTATGAAGCCATGATGATGGGGATCGAAGCGGTCCGCCCCGGCGTGACGCTCGGCGAGATCGGCTCGATCATCCAGAAACATGCCGAAGACAACCGGTATGGCGTGGTGCGCGACTTCTGCGGCCACGGGCTCGGCCGCCTGTTCCACGACGAGCCGAACGTGCTGCATTACGGCGAGCCGGGCGAAGGCCCCGTGCTGGAAGCCGGCATGTTCTTCACCATCGAGCCGATGCTCAATCTGGGCCGGCCGGACGTGAAAATCCTGTCCGACGGCTGGACCGCCGTGACGCGCGACAAGTCGCTGTCGGCGCAGTTCGAACACTCGATCGGCGTGACCGAAACGGGTGTCGAGATCTTCACGAAATCCCCCGCCGGGCTCGACCGCCCGCCCTACAAGGTCTGACGGCGGGCGCGCCCATGGGGGAGGACGCGCCGCACCATCTCGGCCACCGCGAACGCCTGCGGGAGAAATTCGCCGACGGGCTCGGCGCGGGCCTGCACGATTACGAACTCCTCGAACTTTTCCTGTTCAACGCCATTCCGCGCCGCGATGTGAAACCGCTGGCCAAGCAGCTGATCGCCGCCTTCGGCGATCTCGGCGGTGTGGCGGCGGCCCCGGTCGATCAGCTCGAAGAGATCAAAGGTGTTTCGCGCAAGGTCGCCCTCGACCTGAAACTCCTGCTCGCGATTTCCGGGCGCATGGCGCGCGAAGGCGTGATCGGCAAGCCGGTCGTGTCGTCCTGGTCGGCGCTGGTGAATTACTGCCGCACGGCGATGCAGCACGCCCGGACGGAGGAATTCCGCGTCCTCTTCCTCGACAAGAAAAACCGGCTGATCGCCGATGAAGTCCTGTCGAAGGGCACGGTCGACCACACGCCGGTCTATCCGCGCGAAGTGCTGAAGCGCGCCCTGGCGCACGAGGCGAGCGCGCTGATCCTCGTGCACAATCACCCGTCCGGTGACCCGACGCCCTCGGGTGCCGATGTGACCATGACCAAGGCGATCGCGGACGCGGCGAAACCCTTCGACATCGTCCTGCATGATCACCTCGTGATCGGGCGCGAAACCACGGCGAGCTTTCGCACGCTGGGGTTGTTGTAGCCTTTTCTTTGTTCTCTCCCCCTGAATTCTCCGCCACTTCTGAATTCCCCGCGAAAGCGGGGATCTCGACCGGTGCAGGAGCCAAGCGCTCCCGAAGGCGGCGAACAATCTGGCGGAGCCTCATCGCCCAACCCGGTCGAGGTCCCGGCTCGCGCTGACGCGCGTCCGGGAATTCATCGGAGCGGAGCGATTGCGAGCGAAGCCGGAATCGCGAAGATGCGCGCATGACCTTCTTCACCCATCTCGAATGTTCCGCGACCGGGCAGCGGTATGACCGTAGCCAGCCGCACAATCTCTCCGAAGCAGGCAAGCCGCTTCTGGCGCGCTACGACCTCGAGGCGGCGAAGCCGAAGCTCGACCGTAATGCGATCTGGGCGCGGGGCGGGGGCTTCTGGAAATGGCGCGAAATCCTGCCCGTCGACCGGGACGAGGACGTCGTAGCGCTCGGCGAAGTCGATACACCGCCGATCGACGTGCCCGCCACGATGGCCAAATCCGGCGGCACGGGGCGGCTGATCGTGAAGGATGAGGGCCGCCTGCCGACCGGCAGTTTCAAGGCGCGGGGCCTGGCGCTCGCCGTGGCGATGGCGAAATCCTTCGGCATCACGCGCATGGCGATGCCGACCAATGGCAATGCCGGGGCGGCGCTGTCGGCCTATGCCAGCCGCGCCGGGATGGAAAGCTGGTGCTTCGCGCCCGCCGACACGCCGGAAGTGAACCTCCGCGAGATCGCGCTGCATGGCGGGCATGTCTACCGGGTCAATGGCTACATCCACGAATGCGGCGCGCTGGTCGCCGCCGGCAAGGCGGAGATGGGCTGGTTCGACGTCTCGACCCTGAAGGAGCCCTACCGGATCGAGGGCAAGAAGACGATGGGGCTGGAGCTTGCCGCCCAGCTCGGCTGGCGGCTGCCGGACGCGATCTTCTACCCCACCGGCGGGGGCACGGGCCTCATCGGCATGTGGAAGGCGTTCGACGAGATGGAGCGGCTCGGCTGGATCGGATCCGAACGCCCGAAGATGTTCGCGGTCCAGGCCGAGGGCTGCGCCCCCATCGTGAAAGCCTACGAGGCGGGCGAAGAACACGCCGAGGAATGGAAGAATGCCCAGACCGCCGCCATGGGCATCCGCGTGCCGAAAGCGATCGGCGATTTCCTGATCCTGCGGGCCGTGCGCGAAAGCGGCGGGGCGGCACTGGCCGTGCCCGAAGCTGCCATCGAGGCGGCGCGCGTCACCTGCGGGCGGGAGGACGGTCTCCTCCTCTGCCCGGAAGGCGCGGCGACGCTCGCGGCGTACCAGAAGGCGCTGGCGGACGGGCTGATCGAACGCGATGCCGAGGCCGTGCTCTACAATTGCGGCTCGGGCCTTAAATACGCGATGCCAGACGCGGCGAAGACGCTGGACAAGGATGCGAAGGTGGATTGGGGGGCGTTGTGAATTCGGACGCGCCGGAACGTTTGCAGATTGGTCCGCCGGAGAAAATTAAATTCGATGGACGGCGCTCTTCCTGCTGGGGAATCCCCCTTCGCGCCCCGACAACACCCGGAGAAATCAGGAGTATCTTACGGGAACTGATTGGCCACCAAGCATGGCAATTATACACGATTACGCACCCGATTGGAGATGTCTCCAACATTCGAATTGCGCACGGAACAACCTTGTACCGGTTGCATATCGATCACCTTCACGGAGACGCCAGCCTCATCGGTCCGAAAGCGAAACTTGATCGTCTCTATCGACGACACCAGAAACATTGAATTCAACATTTGAAGGGTGGCTATCTCCTCCGCACCCGGCCCTTCGGGCTACCCTCTCCCTCAAGGGAGAGGGCTAGGGTGAGGGGTCTTTCCTCCTCGCCCTTCGAGGCTCGCTACGCGAGCACCTCAGGATGAGGAGGAAAACTCTCGTTCTCTAAATCGTCATTCCCGCGAAGGCGGGAATCCAGAACTACGGTGAAGCTGGACCCCCGCCTGCGCGGGGGTGACGGAGGGGAGGTCTTGACCAATCCCCCTGCCCGTCCCAAACCGCGCCCATCCCAAGACGTGTGAGGATGAGGCGCCGATGATCCCCCGCTATACCCGCCCGGAAATGGCCGACATCTGGTCACCGGAGACGAAATACCGGATCTGGTTCGAGATCGAGGCGCACGCCACCGACAAGCTGGCCGAGCTGGGCGTGGTGCCCGAGAGCGCCGCGAAAGCGGTGTGGAAGGCCAAGGACGCCGAGTTCGACATTGCCCGCATCGACGAGATCGAGGCGGAGGTGAAGCATGACGTCATCGCCTTCCTGACGCATCTGGGCGAGATCGTCGGCGAGGACGCGCGCTTCGTGCACCAGGGGCTGACGAGCAGCGACGTGCTCGACACCTGCCTCGCGGTGCAGATGAAGCGCAGCGCGGACCTGCTCCTTGAGGGCATGGACCGGGTGCTGGCGGCGCTCAAAGCCCGCGCCATGGAGCACAAGCACACGATCTGCATCGGGCGCAGCCACGGCATCCATGCCGAGCCGACGACGATGGGGCTGAAATTCGCGCGCTTCTACGCCGAGTTCGCCCGCGGGCGGGATCGCCTCGTGCGGGCGCGCGACGAGATCGCGACCTGCGCCATTTCCGGTGCCATCGGGACGTTCGCGAATGTCGATCCGGCGGTCGAGGAACATGTCGCCGAGAAGTTGGGTCTGAGCGTCGAGCCGATTTCGACCCAGGTCATTCCGCGCGACCGGCATGCGAATTATTTCGCGGCGCTCGGCCTCATCGCCTCGGCGATCGAGAATATCGCCATCGAGGTCCGCCACCTGCAGCGCAGCGAAGTGCGTGAGGCGCAGGAGTATTTCTCGCCGGGGCAGAAGGGCTCGTCCGCCATGCCCCACAAGCGCAACCCGATCCTGACGGAAAACCTGACCGGTCTCGCGCGCCTCGTGCGCTCGGCGGTGATCCCGGCGATGGAGAATGTCGCGCTGTGGCATGAGCGGGACATCTCCCACTCCTCCGTGGAACGCGGCATCGGGCCGGACGCGAACATCCATCTCGATTTCGCCCTGCACCGCACGGCCGGGATGATCGAGAAGCTGATCGTCCATCCCGAGCGCTGCCGGGAAAATCTCAACGCCTTTGGCGGCATCCACAATTCCCAGCGCGTGTTGCTGGCGCTGACGCAGGCTGGTGCCTCGCGTGAGGAAAGCTATCGGCTCGTTCAGCGCAACGGCATGAAGACCTGGGATGAGGGCGGCATGCTGGTCGATCACCTCAAGGCCGACACCGACGTGACGGCGCGCCTGTCGAACGACCAGATCGAAGCCTGCTTCGACGACGCCTATCACCTGAAGCATGTCGACACGATCTTCGGCCGCGTGTTCGCCAATGGCTGAACACACGGCGGACGCCGAGCAAATTCACGAACTGATCCTGGAGGCCTATCGCATGGTCTCCGGCCCCGCCGGGCCGCGCGACTGGAGCCGGCAGGACGCCGTCTTCCATGAAGACAGCCGCCAGATCCGCACCGGGGTGAATCCGGACGGGTCGATGTGGATGCGGACGATGAGCCGTGAGGAATATCGGGTCGATACCGAGCCCTTCTTCGCCGCCAATGATTTTTACGAAGTCGAGCTCGCCTGCGAGATCCGCGTCTTCGGGAACATCGCCCACGCCTGGAGCCAGTACGAGGCCCGCACGGGTCTGGACGACGTCGTGCCCGAACGTCGCGGCATCAACTCGATCCAGTTCCTGAAAGGCCCGGACGGGACCTGGTCGATCATCCACATGATCTGGGACAATGAGCGCGATGGCGTCGCCCTGCCCGTATCAGTTCAGCAATTCTGATCTGTCCGTCGGGCCGCCGGTTCCGGGAAATCTTCCGCGCCCTGCACGGTCTTCCCGAAGCTGATTTCGACGAAACGAACAGGTGCGCCTGAAAGCGCGCGCCAACGCATGTTTCCTGCCCGGGTTCCGTTAGAACTGCGATTTTATTTCTGCAGCCGGACGCCGGAACTTCGCCCCACCGTGCCGAATTGCCTTTGGTAAGCAAAGGCTTCCCACGGAGGCGCGACACATGGCCTATCTTCAACCCCTTCTCGCCGGATCCTGCGCGGCCGCTGCGATTGTGGCCGGCATTGCCGTTTTCGATCCGTTTGAACAAGCCGATACGCCGGCCGCGATCAGTGTGACGGAGCCACACGACATATCAGTCGATGACGTTGCCGCCGGTATAGTCGGTGAACAGTCGGGCCCGCCGGGCCGCATCCCGGAAGATAGCGTCGCGGATGTGATCGAGGCCTCCTTCGCGGGAAGCGAGCCCATCACGCGGAATGATCGTACTGACGCGCCACTCGAAATTGCCCTTCGTGAAGCCTACGCAAAACGGATTTACGATCCGGTCTGGACGGAAGACGGAGCGCGGGACCTTCTGGCACGGCTTGAACTCTGCCGCCGGTCCGGGATTGGCATCCAAACTGGCCTGATCGAGCGTGTGGAGTCCTCGATTGCCGCTCTTTATGGATCACCGCAGGACCGTGCCTCCGCTGATCTTTATCTGTCGCGGGTTTTCCTTTCGCTTGCCGACCGCGAGCGCAATGGGCTCGACGCCGAAGGTAATCTTCTGCCGCCCGATGTGACCGCGGTCGATCCCGAGCCGCTCGACGTGCAGCTGGCCTATGCCGGCGAGGGCGATTTCGACTACTCCCGGCTCAGCCCGCGTCACCCAGAATTTGGCGCCCTGCTTGATGCCCGGACGACCTACGCCGCCTATGTCGCCGATGGCGACTTCACCCTGGTTCCGGCGCCCGTGGACGACGTCGTCGAAGTCGGCGACAGCGATCCGGCGATTGCCGTCCTGCGAGACCGTCTCGCTGAGGAAGGGTTCGAGATCGCTGCTGACCTCGAGGCCGAACAGGAGGCAGGCGCCGAGCTCGACGATGCCAAGGCGAATCCGGAAGTACCGCCTGAAAACAGGATGACCGAGGCTGTCTCGGACGCTTTGACCGAGTTCCAGCGTCATAACGGGCTGGAGACGGACGGCATTCTGGGTCCGAACACGCTCGCCGCTCTGAATGTCTCGGCGGCGGAGAAGGTGCGCCGCATTGATGCCAATATCGAACGTTGGAGGCAGGCGCCGCCCAACTTCGGACCGAACCATATTCGGGTGAATATCCCGGCTTATGAGGCCCGCGCCTATGAGAACGGGCGTGAGGCGCTGTCTATGCGTGTGATCGTCGGCCAGAATGGCTGGCAAACGCCGGTCTTCGCCGAGACCGTTGAATACGTCATCGCCAATCCGCGCTGGTATGTGCCGGAATCGATTCTCGGCAACGAACAGCTCGGCCGCATCCGGACCGATCCCGACTACATCGCCCGCAATGGCTTCTACGTGCTCGACCGGCATACCGGCGAGCGCGTTCCGGATGACACGGTCGACTGGGACCGGCCCGGGGTGGAAAACGATTACCGCCTCGTCCAGACCGCCGGCAGCGGGAATGCGCTGGGGACGGTGAAAATCATGTTCCCCAACCAATATTCGGTCTACCTGCACGATACTCCGGCGGATTCGCTGTTCGAGCGGTCATACCGCGCGTTGTCGCACGGCTGCGTACGTCTCGAACGCCCGCACGAAATGGCGCGCTGGGTTCTGCGAACCGGCGGATCGGGCGACCGGATCAGCGATATCGACACCGCCTGGAACACCGGCGTGAACACGCGCTTCGACCTCGCCGAGCCCATCCCCGTTTATCTCGTCTATTTCACCGTGGAAGTAGACGATGATGGCGACGCCGTTTTCCATCAGGACATTTATGATCGCGATCAGTCCATCCTTCAGGCCCTCGCCGGAAACGAGATGGGCGTCGTAGGCTCCCAGGGGGCGTAGACCATGAAAATTTCCCTCAGATACACGCCGGCGATGACGCTGGTGGCATCAGTCCTCATAACGACCGCGTGTGGTGACCGCAGCGGCACCCCAGAGCAGCCGGGCGCCACACTGTCGCGCGCGTCAACCGCGCAAGCGGTGGCCGAACAAGCCGACCCTATGGTGCCCGACCGCGTCGCCCCCGCGTCAGCAACGATGGATTCGGACGATGCTGACGACGCAATCCGTTCGGCACCGGCGTTGTCGGAAGCCGCCGAAACCATCCGCGTCAATGGGACGCCGCTGCCCTTCAGGACCTGGCATCACCTCGCCATGCCAGGCGAGACCGTGACATTCGATGCCGACGCGCCCGTGCGGCTCGAAATCGATGGGGAAGCTATCGACGAGGCCGGGGAACGCGTCGAGTGGACCGCGCCGGGCGAAGCCGGCGCGCATGAGGTCCGGCTCGTGGATGGCACGGGCGAAGTCCGTGTGCTCTCGCTGTTCGTTCTCGAACCGTTGAATGGCCGGGAAATCGTCGAGGGGTACCGGATCGGTGAATACCCTCAGAATACACCAGAGGGTCTCATCCGCCTGAATGAAGGCGATCTCGACCTGCCTGTCTCCCCTAGCTTCACAATCGGCCAGTTCATCTGCAAGCAGCAGCCCGGCCACTGGCCCAAATTCGTCCTCGTCACCGGGAACATGCTGCGCCGCCTCGAAGCGGTGCTCGCCGAGCTCAACGCGGACGATCTATCCGATGCGGACAGCCTATTTGTGATGAGCGGCTTCCGGACCCCTTATTACAACACGGCGATCCGCTCCGCTCGCCTGTCGCGGCACATGTATGGCGATGCGGCGGACATCTACCCGGATGTGGTCGGCAACGACTCCGTGATGGATGACCTGAACGGCGACGGGCGGATCACCCGCGCCGATGCGGAATTCCTGTACGACTATGCCGAAGATCTGTTCGCAGCGAAAAATCTGCCGGAAGGCGGTATCGGCGCCTATGACGCCAATGCCATTCACGGTCCCTTCGTGCATATCGACGGACGCGGCACACGCGCGCGCTGGGGCCGCTTCGGCAGCTAGATGCAAAAATCTTGACGCAACCCAGAGGTTGCGGGATTATTTTGCGCTATCGAAACAAGCTGCAGTGTGTCCGATGTCCGGAACGGATGTGTCGCATGCGGAAATCAATTGTCCGAAATGCGCAATGAAGAACTCGATCACCGTCAATGCGGTCAGCCGGAACGCCCGGATCAGCTGCTCCCGTTGCGGGAACGATCTTGGTTCCTGGACAAGCCTCGGGCCGCAACCGGGCGGCCGTCATTCCACGTCCGCCCGTATCATCTGGTCACGTGATCGCAAGAAGGACTAGGGATCAGCCCTCGGCCTGGACCTGCTGGCGCGCCGTGGCGAGCAGATCGTCCATCTGCTTGCGGATCAGGTGTTCGGACATGTCGACGCCCTTGGCATCGAGATCGCCCTTCACCTTGCGGTAGACGTCTTCGTGGCCGGCCTCTTCGAAATCGGCCTTCACGACTTCCTTGGCGTAGTTCGCGGCGGCCTCGCCCTCGATCCCCATCAGTTCCGCGGCCCACAGGCCAAGGAGCTTGTTCCGGCGTGCGACGGCCTTGAACTCCAGCGCCTGATCATGCGCGTACTTGTTCTCAAAGGCTTTTTCGCGATCATCCATCGAGGTCATTCGGGCGTCTCCGCATTACGCTGTCCTGAGGGCTTTCGTTAGCTTGGCAAACCCACTAAATCAATCGCGCAAAGCGCCTGTTGTTGTGCGCGTTGCGGCCCGCCGGGCGCGGGTCTAGTTTCGACATCCGACACGCGGCCCGCGATCCGATTCGGGGCCGCGTTCGCGCTTTTCGGGCAGGGAGCGCACCCATGAGCCGCCGCAAGAAAATCTATGAGGGCAAGGCCAAGATCCTTTACGAGGGTCCCGAGCCGGGCACGCTCGTCCAGTATTTCAAGGATGATGCGACCGCCTTCAACAACAAGAAAAAAGCCACGCTGGAGGGCAAGGGCGTCCTCAACAACCGGATCAGCGAATTCATCATGCTGAATCTGGGCCGGATCGGCGTGCCGACCCACTTCATCCGCCGGCTGAACATGCGCGAACAACTGGTGCGCGAAGTCGAGATCATCCCGCTGGAAGTGATCTGCCGGAATGTGGCCGCAGGCTCGATCAGCCAGCGCCTCGGCATCACCGAGGGCGATGCCCTGCCCCGGTCGATTGTCGAGTTCTGTTACAAGAACGACTCCCTCGGCGACCCGCTTGTGGCCGAGGAACACATCACGGCGTTCAACTGGGCCTCGACCCAGGAAATCGACGACATCATCTCGCTGACCCTGCGCGTGAACGACTTCCTGTCGGGCATGTTCGCCGCGGTCGGCATCCGCCTGATCGATTTCAAGCTGGAATTCGGCCGCCTCTATGAAGGCGACATGGTGCGCACGGTGCTGGCCGACGAGATTAGCCCGGACAGCTGCCGCCTGTGGGACATCGAAACCAACGAGAAGATGGACAAGGACCGCTTCCGCCGCGACCTCGGCAATGTGACCGAGGCCTACGCGGAAGTCGCCCGCCGTCTGGGAATCATGAAAGAGGCGCCCCGCGCCGCCAATGACGAGGCCTGGAAGTGAAAGCCCGCATCCACGTATTCCTGAAGCCCGGTGTTCTCGATCCGCAGGGTGCTGCCGTTGCAGGCGCGCTCAAGACGATGGGCTATTCCGAAGTCACCGAAGCGCGTCAGGGCAAGCTGATCGAGCTGGAACTGACCGGCGACGACAAGGCCGAAGCCGAGGCCCGCGTGAGGGAGATGTGCGACAAGCTGCTCGCCAATCCGGTGATCGAGAATTTCACCGTCGAGATCGAGTAAGCCCGCCATGAAATCCGCCGTTATCGTCTTCCCCGGTTCGAACTGTGACCGCGACGCGCACGACGCGATCGAGCGCGTGACGGGCCATGCCCCCGCCATGGTCTGGCATCAGGAATCAGAGCTGCCTGACGGCACCGAATTCGTGATGGTGCCCGGCGGGTTTTCCTATGGCGACTATTTGCGCTGCGGCGCGATGGCGTCCCGCTCGGCGATCATTCCCGCGCTGCGCGCGCATGCCGAACGCGGCGCGCCGATCCTTGGGGTCTGCAACGGTTTTCAGGTTCTGACAGAGACCGGTCTTCTGCCGGGTGCGCTGATGCGCAATGCGGGGCTGACCTTCATCTGCGAGAAGGCACCGCTGACGATCGAGAACGGCAACACGCAGTTCACCAGCGCCTATGGCGGCCAGCGCGAAGTCGTCTTCCCGATCGCGCATCATGACGGCAATTACTTCGCCGATGCCGCGACGCTCGACCGGCTCGAGGGCGAAGGCCAGGTCGTGTTCCGCTATGCGAACAATCCGAACGGTTCGGCCCGCGACATTGCCGGAATCACCAATGCGCGCGGCACGATCATGGGCATGATGCCCCACCCCGAACGCGCCGTTGACGCCGACCATGGCGGCACGGACGGGCTCGGCGTATTCGAAAGCCTCCTCGGAAGCGCCTGATTTTCCGGAAATCCCCCGTTCCGGTGATTGCCGGACCGCGCGGCTTGTGGAAACCTGTCACTCTCGCAGTGACAGGGGAAGTAACCATGAGAACGTTTGTTGCCATCGCGGTGGCGGCCACCGCGGCCGTGATGACCGCAGCGCCCTCCTATGCCGCAGGCTGGGAAATTCGCGGCCTGCTGAACTCCACCAGCACGGCCGATTGCATCAGCCGCGCCTACCGGATTCTGAACAACTATTCGCGGGTCTATTCGGTCGGTGAACTGCAACGCGGTTCGATCGGCGTCTATGCCTACCAGACCGATCACCCGGAGCGGGACGTGACGATCCAGTGCACCGCCGTCGATACCGGCGGTCAGGCGCTGCTTATCGTGCACGACACGCGCAATGATACCGATATCGCGGCCACCGCCGAGCGCATCGTCCAGTACTGGGATGCCAACGCCGGCAAATAGGCCGAACGCCTGACAGGCAGGTGACGGAGGCTTTGCGTGCGGGGTCCGGGACGGCTAGAAGGCGGAAACGCCGAAGCCCCAGCCGGACACGTCTGATATGACCGCAAATGCCTCCGCCCTGTCCCAGGACATCATCGACGATCACCTGCCGCCCGAAGAGTATGCCCGCACGGTCGAAATTCTCGGCCGCGCGCCCAATCTCGTCGAACTCGGCATTTTCTCGGTGATGTGGTCGGAGCACTGCTCCTACAAGTCATCCCGCGTCCATCTGAAAAAGTTTCCGGTCACCGGCGACAAGGTGATCCAGGGGCCGGGCGAGAATGCCGGCGTCATCGATATCGGTGACGGGCAGGCCTGCATCTTCAAGATGGAGAGCCACAACCACCCCTCCTACATCGAGCCCTATCAGGGCGCCGCGACCGGTGTCGGCGGCATTCTGCGCGACGTCTTCACCATGGGCGCGCGCCCGGTGGCGCTGATGAATGCGCTGCGCTTCGGTGCGCCGAACCATCCCAAGACGCGCAGCCTCGTCTCGGGCGTGGTCGCGGGAATCGGCGGCTACGGAAATTGCGTCGGCGTCCCGACGGTCGGCGGTGAGACGAATTTCCATCCCGGCTATGACGGCAACATCCTCGTCAACGCGATGGCGGTCGGCCTCGCGGACGCGGACAACATCTTCTACGCGCGCGGCGCGGAGCCGGGCCAGCCCATCGTCTATGTCGGCTCAAAAACCGGCCGCGACGGCATCCATGGCGCAACCATGGCGTCGGCCGAATTCGACGATGACAGCGCGGAAAACCGCCCGACGGTTCAGGTCGGCGACCCCTTCACCGAGAAGAAGCTGATCGAGGCCTGTCTCGAACTGATGGCGACCGATGCCATTGCCGCCATCCAGGACATGGGTGCGGCGGGCCTGACCTCCTCGTCCGTGGAAATGGGCGACAAGGGCGGCGTCGGCATCACGATGAATCTCGACGCCGTGCCGCAGCGCGAAACCGGCATGACGGCGTACGAAATGATGCTGTCTGAAAGCCAGGAACGCATGCTGATGATCCTGAAGCCCGGCAAGGAATCCGTGGCTGAAGCGATCTTCCGGAAGTGGGAGCTGGACGTGGCGGTGATCGGCGAGACGACCGATACCGGCCGCATGCTGCTGACCCACAAGGGCGAAACCGTTTGCGACATCCCGATCCGCCCGCTGGCGGACGAAGCCCCGCTCTATGAGCGCCCCTGGGTACGCGCGCCGCAGCGCGAGACGATCCTCGCCGGTGATGTCACCCCGCCGCAGGACTATGCCGAGGCGATCCTGACGCTGATGGTGTCGCCGGACCTGTCCTCGAAGGCGTGGATCTGGAAACAGTATGACCGCCACGTGATGGCCGACACCGCCGCCTCCTCGGAAGACCCGTCGGACGCTGCCGTGGTGCGTGTTCACAAGACACAGAAGGCGCTCGCGATCACGACCGACTGCACGCCGCGCTATTGCGGCGCCGGCCCGGTCGAGGGCGGCAAGCAGGCGGTCGCGGAAGCCTGGCGCAATCTGACGGCCGCTGGCGCGGACCCGATCGCGATCACCGACTGCCTGAATTTCGGCAATCCGGAACGCCCGGACATCATGGGCCAGTTCGCCGAGTGCGTCGAAGGCATGGCCGAGGCCTGCCGCGCGCTCGATTTCCCGGTCGTGTCGGGCAATGTCTCGCTCTACAACGAGACTAATGGCAAGGCGATCCCGCCGACCCCGGCGGTTGGTGCGGTCGGCCTGATCCCGGACATTTCCAAGCGCGGCACGTTCGGCAGTCTCGCCGAGGGTGACGTCCTGATGCTGGTCGGCGAAAGCCATGGCTGGCTCGGCGCCTCGCTCTATCTGCGCGAGATCGAAGGCCGCGAAGAGGGCGCCCCGCCGCCGGTCGACCTGAAGGTCGAGAAGCGCAATGGCGACTTTGTCCGCACCCAGATCCGTGAAGGCCGCCTCTCCATCGTCCACGACCTGTCCGATGGCGGTCTGGCCGCCGCGGCGGCGGAAGTCGCCATGGCGTCAGGCACCGGCCTAAACCTCGCCCACGAAGGCGAGTTGCCGCTGCACGGCTTCCTCTTCGGGGAAGACCAGGCGCGTTACCTGATCGCGGCAACCGAGGCGCAGGCCGAAGCCGTTCGCGCCGCGGCGGACGAAGCCGGCGTACCGCTGGCCGTGATCGGTCTGGCGGGCGGCGACGCCCTCACCGTCAATGGCGAGTGGGCGGTCTCGATCGAGGATCTGAAGCGCGTCAACTCGGCCTTCCTGCCTGCCCTGATGGGCGGGTAGCCATCACAGGACGATCTGCCCTGGATTTATTCCGGGGCCCACCATCGGTGCGAACAGGTCTCTGACACCATGTCCCGGCACAAGCAGTTGAACGCTCCGGCTATTCGGAGCCGGATTCTTCGGTTTGCGGTGGATTCCAAACCCAGATTCGTCCGGGTTCGTAGTTTTCGGCGGCGGCGGCACTGGCGCGAATGACGGCCATCAACCCGTCGGTGTTCCCGACCTCACACCTTGGCTGTGGTAGGTAGATTCCGATTGTTTGGCCGATTGGCTGCTCGTGGAACTCCACATCGGTATGTTCAGGGCAAACAATCCTGAGAGGCCTTAGTTCAAGCCAATCCTGCGAACGCTGAAAGAGATAGTAGCTTGTTCCGCGCAGTTCGATGATTGCGACGATGCCAGGTTGACCGGTGTCGACTTCATGGAAGTCGATGACGAATGCTGGACCCCAAACGCGATAAGGATCGCCATCAACGTCGCGGAAAATCAAACGGAAGCTCGGGTGAAACATCCCGTTCATCGTCCAATCGATCTGCTCGACGACGCACTCCGGTTCGCAATCCACCGAGTTTTCTCTGATCTCCCAATGTGAGATCGGAATGCCGGACGTCGCACCAAAGGATTGATCATCGGCAAAAGCGCTCGGATAGAGTTCGACCCGTTGCTCGCCGAACAGATCGAAGCTCTCCACCGCAGGAAAATCACTTCTCAGCGAGCCAGCAAATCGCGGTTCTGCTGCGTCTTGTTGCTGCGCGTGCGTCGGTTGTACGAGAAAAAACAGCAATAGTGCTGCGTGGACGATGAAACGCATCGAACGCCTCCTGACACACAGGATAGATTCAATCGGTCCATTACGTCTGCCCCGAATTTGTTCCGGGGCTCACCGTCGGAGAGAACAGGTCTCTGACGGTAGGTCCCGGCACAAGGCCGGGACAGCGTCATTTGTGTCCTACTGCCCCATTCCCGGCTTGGTCGGGCGGGCAGAGCGCGCAGCGTCGCGATCCTCGCGGACGGCGTCCAGTTCGCTGTCGAACAGGCGCACAGCGTTCAGCACGGTCTGGGTCGCACCGAGGAAGAAGTCGAGCGTCATTACCTCGTACTCATCGGTCGGCTGGTGATAATACTGATGGAAATCAACGCCGTAGTAGATGAAGGGGATGCCCGCGCGGTGGAAGGGACCGTGGTCGGACGAATAGGTCCAGTCGCCATGCTCACCCCATTCCGGTGAATCATAGCCCTGGATGATGTGAACCGGATCAGCGACCGCGGCGCGGTCCACGCGCTCGCGCAGGAAGGGATAGTGGAAGGCACCGGCCGCCGGCAGCTCGTTCTCTTCCTGATAGCCCAGCATGTCGAAATTGATGTTGAGCGCGAGGCGGTCGAGATCGACCGGGAAGTCTTCGACCAGCGCCGCCGCGCCGCGAAGCCCGACTTCTTCGGCATCCAGTGCCGCGAAATAGATGTCGTGTTCCGGCGGATTGGCGACGAAATCGGCGGCCACGGCCAGAAGGGCCGCGACGCCGGAGGCATTGTCGTCGGCCCCGTTGCAGATCTGGCCGCCGCAATTCCCGAGATGGTCGTAGTGCGCGGTGACGACCATCACCGTGTCGCTGTCCGCCGTTCCCTCGATATAGCCGACGAGGTTGATGCCGTCGTGGCTGGCGCCCTGACGCTGATAGGTGAAGCCGTGCTCAAAGTCCTCGAAGGCCGGGAGGAGGCCGATCTCCTCGAACCGGCCGGAGATGTAGGCCCGAGCGCGCTCGGCGCCCTCCGTGCCAGTCCCGCGGCCGTCCATGTCGTCCGCCGACAGGATGCGCAGATCAGTCAATGCCTGATCGCGATCAATTGTCTGGGCCGCAGCGGTCGCGGACAGGATGGCGGCGGCGGATGCCGCAACAAGAAACGTGAAACGCATCGGTATCTCCGGAAATCTTTTCGTCTTCCTAGACCCGTGAGCCTGGCAGGACCAGTGACCAATCCGTCATTCCGGATCATCGCGCAGGGCGAAGACTTCCTCGACGGGCAGTTTGAAATAGCGCGCGATCTTCATCGCGATCACCGTCGACGGGACGAAACGCCCGACTTCGATTGTCGAGATGGTTTTGCGCGAGACATCGATCGCCTCTGCGAGTTCACTTTGGCTGATGCGCTTTTCGGCCCGCAAGACACGGATGCGATTGGACAGCGGCGAACTCATTCACTGTCTCCGCGGCCGTGCAGGAAGAACGACACCGAGAACGCAATCAGCGCAAAACCGATGACGCCATCGGCCAGCACTTCGGCCGAAACCCGCGACAGGACGAGGCGATTGAGCATCGACAGAATTATCAGGCAGACCACAGTTGCGACAAAGGCGGTGATGCCGGCGCGCTGAAACTGCACAGCTGTGAATCCGTCCCCTTTCCAGGCGCCTCTGGCGGCATCGCCGGCCCGTGCCTTCATCAGGTAAAAGAGCGGCAGAAAGCCGACGAGTATCAGGACGCCTCCGACGATCTGTATCGTGTCGAACCATGCGGCGACCTCACCTTCAGTCAGGGCCTGTATGACCCCGGCAGCGTAGATAAGTCCGGCCAGACCCGTGGCAATTGCCGTCAGGCCTGCAAGCCGGTCTGCGATGTCGGCTCGGGATTTTGGGATCAGGCGGGGCATGGCAAACTCCTGTTTTGATACCCTTGGGTTACAATTGATACCCTGAGGTGTCAACTCGGGAGGTTTCCTTCACATCTCGGCCGCTCGAGTTTGTGTATCCGACGTCCCGCCCCTTGCCTTCCCGGGCAAATGGACAGAACTAGGAAATGCAGCACGCTGACCGTCAGGACCGTTTCTCATGCCCATGCAGGCCGATGACATTGCCCAGCTGATCCGGGACGGGATCGAGGGGGCCGAGGTCGAGATCATCGATCTCGCTGGCGATGGCGATCACTACAAGGCCGTGGTCGTGGCCGAGGCGTTCCGCGGCCTGCCGCGCGTGAAGCAGCACCAGATGGTCTATGCCGCGCTGCAGGGGCGGATGGGCGGCGAATTGCACGCCCTGGCACTGGAGACGCGCGCACCGTGAGAAAGGTCAGGCTGGGGAAGACAGGCGAAGAGGTCTCGAAGCTCGGCTTCGGCGTGTCCGGTCCGCACGGCTCGCAGCTGGTGGGCCGGAATGAGAGCGTTTCGCTGATCCGCAAGGCGATCCAGGCGGGCTACACCGTCTTCGACACCGCCCCGGCCTATGGCGACGGCGAGGCGGAAAGCCGTCTCGGTCTGGCGTTGAAGAACCAGGACGCCGATGCGCTCTTCATCATGACGAAGGCGGGCGTCCAGTCCGCCGGGATGGGCCGCAAGCGCCGCGACTTCACGCCCGACGCGATCGAATTGTCGCTGCAGGACAGTCTCCGCCGCTTCGCGCTTGGCCATGCCGACGCGCTCTTCTTGCACGGCCCGGACCCGAGTGAGCTGACCGACGCCCTGTTGCAGCGGCTCGACCTCCTGCGCAGCGTCGGCGCATTCCGCTTTCTCGGGATTTGCGGGCGCGGCGAGGAACTCGACGCCGGCATCGCCAGCGGCCTGTTCGACCTGATGATGGCGCCCTGCCCGCCGGACGCGGACGAGGCGCAGCTTCACCGCTTCGAACGCGCCAACAAGGCGGGCATCGGGACGATCGCCATAGAAGTGATGCACGGGTTGAAACGTGTCGGCCTGCCGAAGACGGGCGGCGACATCTGGTATGCCGCGCGTCAGCTGCGCTCGGCCTTCACCGCGGAACGCAAGACCGAGCCGGTCGAGGCCGAAGCCGCGCTGAGGACCGCGCTCGAACGCGCCGACGTGGACGTGGTGATGACGACGACGACGCGGGCGGACAATCTCGCTGCGAATGCGGCGCTGGCCGGGGCTTGACCGCCGGGGGGCGGCTGCATAGCTCTCTGCCTATCGGAACAAGGGAAATCCGCCATGACTGCGACCGTTCAGGACGATATCCGCGACATCATCCAGTCGAATGACGTGGTGCTGTTCATGAAGGGCACGCCGGTCTTCCCACAGTGCGGGTTTTCCTCGGTCGTGGCGCGCGTGCTCGACCATCTCCAGGTCGACTATCACTCGGTCAACGTACTGGAAGACTTCGACATTCGCGAAGGCATCAAGGCCTATTCCGACTGGCCGACCATCCCCCAGCTCTACGTGAAGGGCGAATTCGTCGGCGGCTGCGACATCATCAAGGAGATGTTCGAAGCGGACGAGCTTCAGACCT
This sequence comes from Alphaproteobacteria bacterium, assembly GCA_016124205.1. Lineage (GTDB taxonomy): Bacteria > Pseudomonadota > Alphaproteobacteria > Caulobacterales > Maricaulaceae > Hyphobacterium. The sequence goes on from WGOD01000002.1 coordinate 55,660, forward strand.
ATCTGAAGGACAAGGGCGTCGCCCCGGCGGCGTAAGCGCCCTATCGCGTCGGGTTCGCCACGGTGACCGTCGCGCCCTGCGGCACGCCCAATTCCTCGAACCCGAAGGCGATCTCCACCCCGTTCGGCATCAACGCGCGGCAGTAATCCTCGCGCGTCCGTTCCAGCAGGACCGAATAGGCACCATCGCGGCGGCGGACATCGACCCGGAAATCGCCCTTCTGGGTGCAGCCGTTCGAGGCGACCCGGACCACCAGAATGTCATCGCCGATGAACCGCGAGCCAATCACGGTCTCGATCTGGGTTTCCGGCTCGTCATTGCCACCCGGAACGAGTGGAAGCCGCTGGACGGTCGAACAGGCCGCGAGCGTGGCGGCCGACGCTGCAATCAGCGCAATTCTGAACAACATCATGCGACTCCCCGGATTTCCTGAATCAGAGTGATAACCCCGTCCGGTCCGCTCGCAAACCGCGTGCCGCCGCAAAGGGTGCGATCCTTCCGAATCCACTTGCGCAGGATACCGGACTCTCCGTGTGAAGAGAAATCCGTGAGCACAATTCCCGTTTCAGGAGAATTTGACTCGACTTGCGCCGAAAGGCGGACTCAAAACCGGCAGATAACCGCGCAAGCAAAAGGCCGCGCGGAACAATCCGGCGCGGCCTTCGCAATGTCGTCGATGATCCCCGGAATTACGAGGAGTAGAATTCGACCACCAGGTTCGGTTCCATCTTCACCGGGTACGGAACTTCGGCGAATTCCGGAACGCGGGCATAGGTGGCCTTCATCGCCTTCGGATCGAGGTCGATATAGTCCGGAACGTCGCGCTCCGGGCTCTGCAGGGCTTCCAGGACCAGCGCCATGGAGCGCGAACGGTCGCGCACTTCGATGACGTCGCCCGGCTTGCACATATAGGACGGAATGTTGACCTTGCGGCCGTTCACCTTGACGTGACCGTGGTTCACGAACTGGCGCGCCGCGAAGACGGTCGGCACGAACTTCGCGCGGTAGACCACCGCGTCCAGACGCGATTCCAGCAGGCCGATCAGCAGCTCGGCGGTGTTACCGCGACGGCGCTGAGCTTCGGCATAAATGCGCGTGAACTGCTTTTCGGTGATGTTGCCGTAATAGCCCTTCAGCTTCTGCTTCGCCATGAGCTGCATGCCGAAGTCGGACAGCTTGCCCTTGCGGCGCTGACCGTGCTGGCCGGGGCCGTACGGACGGGAATTGATCGGGCTCTTCGGACGACCCCAGATGTTTTCGCCCATCCGGCGGTCGATCTTGTACTTCTGTGAATGACGCTTCGTCATTTTATCTCTCTTTGGCGCGGGCCGGTGGGTCCGGTCCCTCATCCGGATCCACGATAAAAACGGCGGTGTCCGCGTCGTCCCGTGGGTTCATCGAAGGCAGCGGCTTGGCCCTGCCCTGTCGAGGGAAGCGGGGTTTCTACCTGCAGACCCGGGAAAGTCAATGCCGCAAGGTGCGGACGGGTTGCGGGCAGGCGCATCCCGACCTAACGAGAGGCCATGATCACCGCACTCGCCTCCATTGTCCTGGCCCTCACCACTCCGGACCCCGGCTCTGTCGCGGCAACGCTCCAGGCGCGCGTCGAAGCTGCGGTCGCTGAGGGCGCTGCGCCAGCCTTGAGCGCGGCCGCAGTCTTGCCGGACGGCGAGATTGTCTGCGCCGTGGCCGGAACCGCCGGAGACGACAATCCGACGACTTTGGGATGCGACACGCGCTTCCTCTCAGGCAGTCTCGGCAAGACCGTGACCGCATTGGTGACCGCCAATCTTGTGGCGGACCGCGGACTCGATCTCGATGCGCCGATCTCGACCTGGCTGTCCGACCGTCCCTGGTGGAGCCGTTTGCGCAACCGGGACGACATCACACTGCGGATGCTGCTCAATCACTCCGCCGGCGTGCCGGACTATCTCGAAGACATGGGCTTTTTCCTTGCCGGGCTGACCCGCGGAGATCGCGGGTTTACGCCGGACGAGACGATTGCCTTCGTCGCAAGCGACCGGCCAAACGGCGAACCCGGCGCGCACTACGCCTACTCCGACACGCACTACATCATGGTCGGCCTCATTCTGGAGGCGGAGACCGGACAGTCCTTTCACGAAATCCTGCGCAATACGCAGCTTCTGGACTGGGAGATGACCAACACCTCGCCGCTCGCGGGCCGCCGGTTCGACAGGCTCGCTGATGGGCATGTCGAAGGCCTGTTCGGATTGCGCCGAACAGCACGGGCTGGTCGACTCGCCGACAATCTCGATCACGAATGGGCGGCTGGTGGTCTGGTTACGACACCGACCGACCTGGCACGTCTGTTCGCCGCGCTGGGTGACGGTGGCTTCTCCGAAGAGGCGGGACGGCTGATGAGAAGCGACATCAACCCCTTCGACGACACCGGGCAGCGCGGCTACGGGCTTGGCGTGTTCGTCCGGTTTTATGATGATGGCAATTACCGCATCTCGCACGGCGGCGATTTCGGCGGGTATCGCTCCGCCGCGCTGTACGACAGCGCGACTGGCATCGCGCTGGCGGTTCAGGCGAATTCCAAGGAATTCGAAGCGCCCGATTTCGCCTTCGACCTGCTGGTCGCGATCGAGGCAATCGAAGAACTCCCGTACTGATCCGGCGAAGCGCTTGCGCACGCTGGCAAAACGCATGACCGTCAGCACCGGGAGGCAGGGATGCGGGTACTCGTTCTCGGCGGATATGGCCTGATCGGATCGGCGGTCGTGCGCGAATGCCTCGCACGCGGCTGGTCTGTGACCGGCGCAGGACGCAGTCCGGACCGGGGCCGCCGCGCCATTCCTGCCGCTGACTGGACCACCGCCGATCTCGCGCGGCTGACCCGGGCCGAGGACTGGACGGGCCTGCTGACCGGTGTGGATGCCGTGATCAACTGCGCCGGGGCGCTGCAGGAGGGAGGCGGCGACGACCTGCAGGCCGTGCACCACACCGGCATCGCCGCACTGGTGGCGGCCGGTATGGCCGAGGGCGTGTCCCGCTTCGTTCAGATTTCCGCGCCGGGGGCTGACCCGGATGCTGCCACCGCCTTCATGCGCACCAAGGCGGCGGGCGACGCCTGGGTCCGCGAGAGCCGTTTGCACTGGGCGATCCTGAAGCCGGGCCTCGTCATCGCGCCGCAGGCCTGGGGCGGATCGGCGCTGCTTCGCGGACTGGCCGCCCTGCCCTTCGCGATCCCCCTCACCCATGCCGATGCGCCGGCCCAGACCGTCAGCGTGTTCGAACTCGCGCGGGAGGCGGCCGAGTGTGCCGCAGGCCTGCGCCCGTCCGGCTACGAATCCGATCTGGTCGAAGAAGAAGCGCATACGCTGGCGGAACTCGTCACCGCCTTCCGGGACTGGCTCGGCTTCAGGCGCGTACCGATCCTCCCCCTGCCCGGCTGGCTTGCCGGCTTCGCCGGGCTGGCAGGCGATCTGGCGGCCGATCTCGGCTGGAAGACACCGCTGCGCTCGACCGCGATGCGCACGATGGGCGCGGGCGTGACCGGCGACGCGTCGGCATGGACTGCGGCGCGCGGAACACCGCCCTCGACCCTTGCGCAGAGGCTCGGCGGGTTCGAAGCGGACATCCAGGCGCGGCGCTTCGCCCGGACCTATTTCCTGCACCCGCTGCTGATTGCTGGCCTGTCTTTGTTCTGGATCGTCTCGGGCATTGTCGCCGTCTTCCAGCGCGACGCCGCCGCGGCAATCCTGACGTCGGAAGGGGTCGGGCTGTCCACCGCGCTCACACTCACGCTCGGCGGGGCCGCGCTCGATATCGCGCTCGGGATCGGCATCCTGGTGCGCCGCACGTCCAGCCTTGCGCTGACGGGCACGATCGCTCTGACGCTGGCCTATGCCGCATCCGCGACCGTCATAACGCCGCATCTCTGGGCGGACCCGATGGGCACGCTGGTGAAGATGCTGCCGGTGGTGCTCGCCGCGCTGGCGGCGCTGGCCATGAACGGAAGCGAAAGATGACCGCCGAACTGATCCTGCGCTGGCTGCATGTCGGCGGGGCGACCGTCCTCCTCGGCACGGGGGCCGGCATCGCCTTCTTCATGGTGATGGCGCACCGCACAAGGGATGCGCGGCTGATCGCCCATGTCTCCGGCACCGTCGTCCTTGCGGACTGGGTGTTCACCGCCAGCGCCGTCCTGCTGCAGCCGGTCACCGGATACTTCCTCGCCCGCGCGGTCGGCTGGCCGCTGAGCGAAGGCTGGATCGTCTGGTCGCTGGCGCTCTACGTGACGGTCGGGGCGTTCTGGCTGCCAGTCGTGTGGATCCAGCACCGCATGCATGTGCTGGCAAAAGCCGCTGCCGCTTCCGGCGACGCCCTGCCCCCGGCCTATTTCACGCTCTTCCGGATCTGGTTTGCCTGCGGCTTCCCGGCCTTCGCGGGCGTGCTCGCCATCCTCTGGCTGATGATCGCGCGGCCGGTGATCTAGACTGCGGGGTCAGCCCACCACATCCGCGTAGCAGTTCGGGGTTTCCCAGACGCGGATGCGCTGGACCGAGACACCGTCCTCACGCAACAGGTCCGACGCGATGCGGAACAGTTCGGCGGCGATATTCTCCGCCGTCGGCGGCACGTCCATCATGTAGACCGGGCGGCCATAGCTGGCGTTGGATTCGCAGACCGCCTTCACCGCCGGGTCCGGGTCGCCGCGCATCAGAATGGCGGTGTGATCCCAGTTCGTGTCGATCCAGCCGCCAACCTTCTTCTTGATCACCGAGAAATCGACGACGCGGCCGACCCCGTCCAGCGCGTCGGCGGCGCAGGTGATCTCGGCGGAATAGCGGTGGCCGTGAAAGGCGCGGCAGATGCCCTCATGCCCCGGAATGCGGTGCAGGGCGTCCCAGGCGATGAGGCGGGTGCAGGTAATCGTCGGCATGGGCGGGTCTTTGGCGTCCGAAGGCGCGCGCGTCAATCCTCGCGGACAATCCGGGCCTTGCCGCGGCCGATGGCGAGCGCCTTGATCGCGCCGCGGAAGGTGCGCGCTTCCTGATCTGTGAAGCGGGCACGGATGAGGGCGGAACGCAGATTGTTGATCATCAGCGGAGTCTTGTCCGGCGGGTAGAAGAAGCCGGCGCGTTCCAGCTCGGTCTCGAAATGCTCGAACAGACGGTCGATCTCGATGCGCGGCGCGGGCGGGGCCATGTCGGTAAAGGCCTCCGGCACCGGGTCGCCCGACGCCCATTCATAGGCAACGACCGCGACGGCCTGCGCCAGGTTCAGCGACTTGAAGGCCGGATCGACCGGCAGGGTCAGGATCGCGTCCGCCCCCGCGACAGCGTCATTCTCCAGCCCCTGGCGCTCGGCACCGAACAATATGCCCGTCCCCTCGCCTGTGCTCAGCGCCTCGCGCGCTTCGGCGATGGCGGCGCGGCCGGTCAGCACGCGCTTTTCCATGCCGCGCGGTCGGGCCGTGGTGGCGTAGACGCGCGACAGGTCGGCGGTCGCGTTCGCGACGGTTTCAAAGACGCGGGCCGACTCAAGCACGGGCGAGCCGACGGCCATCGCGTCAGCCTGCGGATTGGGCCACCCATCGCGCGGCGCGACGAGCCGCAGATCGGCGAGGCCGAAATTCCCCATCACGCGCGCCGCAGCGCCGATATTCTCGCCCATTTGCGGGTTCACCAGAATGATGGCGGGCGCGCGCATACCAAGGCCCCTTTCGATCCGGCGCGGCGGGTGCTAGGAACCCGCCACATTTTTCAATCCTCACGCACGTGCACGTGCCGTTTTCCAGTCAGAACGGAAGCAGACCGACATGGCCAAAATCAAAGTCGATACCCCGCTCGTCGAGCTCGACGGCGACGAGATGACCCGGATCATCTGGCAGCTGATCAAGGACTATCTCATCCATCCCTATCTCGACATCGATCTGAAATACTACGACCTGTCGATCCAGAAACGCGACGAGACGGATGACCAGATCACCGTCGAAGCGGCCGAGGCGATCAAGCATTACGGCGTCGGCGTCAAGTGCGCGACCATCACGCCGGACGAAGCCCGGGTCGAGGAATTCGGCCTGAAGAAGATGTGGCGCTCGCCGAACGGCACGATCCGTAACATCCTCGGCGGTGTCGTTTTCCGCGAGCCGATCGTGATCTCGAACGTGCCGCGGCTGGTGCCGGGCTGGACCAAGCCGATCGTGGTCGGCCGTCACGCCTTCGGCGACCAGTACCGCGCGACCGATTTCAGGGTGCCGAGCAAGGGCAAACTGACGATGACCTTCACGCCGGACGATGGCGGCGAGAAGATGGAATACGAGATCTTCGAATTCCCGTCCGCCGGTGTCGCGATGGGCATGTACAATCTCGACGAGTCGATCCGCGACTTCGCCCGCGCCAGCCTGAATTACGGCCTGCAGCGCGGCTGGCCGGTCTATCTGTCGACCAAGAACACGATCATGAAAGCCTATGACGGCCGCTTCAAGGATCTGTTCCAGGAGATCTACGACGCCGAGTTCAAGGACGCCTTTGCCTCGAAGGGCATTTCCTACGAACACCGCCTGATCGACGACATGGTCGCGGCCGCGATGAAGTGGTCCGGCGGCTTCGTCTGGGCGTGCAAGAACTATGACGGCGATGTGCAGTCCGACACCGTGGCCCAGGGCTTCGGCTCGCTCGGCCTGATGACGTCGGTGCTGATGAGCCCGGACGGCAAGACGGTCGAGGCGGAAGCCGCCCACGGCACCGTCACCCGCCACTATCGCCAGCATCAGCGCGGCGAGCAGACCTCGACGAACTCCATCGCGTCGATCTTCGCGTGGACGCGCGGCCTGCACCACCGCGGCCGCATGGACGGCAATGAGGCAGTGATGAATTTCGCCGACAAGCTGGAAGCGACCGTGATCTCGACCGTCGAGGCTGGCTACATGACCAAGGACCTCGCCCTGCTCGTCGGCGACCAGCAAGGCTGGCTCTCGACCGAGGGCTTCCTGGAAAAGGTCAATGAGCGCTTCGCCGCGGAGATGAAGGGCTGATTTCGGGACTGGTCCAGACACGGGAACGATGAGCGATGAACGGCTTTCTGGTTTCCGTTGTCAGTGGTCTGGTCGCCACCGCGTTGTTCGAATTGATCCGGTCTCGTGAATTGCGAGACCGGATTGGTTCGATCGTTTCGCGTCCTGCCTCAGCCAAAGTCGCCGGACGTATCGATCCGATTTGGCTGATCGTCCGGGTGCTGGTCACCATCGCGATGGCTTTCTTCGGCGGCGCGTTCCTGGCCGCAATCGTGGAAGTGCTCGGTCACTCCACGATCGAGTTGACGCAGCCGGCAGGCATCCTTCTCGCAGCCATCGCGGCCCTTGCAGGATGGACATCATCCCGAACGGGTCGGCGACTCGCTCGTGCAATCCTGTCAATTCTTGCTGCAGTCGCGATTACACTGTTCGCATTTGTACCAATTGCTCGCAGCCTAGGTTGGGGGCTCGAACCCGCCGCGCCTGTCGCAATTCTGGTGATCGTTTTCCTACTATGCTGGGAATTGATGGCCTTGATCCCAGTCCTCAGACCGAGCGAAACCCACCGCTAGACCGAAACCCCAGATTGCTTCGCGCTCAGACCGACTGCCGGCGCATCGTGACGAAGGTTTCCGCCTCGATCCGCCAGTCATCGCCGTCGAGCCGCCATTTCGCGAAATAGCGGCCGGTGTATCGCACCGTCATGCCCTCGACCGTCCAGCCACCGGTCCAGCGGCCGCTTTCCGCCGCCAGCAGGCCGTCCTCGTTCACCTCGATGCGCGCGGGCGTGCGCACATAGGTGACGTCCGGCGCCTGATTGAAGATCGTCGTCCACGCCTCGATCTGGGCGTCGCGGCCATTGATCAGTGGTGCATCCTCGCCCGGGACGAGGATGACGTTTGCGTGCAGGCAGTCGGCGATCGCCTTCAGCGACCGGGTCTCCAGCGCCATGTTGAACGCCGCCCGCACGGACGCGATGGCGCGCCCGGCGGCCTTGTCGCCAGCGAACTGGATGTCGGGCTTCGGCTGTCTGGCCATCAACCGGCAATGGCCGACTTGATGGCCGCGATGGCGTCATCCGCCTTCGACCCGTCCGGCCCGCCGGCCTGGGCAAAGTCCTCACGGCCACCGCCGCCCTTGCCGCCGACCGCCTCGGCCCCGACGCGGACGAGCTCCACCGCGGAGAATTGGCCTTTGAGGTCGTCGGTCACGCCGACCGCCAGCGCCGCCTTGCCGTCATTCACGCCGACAAAGGCCACGACGCCAGAGCCGAGCTGGCCCTTGGCGTCGTCGACGAGTGCGCGGAGGTCCTTGCCGCCGACGCCTTCGGCGACGCGGCCGATGAATTTTGTGCCGCCGACCTCTTCAGGGCCCGCCGGGGCCGCAGCCCCGCCGCAGCCCATTGCAAGCTGCTTCTTGGCTTCGGCCAGCTGGCGTTCCAGCGACTTGCGCTCATCGACCAGCGCGGCGATGCGCGTCTGAAGATCGCCCACAGGGATTTTCAGCGTCTCGGCGGATTTGCGCGCGATACCCGCCTGGTTTTCCAGCCATTGTCGCGCGGCTTCGCCCGTCAGTGCCTCGATCCGGCGCACGCCGGATGCGACCGCGCCTTCGGACACGATTTTGAACAGGGCGATATCGCCGGTGCGCGCGACATGGGTACCGCCGCAGAGCTCGACGGAATAGCGCCGATCCGGCTCGACATCCCGGCCCATGGCGAGGACACGAACCATGTCGCCATACTTCTCGCCGAACAGGGCGAGCGCACCAGCCTTGATGGCGTCTTCCGGGGCCATTTCCTTGGTCTCGGCGACATCGTTCTGGCGAATGATGGCATTCACCTCGGCTTCGATCCGCGCGACCTCGTCGGCGCTCACGGCCTTGGGATGCGAGAAGTCGAAGCGCAAACGGTCCGGCCCGACATAGGATCCCTTCTGGGTCACATGCGTGCCGAGCACGTCGCGCAGCGCGCGGTGCAGAAGGTGGGTGGCGGAGTGATTCGCGCGGGTGCGCGACCGGCGGCCGTCATCGACCGTCAGGGTCGCCGTATCGCCGATGGCAATCGAACCCGATTCCAGACGCCCGACATGACCGTGCATGTCGCCGCCGCGCTTCTGCACGTCATCCACGATGAAGCGCGCGCCGTTGGCGAATTCGATCACACCGGCATCGCCGATCTGGCCACCGCTCTCGCCGTAGAAAGGGGTCCGGTCGAAGACGAGTTCACCGCTTTGTCCTGCCTCGAGCGTGTCCTGTTCGGAGCCGCCCGCGACGATGGCGGTCAGTTCGCCCTTCTCCGCGTGGCAGTCATAACCGAGGAATTCCGTCTTCTCGAGACGGTCGCGGACCGCGAACCAGACGGTATCCGGTGCAGCTTCGCCCGAGCCCTTCCAATTGGCCCGGGCCGCGTCGCGCTGGCCTTCCATCGCGACCTCGAACGCATCGGTGTCGACCGTCATGCCGCGCGCCCGCAGCGCATCCTGCGTCAGATCGAGCGGGAAGCCGTAGGTGTCGTAAAGCCGGAACGCCGTCTCACCGGACAGGGCGTCGCCTTCCTTCATCCCGCGCGTCGCTTCGTCGAGCAGGGCCAGGCCCCGGCCGAGCGTGCGCTGGAAGCGTTCTTCCTCGGCCTCAAGCGTCGACTGGATCATCTCCTGCGCGCGCGGCAGTTCGGGGAAGGCTTCGCCCATCTGTTCGACGAGGGCCGGCACCAGCTTGTGCATGACCGGCTCGGTTGCGCCCAGAAGGTGCGCGTGGCGCATGGCACGGCGCATGATGCGGCGCAGGACATAGCCGCGGCCTTCGTTTGACGGCGAGACGCCGTCGGCCATCAGGAAGGAGGTGGAGCGGAGATGATCGGCGATGACCCTGTGGCTCGCCAGCGCGTCGCCTTCCGCCTTCGAGGACAGCACCTCTTCGGACGCTTCGATCAGCGCCTTGAACAGGTCGACCTCGTAATTGTTGTGCACGCCCTGAAGCACCGCCGCGATGCGTTCCAGCCCCATGCCGGTGTCGATCGAAGGCTTGGGCAGGGAGACGCGATCCCCGCCATCCTTCTGTTCGAACTGCATGAAGACGAGATTCCAGATCTCGATGAAGCGGTCGCCATCCTCGTCCGGTGATCCCGGCGGGCCGCCGGGGATGGACGGACCGTGATCGTAGAAGATTTCCGAACACGGGCCGCAGGGGCCGGTGTCCCCCATCATCCAGAAATTGTCGCTGGTCGCGATCCGGATGATCCTGTCATCGGCAAGGCCGGCGACCTTTCTCCAGAGCGCATGCGCCTCGTCGTCTTCCGAATAGACGGTGACGAGCAGCTTGTCCTTCGACAGGCCGAAATCCTTCGTGAGGAGCGTCCAGGCGTGTTCGATCGCCTGTTCCTTGAAATAGTCGCCGAAGGAGAAATTCCCCAGCATCTCGAAGAAGGTGTGGTGGCGCGCCGTGTAACCGACATTGTCGAGGTCGTTGTGCTTGCCCCCGGCGCGCACGCATTTCTGCGTCGTCACGGCACGCGGCTTGGCGCGCTTCTCCTGCCCGGTGAAGACGTTCTTGAACTGCACCATGCCGGCATTGGTGAAGAGCAGCGTCGGGTCGTCCTTCGGAACGAGCGGACTCGACGGCACAACCTCGTGATCGTGCTTGGCGAAATAGTCGAGAAATCCGCTGCGGATGTCGCGCAGGCTGGTCATCATGGCGTCCTTACCGGCCACGGTGCGGGCCGGGTGTGTCTTGTGCCGGTGTTACGGGCGGTGAATGTCACTCCATATACGAACGGGCGCCCGGCCTCGCCAAGCGCCCGCTGCTGAAATTTTTTGCGGTTGCGAAGTTACCGGGCTGACGGATCAGCTCGCGGCGGCCTCGTCACCCCCGTCGTCCTCGACATCGGGGCCGGTCAGCATCTCGTCGGCGATCACACCGGAATTGGCGCGGACCTTCGCCTCGATCTCGTTGGCGATATCCGGGTTGTCGAGGAGGAAGCGGCGGACATTCTCGCGGCCCTGCCCGATGCGCTCGGAATTGTAGGAGAACCAGGAGCCCGACTTCTCGACGATGCCACCCTTCACGCCGAGATCGAGGATCTCGCCGGTCTTGGAAATGCCCTCGCCGTAGAGGATGTCGAACTCGACCTCGCGGAAGGGCGGGGCGACCTTGTTCTTCACCACTTTCACGCGGGTCTGGTTGCCGATCACCTCGTCGCGATTCTTGATCTGGCCGATGCGGCGGATGTCGAGACGGACGGAGGAGTAGAATTTCAGCGCATTACCGCCGGTCGTGGTTTCCGGATTGCCGAACATCACGCCGATCTTCATGCGGATCTGGTTGATGAAGATCACCATCGTATGGGACTTCGAGATCGAGCCGGTCAGCTTGCGCAGCGCCTGGCTCATCAGGCGGGCCTGCAGGCCCGGCAGGCTGTCGCCCATCTCGCCTTCCAGCTCGGCGCGCGGCGTCAGCGCGGCGACCGAGTCGATGACGAGAATGTCGACCGCGCCGGAACGCACCAGCGTGTCGGCAATCTCGAGCGCCTGTTCACCGGCGTCCGGCTGCGACACCAGAAGCTCGCCGACATCGACGCCCAGCTTGCCGGCATAGACCGGGTCGAGCGCGTGTTCGGCGTCGATGAAGGCGGCGACGCCGCCATTCTTCTGCGCCTCGGCGACGCAATGCAGCGCCAGCGTCGTCTTGCCCGAGGATTCCGGGCCGTAGATCTCGATGATGCGGCCCTTGGGCAGGCCGCCAATGCCCAGCGCGATATCGAGGCCGAGCGAGCCGGTCGGGATCGCCTCGATATCCATGTCCGGGCGTTCGCCCAGCTTCATTACCGAGCCCTTGCCGAAAGCCCGGTCGATCTGGGAAAGCGCGGCTTCGAGCGCCTTGGACTTGTCAGTCTTGTCGTTGTTCTTCACGAGACGAATCGCATTGCTGGCCATGGGTCCTGCCCCTTATTTCACGGCCCCGGCATTGGGGCAATTGAAGGGATTTGTACCGCGTTTGTTCCCGGAACGCAACCGGAACATTTGAGAGGGCGCGACGCAGCCGATCAGGCCGCGTCGGCGTCCTCCATGCGCGCGCCGATCTCGCTTTTCACCTTCTCGGCCAGCTGCGACAGCGTGAAGGGCTTGGGGAGGAAGGAGATGTCGTGTTCGCGCGAGAGCGTGTGCGAGAACTCCTCCTCGGCATAGCCGGAGATGAAGACGATCCGGGTCGTGGCCAGGAGATCGCGTGCCTTCTCGACGAGGCCCGGGCCGTCGAGCCCGGGCATCACGACGTCCGAAATGAGAAGGTCGAACGTGCTCTCACCGTCCTGCAGGATGGCGAGTGCCTTCTCGCCGTCCTCGGCCTCGGTGACCTCGTAGCCGCGCTTGGCGAGCGTGCGGGCCGCGATCATGCGCACCTTGTCCTCGTCCTCGACGAGCAGGATGCGGCCGCGCCCGGCGAGGTCGGCCGGCTTGGGCTCGATCGCCTTCTCGGCCTTCTTGCGCTCGACTTCCTCGCGGACCTCCTCGGTCGCTTCGGTGGCCGGCAGGAAGAGGCGGAAGGTGGTGCCCTTGCCGAGTTCGGATTCGACGAAGAGGAAGCCGCCCGACTGCTTGACGATGCCGTAGACTGTGGCGAGGCCCAGGCCCGTGCCCTTGCCCTGCGGCTTGGTCGTGAAGAAGGGCTCGAAAATCTTCTCCCGCGTGGCCTCGTCCATGCCGGTGCCCTCGTCCTGCACCTCGATCAGCACCCAGTCGCCGGTCACGGGATCGGGCGCCCCGGCCTCGCGCACTTCGTCGGCGGTCGCGGCGGAGGTGCGGATCGTCATCGTGCCGCCGCCGCTTTCGCGCATCGCGTCGCGGCCATTGGCGACGAGGTTGATGATCGCGGTTTCCAGCTGGCCCTTGTCGGCGCGAATCGGCGGCAGGTCGCGGCCGTGGACGATCTCGAGCTTCACCGTCTCCTCGAGGATCTGGCGCAGGAGGATGGAGAAATCCGACAGCACGTCCGGCACTTCCAGCGTCTCGACCCGGAAGGTCTGCTTGCGCGAGAAGGCGAGCAGCTTCCTCACCAGGCCCGCAGCGCGCGAGATGGTCGAGTTGATGTGCTGCAGATCGGCATAGGACGGGTCGCCGACCGGGTGGCGGCCGAGCAATTCGTCCACCGTCAGGCGCAGCGCTGTCAGCAGGTTGTTGAACTCGTGCGCGACGCCGCCGGCCAGCTGGCCGACCGCCTGCATCTTGTTGCCCTGCGCGAATTTCCGCTCGAGGTCCTTCCACGCCGAGACGTCGATCACATAGGCGACGCGCTTGCCGCCGCGGGCCGGCGCGAAGACCAGATGCGCCTCGCGCTTCGATTCGCCCTTGAGGACGACTTCTGCGGGCTCGGTCGTGCCGCTGGAGGCCCGGGCGATCGCCTCGGCCGGCGTGCGTCCGTCGCTCCAATCGAACAGGTCGATGAATTTCGCGCCCGGAATCGCCGTGCCGCCGCAATACTGCAGCAGCGCCGGGTTGGCGTCCTCGATGATCGCCGCTTCCGGGTCGGCCCCGTCGAGACGGGCGACACCGAAGGGCGCGGAGAAGAACATCTCGTCGAAGGTCCGCCCGGCCTTGGCCCCGCTCGGCATCGCCTGGGCGATTCCCGGCGGCGCGCCGGTGGTCGACAGGCCATAGACGATGGCGCGGCCGACCGGCTGTTTCCCGCCTTCCCAGCGCACGGCGATGGCAACGGGGGTCTCGACCCCTTCCCGCCCCTTCAGGCGCGCATCGAGGCGCACCGTGTCGGGCTGGCCGCAGGTCTTCAGAACCGCGCGCGCGCCGTCGCCGGTCAGCATGTCGCGCAACGCCGGCAGGGCGTCCTCACGCTTCAGGCCGAGCCATTCACGCAGGGTCGCGTTGCCGTCGAGCAGCTTGCCCTTCGGATCGATCGCCATCAGGCCGGCCGGGGCATTGTCGGCCCAGTCCGGACGCAGGCGCGTGTCCTTCTCGCCCGTGGCTTCATCGACCGAGGGCATGACCCGCCAGACGATGTGGTCGTCGCCGGAGGGGCGGACCTCGATGTCGTAGCGGCGGGTCTCGCCGCCCATGTCGAGCGCCGGCATGCGTTCGCGCGCCGTCGCGCCGGAATTTGCGGCCAGGATCAGGCGATAGACGGCGCCGTCACTGCCGGCCCAGATCCGGTCCGGCCCGGCGAGCGCGAGGCTCTGCCCCAGCCCGCCCGCGGTTTTCGCGATGTCGCGATAGGCGGCATTGCCCCAGCGCGGTGCGCCCTTGCGGTTGGTCACGAGAACCGGATCAGCCAGGAGATCGAGCGCTTCCAGCGCCAGCGCCGACGGCCCGGGAAGGGCGTGGCGCTCCGCCTTTTCGCGCAAGGCGCGGCCTGCTGCCTCGCCCGCAGCGAGGGCGTAGAGGAGGAGGAAAGCCGCCACAGCGAAACCGGCCAGCAGGATGAAGCCGTGCCACCCGGCTTCAGAGGCCGCGAACAGCGCCACACCGGCCGAGGCCAGGGCGCACAGGGCGGCGGTCCAGAACAATCCGCGCGCCACCGGCTGGGTCCAGAGCGGCGCCCGCATCGCTTTCACGGGCTGGGTAAATTCGGCCATGGATTCCTCCGTACGCGATCCGAATCGCGCGTCCGTTCGAAACTCTACATCGCAACGCGGCGTCACGCCCGCTTGCGCGCGAGCGTGAGCACGTAGCCGATCACCTTGGCGACCGCCTTGTAGTGTTCGGCGGGAATGGTTTCGTCGATCTCAACAGTGGCGTGGAGCGCCCGGGCGAGCGGGGGATCCTCGACGATCGGCACGTCGTTCTCTTTTGCCAGTTCCCGGATGCGCAGCGCGACGGCGTCGGCGCCCTTCGCGACGCAGATCGGCGCGGCGGTCACGCCCTGCTCGTATTTCAGCGCCACGGCGTAGTGGGTCGGGTTGGTGATCACCACGGTCGCGTCCGGCACCGCGGCCATCATGCGGCGGCGGGCGCGCTCCTGCCGGATCTGCCTGAGACGGGCCCGGATCATGGGATCGCCCTCGGTCTGTTTCAGCTCGTCCTTCAGGTCGCGGCGCGACATGCGGTTGCGTTTCATGAAGCTCTGGCGCTGGTAGATGTAGTCGAGCGCGGCAATGGCGGCATAGGCGACCAGCGCGGCGATGAAGAGCAGGATCACGTCCGTCATCACGACCTGCAGAATGCCCGACACGTCCATTGCCGGCAGGGCCGCCAGCTCGGTCCGCTTCGGCCAGATCACGACGAAGATCGCCGCGGAGACCAGCGCCATCTTGCCGAGACCTTTGAGGAAGTTGGCCCAGCCCTGCGGGCCGAACATCCGCTTCACGCCCTCGACCGGGTTCAGCTTCGACAGCTTGGGCTGCATCTTTTCGGTGGAGAAGAGGAGGCCCGTCTGGACGAGATGTCCGGCCAGGCCGGCCCCCATCAGGATCAGGAAGGAGAACCCGACCGCCAGCGCGACGGTCCATGCGGTTGCCGCCGTCAGATCGAGGGCGGCCGCCGGGTCGAGGCTCAGCTCATGCGGGCGCGCCAGGAAGACCGACAGCGTGCCCGCCAGATGGCGTGCGATGGACGGTCCCAACAGGGCAATCACGACAAGCCCGGATGCCAGCACGAACCAGCCCGGAATCTCCTGCGATTTGGGAACGTCGCCTTTCTCGCGCGCCTGCTGAAGGCGCTTGGCTGTCGGCTCTTCTGTTTTTTCGCTTTCGTCCTGATCGTCCGCCATGGCGCGCTCCTACTGGAATTCGACGGCGAAGGATTCGAGACGCTGGAGCCAGACCATGGCCATGGCGCCGATCGAGATCGCGAAGATGAAGAAGCCGGCCAGGATGTTGACCGGCATGGCGATGAAGAAGATCTGCGCCTGCGGCATCAGGCGCGACAGCACGCCAAGGCCGAAATAGAAAACAAGGCCGAAGACGATGAGCGGCGCGGCGATCTGAATGCCGATGCGGAAGCTGTCGGAGAAGACGGTCAACGCCCATTCCGCCGCATCGGCCAGCGGCGGCAGCGACCCGACCGGCATGACGTCATAGGACCCGCGGGCGGCCAGCAGCAGCAGATGGTGCAGATTGGTCACGAAGATCAGCACGATGAAAAGCAGGTTCAGAAAGGTCGACATCAGCGCGCCGGACTGGCCCTGCGACGGGTCGAAGGCCTGCGCCATGGCCAGGCCGGTCTGCTGGCCGACGATCTGGCCGGCCACCGAGGCGACCGACATGAACATGCGCATGACCGCGCCGATCATCAGCCCGATCAGGGCCTCACTCATCAGCATCGCGCCCATGGCCAGCGGCTGGACCGGCTCGGCGGGCAGTTCGGGTGCGATGAAGGGGGCGAGCGCCAGCGAGAACATCAGCGCAAAAGCCAGGCGCGCCCGCGGCGGCACACCGGGTTCGCCGATGCCGGGCATCAGCATGAGAATCGCCCCGAGCCGCGCGAAGATCAGCGAACCGGCGTAGACGAGTGCTGACAGCTCGGCATTCACGAGGTGACGATCCGGTCGGCGATGCCGTTCATGAAGGCGGACATCAGCGCCCCCATCACCGGCAGGAAAATCAGAAGCGCCACGAAGATCGCGATGATCTTCGGCACGAAAACCAGCGTCATTTCCTGAACTTGCGTCAGCGCCTGGAAGAGCGCGATGACCACGCCGACGGCCAGACCGACGAGCATGACCGGCGCCGAAAGCGCCAGCATCAGCCAGATCGCATCGCGCGCCAGATCGAGAACTTCGCTGCCATTCATGGGACGCCGCCTGCCCGGAATTAACCAAGTTGCGTGACTGACGCTCCGCCCGTTCGCGTTAAGAAAGGGTCAATAAGTGTAAACGCCCCGCAGCCGGAGAAGCGCAACATTACATAAGCGTCAGGTTTACGCGGGGCGCTGTGGCGTTAAGAAAGGGCAACAGAACCCTTTGTCTGGACGGGGAGGTCCGACCCAAATGCGTGCTTTTATTATCAGCGTGAGCGCCGCCGCGCTTCTCGCCGCGTGTGGCAATCCCGAATCGGAAGATGCGAACACCGCCGTCGAACCGGCCACCTCGGCTGAAACGACGATGACGGAGGCGGACAACACGACCGAGGTTTCCGCCGAGGACCGCGAAGCGGAAACCGAGCGCCTCAACGCCTTCTTCCAGGAAGTCTTCGAGCGCGAAATCGCGCTGTCGCCGCAGGCCCAGACCTTCCTCGGCATGGTCGATGACAACGACGCCTACGGGCGTTGGGACGATGTCAGCGATGATGCCTTCGAGGCCGGCATGGACCGGGCGCGCGGCGATCTGGAGCGGCTGCACAATGATTTCGACTACGACCTCCTGACCGACGAGGCGCAGGTCAGCTACCGCTTCTTCGAATTCGTTCAGCAGAACTCCCTCGACCAGGGCGAATTCCGCGACCAGACCTACATCTTCACGCAATTCTTCGGTCCGCACTCGGATATGCCGTCCATGCTGATCGGCTATCACCGCGTGAACAGTGCCGACCAGGCCCGTGCCTATGTCAGCCGCCTTGAAGGCCTTGGTCCGGCCATCGAACAACTCACCGCGCAGGCGCAGGCCCGCGCCGAGGCCGGCGTGCAGCCGCCCGAATTCGCCTACCCGGTCGTGATTAACACCGCCCGCGGCATCATCACCGGCGCGCCGTTCGACGATACCGGCACGGACAGCCCGCTGTGGGCCGACCTGCAGGAGAAGACGAATGCGCTCGACATTCCGCAGGACGAGAAGGACGCGATCCTCGAGGCTGGCCGCGAAGCCCTGCTGACGTCCGTCCAGCCCGCCTATGAAGCGCTGATCGCGGAAATGGAGCGTCAGGCCGGAACGGTCGGTGACGCCGACGGCGTCTGGCACCTGCCGCGCGGCGAAGCCTATTACGAGGCCCAACTGCGCAACTACACAACGCGCGACGACCTCTCTGCGGAAGACATCCACCAGCTGGGACTCAGCGAAGTGGAGCGCATTCACGAAGAAATGCGCGGCATCATGGAAGAGGTCGGCTTCGAAGGCACACTGCAGGAATTCTTCGCCCATCTGCGCGAAAGCCCGGAATTCTATTACGAGGACAGCGACGAAGGCCGTCAGCGTTACCTCGCCGAAGCGACCGCCATGGTCGATACGATGCGCGAGGAAATCCCGGCCTATTTCGGCCGCCTGCCGCAGGCGGAAATGGAAGTCCGCGCCGTCGAGCCCTACCGGATCGAGACGGCGACGGGCGCCTTCTATGAAGCCGGCCCGCTCGATCGCTCGGCACCTGCCGCCTACTACGTGAACCTTGCCCACATGGACGAACTGCCCGTCTACCAGATGGAGACGCTCGCCTATCACGAGGGCATTCCGGGTCACCACCTGCAGTCGGCCATCGCGCAGGAGCTTGATGGCGTCCCGATGTTCCAGCGCGTCACCTGGTATTCGGCCTATGGCGAAGGCTGGGCGCTCTATGCCGAACGTCTGGGCAAGGACATGGGCATGTTCACCGATCCGTATCAGGATTTCGGCCGCCTCTCCTACGAGGTGTTCCGGGCCGCCCGTCTCGTCGTCGACACGGGGATCCACTACCATCAATGGACCGAAGAGCAGGCGATCGACTACATGCTCGAAGCCACGCCGATGACGCGCGGCGACATCACCAATGAAGTCCGCCGCTACATCGTTTGGCCGGGCCAGGCGGTGTCCTACAAGGTCGGCATGCTGACCATTCTCGATCTGCGCCAGCGGGCGATGGACGCGCTGGGTGAAGATTTCGACTACCGCGAATTCCACGACGTCGTGCTGGGCAATGGCTCCGTGCCGCTGACCCTGCTCAGCGACCTCGTCGACGAATACATCGCGGACAACCAGAACGGCTGAAGCCGCGAAAGGACGACACAATGAGCATCAGGAAATTCCGCCTCGCGCTGATGAGCGCGGCGACGACGATCGCGCTTGCCGCCTGTTCCGGCGAGACCGAGGACGACGCCATCGGGACGGCCGCGAACAACAATACCGAGGCGACGGCGGCGGCCACCGACACACCGGCCGCCAACGACAACCCGGACGCCGCGCAGCAGATCAATGCGTGGTTCGAGGAGACGTTCGAGGCCGGCGTTGCCCGCTCGCCGATGACGCAGACCTTCCTTGGCCGAAAGACGAATTACGGCGAATGGAATGACGCCTCGCCGGAATTCGCCGAAGAGAGCTATCGCCTGTCGCAGGCGGATCTCGCCTATATGCGCGACACGTTTGATCCGGAGACGCTGCCGGAGTCCGAGCAGCTGTCCTATGAGCTGTTCGAGTATGACGGCGCGCGCGAGGCCGAAGGCTGGCAATGGCGCGACCATGGCTACACCTTCGCGCCGCGGTCCGGCCCGCACATGGGCATCCCGTCCTTCCTGATCAACAATCACCGGGTCGACACGGTCGAGGACGCCGAGGCCTATCTCTCGCGCATCCGTAACGCGGCGGAATATCTGGACCAGAATGCCGCCAATGCCCGCCGCTCCTACGAGATGGGTGTGACGACGCCGCGCTGGACTTACCAGCCGATGATCGTGACGTCGCGGAACGTGATTACCGGCGCGCCGTTCGATGACGGGGCAGACAGTCCGATCATGGCCGACTTCCGGTCGAAGGTGGACGCGCTCGACATCTCCCAAGAGGAGAAGAACCGGCTCGTCTCCGAAGCCGAAACCGCCCTCACCGAAAGCCTCGCCCCGGCCTATGAGCGGCTGATCGCGATGTTCGAGGAGCAGGAAACCACGGCGCGGGAAACCGACGGCGTCTGGGACGTGCCCGGCGGCAGCGAGTACTACGCCTACATGCTGCGCGGCTACACGACGACCGACATGACGGCGGAGGAGATCCACGATCTCGGTCTCGCCGAGGTCGAGCGCATCCATGGCGAGATGGAAGCCATCATGGCGGAAGTCGGCTTCGAAGGGACGCTTCAGGACTTCTTCGAATTCATGCGGACCGACAGCCAGTTCTACTACGAGAACACGGATGAAGGCCGCGAGCGTTACCTGTCGGAAGCCACCGCGTTGATCGACACGATGCGCGAGTCCCTGCCGCAGATGTTCAACACCTTCCCGGAAGCCGACCTTGTCGTGCGCCGGGTGGAGGAATTCCGCGAAGCGTCGGCGGGCAAGGCCTTTTACCAGCGCCCGGCCCCGAACGGGTCACGCCCCGGCGTCTATTACGCCAATCTGCGCGACATGGCCGACATGCCGACCTACCAGATGGAAGCGCTCGCCTATCACGAGGGCATTCCGGGCCACCACATGCAGCTCGCCATCATGCAAGAGCTGGAGGGCGTGCCGTCCTTCCGGCGTTTTGGCGGCTACACCGCCTACACCGAAGGCTGGGGGCTCTATTCGGAATACTTCCCGGTCGAGTTCGGCTTCTATGACGATCCGTATTCCGACTTCGGGCGTCTGGCCATGGAGCTGTGGCGGGCCTGCCGCCTCGTGGTCGACACGGGCCTGCACCATCACCGCTGGAGCCGTCAGGAAGCGGTCGACTACCTCGCCGAGAACACGCCGAACCCGCAGGGCGATATCGTCAACGCGATCGATCGCTACATCGTCTATCCGGGTCAGGCGACGGCCTACATGATCGGCCGCAACGAGATCCTGCGCCTGCGTGAAATGGCGCGCGAGGAGCTCGGCGACGATTTCGACATCCGCGAATACCACGACGTCGTTCTGCGCCAGGGCGCCCTGCCGCTCTCGGTTCTGGAACGCCGGGTGGAAAACTGGATCGCGGCCGAACAGGCCGGCGCGGAGTAATCCCCGCTTCCGGGCAAGGAAATCCCCGCCGGAGCGATCCGGCGGGGTTTTTCATGTCGAAGATGACGAAGATGCTTCCGGATGACCGGGATGATCTAGATCGGCATCTTCAGGATGTCGTTGTAGGCGCGGATCACTTCGTCGCGGACGGCCATGACGGTCTGCAGCTGGACTTCGGCCGCGGAGACGGCGGTAACGACGTCGATCAGCTCGGTCTGGCCCATCGCCGCGCCGGCGGTCAGCTGTTCGGCCTGGGCGAGGGAATTGCCCGTATTCTGGACCGCGCTCGACACCATGGCGGAGAAGTCCGATGCGCCGGCTTCGTCACCGGCCTGCGGACCTTCGGCCGCGCGGGACATGTTCTGCGCGGCGGCGGCGTAGGCGCGAAGGGCGGAAAGATCGGCGGCCATCTATCCCCTCCCTAGCGGCGCAGCAGTTCGAGCGCGCGCTGCATCATCGCCCGGCTCGATTCCACCATGTTGAGATTGGCTTCATAGCTGCGCTGGGCCTCGCGCATGTCCATCAGTTCGATCAGCGTCTGAACGTTCGGATAGCGGACATATCCCTCGTCATTGGCGGCCGGATGGCCCGGCTCGTAGCGCAGGTTGAACTCGCTCTGGTCGGCGCTGACCCGGTCCATGCGGACCAGTTCGAGCCCGGTCTGGCGATCCAGCTCGGATTCGAAAACCGGGATCTGGCGGCGATAGGGATCCCCGCCCGGCTCACGCGCCGTCGAGGACGCGTTGGCCAGGTTTTCCGCGATAATCCGCATGCGCGCGGACTGGGCGCGCAGGCCCGCCGCGGCGATGGTCAGGGCGTCTGAAGGTTCGCTCATCGTCTATCCTCCGTCAGCGCGCCACGGGCCGCGCGGCCATCCGGATCAGGCCAAGGCTCTTTTCATAGAGCCCCAAGGCGGTCTCGTAGCGAATGCGGTTGTCCTGAGCGCGGACCATCTGCTCCTCCAGGGAGACGGCATTGCCGTTCACCGTGGTCTCGCTGTCCGGCGCCGAAACGGCGCGGTAGGTGCGGCTGCCGGCATCCCCGCCTGCCGGCGTGATGTGCCCGGGGCGGTTCGCCGCCATCGCCACGGAGGGCGACACCGAACCGCGCAACTCGTTCTGGAGCGCCCGGTGAAACTGGGCCTCCTCGATGTCGCGCGGCACGAAATTCGGCGTGTCGGCATTGGCGATGTTGTCGGCCAGCACGCTCTGTCTTGCGGAATGGAATCCGAGGGATTCCCGCAAAAGCGTGAGAACCGGGGCGTCTCCGGGACGCATGGCGCACCTGTTGGTTTTTTATCGTTGGGTCTGAAGCTGCGCCGCGCCGTTTAACGCGGCGTTAACGGCAAGCATTGGCAATGGCGTTAACCAAGCTTTCCGAGTCGTAAAGACGCGCCATGGATGTCGTTGACTTCGCCCAGTATTTCGCCGCCCTCGCCGTCGTTCTCGGCCTGTTGGGGCTGTTCGCCCTCGCCGGGACGCAGGGCTGGTTCACCAAATTCGTGAACAGCCTCGCTACCAAGGGGCTGGAGCGCACGAAACGCGAGCGGAGACTGCGGGTTACGGAATCGCTGGTTCTCGATCCGCGGCGGCGCGTGGTGATCGTCAAGATCGACGAGGAAGAGCAGGTCCTGCTCCTGGGCGCCGGGACGGAAATCGTCCTCGACCGGCGGCCGGCAAAAGCCGCGACGGGGACCGCATCATGAAGCGTCTTCCGCTCATCTTCGCGATCTTCGCCGTCATCTTCGTGATCTTCGGATCACCTGCGGAGGCCGCCGCGCCGGCGACCGGCCCCGGATTCTCGCTCGATCTCGGCGATGGCGGGACGCTGACCGAGCGCGTCCTGCAACTCACCGCGCTCCTGACGATCCTGTCGCTCGCCCCGTCGATCGTGATCATGACGACCAGTTTCGTGCGGATCGTGGTCGTGCTGTCGCTCCTGCGAACTGCGGTCGGCCTGCAACAGAGCCCGCCGAACGTCGTCCTGACCAGCCTCGCCCTCTTCCTGACCGCCTTCATCATGGCCCCGGTCTTCACCGAGGCCTATGAGGAGGGCATCCAGCCGCTGATCAATCAGGAAATCGAGATGGGCGAAGCCTTCGACCGGGCGTCCTCGCCGGTGAAGGACTTCATGATGGCGCATGTCCGGGAAGACGATCTCGGGCTGTTCATTTCCTTCCTGCCGCCGGAAGACCGTCCGGCCACGGCGGAGGACACGCCTTTCCGAGTCATCGCCCCGGCCTTCATGATCTCGGAGCTGCGGCGCGCTTTCGAGATCGGCTTCCTGCTCTTCATCCCCTTCCTGATCATCGACCTCGTCGTGGCCTCGATCCTGATGTCGATGGGCATGATGATGCTGCCGCCGATCGTGATCTCGCTGCCCTTCAAGCTGATCTTCTTTGTCCTCGTGGACGGTTGGCGGCTGGTCGCGGGGTCGCTGGTGGAGAGTTTCGGCACGATCGGCGGGGCCGGTCCACCGGGGTAGGTGGCTTTCCACTCAATCCCTACGCTCCCCGGGTTCGCGCAGCGAAGACCGGGGTCCAATCTGGATCCCGGACCGGCTTCGCCGTCCGGGAAACGTCGTCTAACAGGATGGCTTTCCTCGCCCCCTCAGGAGGCAGGAGATTGGCTTTGTTCCGGGATCCCTGCGAAGGCAGGGATCCAGTCTGGTTTCCTGCCTGCGCAGGAAACCCGGAGAATTCTGAAGACGCCTCACCCCACCCCGCTCCCGAAGACCTGAAGGTCGCCGCTCGCGTCCCTCCCCATCAAGGGGAGGGAAAGAGAACTAGCTCTCCCCGCCCCCGCTTTCGAACCGCGTCTGGTAGCGCTGCATGAAGGCGTCGAGCGTGTCGATGTCGGCGATGCGGCGGGCGAGGTCGCCGACGCGGGCATCGCCTGTCACGGTCAGTTCGCTGGTCAGCACGTCGAAGGAGGTCGCCTGCGCGGTCGCACGCATCAGCGCGCCATAGCGCTGGTCGAGGCGGCGGATGGAATCGCGGTCCCCGGCGAGGTTGAAGGCGATGGCGGTGCGCAGCACGTCGGCCTGCTCGCTTTCGCCGAGCGGGGTGTCGTCCTGCCA
Organism: Alphaproteobacteria bacterium; assembly: GCA_016124205.1. Classification (GTDB taxonomy): domain Bacteria; phylum Pseudomonadota; class Alphaproteobacteria; order Caulobacterales; family Maricaulaceae; genus Hyphobacterium. Next base: position 79,471 of record WGOD01000002.1, read on the forward strand.
GCGTGTGCCGAGCGCGCTTTCGAGACGGCGTCCGGCATCGGGCCAGTCGCGGCGGTCCCAGGCGACGTCTGCCCGCAGGCGGCGCGCGGTCGCGCTTTCATCTCCGGCGACGAGTTCGAGGGCATGTTCGAAGCGGCCCAGTTCGGCGTGAGCACGGGCCTCGAGCATGCGGCGTTCGGCCACGAGATCTTCAGGCAGGCCGGCGACACGGGTGTTGCGCAGCGTGCGCAGCGCATCCGCCGGACGATGGTCGGTCAGGTAGATGACGGTCAGGTCGGTCGCGACCTGCGCCCTTGCCTGAGGTTCGCGCAGGCGGTTCTCGACCTGGTATTCGAGCAGGTCGGCGGCCTGCCCCAGAAGGTCGAAGGCCACCAGACGGTCGACGAGGCGGCGGACCATGCGGTCACCGTCCGAGCCGATCGGCGTCAGGAAACGGTATTCGTAGAACAGGGCGACCGCCTCGATCGGATCGAGCGTGTCGGCCTCGCCTTCGAGGAAGAGCGCGCGGAAAACCTGCGCCATGTCCTGGCCGATGCGGCGGCTGGCGCGGCTGTCGGGGAAGCGGGCCTGCGCGGTGCGCATGGTTTCGAGGCCCTGCGCATAGGCGCCTTCGCGGATATAGATCTGGCCGAGGAGCCGGATGGTATCGAGTTCGAGCGCATCGCCGCGCCAGCGCAGACGCAGGCTCTCGAGCGCCTCGACGCCCTCCTGCGCGGTCATGTCGCCATTGGCGAGTTCGAGCCGGTAAAGCTCCAGCAGCGAGGCGGCCTCGATCCCGGGATAGCCGGAATGGCTCAGCGCCCGGAAGCGTTCGATGGCGCGGTCTTCCTCGCCGCTTTCCGCATCAATGCGGGCGGCGATCCATTCTGCTTCGGCGATGTCGTGCGGCCCCGGTTCATCGCGTGACAGTTCGCGCAGATAGGACGAAGCCGCGGCAAAGTCGTTGTTTTCGAGCGCGACGCGCGCGCGAGCGACGCGGAAACGGGCGCGCCATTCGGGGGCGTAGCCGTAGATGGACTCATTACCCGTATCGAAACGGCGGCTCGCTTCTTCCCACTCTTCCTGATCGGCGGCGATCATGGCGCGCCATGGCGCGGCGTCCGGATCGCTCATCAGGACGGGAATGGCGAAGGCGGTATGGGCGTCCTCGATCCGGCCCATCATGTAGCTGGCGACACCGGCCAGTGCGTGGATGTGCGGATCATCGGCCAGCTGGGGCCGGATCAGAAGCGCCGCGTCGAGCGCACCGAGGGCTTCGGGTGCCAGCCCGTTGGCGAGGTAGAAACGCGCCAGATCGACCCGCGCGTCGGCATCCTCGGGTGCGGCCGCGTTCTGACGGCTCGTCAGGTCGCGCCAGTAATTACCGCTGCCCTGCCAGGCTTCGAAATCCATGAAGGCGGGCGAGTGGCGGGTCGTCGCCGACATCGCGAGGGTGGTTACCGGACGCTGCTGCCCGCTGGCCGCATCCGGCCGGGCGATCCGCACGCCATTCTCGCCGATCTCGGCGAGCAGGTCGTCGGCATAGGTCTCGACCGCAGCGCCCTGTGTGGATGCCAGAAGCGAGCCCCCCGGGAAGACGCGGGGTGCCAGAATGCCTTCGATCGGAGCCATCGCCGTCACCACCGCAATGCGGTCGCCGACGACCGGGTCGGCGACCCAATGAACGGCGGTCGGGTGTTCGAGGCGCAGCACCACGCCGGACGGCGCGCCGGGAGCCGTCTGCCGGTCGACTTCGACCGGGGTCGGCGGTGTCTCGATGCGTTCGGAGAAAACCAGCGTCCAGTAGGCGCCGTCATAGCGGACCTCGGCGCTGGTGGAGGTCGGCGCGACCATGCGCACGGCGGTGTAGCCGTCACCATCGACCAGTTCGAAACCGACGATATGACCGCGCCCGCCCTGGGCCACTTCACCCATGTCGAGCGTGGCATCGGCGTCAAACACGGCCCAGATCGCCTCGCCCCGGCGAAAGACCGACAGGCCGACCGGAGCGGCCCATTCGAACCGCGCCAGCAGGTCGCCATTAGCTTCGGTTGCCGCGACATGGACAACACCGCCCGGGGGAACGGGATCAGCCCGCGGGGCGTCGTGCTCGACGGCAAGATGCTCCGGCGCTTCGCGCTCGGTTTCGGGCGGCAGTTCCGGGTCTTCGTGGTGCTGAACGGTTGCGGCTTGCTCGGGCGCGGCCGGTTCCGGCTGCGGGGCATGATCGCCCGCATCGGCATGCAGTTCGGGTTCGGCGCGATCGTCCGGATCGTCGAGGCTGCCGGTCACCTCACCCACGCTGGCCAGCGCATTGAGAAGATCGGTCGCTTCGGTCCGGTCCGGATCGAGCAGATCAACGACGACGCGGCCGCCTTCGTTGAAGACGCGGGCCGTCACGCCATCGTCGACAAGCAGTTCGAGCGTGTGGTCGGTGTCACCGCGCGCGCCGGAGATCGTCTGAAGGAGGCGCGGCGGCGAGGCGCGCAACTCGGCGAGATCCATCTCGCCCGGCGCCTCGAAATGCAGGTTGATCGTGTTGCCGTCCTGATCGAGCGAATAGCCGATCTCTTCCGGCCACAGGAATTCGATCCGCGTATTGCTGGCCGCCGTGCCGAAACGCAACGTCACCGGCAGGGCGGGTGGCGGTGGTGGCGGGGGCGCAGCCGCGGCGGCGGCCGCTGCGTCGATCTCGGCCTGTTCGTGCGGGGAAATGATGCGTGGCGGCGGCGAACCGCCCGGCGGCACCAGGTCGATCGCGACCATGTTCCAGCTGCGCGTCACGCGCGCTTCCTGCGCACCGCGCATGGCCAGTCTCAGCGCCGACCCGTCGGGATCGAGCCGCACCATGGCGACGCGGTCACCCAGCGCCTCGGCCAGGGTCGCCGTGTTGCCCTCAACGGGTTCGGAAAAACGCGCGATCAGCACCGTTCCGCCGGCCGCGGTCTCGATGTCCGCGGTGGGCGCTTCGCCGCCAAAGGCTTCGGGATAGGTGATCAGAAGCCGCGCCGTGCCGCCGATGTTTTCGACACGGAATTCCACCGGCTCGGCGGCCAGCACCGATCCCGCAAAGGTCAGCGCGGCCAGCGCACCGACGAGGGCCGTTGTGTCAGCCCTCCTCGCCAAGGCGGTTCTCCAGTTCCGCGACCGTGTCCGGCACGTCGTTGCGCGCGGCGATCCGCATGGTCAGTTGCGCGGCCTGCGGCACCGGCATCTCACCCAGAATGGCCGAGAAGTTCCGGGCCGGCATGCGCGCGGCGATCTGCACCTGCGTATCGGGTTCCAGTGCGGCAATGCGCTCGGCCGCATCGGCCGGGTCCATACCGCGATAGAAGGCGACGATGCGCTCCATCTCGGCTTCCTCGGCTTCGGACAAGGACCCGATCAGGGTTTCGATCTCGTCGCGCAATTCGCGCAGTTCGGTGATGCGTCCGTCGACACGCTGCTCGGCAGCTTCGAGCAAGGCTTCGCGGGTATCCAGTTCATCGGCGCGCGCATCCTGCAGGCGGCGGCGTTCGGACAGGGCGCGCAGCACTTCCAGTTCGCTCGGGGACGCCCCCACGCGCTCAGCGAACACGTCGTTCGATACCGCCGGGCAGTTCGCATCCGCGCCATGCTCCTCATCGGCCAGGTTCGGCAGATAGGGCTCGGCGGTGTTCTCCGGATGCTCGACTTCGCCATGCGGGGCGGGGTCATCCGCCGCCCATGCCGCCCAGGCGTCGGGCAGGCCCATGGCCACGTCCATCGCCTTCATGACGAACAGACCGCCGGCAAGAATGCCGGCCGTGGCGAGGAGGCGGACGGGAGCAGCCATGATCAGCGCACATCCTTGAGGTCAGAAAACACGTTCGGACGGCCGCCCTGCGGGAAGACGTCGGCGATCGGCTTGCGCGCCGGGCGCGCGCCGGCGATCGATTCCGACCGCCGGTCGGCGCCGGAGGTCAGAAGACGGAGCTCGTCGGCCACCTTGCGGGCTTCGCGCACCGTCTGCTCCAGCCCCTCGCCGCTTTCATGCGTGGCGCGGTTGAGCGCCGCGAGGCTGGCGCGGGCGCGGTCGGTGGCTTCGTCGAGCGCCACGACGGCCTGACGCACGCCGTCCTGGCCGTTGCGCAGCGCATTCAGCTTGCGGTCGACACGCCACATCATGATGGCGGCGGCGAGCAGGAGAAGGGCGACAATGCCTTCGAAGGCCAGGGCAGCTAGGGTCATGTGAGCTTCAACATCGCTTTGCGGGCAGTGGGAGTGAGCGGTGCGTCGAGACGCACCGCGACGGAATGGCCGAGACGCCCCATGCGCCCCTTGGTCAGCGGGACCGAGCCGCAGCGCAGCTTGACGGTGCTCTCCGGCGTTGCGTCGAGCATGATCGTGTCGCCGACCTTCAGCTCCATCACCTTGCCGAGCGGCATGAGCTGCTCGTCGAGCACGGCCTTCACGTCCATCTGCGTGGACCAGAGCTCGGTGGCGAGGTGGCTTTCCCAGATATTGTCGCGGCCGAATTTCTCGCCCATGAACTGCTGCAGCAGCATTTTACGGATCGGCTCGAGCGTGGCGTAGGGCAGGAGCAATTCCACCCGGCCGCCGCGATCTTCCATGTCGATGCGCAGCTTCACCAGGATGGCGGCATTGGCCGGCCGGGCGATGGCGGCGAAACGCGGATTGGTCTCGATGCGCTCCAGCGAGAAATCGACTTCGGTCAGCGGCTCGAAGGCCTGCTTCGCATCGCCGAGGATCACCTCGATCATGCGCTGGACCAGCGTGCGTTCGATCGTCGTGTAGGGGCGGCCCTCGATCCGCATGGCGGAGGTGCCGCGGCGGCCGCCAAGCAGCACGTCGACGATCGAGTAGATCAGGTTGGAATCGACCGTCAGCAGGCCGTAATTGTCGAGCTGCTTGGCGCGGAAGACCGACAGGATGGCTGGCAGCGGGATCGAGTTCAGATAGTCGCCGAAGCGGATCGACGAGATGTTGTCGAGTCTGACCTCGACGTTGTCGGACGTGAAATTGCGCAGCGATGTCGTCATCAGCCGCACGAGGCGGTCGAAGACGATTTCCAGCATCGGCAGGCGTTCGTAGGACACCAGCGCCGAGTTGATGATGGCGCGGATGCCGGACCGGTCACTGCCGTCGTCGTCGGAAACCGAGAAGCCGAGCAGCGAGTCGATCTCGTCCTGATTGAGGATGCGCTCGTGCGCCGCGGCAGCATGGCTGCCCCCCTCTTCGCCGACCATGGATTCCCATTCGGCGGAGAGTTCGTCATCTCCGTCGGTGCCCTCGGCAGCGTCCGCCGGGGCCTGCGTCGCCGCCATGTCCTCGTCTTCGGCGGGAGCCTGGGTGTCTGCGGTGTCGGCCATGGATTACGCGATCACGAACTGGGTGATGAGAACGGCGCGCACCTGCCCCTCGCCCATGACGAGGTTCACGCGGCGCAGGAGTTCAAGGCGGAGGCGTTCGGCGCCCGCGCTTCCGGCGAGGTCTTCCGGACGCAATTCGCGCAGGAAGCCCTGAAACTGATCGAGGATGCGCGGCAGATTCTCGTCGAGATCATGCGCCAGATCCTCGTCCTGAATTTCCAGCGAGAAAGTGATCTGGACATGGGCGAAACCACCCGACCCGTTCTGGATGGTGATCTGCATCTGCGGGATTTCATAGAAATAGGCGTCCTCGGCCGCGCCACCGCCACTGCCGTGACCGCCGCCTCCGCCATGACCGTCGGCCACCTCGCCATGCTCACCAGCCTCGGCGACATGAGTTTCGTCACCGCCGCCCCCGCCCAGCAGAAGCATCGCCGCGACACCGCCCAGCACCAGGATGAGCACCGGCAAGCCGATGAACAGGGCGAGCTTCATGATGCCGCCCTTCTTCTTCGGCTGCTCGCCGTCCGCGCCCTCTTCGGATTCGGCTCCGGATTCGGGGGCCTCGGTCTCCGGCTTTTGCTTGTCTTTCTTGGCCATTTCACGCTCCGCACACGGCTTTCGCCTTGTCCAAGGATTAACGTCCGCTCCGGTTAACGAGGGGTTTGCAAAGTCCCCTTCCCGGCAGGTTTTGCCCAGTTGCCGGGGCGAAGCTGCCGGGACGGCGGGCCCTGCGGCGAGACCCGGAAGCCCAAGGCATTGAAAATGCTGAAAATTAACTATGGCACGGACGCTGCAATGCGATGTGCGAGCTCCGCGTCAGACGGGGCCGGAACAAACCGAACGTCAAAGAACGGACGGACGCGCCATGGAAAACGCCTTCATGATCGGGCTCTCCCGTCAGCTGACCCTGCGTCGGCAGATGGATGTGCTCGCCAACAACATCGCCAACGCCAATACGCCGGGCTTCCAGGCCGAGATGCTGCTGCTCGAGGCCAATCCGGCCAATCGCGCACGCTCGGACGACGGTCCGCAGCGCCTTCAGTATGTCGAGGACTGGGGCGTGGGCCGCGATTTCCGCCCCGGCGAGATGGAATTCACCGGACGCCCGCTGGACACCGCCATCCAGGGCGACGGCTTCTTCGCCGTCGAGACCGAAAACGGCGACCTGCGCTACACCCGCGACGGACGCTTCCACACCGATGCCGAGGGCATGCTGGTGTCCACCTCGGGCGCCCCGGTGCTCGACGATGGCGGCGCCCCCATCCTGATCGATATCGCGCAGGGTCCGGTCGAGATCCGGTCCACCGGCGCGATCATCCAGAACGGCAACGAGATCGCCCGGCTGGGGATTTACAGCTTCGAGGATCGCGGCGCGCTGCAGAAGCTCGGCAACGGGCTCTACGCCGCGCCCGACGGGATGCAGGCCGACCTGTCCGACGCGACCGTCCGGCAGGGCTATTTCGAGCAGTCGAACACCCAGCCCGTCGTCGAACTCACGCGCATGATCGAGACGATGCGCGCCTATGAATCCGTGTCCAAAGTCCTGTCCCAGGGCGAGGAACTGAGCCGCCGGGCGATCGAACGCCTCGGCCGCGTCTAGAGAACGAGGAGCAAACGCCATGCGATCGCTCACCACCGCCGCCACGGGCATGATGGCCCAGCAGATGAATGTGGAAGTCATCTCCCACAACATCGCCAACATGAACACGACCGGGTTCAAGCGCCAGCGCGCGGAATTCCAGGACCTGCTCTACCAGAATGTCGACCGGATGGGCGCCAGCTCGTCGGATGCCGGCACGATCGTCCCCACGGGGGTGCAGGTCGGTCTCGGCGTTCAGGCGGCCTCGACCTACCGCATTACCGAACAGGGCAATCTGATCCAGACCGGCAACCGCTACGACATGGCGGTTTCGGGGCGCGGATATTTCCGCATCCAGCTGCCCTCCGGCGAGGACGCCTATACCCGCGCCGGCAATTTCGCGGTCAGCCCGGATGGCCAGATCGTCACCACGGACGGCTATACCGTCGCGCCGGGCATCGCGATCCCGCAAGGCTCGCGCGATGTCGCGATCAATCAGCAGGGCCAGGTTCAGGCGATCCTCGACGGCGACCCGACGCCGCAGGTCGTGGGCCAGCTGGAACTGGTGAATTTCTTCAACGAAGCCGGCCTCGAAGCGGTCGGCGACAACCTCTTCCTGGAGACCGCGGCCTCCGGCGCGGCGACCAGCGGCACGCCGGGCTCACCGGGCTTCGGTCTGATCCGCCAGGGCTTCGTGGAAACCTCGAACGTCAATTCGGTGTCGGAAATCACGGCGCTCATCCAGGCGCAGCGCGCCTACGAGATGAATGCCCGCGTGATCACGGCGTCCGACGAGATGCTCGCCGCGTCGTCGAACCTGCGCTGAGGAGGCTGATCATGCGCTTCAGAGCCGCCCTACTCGCCGCCACGCTGTTCGCGACGCCCGCGCTTGCCGACGAGCCGGTCATCCTGCGCGACGCGATCACCGTCGAGGGCGACATGGTCACGCTCGGCGATCTGTTCGGGATCGAGGGCGAGGCCGCCGACACGCCGATCACCCGCGCGCCGCAACCGGGTCAGCGCGGCTCGATCGATCCGGGATATGTCCAGGAAATGGCTGCCCGCCACGGCTATGAATGGGCCAATGCCAGCCATGTGCGCCGCATCGCGGTGACGCGGGAAAGCCGCGTGATCGGCATGGACCTCGTCACCGAACTGGTCGCGGCGGAGCTCTATGCCCGCACCGGCGAAGAATACGAGGTGCAATTCTCCGGCACGCAGAGCTTCCACGCACCGGCTGGCGCGACCGGCCTGCCGGACATCGCGAACCTGCAGCACAACACATCGAGCGGGCTCTTCACCGCCGAGATCGTCACCCATGAAGGCGGCCAGCCCGTCCGCGTGACCGGCCGGGCCTATGCCACGACGCTGGTGCCGGTCCTGACCCGGCACATTTCCGCCGGCGAGGTGATCGAACCGGCCGACATCGACTGGCTTCCGGTCCGCGCCGACCGCATCCGCGCCGACGCCGTGATGGACGCCGGAGCGATGGAGAACATGGCGGCGCGCCGCGCCCTCAGACCCGGCGAACCGGTCCGCGGCTATGACCTGCAGGCGCCGGTCGTGGTCGCCCGCGGCGAGATCGTCGCTCTGGTCTTCACCGTGCCGGGCATGACGCTGACCGCGCGCGCCCGCGCATTGGAAAACGCCGGAGCGGACGAGATCGCCCGCTTCGTGAACCTGCAATCGAACCGCACCGTGGAAGCCATGGTCGAGGGTCCGGGCCGCGCCCGGGTCGTCTCCGGCGGCACCGCATCCTGATCCGGGGGAGACCCATGATGAACGCCCGACGCCTCTTCGCCATTCTCCTGATAGGAACCAGCCTGACCGCCTGCGCCACGGCGCAGCGCCTTTCGGAAGTCGGCGATACGCCGGACCTGTCGCCGATCAACAACCCGGCCCTGTTCGCAGGCGGCGCCCCGGCCTATGGCCAGCCGCAATACCAGGTCCCGCCGGCCTATTATCAGCAGCAACAGCCCGCCTATCAGCCGCCGCAACAGGCGCAGCAGATCGCGCCCTACGCCCAGCCGGACTACAGCCCGTCGCGCGCGCAGCGGCAGGCCAACGCCCAGGCGAGCGGCGGCCGCAATTCACTGTGGGCGGCGGGCAGCCGCACCTTCTTCGGCGATCCGCGCGCCAATGCGCCGGGCGACATCCTGACCGTGATGATCAACATCGCCGACAACGCCCAGGTCCAGAACACGACGTCGCGGAACCGCACGTCGAGCGCTGACAGCGACCTGACCAATTTCCTCGGCGGGGAAGCGGCGCTGTCGTCCTTCTTCAACGACGCGATCGACCCGTCCTCGATCACCAGCTTCGGCGGGTCGAGCGGCGTCAACGGCACCGGCTCGGTCAACCGCGCGGAGACGATCAACCTGTCAATCGCCGCGGTCGTGGCGCAGACCCTGCCGAACGGCAATCTGGTCATTGCGGGCCGTCAGGAAGTGCGGATCAACAACGAGATCCGCGAGCTTCTGATCTCCGGCGTCGTGCGCCCGGAAGACATCAATTCAGACAACACGATCCGTCACACCCAGATCGCCGAGGCGCGCATCTCCTATGGCGGACGCGGACATATCTCCGACGTGCAGCGCCCCGGCATCGGCCAGGAAATCTACGACATCCTCTGGCCCTTCTGATTTCCCGAATCCCGGCGCACCGCCGGTACACGCCCACCACCCAAGTGGCGCACCTGGCCCCTGCGACTTCGGTCGCAGGGGTATTTTTTTGTTGCGGGCGTTTTCTGTCGATGGCCTGCTCCCATCATGGGAAATCTGAAAGTCATACCGTCTGACTGGGTCGTGAAGTCGTGCCTCTCAACGGGCCTTCAAGACTTCATCAACCGCCTCAATCCCGATCACGAAATCGATGACGCCGATGGCTTGCAATTGGAGATCGGGCCTGACGACGCCGGAGCCGATCTTTTCAGAGTGGAAGCGGTTCGATCTGACACCATCCCAAGCGAATATGCGTTTCGTCAGATCGACGGACGAAAGCTCCTGTTGCTACCGCGTGTCACACCTCGTGCGATCAGTGCCGCGCTCGAAAACGTCATGAAGTTTTCCAATACGCTGGATGAGGATGAGCGCTCGCTCTTTCTGCGCCACGTCTTCGAATGGGAATACGAGAACTTCAACGGTGTACCAACGCCCAACCCGATTTCTGAAAGTGGGTAGGCCAGCGGACGCTCAAGGGGAATCCGCTCCTTCAAACGTTTTCAACTTCGGTCGCAGGGGTATTTTTTCGGCTTCCGCTAGGCTGGCCCGAGAAACTGATCTAGGCTTGCGGTTCGAAAAGATGCACGGAGAGCGTCATGTTCCGGCCAATCCTGATTGCGATTGCGTTCGCAATGGCCTTCCCGGGCTTCGCCATGGCGCAGGCGCAATTGCTGCGCTCCTACCTTCCGGCAACCCGAACGATCTATGTCGGTGAATGGGGCACGGTGTTCGTGGCACTCACGAATTCCGGGGATGTTGATTTCACCCAATGCGCAATCGGGCGTTCAGTCTCCTGGTTCGGATCTGATCCGGACATCGACATTCAGGAAATTGACGCGAGCGGCGCCATCATTCCCGGAACCCGCTATCAGCCCTTCACGCTCGATCGGGGGCAGACCCGCCACTTCCTTCTCGGTCTGCGTGCTCCTGCCAGTAATTTCGACGAGGGCGAAACCGTGCATCAGTACGGGGGTTATGCCACAGCGATCTGCAGCGCCCCGGGTGTCGCCGTTACCCCTGTGATCAACAGCGTGTCCGAACTGGACTTCTCCGTTCACAGTGACCGGCGTCCGCCCGACATTATTCCCGTGATCGTTTCGCCGACGGCCGACGGCGTGGTGCGGATCAACCCGCAGACCGGCCGCGGCGTGGCCGCCATCGCGGCGATCAATGCCGGCTCACCTGCCGACGTCACATTCAGCATGGATGTGATCGCCGACATGCAGGCGCTGGCCTGCCTCACCGACAGCAGCGGCACCTGTCTCGCGCCGCGCGCCGAGACCGTAAGTTTCCGAATGGAGACGGGGCAGAGCGTGCTGATCAGCATTCTCGTCACAGACGGCCCGGCGACACGCACGCCCTTCCTGCCGGCGACGGCCCGGCTGTGGGCCAATTTCGACGAGGTTCGCGAGGGCGGTTCCGGCACGCGCAACCGAACCTCGATCGCCCTGACGGATCTGGGGCAGGACCAGCCCCTGGATTCTGTTGTCGGCCAGTGGCGGTTCGGTTCCGACTACGGAAACAACATATTGAACCTGCAGGAGGACGGCCGCTACATCACATTCTCGCCGTTTCACGTGGCCGGACAGCAGGCCGGGTTCCACGCCGAGTCGATGGGCCGCTACACGGTCTCGGCGACTGCCGACGCGTTTCTGGTGACGGCGACGCCCGACGCCGAATTTCCCTCCTACACTGCCTTCACCGCAACGATCCGCCGCTCCGACGGTCTGTTGATCCGCGACACCGGCGTGCTGCAACGCGGATTCCAGATCGATGCGAGTCTGCCGGCCAGTCTGGCAGGCGAGTATATCGGCATTCCGGAAAACACTTCGATCTCCGCGCCGCTCGACCCGAACTATCCGCGCGTGACGGTTACGGCGAATGGACAGATTTCCGGCAGCTTCATCGACTCCCTGTCCGACTACGCTGACCGGGGGCGTACCTGCGCCATTACCGGCTCCATCGGCGGGCCGGTAACACTGAACGGTTGCGCGATTGCCGGCGCGGGGCACTCGGCCAGCCTCCATTTCATCGAGGACAGCGCGGATTCGCAAAGCGCGCTTTCGCTCTACCTCGTCCTCGACAACGGCACGGTTCGCCGCGAATTCGGACTGCACGCGCCGAGCCTGCGTTAAGACATGATCGCCGCCGTTCGACGATCAGTTTGGGCACTTTACGGTTTCAGCGCACCCGATCGATCACTTATACTTGCACGGCAGCAACAGCGCTGGAGGCTGCAGTGATGAGAATACTGATACTGGCCTTGCTAAGCTTGTCGCTCGGTGCATCCGCCTATGCACAGGAAGAGCGGCTGGTTCGTTCCTTCCTGCCGTCGTCCCGGTCAGTTGCGGCAGATGACTGGGCAACCGTTTTCATGGCCTGGACCAATGCGGGAGACGGGAATGCGGCGAACTGCACGATCCGCATGAACCCGTCGCAACTGACCCCGCCAAACGATTTCTTCGTGCACGAAATCGATGAGAGCGGGGCTTTCCTGCTCAACCAGACACGGCAGGTCTTCGATTTGCCGGCAGGGACCACCCGGCACTTCATCATCGGCATTCAGCCCCGGCCCGGTGCGTTCAACAGCGACTGGTTCGGCACCGGCGATGTCATCAATTATGGGCCTTACTTCTATCATTACTGCACCGAGACAGCATCAGGGACGGTTTCATCGGCACTCGGCACCGACGCTGCCAGCCTCGACATTTTCGGATTCGGCGAACGGGCGCCCGCGGACATCCTTCCCGTGATCGTCACCCCGAGCGGCGACGGCATCCTGCGCATCGACCCGGAGACGGGCATCGGACTGGCCAGTGTTGCTGCGATGAATCTCGGTGCGCCCGCCGATCTGATCTTCAATCTCGAGGCCTTCGCAGACCTGGACGTTCTCGCATGCCGATCCGACGCGAACGGCGCCTGTCTGACCCCGCGGGGTGCCGCCGTGCCGCTGTCTTTGGCGACAAACGAAATCGCCTATTTCAGTATCGTCGTCAGGGATCGCGCCCGGTCTCGTATTCCCCTCGCCCCGGCCTTCGTCCGGCTCTGGGTTCGGTTCGACGAATTGTCGGATACCGACATCGGCAGTCTTGGCAGTACGTCCGTCGCGGTCACCGACAACGGCGCGCCGGGTGAACAAGCCTTGGTCATGGGAGTCTGGCGGACGGGGCTTCGCAATACGGCAATGTCCCTACGGCTGACGCCAGACGGCCGCTACATCCTCTACTCATCGCACTACAGCCCGGGACGGGCAGCAGGATATTCGCTCGAGTCGACCGGATCCTTCGTCGCCAGTCCGGGTGGTGCAATCATTTCCATCGCTGGCACGCCCGACGTCGAATTCGACAATGATGAGGGCTTTTCAGCCACCATCAATGTGAGCGACGGCATGATGACGCTCATGCACCGTCAGGCCACTCAGCGCGCCGTCATGACCCGTTCGATCACGGATGTCCCGATTGCCGGCGAGTATGTCGTTCGGGAAGAGACCCACAGCCATCGAGCGCCGTTCGACCCGGACCGGCCCCGCGTCGTGATTTCCGCGAACGGCGATATTTCGGGCGAGATCCCCGACGTGCCGCCAAACCGGCCGGCGACAGGCGATTTGTGCACGATCAGCGGCAATCTCTATTCCGGGATCAATCTTTCCGGATGTTCGCTGACGTTGAACCGCCAGGCCGCGGCCTATTATCCGCTCGAGTTTTCACGCGAAACCGGAAGGGTGACGGTCGCGCATATGACGATATTGCGCGGGAATGGCATGCGTGAATTCGGACTGTATGCGCCGGACTTGAGGTAAGAGTGCAAAACAAAACCCCCGGCCGGGGGCCGGGGGCTTTCGAAAATCTGGATTCCCGCCTGCGCGGGAATGACGAAATGATCAGTCGTCGCGATGGACGCGTTCGTTGCGCTCGTGGCGTTCCTGGGCCTCGATCGACAGCGTCGCGACCGGTCGGGCATCGAGGCGGGCGACGCCGATCGGCTCGCCGGTTTCCTCGCAATAGCCATAGGTGCCCTCGTCGATGCGGCGCAGCGCGGAGTCGATCTTGGAGATCAGCTTGCGCTGGCGATCACGGGCGCGCAGTTCAAGCGACCGGTCGGTTTCAGTGGAGGCCCGGTCGGCCAGATCCGGCTGGGTGCCCATGTCTTCCTGAAGTGCGGACAGCGTCGTCTTGCTCTCGCGAAGGATCTCTTCCTTCCACGCCATGAGCTTGCGGCGGAAGTATTCCTTCTGACGTTCGTTCATGAACGGCTCGTCGGAGCTTGGCATATAGCCGGACGGAAGCTCGATCCGGGATTCCTTGACCGCAGTCGTCATCGTCCTCTCCCCTTTCGACTCTCGCCCCTCCCTCATGAGGCGGGGCGGGAATAAGTCACGGAGCGTCTCAAGTCAACGCGCAGGCGCTGTTGCACGCATACTTTGTGCCGTCACAAATACGTCAACGAAAACAGGGGGATCAGGCGTCAAACTTGGCGAGTTCGACCGCCGCGCGGACCTCGACCTCGTCGAGCATCGCCTCAAGGCGCGGATCCTGGGTTTCGTCGCGCCGGGTCTTGAGGATATTCATCAATGCCACAAGGCGTTGACGCGGAACGCCGCCCTCCAGAAGGGCCAGTTTCAGATCGTCCAGAACGTCGAGCAGGCTCATCGCGCGTTCGGTCGCCCGCTTCTTCGCTTCACGGAAATCGCCGACCGATTGAAGCGCCAGCAAGGCATCGACGGAATTGACAGCCGAAGCGCCGCCGGTCGCCACGGCGGCGCGCGCCGATTGCGGCGTATCGATCGAAAAACTGTCCCCGCCCTGCCCCGAACCGGATTTCCGGCGGGTGGACGAGGTCTGTTCGGTCGGACGGGGGCCTGTGATTTTCATCGCCGGTCAGTGTCGCCGCTGAATGGTTAATGCCGCGTTTGAAGCCTTGACGTGCGCCGCGTTAACAGGGGCTAAACACAAGCTGCGCAAGGCGGCAGAAATTGCCGGATCGCGCGCGGCAGGGCCGATATTGCCGCCCTGCCCCATTCTTCGAATTTACCCTTACCTGTTGTTTTCCCATGCCTTTCCCTCGCATGCATGATGGCACGCGCTTCGCAAGGCAACACCCGGATCCACGGGAGAAACCCGACCATGCGTTTTGCGAAACCCATCCTAGCCGTCGCCCTGGCCCTTGCCGGGCTGTTCGTGCTGACCCTTCCCGCCCACGCCCAGACCCGCATCAAGGACATCGCCGATGTCGAAGGTGTGCGGGAGAACCAGCTGGTCGGCTACGGCCTCGTCGTCGGTCTCGACGGCACCGGGGATTCGCTTCGCAACGCCGCCTTCACCCGTCAGTCACTGTCGGCGATGCTGGAACGGTTCGACGTCAATACGCGCGACGCGAACCTCAACACTCGCAACACCGCGGCGGTGATGATCACCGCGCACCTGCCGCCCTTCGCCACCGCCGGTTCGCGGATCGACGTGACGGTATCGGCCATCGGCGATTCCCAGTCGCTGCAGGGCGGCACGCTGATTGCCACTGCGCTGATGGGCGCGGACGGTCAGGTCTATGCCGTCGCGCAGGGTTCGGTCGCGGTCGGCGGGTTCGACGCCGGCGGCGATGCCGCCAGCGTGACGCGCGGCGTTCCGACGTCGGGCCGTATCTCCAACGGAGCGCTGATCGAACGCGAGCTGCGTTTCGACATCGCGAGCCTGCCGTCGATCCGCTTGGCGCTGCGCAATCCGGACTTCACCACGGCCAGCCGCATGGCCGAGGCGATCAACGCCTATCTCGGCGCCGCGGCCGCCCGGGCCACCGACCCCGCCACGGTCGAACTGAGCCGTCCCGACTATTTCGAGGGCGACATGATCGCGCTGATCAGCGAGATCGAACAGCTGCGCGTCCGCCCCGACCTGCCCGCCCGCGTCGTGATCGACGAGGCGACCGGCACGATCGTGATGGGCGAGAATGTGCGCGTGTCCACCGTCGCCATCGCCCAGGGCAATCTGACCATCTCCGTCACCGAAGCCCCGCAGGTCAGCCAGCCCGGACCCCTGTCCGACGGCGAAACCGTCGTCGTGCCGCGTACCCAAGTCGATGTCGTTGAGGACATGGCCCAGCTGGGCGTGATGGAAGAAGGCGCATCGCTGCGCGATCTCGTCGACGGGCTCAACGCCCTCGGCGTCAGCCCGCGCGACATGATCGCCATCCTGCAGGCTATCAAGGCCGCGGGCGCACTGCAGGCCGAGATCGAGGTTCTGTAGAGCCATGACCACCGGGATGCCTTCAGCCGACGCCCAGCTTGCCCAGGTGCTGTCCAGTGCCTCCGGCGGCCGTACGCCGGACATAAGGCAGGTCGCGAACGAAGCCGAGGCGCGTCAGGTCGCGGAAGAATTCGAAGCCTTCTTCCTGTCGCAGATGCTGGAACAGATGTTCACCGGCGTCGGCGACGACAATCCCTTTGGCGGCGGATCGGGCGAGCGCGCCTTCCGCGGCCTCCTCAACGAGGAATACGCGAAGGTCATGGCCCGCGCCGGCGGCCTCGGCCTCAGCGACAATCTCACCACCGAAATCCTGCGCTATCAGGAAGCGGGAGGCGACGCATGAACACGCTCGCAGCGAACTCGCCCGGCGAACGGGCCGATGCGCTGATCCGCCTGACGCGGCGGCTGACCGAATTGCTGGAAAAGGAAACCGCGCTGTTCAATGCGCGCCGGCCGCTCGAAACGGAAGACTTCCAGCACGAGAAGACCCGGCTCGCGACGCTTTACCGGCGCGAGATCGGCGCTGTGAAGGAAGATCCCTCGCGTCTGGCCGGGATCTCCGAAACGGTGAAGCAATCGCTGAAGGACGTGACAGAGCGCTTTACCGAGGCGTTGCACGCCAATGGGCTCGCGGTCGATACGCTGCGCATTCTGACGGAAGGCGTGGTGCGTTCCGTCGCCGAAGAGGCGGGACGCCAGCGCGATACTCTGAATGGATACGGGCCGGGCGTGAGCCCCGCGAAAAAGCCGGCGGGCGCCCCCGCCGTGGCGGTCAACCGAACCGCTTGAGGCGGCCGTCGTCCTCGTTGGCGGCCATGAGGGATAGTTCCACCGCCTCGTCGCCGTGACCGGTTTCACGGTCGGCGACCTCGAACTGGATGCGTTGACCGACCAGCAATTCGCCGATGCCGCTGCGTTCGACTTCAGGCGACTGAACCAGCACGTCGCGGCCACCGCCGAAAGGCGTGATGAAGCCGAAGCCCTGGTCGCAATTGTAAAACTTCACAACACCGTGCGGCATGGATCGCACTCCAGTCATCCCGGGCACCGAGAGAAACGGACGGGCGCACGGCGGCGATTGCGCCGTGCGGTCAAGGTCGGGTTTCTCGTGTGCTCGTGTTCGTAACGTCAGGCGCTGCTGACCGTTCCCGGCAGCCATCACGCGCCCTGTCCCGGACGCCTTTGCGCCTCGATCAGGTGATGGCGGCGATCTAGTCGCGTAATCGGGCAGAAAGGTGACGCGTTTCCGGCGGGAAATTGAAACCTGAACCTGAATTCATGTGTCAGCGGGTAGCCGCTATGCGCCGCCCGTAAGGCGCGACAGGCCGGCCGCGTAATTCGCGTACTGGGCCTGGAGATAGGCCGGAACGGTGCCACCGCTCTTGCCCTTCTTGTTGCCGCTCAGCAGATCCTTGACCGATTGCGGCGTGGTCAGGTCCCGGTAGGCGCGCTGGATCACACTCATCGCGTCTTCCAGCGCCTTCACGGCGGTTGCAGCCTTGTCGCGTGTGTCGAGCGTCATCCTTGCCGGCAGGCCGAGCGCGAACAGCGGCGGAGCGTCGGACGTCGCGTCCTCATTCAGAAGCGAGGGCTTCTTGTGGACGGCGCCCGGCTGGATGCCGAGACCTTTGAGTGCATCACGCCCTTCGGCTCCGGAGAAGAGCTCGATGGTGACGTTTTCCTTCGGCGTGATACGCAGCTGGTCGCCCGCGGTGGAGCGGCGCACATCGGCGCTGCCGTCGAGGACGAGCGCGGCGTTGATCTTGAAGGTCAGCGAGCGGATCGTGTCGTCATTCTCGATCGTGATCTTCTTGCGGCGTCCGCCATCGACCGAGATGTAGAAATGATCGCCATCGCGCACCGAGGTGCGGTCCGTGACGACGCGGGTGTCGGAATAGGTCAGCGCGCCGCGCGGCAGGCCGAGCGCCGACAACACGCTGTCGCCTTCGGCATCGACGGCAATACCGGTGCCTTCGGAAATGCCGCCACGCCCCGAAATCTGCTGCGTCCAGCCGAGCCCGCCCGTCGCGCCATCGATCTCCGCAACGAAGGCGTTGCGCGAGCCGTTGATCGTTGATCCCGGCAGGCTGCCGGTGGTCTTGCCCGACACATAGACCTTGCCGCCCGACACCTGAACGGCAGCGGCGCTGTCGTCGGCGTCGGAGCCGACGAAGGTCGTCCAGGCGACGCTCGCGCTCGCCCCGTCGGTCAGCTTCACGACCATGGCGTCGCGTCCGCCGGCATTGGCGGTGAGCGGTGCGGACGGCGCGAAGGCGGACCCTGCCGCGCCGGCCAGATAGATGTCCGTGCCATCGACCGCGATGCTGCCGATACGTCCGCCGTCGAGGTCGCCGAGGTCGGTTTCCCAGAGCGCCGCGCCCGTGCCGTCGGCGCTGGAATATTTGCGCAGGATGGCGCGGCCATCTTCCTCGCTGGCGACCAGCAGGCCGCCATCGTCGGCGACGGCAATCGCCTTGGCGCGCTCCTCGCCGGTATCGCCGATGCGGCGCGTCCATTCGTGTGTGCCGTCAGCGGAAATCGCGCGGACATAGCCGTCCCACGCCCCGCCGGCATGGGCGGTGTCGCCGAAGCCGGACTTCGCCTCGCCCGCGACATAGACCGTGCCGTCGCTGCCCAGCGTGACCGACGTGGTGCGATCATCGGCCGTGCCGCCGAAGCGCTGCAGCCATTGCTCGACGCCCGCCGTGTTGTACTTCGCGACGAAGCTGTCTTCGCCGCCGACATTCGTCGTGGTGCCGAGCGTGCCCTTGACCGTGCCGGACACGACGACATTGCCGGAGGTATCGATCGCGATGGACGCGCCTTCGGCCTCGCCCGCCGCGCCCAGCGTGCGCGTCCAGACCACTCGTCCGGTGGAATCGCGCTTCTGCAGCACAAGGTCTGCCTCACCCTTGATCGTCTGGCCTTCGACGCCGGCGGACGTCTCGCCGACGACATAGACCCCGCCATCGCTGGACACGGCCGTGGCGCGGACGGTCAGCGGATTGGTCTCCGTCGTCGTCTTGGTCTCGCCCTTGTCGTTCGTGGTCTCGGTCGTGTCGGGCGTCGCCTCGATGCGGCGCGTATAGTCGACGCTCGGACTGCCTGAGCCCAGATCGGTCAGGCGGACGAGCTGACCCGCGCTGTCTTCTCCAATCCCGGAATTTCCGGCGAGATAGACGGCGGGCGACGCGGACGCTGCGGAGAAGCTGACCTGCTCGGTCAACACCCCCTGGATGTGGAAGCCGAAGTCATTGCCGGGGACGACGCCGCTGTCGTCCTTCTCGCCGATCTTCACGCGCTCGAACCGGGTCAGGATGCCGGCGGCTTCCAGCTGCGTGTTGATGTGGGCGGCGATGTTGTCGAGGTTGCGGACCGTCGCGCCCATGTCGGCAAGGTTGATGCTGATATCCTGCGTCGTGCCGGACTTCTTCACCGAGACGGTGAACTGGACATCGCCGGTCAGGCTGGCGACCTCGGCGTCGAATGCGCCGGTGTGGATGATGCCGGTCGTGTATTCCGATTTGCCGCGATTGATTGCGACGCCACTTTCCACCTTAGAAAGCTGCTCGCCCTTGAGGAGCGTCACGCCCTCGAGATCGAGGTCGTTGAAGAAATCGTCGAACTGCGAGACGCCCTGGGCGAAGCGGTTGTCGAGGAAATTGCGGCGCGAGTCGGTCGTCGTCTTGTCCGCGGCTTCGAGCGCCAGCGCATGCATGCGCCGGAGGCCCTGATACATCGCGAAAAGATTCTTGTAGTCCGCCGACACGTCGAGATCGGCGAAGCTGCCAAGGTTCTTTTCGAAGAAGACGCCGGTCGCCAGCGCCTTGCGCGACAGGCTTTCCGCGTCGGCGACCTCACCGCGCACATCCCAGGGCGGTAGGACGCCGGACGCGCTGGAGGATTGCTGGGCATTGCCGGTCGATGCGCCGGACGGGCGCGGAGAGGCACTGGCCAGACGCACCGCGTTCTTGGCCTGGTACCAGCCCTGCAGGGCCGTCATATCGAAACCGACAATGTCCGCCACGGAATACTCCGCCACCGAATGAAGGATCAGTGTCGCAGGGCGGGATTAGGAAAGCGTTGAGAAACCCGGTTAATTGCCTGTACGCAAAAGCAATCAGACCGCCAGCTTGAGCGACATCGGCGCGGTCACGATTGCGGCGGTTTCCGAGCCCGCCGCGCGCTCGGCATCGGCATGCATCGCATTGATGGCGACGAGATCGGGGCGCCTGAGGCACAAGGCGACGAGTTCGGCGGCCGAAACGTCTGCGGCCCGTTCGCCAAGTTCGGCATAGACTGCCGCGCAGAAATCGAAATCTTCCGCGTAATCCACCGTCCAGCGCATGCGCGCTATGGCTCCGCCGGGACCGGTCAGGTTGGCGGTCTTCAGCTCGGGATGGCTACGCATCCAGGGCGTGACCTGTTCGCGATCGCGCGCCCATTCCGCCTCGCGGTCGGCGCGGGCGAGCAGGTCGGCGGAGAAGACTTCACAGTCGAGCCCGTCGGGGAAGGCCGCCGGCATCGTGTTGGCTGCGTAGTCCGCACCCGACCGGCTATAGAGATCGAACACGCGCTGACAGATGTCCGGATCGATGAAGGGGCTGTCCCCGTTCACGCGCATCACGGTCTCGCAATCGGCTTCGCGGGCCGCCTTCGCATAGCGGGACAGAACATCGTTCTCGCGTCCGCGGACGAGCATGTAGCCGGAGTCGAGAATTTCCTCGGCCAGTTCGTCATCGCTTTCGATATCGGGAATGGCCGCAACGACCAGGTCGGCGGACGGGATACGGGCACAGCGGTCGAGACAGCGGAGGATCGCACTGCGCTCCCCCAGCGCTTCGAGACATTTGCCCTCGACATGGCGCGACCCCATGCGCGCCTGAACGATTACGGCGAGCGACATTTTCCCCTCCGCCGATGCCAAGCGAAGTGTCGCGCCGGAGGGCTAACGAGGTGTAAAGGTCCGCTTGCGGAGCGAATTATTGTGCGAGCAGGAGAAGTCCGCGCAGCGCATAGGCCACCGCACCGACAACCAGCAGGCTGCCGACCCACAATATGGCGAACCAGGCGAGCTTCCTGCCAAGGGAGGTTTTCCGGTCAGTGATAGGCATCGCCCTCAGCCTTGCCGCGGAAGATCCAGTACACATAGGCGGTATAGCCGAGGATGATCGGCAGCATCACCGCGGTCCCGGCGAGCATCAGGGCGAGTGCGTTGTCGCGGGCAGCGGCCTCGTGCACCGTCACGCTGAAGGGCACGACGTGCGGAAAGATCGAGACGGCAAGCCCGGCGAAACCCGACAGGAATACGCCGACGGTGGCGAGATAGGCCATGTAGTCCGGCCCCTTCATCGCGAAGCGCCAGACCGCCAGAGACGCGACAATACCAAGCGCGGGAATGATTGCGAATTTGGCGAACTGGCCGAAATCCACACCGCCATCGAGCGAGATGCCCCAGCGCGCAATGATGTCTCCGCCGAGGGACAGCGTCGCGAGACTGACCGCGCCGAGCGCGACAGCCACACCGACAAGCAGCGACCGGACCCAGATGCGGGCGCGGCGTTGCAATTCGCCATCTGTCTTGAACACCAGCCAGCTTGCGCCGAGCAGCGCATAGCCGGCGACCAGGCCGGCCGCGACCATCAGCGTATAGGGCGTGAGCCAGTCGAAGGGGCCACCGGCGAAACTGCGGCCCTCAATGGTGATGCCCTGCAGGAAGCCGCCGAGCACGAAGCCTTGCGCGATCGCCGCGACGGTCGATCCGGCGGCGAAGGCCACCGTCCACCATTTCTTGCCGGACTTGCGGCCATGGGCGCGGAATTCGAACGCCACGCCGCGGAAGATCAGTGCGGTCAGCATGATGCCGACGGGCAGGTAGAGCGCCGGCATGATGACGGCGTAGGCTAGCGGAAAGGCCGCGAACAGCCCGCCGCCGCCCAGCACGAGCCAGGTCTCGTTGCCGTCCCAGACCGGCGCGATGGAGGCGACCATGGTGTCGCGTTCCTTCGGGCTGGCGAGCGGGAAGAGGATCCCGACGCCGAGATCGAACCCGTCGAGCAGAACGTAGAGTGCGACGGCCGTGGCGATAATGATCGCCCAGATGAGAGGGAGATCCATGATCAGTCCTCCTTCACGCCGGTCGCGAGCGCATCGCCGGGCGCGCCGTCCGTATCAGGTGGCTCGCGTCCTTCGGCGACCGGACCATTGCCAAGTATGCGCAGGATGAAGAGTGCGCCGGCGCTGAACACGATCGCATAGGTCACCATGAAGACGAGCAGCGAGGTCGCGACCTGCCCGGCCTCGACCGGCGAGACGGCGTCAGCCGTGCGCAGGACGCCGTAAACGACATAGGGCTGGCGTCCGACTTCGGCGGTGATCCAGCCTGCGAGGATGGCGATGAAGCCGGACGGCCCCATCGCGAGCGCGGCCCAGTGCAGCAGGGTCGCCTTGTGCGTCGTGCCGCGCCACCAGGTCCACGCGCCCCAGACGCCGAGACCGATCATCAGCATGCCGAGGCCCACCATCACCCGGAAGGCCCAGAAGGTGATGAAGACGGGCGGGCGGTCCTCCGCCGCGAAGGCCTCGAGCCCCTCGAGCTCTGCCGAGGCGTCACCTGCCACCACCCAGCTTCCAAAGCCGGGGATACCGAACTCGAAGTGATTGGTCTCGTTCTCCTGGTCGGGAATGGCAAAAAGCAGGGTCGGCTGACCGGCGCGGGTTTCCCACCAGCCTTCCATCGCGGCGACCTTGGCCGGCTGGTATTCGTGCGCGACCTTGCCGCTCTCATGGCCGATCAGAAGCTGGGCCGGGGCAAGAATGGCGATCGTCAGGATCGCCATGCGCGCCATGATGGCGACTTCTTCGCCCGGGCGCTTGCGGATCCATTGCCAGCCTGCCGTGGCAAGCACGACCAGGGCCGTCGTGAGGTAGGCCGCCGTGACCATGTGCGCGAAACGTGACGGGAAGGAGGGATTGAAGATCACCTCCATCCAGCTGGTCGCGACGAAACGCCCATCCTCCATGGTGAAGCCCTGCGGGGTCTGCATCCAGGAATTCGCCGACAGGATCCAGAAGGCCGAGACCAGCGTGCCGAGCGCGACGATCACCGTCGAGGCGAAGTGCAGGCGCGGTCCGACCAGCTTCCAGCCAAACAGCATGATGCCGAGGAAAGAGGCTTCGAGGAAAAAGGCGGTGAGGACTTCATAGCCGAGGAGCGGGCCGAGCACGCTGCCCGTCTGATCCGCGAAGACAGACCAGTTGGTGCCGAACTGGTAGCTCATCACCACGCCGGACACGACGCCCATGCCGAAGGCGAGCGCGAAGACTTTCACCCAGAAGCGGTAAAGCGTGCGGAAGCTTTCCCGCTTGGTGGCGAGGTGCAGGCCTTCCAGCACGGCGAGAAAGCTCGCCAGCCCGATCGTGAAGGACGGGAAGATGATGTGGAAGGCGATGGTGAAGGCGAACTGGAGCCGCGACAGCAACAGGGCGTCGAATTCCATGGCGTGCCTTTCGCGCGTCTGCTTTAGCTTCCCCTAAATCATAGTCCGGCAACCCGCGCCATGTGGCGTGTGATCTCGTACAAATTCTGGGGTTATTCTGTCCGGACCGGCTTCACCGCATACGGGCCGGTCGTCTGCGTCACGTCGGAGTTGATCGCGGCGATCTCGGGATGCGCGGCAAGGAAGTCGAGCACGTCGGCTAGCGAGAAATCCGGCCTGGACGGGTAGAGCGCCTCGATGATCGCGGAAACCGCCTCGAAGTCGGCCTCCTCGTCGACCGAAAGACGCACGTCCGGCGCGTCAATGTCGATCGGCGTGATGCCGTTGCGAAGGCCGTTGTCCGGGTTCTTGATCCACGGCGTGACATGCTCGCGGTCGTGCTTCGTCACCGCCTTCGCATGCGCCGTCATCAGCGCCTCCCGTGTGAAGACCTCGACCGAGGTCCCGCAAGGCAGGCGCAAATCCGGTCCGACCGTGGCGTAGTCGTACTCGTCGCGATGGCTCAGAAACCAGCCCACCTGGCTGTCGACGATGCCGGGGTCCATCAACGGGCAATCGCTGGTCACGCGCACGATGACGTCCGCGTCCGGGGCGCAGGCCTCCGCCGCGCCGGCGAAGCGCGCGAGCACGTCCTGTTCCGATCCCCGGAACACCGGCAGCCCCTGCCGCGTCGCGAACGCCTCCAGCGCGTCGTCAGCCGGGTTTTCGGTAATGGCGAGCACGATACGGTCGATCGTCCTTGCTCGCTGCAAGCGCCGGAGCTGATGCAGCAGGAGTGGCTCGCCGAGGACCGGCATCAGCACCTTGCCCGGCAGGCGGGAGGAGGTCATGCGCGCCTGAATGATCGCGGTTACGGACATAATCGCCTTCCCGGAGCAGGCTCCGTGAGAAATCGTTAACCCGGATCACCCCCAACTGACCCACTGGAGACCGACTCACTTTGGGGGGCCGCGCTTGGCGCGAATCCTATTCATAGGCGCCGGAGCGTTTCAACTTCCCGCCATTCGGCGCGCGAAGGCGGACGGCCATTTCGTGATCGGCTGCGACCGCGACACCAGCGCCGCCGGGGCACCGCTGTGCGATGTGTTCGAGCCGGTCGACATCTTCGACCGCCAAGCCTGTCTTGAAGCCGCGAAGCGTCACAACATCGATGCAGTGACCGTGTTCGCGACGGAAGCCGGCGTTCCCGCCACAGCGCTGATTGCGGAGACGCTGGGCCTTCCGGGCCTGCCGGTCGCATCGGCGGCAGCGGTGACCAACAAGCTGGTCATGCGTACGCGTTTCGCCGAGGCCGGACTGCCCTCCCCCGAATTTCACGGCTGCGACACGCCGGACCAGGCGCTCGCCGCCTTCGACCGCATCGGCCGCCCGTGCGTGGTGAAGCCGTCGAATGGCGCGGGCTCGCGCGGCGTGTCCTATGTCGGCAAGCGCGAGCAAGTGGCCGCCGCCTTCCTCGCCGCCAAGGCGCTGACGCGCGGTGCACCGGTCGTCGTCGAGCGCTTCATGCCGGGCCGCGAAGTCGCCGTCGAAGGCTATGTCCAGAATGGCGCGTTCCGGCTGATGTGCATCAGCGACAAGATCCGCACCGGACCGCCCTTCCTGCTCGACACGCGCATCCACTTTCCGTCTTCGCGCGAGGCCGGCGAACAGGCGGCAATTGCCGACGTCGCGGCGCGCGCGGTGGCTGCGCTCGGCATCGACAACGCGCCGGTCCACATGGAATTGATGATGACCGGGGGCGGGCCGCACCTCGTTGAGGTCGCGGCACGCGGTGCGGGCTTCCACGTCTTCGCCGAGATCGTGCCCTGGGTGACGGGCGTCGATACGCTCGGCCTGCAACTGGCGCTGGCGCTGGGCGAGACGTTCGAGGCGCCGGACGTCCCCTTGCGCGGAGCGGTGCTCGACTTCCCGAAGGTCGAACCCGGTCGTCTCGACGCCATCCATGGCTGGGAGCGGATCGCGCGCCACGCCGACACGCTATTCGCGATGAAGCTCAAAGGGATTGGCGAGACGGTCGAGCCTCTGCGCTCCGGCGCGGACCGGGTCGCCGCGATCGCCGTGCGCGGCGAGACCGCCGATGCGGCGCAGGCGACGCTCGACGGCTTCTACGAAACACTCGACTTCGTGACGCGGCCGGAGCGGTCCGTGGCGCAGGCCCATGCGTGAGCTTCCCGCAGCACTGAGTTTCGACCTCGACCCGGACATCTTCGACGAGTCGATCTCGTCATCGAATGCCCGCACGCGCCTCAACTGGCGCGGCATCTCCGAAGGCGTTCCGGCACTCCGCGATGCGCTCGACGCTTTCGCTCCCGGACTTCCCGTGACGTGGTTCGTGCGCGTCGACAACCAGATCGCCGACATCTACGGCCGGCCGGGACATCTGCTTGAGCAGCATCGCGCGCTGTTCGAAGACCTGCGCGCCCGCGGCGACGAAATCGCCTGGCATCCCCACCTCTACCGCCGCAGGGGCGAAGGCTGGGAGCAGGAAACCGACGACGCGGCCCTGCTGACCGCGATGCAGGCGGCCATCGCCGACATGCGTGCGCTCGGTTTCGACCCGCGCTGCGGCCGGATCGGCGAAGCCTATGGCTCGACTGGTTTGATGGCGGCGTTCGACGCGTGCGGAATTCCGTACGATTCCACCGCCATGTCGGGCCGCAAGCGCATCGATGGCGAGCGCACCATCGACTGGCTGGACACGCCGCGCACCGCCTACCGCCCGTCTAGGGCCGACCACCGCGTGCCGGGCCATCCGGCGCATGACGTGATCGAAATCCCGATGTCGATGCTGAAGGTGAAGGCGGATTACGATGCCGAACCCTTCCTCAGATATCTCGACCTGTCCTACCGCACCGAAGCGGTGGCCGGCGGCATGGATGCGCTCGTCTCCGAGGCCCCCTATCTGGTCGCCGTGACTCATCCAAGCGCGCTGATGCCGGACTTCGCACCGAAAGGCGGACACGGTCTCCTTTCTTTCGATCTCAACAACATGACGCGGACGCTGCGCCTGCTGGCCGAGACGGCGGAGGCCAAGGGCCGCGACCTGACATTCACAACGCTGGGCGCGCTGGGCGACCGGATCGCAAAGGAGCTGGGACGCGATGCGGACGCGGCTTGAATCCCGGCTCTCCGGTCTGACCGGACTGCCCCATTGCGTGCTGACCGGGCGCGGCGCGGCGGCGATCTGGCTGGCGCTGGAAGCCTTCGCCGAGCGCGCACCGCAACGCACGGGCGTGGTCATCCCGGTGACGCTGTGCACCAGCCCGCCGGCCGTCGTCATCCATGCCGGGTTGACGCCGGTGTTTTGCGACACGGATCCGGAGACCGGCAATCTCTGCCCCAAGGCGCTTTCGAAACTGCTGTCGGAACGGGACGACATTCTCTGCGTCCTCGCCGCGCACCTTTATGGCGAGCCGGCGGACATGCCGGCGATTGCCGCGGCGTGCGACCCCGCGGGCGTGTTCCTGATCGAGGACGCGGCACAGGCCCTCGGCGCGGACGGCATCGGCAACTATGGCGATGTCACCATCCTCAGCTTCGGGCACACCAAAATCGTCGAGGCGGGCGGGGGCGGCGCGGCCCTGACGCGCGATCCGCTTCTGGCCGCCGCGATGCAGCGCAAGGCTGACGCCCTGCCGGAAAAGTCGCCGAAGGCCTCGGCCTGGGCGGAGACCTACCGCTCGACCTATTACGCCGCGCAATCGGTCTGGAGCCGCTCGCCGGACGCGAAGGAATGGATCGGAGCGGTCTGCCGGGCTGAACCGGGCCTCTACCTCTACCGCCTGGCCGAGGGGCAGACCGGGCTGATCCTGTCCGCACTCGAACGCCTCGACGCGGAAATCGCCGGCCGCCGCGAGTGTGCGAAGGCCTATGACCGGGCGTTCGCCGGGATCGGAACGCCCCTGAAGCGGACCGGCGCGGGCGTGCCGTGGCGCTACGGGCTGATGCTTCCGTCCGAGCAGCGGGACGCGGCCGCCGCCGCCCTGCGCGAGGCCGGGATCGACGCCAGCTGCTGGTACCCCTCCTGCGCGCCCTTCTTCGGCGAACGGGATGTCTACCCGGGCGGCGAAGCGATCGAGCGCGGCATAATCAACCTCTGGGTCGATGCGCGCGCCGATGCGGCGCGGATCGAGCGCAGCGCAGCCATCGTCAGCAATGTCTTAACCGGCGCAGCGGCGAATGGCGGAAGGCAATACGGCTAGGCGATGATCACGCTCGTCGACACCACACTCCGCGACGGCAGCTACCGGGTCGGGTTCGGCTTCACCGGGGCGCAGACCTTTGCCCTGGTTCAGGGGCTTGAAGCGGTCGGCGTCCACGCCGTCGAGGCTGGGCACGGACTGGGCCTCGGGGCGTGGCGCGCACCCGGCATTGCGTCGGCGGAAGACGACCTCAGCTACATGCAGGCCGCGCGCATGGCCGCGCGCAACGCGAAGGTCGGCGTGTTCGCGATGCCGAAATTCGCCACCGAAGCTGACATCGACGCCGCCGCCGAAGCGGGGATGGACTTCATCCGTATCGGCATGGACGCGGCGCGCTACGAACAGGGGGAGGCCCTCGTTCGCCGGGCGCGCGCCAACGGGCTTCACACGCTCGGCTTCCTGATGAAGTCCTACACACTGCCGGTCGAGGAACTTCGCATCGCCGCGCCGCGCATCGCGGAATGGGGCGCGGACGGCTTCCTGATCGTCGACAGCGCCGGCGGCATGACGCCGGACAGCGTGCGCGCCTATGTCCGCGCCGTGATCGAGACCACCGGAAAGCCTTGCGGCTTTCACGGACACAACAATCTGGAACTGGCCGTCGGCAATGCCTTCGCCGCGGTCGAGGCCGGGGCGACGATCCTCGATGCCTCGCTCAAGGGCCTCGGGCGGTCGTCCGGCAATGCCTCTCTTGAGGCGCTGACGGCTGCGCTCAACCGTGCCGGCCACGAGACCGGGATCGACCCGGTGAAGCTGGCGCGGCTCGCCGACAAGCACGTGCGCAATGCCGACCTCGCCGAATGGAACGAAGCCGACCTCGTTCAGGGCATGGCCTATGTCCATTCCGGCATGCAGGACCGGATCGACGCGCTCGCAGCGGAGTATTCACTCGACCCGGCCGCCCTCACCCTTGCCGCCGGTGCGGCGCTGGGCGGGCTGGACCTGACCGAAGACCAGCTGGCCGCCGTCGCGCGCGACCTGGCCGGACATGCAGACATTGAAGAGGAGCGCGCCGTTGGCTGAGCACCGTCCCGTGGATTTCTGGCGCGGAGACTTCGGCTCCGACTATATCGGCCGCAACACGGCGGACGCCGCCGCCGTGCGCCAGCGCACGCGCAGCTGGGGCTGCTATCTGCAATCGATCCTGCCGGACCTGCCGCGCTCCATCCTGGAAGTCGGCTGCTCGATCGGCATCAATCTGCGGGCGCTGAACAATCTCGTCGATGCCGACCTGCACGGCCTCGAACCGAACGATGCCGCCCGACGCGTGCTTGCGGAAGAAGGCGTGCTGCCGAAGTCGCACATCCATGAAGGCGAGGCGAAGTCCTTGCCCTTCAAGGACGGCCAGTTCGAGATGACATTCACCACGGGCGTCCTGATCCACGTGCCGCCGAGCGAACTGCCGGCTGCCATGGACGAGCTCTACCGGGTTTCGTCGAAATACATTCTGATGAGCGAATATTTCGCGCACGAGCCGGAAGAGAAGAGCTATCGCGGGCAGCAGGGCCTGTTGTTCAAGCGCGACTTCGGCGGCTTCATGCTCGACCGCCATCCGGACCTGACCATTGTCGATTACGGCTTCCAGTGGATGCGCGCGGGCGCGGCCGACAACGGCCATTGGTGGCTGTTCCGGAAGTAGTCGCTACTCCGCCTTGAAGGCGATTGCGTAGTAGAATTCGATCTGCGCTTCGGCATGCTCCTCGACCGAGCGGCCGGGAATGACGCTGTCAAACGCGCCAAGCGCCAGCACCGAGAGATCGTCGAGGCTGTCGAAATACGCCATGACCTGTCCGGTCCGGAAATCGCCGTCCCTGATGAGATAGCGATTGGGTCCGAGCCGCTCCGACGGCTCACGCAGATAATGCCCGGGTCCGGCCGACACGATGAAGGCGAGCCCGCCCGGCTTCACCACGCGGGCGTATTCGGCGAAGGCCGCCTGAAGCCCCTTTGTGTCGTCCTCGTAGTGGATGACGTTCAGTCCCAGAACGATGTCGAAGAAGTCGTCCTCGTGCGGGATGGACCGGTTGGTGCCGGTGCGCACATCGACGGTGAGGTTCTGGATCTCGGCCGCTTCGCGAGAAATGGCCGCCATGGCGTCATTGACCTCAACGCCGAAGCATTGCGCGCCGCGATCATGGAAGGGGACGAGGTTGTTGAGATACATCGCGCCCATGTCGAGGACGCGCGTGTCCGGGCCGATCTCCAGCTTCACACCGGAATAGCGGCCCGCGAACAGCGCCCGCATCATCAGCTCGCTCGGGTGGTGGCGGATGAAGGCCGCCCGATCGAGACCGAGATTGCCCTTGCCCCAGCTGTCGGATTTGCCGCTCATGCCGCGCGCAGCACTTCGGAGCGCTTGGCCAGCGGGCAGAACATCATCCAGCGCCCGCCCTGCCCGCCGTCATCGGCGAGATGCGGGTCGATCGGGTGCACACCGTGCACGAGGTCGGACTTCAGGAGCAGCACGTCGCCGAAACGCAGATTGGGCTCCTCGAAATGATGGCCGGTCTCCGACAGGTAGTAGTTTCCGCCTTCGGTGAAGTCCTCGCCCATTTGCGACAGGATCAGGATGCACTGGAAGGCATATTGGTCGCGGTGGGCCGCGAGGAAGTCCCCGCCCCTCCGGTACTGGATCACGCTCGGCCAGGACACGTATTCGCAGCCCGCGCGCATGCCGGTGTCCGGCGCGAAACCGCTCGCAAGATTGCGAAAGCGCATCAGGCCCTGCGAGATCGCCGGAATGTCGGCATGTCCCTGCGTGTTCCACGGGAAGAATTGCGACAGGACGAAGCGCGTCGGGCGATGGTCGCCGAGCGGCTTGTCGACGATCTTCACATGATCGGGCGTGGCCTCGTTGTAGGCCATGTTGCCGGAGAGGCCGTTCGCCTGCCGGAAACCGAAGACATGGTCGCGCAGGGCCAGCAGACGGTCCCGGGACCAGAGGCCCCGGATCACGGCAGACTCGCTTCGCAGCGTCGCATCGAGCTCCATCCGCCAGCGGTCCGCATCGGCGATCATCGCGTCGAGCGAGTGTTCCTCAAAAATGCGCATGGGCCGGCGTCCGCGTTCGAATCAGATGCCATGACGCTAGCGAGGCGGGGCTTAACCGCGCGCTAAAAGGAAAGCGGCGCCCCGGAAACCGGAGCGCCGCCCAATCCTTCGCGATGGCGTTCGATCTAGCCGCCGCGCAGCAGGTTCAGGATGATCTGCGGCTGCGAGTTGGCGATCGACAGCGCCTGAACCCCGAGCTGCTGTTTGACCTGCAGCGCCTGGAGGCGCGCGCCTTCCACGGCGAGGTCGGCATCGACGAGATTACCGACACCCTCGGTCAGAGAGTCCATCAGCTTGGTCACGAATTTCGAGTGCGCCTCGATCTTCTTCAGGTCAGAGCCGAGATTGGCAAGCGCCTGGTTGACGTTGTCGAGGCTGGACTTGATCTGCGACACGGCGGCCGAGGCCAGCGTGACGGTGCCGAGGCTAGAGCCCGACGGAAGGGTGATGATCGAACCGCCAAGGCTGAAGCTTTGCGCCCCCAGCGTGACCGAGCGCGAGGCGTCCGCGTCGGCCAGGAAGGCGATGCCGCCCGTGATCGAACCGTTCAGCAGGTTGGCACCGTCGAACTCGGCATTGGCGAGGATGACCTGAACCTGCTCGATCAGCGCCTTGAAGTCGGCGTCGTAGGCCTGACGCGAGAAGGTGTCGATGGACGGGTCCATCGCCGCGGTGGCTTTCTCGCGCATCTCGACGAGAAGGTCGGAAATGGATTCGCCGGCCGCCAGCGCCACATCGCCGATCGTGGTGGCCCGGTCGAGGCTGGTCTGGACCGCGCCGAGCGCCTTGACGTCCGACCGCATGTTCTGGGCCACGGCGTAGATCGCCGAATTGTCCTTCGCGCCGCCGATCTTCAGACCGGTGTTCAGCCGGTTCTGAACGTCGTTCAGCTGGTCATTCGTCTTGTTGAGGTTCTGAAGGGCGATCATCGCCGCCGTATTGGTATGGATCGACAGGGTCATGGTGGTCCCCCTCCTGGCCGTCATTCTGTGCCTTGCGCTTGCAGGCGCGTTCGGAGGAGGCGTCGCAATCGGTGTGCCGTTCAGGCCAAATCCATTGCTGGTGATTTTTCAATAACTTGAGAAACACGAAAACCCGCCAGCGAAACGCAGGCAGGCAAAAATGGCCGGGTCAGCCCGGCAGAAACAACCGCAGAATTCGCGGGATCAGGCGCGCTTGTCGACCAGTCCGGCCTGACGCGTGCGCAGATATTCCTTGAGCTCGACCATCTCTTTTTGCGGCCATTGACGCACGATCTCGCCGGTCGCGCTGTCCACGAGATTGTAGACGAACATGCCGGAGCTTTCGTGCTTCTGGATGCTCAGACGCGAGCCTTCGAGCGCGGTTTCAGCAAGGCGTTCGATGGCCTCGCGCATGCGGTCGATCTCGGCCTTGCGCTCTTCAGGCGACTTGGCTTCGCTTTCGGTATTGCGCGTCGCCACGGCTGCGCTCGCTTCAATCGGTCGCGGCGCCGTTGCGGGGGGCTTTTCTGTGACCGTGGCCGAAGCCGTGGCCAGTTTGATCAGTTCTATCATCTCCGTTCATCGGCGGATGAACCGCCAATCCTCCAAGGCTAACGGGCGGGCGGCAGGGGAGGAACCCAACCAAGAACCCCGCCGCCCGCGACCGCTTAGCGGAAGTATCCGAGGATCGAGCTCGGCGCCGAGTTGGCGATCGAGAGAGCCTGGATGCCCAGCTGTTGCTTGACCTGCAGCGACTGCAGACGGGCACTTTCCTTCGCCAGATCCGCATCAACGAGGTTGCCGATACCCTTTTCCAGGGCGTCAGACAGCTTGCCGACGAAGGTCTTGTGGATTTCCAGCGCTTTCGAGCCGGTACCCAGACGCGCGAGGGATGCATTCAGGTTGTCGAGCGAGGCTTCGATCGCCGTCACCTGCGTGCCGGCCGCAGCGGCCGTTCCGAAGGACGCCGTCGCGGCAACCGTGACCACACCGCCGCCGAGCGAGAGGTTCTCGTCGAGGATGGTGATGGTGTTGGAGCCATCGGCGTTCGCCAGCGCGGAGATGCTGGCAACAGAGTTGTTGATCAGGTTCGTGCCGTTGAATTCGGCATTCGACACGATCGTGGCGACCTGGTCGCGCAGAGCCTTGAAGTCTTCGTTCAGGGCCGTACGGGACGCGGTGTCGAGCGAGGTGTCCGCACCGGCCAGCGCCTTTTCCTTCATCTCGACGAGGAGATCGGAAATCGCTTCACCGGCGGCAAGCGCCACGTCGACGGTCGAAACCGCCAGATCGATGGAATTGCCAACCGCAGCATAACCGGCAACGTCGGCGCGCATCGACTGGGCGATGGCGAAGATGCCGCCATTGTCCTTCGCCGACGAGACCGCCAGACCGGTGTTGATCCGGGCCTGGGTCTGTTCAAGTTCCATGTTGGTGCGATTGAGGTTTTGCAGAGCGACCATTGCGCCCGCATTGGTGTTGATCGTGGCCATTTTAGCCATCTCCCATTCTGGTTCATGTCGCCGGCTTTTTGCCGGCCATATCCGGCGGAGGCGCTAGGCCTCCGCCGAATTCGTGCGACCGCGATTAGCGGAAGTAGCCGAGGATCGAGCTCGGAGCCGAGTTGGCGATCGAGAGCGCCTGGATGCCCAGCTGCTGCTTGACCTGCAGCGACTGGAGACGGGCGCTTTCCTTCGCCAGATCCGCATCGACGAGGTTGCCGATGCCCTTTTCCAGGGCGTCAGACAGCTTGCCGACGAAGGTCTTGTGGACTTCGAGCGACTTCGACGCCGTACCCAGACGGGCCAGCGACGCATTGAGGTTGTCGAGCGAGGACCCGATCTGGCTGACAATGTTGTCGGCCTGGGTCGCGGTGGTGAAGGACGCGTTGGTCGCGATCGTGATGATCGAACCGGACAGCGCCAGGTCTTCGTCGGCGACCGTGATCGTGTTGGAGCCATCGGCATTGGCCAGGGCCGAGATGCCGGCGGTCGAACCGTCGATCAGGTTGGTACCGTTAAATTCGGCGTTCGAGATGATCGTCTTGATCTGGTCACGAAGGGCACCGAAATCGGCGTTCAGGGCCGTACGCGAAGCCGAATCCAGCGAGGAGTCAGCAGCCGCCAGGGCCTTTTCCTTCATTTCCACGAGAAGATCGGAGATTGCCTCACCCGCGGCTAGGGCCACGTCCGTCGTCGAGACGGCAAGATCGATCGAGTTGCGGACGGCTTTGTAACCGGCCACGTCAGCGCGCATCGACTGGGCGATGGCGAAGATGCCGCCATTGTCCTTGGCCGACGAAACAGCCAGACCCGTATTGATGCGGGACTGAACCTGTTCGAGTTGCGAATTGGTCTTGTTGAGGTTCTGCAGGGCGACCATTGCGCCCGCATTGGTATTGATCGTGGCCATTTTAGCCATCTCCCTTTCTGGTCCTATTCACCGGCATTTTGCCAGCAGGGTCTTCTGACCCGGTCTCGGGAGTCGCAAGAATGAGGCCAGACAAGGGGTTGACGGTCGCGTTAATCCTGATTCGCGTGATTCGGCCGGGTGATTCGTTTTCCGTTCCGGGGCTACCGGTTAACGGTGCAGCGGCAGGAATTGCCGGGTTTTCCATGAAAAAGCCCGGCAGAAATTGCCGGGCGGGCAGAAATTTCCCTGTTCGTCCCCTCTCTCGAAAAAGGGGCGGGGCCGCCCCGGGTGGGGAGGCGGCCCCGTTCGTCCCTACCGGAAGTAGGACAGGATGGATTGCGGCGACTGGTTCGCGATGGACAGGGCCTGAATCCCCAGCTGCTGCTTGACTTGCAGCGACTGGAGCTTGGCGCTCTCCCGCGCGAGGTCTGCATCCACCAGATTGCCGATCCCCTCGGTCAGGGCGTCCGACAGCTTGGTCACGAAGGTCGAGTGGATCTCGAGAGCCTTCGACTTCGTGCCCAGGCGCGCCAGAGACGCATTGACGTTGTCGAGCGAGGTACCCAGCTGGCTGGCGATCGTGTCGGCCTGCGTTGCCGTCCCGAAGGACGCCGTCGCAGCGATGGTGATGACCGAGCCGGTCAGGGTGAGGTTCTCGTCGAGCACGGTGATCGTGTTGGAGCCATCCGCATTGGCCAGAGCCGTGATGCTCGCGGTCGAGTTGTTGATCAGGTTGGTCCCGTTGAACTCGGCATTGCTGACGATCGTGGTGATCTGGTCGCGCAGCGCCTTGAAGTCTTCGTTCAACGCGGTCCGGCTGGCGGCGTCGAGCGACGTGTCCGCCGCGGCCAGCGCCTTTTCCTTCATCTCGATGATCAGGTCGGAAATGGCCTCACCCGCCGCCAGGGCGACGTCTACCGTCGACACCGCGCGGTTGAGCGAGTCCTGAACGGCCTTGTAGCCGCTCACTTCCGAGCGCATCCGCTGGGCAATGGCATAGATGCCGCCATTGTCCTTCGCACCGGCCACGGAGAGGCCGGTGTTGATGCGCGACTGGACCTGTTCAAGCTCCATGTTGGTCCGGTTCAGGTTCTGCAGGGCGATCATCGCACCTGCGTTGGTGTTGACGGAATTCGTCATTGTTGGGTTCCTCCATTCTGGAAGCAAAGACGCGCGGCGCATTTTGGCGCCGCGGTGTGGACCTTTTGTCCTGCCCGCGAAGGCGCAAAACCGGGGCCATTTCCGTCGCGGAAACGCCCCCGGAACCCGTTGTTTCAATTCACCTTTTTTGAAGGCGTACCGAGAAACGAAAAGGCCCGGCGAAAGCTGCCGGGCCAATCGGGTCAGTCGTGCAGATTTTGCCGGGAGGTCAGCCCGTCGCGGCCATCGGCGGGCGCTGGGCCGCCGGCGAGGGTTCAAGCCCCTGCATGATGGTGCGGTTTATCTCGATCAGCGTGTCGATGTCCGCACCGCCGCGCATCACCGCGGACGAGTGCTTCGACACGAAAAGCGAGAGCGAGATGATGCCGGCGCGGAGCGCGTCGGGCAGCTTGTTGTCGCGGTCGGAGCAGTCGAGCGCCAGGGCACTCCAGACGCGCCGGTTCCAGTCGAGCGCATCGGCCAGCGCGCGGAGATCGCCGTCGGCCTGAGCCTGCTTGGCGTTCATCAGCGCGCGCGTGACCTGCGCGAAAAGACGGTATTCTGTTGCGCGCGGGTCTTCGCTACGAGTCGCCGCGGTCTGATATGCCTGTACCGACACTGCCCAGCCTCTTGTCTTCGAACTCGATAAGTTTCCGGCAGCGGATCAGAGCCTTGTAGTACTCGCCCGCCATCACATCCCTGGATACCGACACGCATTCGGCCATGGCCCCGGTGTCGCTTATGGCTCCCATGAATTCGGTCATTCGCATGACGAATTCGTCGTAGACGCCACTGTCCTGTTTCTCTGACAGGTACATCATCATCACGGGGAAATAGATCCGCCGCGCCGGCGTGGTGACTTCGTTCTCGTGCATGATGTCCTTCTCGCGAAGAACAGATGCCTTGTTCTGAAGCACCAGCGTCGACCGCTTCTCGCCATTCTGGACGACCGCACCGTTGAGCACGAAGCGTTCGCCGGGCTTGAGCGAGAGTTTCAGCGGCATGGAGCAACTTCCCCCTTCACAGGACCCTTTTTGGGACCGTGAAGCCAGAATCTATCCACGGGACCGTGAACAAAGGGTTTCGTGCGCTGTGGACTGTCGCGTTAGGCCGCCGTTAAGCGAAGCAGTTGCCCATGCCCCATTGGTTTTGCAATGCGGAATGGCCTCATGGCGCTGTCGATCGACGACCTTCTGAAACAACCCGCCGAAGCGGCAAAGCGCGACGCGCACGATGCCGCGTCCGGGGCGATCAATCCGAAGATTTCCGACGCGATCCGCCACGCACCGGCGAAACAGCGCACCGCGCTGCGCAAGCTGACCGCGAAGATGCAGCATGCCATCAAGCTGTGTAACGAGGACCAGGCTCCCAAGGGCGCGCTGATCGCGCTCGACATCCTGCAGAAGAACCCGGACGCGGCCATCGCCAACCACATCATGGGTGTGGCGATGGAGAAGATGGGCCGTCTCTCGATGGCGCTCGATTTCTTCGAACGCGCCTGGAAGCTGAACCCGGACAACCCCGACATCTACCAGTCGATGGCGATGGCGGCATGGAAGCTGGACATGCTGCCGGCGGCGGAGAAATTCCTGCGCATCTACTGCCAGCGCGCACCGGACGATCCCGGCGGTCTCGTCAATCTCGGCGGCGTCCTGCGCGATCAGGGCCGGTTCGACGACGCGATCGAAGTGGTCCGCACCGGCATCTACGGCAAGCCGGAACATGCCGATCTGTGGAATGCGCTCGGCACGATCCTGCTGGAATCCGGCGATCCGGTGCAGGCGATCACCTTCTATTCCGAGGCGCTGCGCCTGGATCCGCAATTCGCCCGCGCCTGGAACAATATCGCCTTCGCGCACGAACTGTGCGGCCAGACCGAGGACAGCATCGCGGCGTTCGAAACCGCGCTGAAAAATCCGGGTTCGCGCAGCGACGAGATGGCGATGCGCCACGGCTATGCCCTGTCCCTGCTGGGCGCAGGCCGGGTCGAAGAAGGCTGGGAGCAATACCAGGTCCGTCTCGACCCGGATTACCCCGACGCGACGCTCTTCACCTTCGACGAGAAGCGCTGGGACGGGAAAGACCCCGAAGCCATTCGCGGCAAGCGCCTTCTGCTGGTCGGCGAACAGGGTCTCGGCGACGAGGTCATGTTCCTCAACACCCTGCCCGACGTGATCGAGGCGGTCGGGCCGGAGGGCGAGGTGCGCCTGGCCTGCGAGAAGCGGCTGGTGCCGCTGATCCAGCGCTCCTTCCCGGACATCGTGGTGCGGCCGCACGCCTCGGCGCGGCTGGAAGGCCGCGACTGGCGCGTGGCGCCCGAGGCGATCAAGGGCTTCCCGAAGCTGGATTACTGGACGCCGGTCGGCAATCCGCTGCGTTGTTTCCGCAAGACGGCGGATGCTTTCCCCGACCGGAAAGCGATCCTCACCGCCGACCCGAATGAGGTGAAGCACTGGCAGGACTGGCTGGCGACACTCGGACCGGGGCCGAAGGTCGGCCTTCTCTGGAAGTCGCTGAAGATGACCGCGAAGCGGACAAAATACTTCTCGGCCTTCGAGCGCTGGAAGCCCGTCCTGACCACACCGGGCGCAGTCTTCATCAATCTCCAGTATGGCGACACGGCGGAGGATATCGCCTTCGCCGAACGCGAATTCGGCGTCACCATTCACACGCCGCCCGATCTCGACCTGAAACAGGATCTCGACCGGATCGCGGCGCTGGGGAAGGCGCTCGACCTGACGATCGGGCCGATGAATGCCTCGCTGAACCTCGCCTGCGCGGTCGGCGGCGAAGGCTGGATCATCGCCGGTCAGCACCGCAACTGGACGCTGCTCGGGTCGGGCAGGAGCCCGTGGTATCCGACCTCGCGCCTGTTCACCTCGGAAGGCTTCGCCAACTGGACGGCGATCATGGCCGATGTCGCCAGCGCCCTCGCCGAACGGGTGAAGGCAAAGAAGGCGGCCTGACGGCCCTGTCGATTCCGGTCTGGCGTCAGTGCGCCATTTCATCGTCGCTGCGCCGCGTCGCGACGTAGCGCCAGACCCCCTCGATCGTTGGGCCGTTGACGTAGTGCCGGTCCGCGGAAACGACGAAGCGATCTTCGGTGATTTCCGAAACGGTCAACGTGTTTTCGAACGCGCCCATCCGGTCTTCGCCCGCTGGCCAGATTTCCACCATGCGGTCGTCCTGCCAGTTGGCCACGGCGCCCGCAGCGGCCTGCGCGCCGGCCGGAATCCATGACACGGCCCAGTTTCCGTTCGCGTAGTCATAGGTCCGCATGGTCGTTCCAATGAAACCGGTGCCGTCCTCGAACTCGACCTGCATATCGGCTTGAAGCGACTGCCCCTCATGGACCGGGTACACGGTCATGACGCCTGTACCAGGCATCAGGGACTGGTCGGGCTGCATTGTCGCGGCTTCAAGTTCCCAGACGCCCAACATGAAATCATACCGGGCGTCCTCGGCGGCCGCGTTTGCGTCATCGCCCATTGCCGCGTCCGATATCGTCAACGCCGACGCGAGACTGATCGCCAATGAAAGCTTGGTCCGCATGGTCATCTCCGTACTCCGTTCAAACTGGCTTCGTCACCTCGGCGAGACGTGTTCCACCGAGACATCGTGAAGGCCGATCGTCGCGAATGTTAGGGCCCACCAGATCATTCGCGGCATCAAAAGGTCGTGACTCGCTAAGCGCACTCGGTGAATGGCGTGAAGGCAGAGAAGGCGGCCTGAGGTCAAACCCTCGCCCTTCGAGGCCCGCTGACGCGGTAACCCAAGGGTACTGCCATTCATGACGCTCCCCGGTTTCGCGCAGCGAAGACCGGGGTCCAAACGATTTGATAGCTCTGGATCCCGGATCGGCTTCGCCGTCCGGGAAAACGTCAGAGAATGAGAAGCACGCGGGCGGCTTTACCCCGCCCCGAAGCGCCCTATTCTGCATCGCAGCAAAGGGAGGGTGCGGATGCGTTTCGAAGGCACCGACAAATACGTAGCCGACAATGAGCTTCAGGCCGCGGTGAATGCCGCGATCGCGCTGGAACGCCCGCTGCTGGTGAAGGGCGAGCCAGGCACCGGCAAGACCGAGCTGGCGCGTCAGGTCGCGGCCTCGCTCGGCGCCCCGATGCTGGAATGGCATATCAAGTCGACGACCAAGGCCCACCAGGGCCTTTACGAGTACGACGCGGTGGCGCGGCTGCGCGACAGCCAGCTGGGCGACGACCGGGTGCACGACATCTCCAACTACATCCGCAAGGGCAAGCTGTGGGAGGCGTTCGCCGCGGCCGAACGCCCGGTCCTCCTGATCGACGAGATCGACAAGGCCGATATCGAATTTCCGAACGACCTTCTGCACGAAATCGACCGGATGGAATTCCACGTCTACGAGACGGGCGAGACCATTTCCGCAAAGCAGCGGCCGATCGTCATCATCACCTCGAACAATGAGAAGGAATTGCCGGACGCCTTCCTGCGCCGCTGTTTCTTCCACTACATCGCCTTCCCGGACGAGGAGACGATGCGCGCCATCGTCGAAGTGCACTTCCCGAAGCTGAAACGCCGCCTGCTCGCCGAGGCGCTGAAGCTGTTCTACGAGATCCGCGCCGTGCCGGGCGTGAAGAAGAAGCCCTCGACCAGCGAATTGCTCGACTGGCTGAAACTCCTCGTCGTGGAAGACATCGATCCGGCGGTGCTCGCCGAGCGCGATCCGCGCAAGTTGATCCCGCCGCTCCATGGCGCGCTGCTCAAGAACGAGCAGGACGTGATGCTGTTCGAGAAACTGGCCTTCATGGCCCGCCGCGGCGGCGGGCCGGGTGCTGGGCCCGGAGCGGTCTAAGGTGCTCGGTTTCGTCCTCGCCCTGATCGCTCAGGATCCCCCTGCCCCGGCCTGTTTCCACAGCCGGAACGAGGCCGAAGCGCTCCTGCAGCTCGATGAGGACGCCTTCGATCAGGACATGGAGGGCGGTTGGCGCATGATCGCCGGCCGGAATGACGGGGCCTGCATGGTCGCCGCGGCCGAACTGATCCTCGACTACATCGCGCGTCACGGCGAGACGCTGGGGCACGCCTATCTGGCGCACTGGCATGCCGGACAGATGTTTGCCCTGGCGGGCGAGAATGAGCGAGCCCTGGCCCAGTTCCGGCTCAGCTTCCGGACACACGACGTCGATACCCTGCCCGCGCGCATGTGGAATACCTATGCCGGGGGCACGATCGCCTTCATCGAAGGCGACCGGGAAACGCTGGAAGAGGCGCGCGATGATCTGCCCGGCGGCCCCTATACGAACCGCGATGTGCTGACAGGCCTGCTGAACTGTTTCGGCGAACCCTACGCCGTCGCCTATGGCCGCGAGTGCAGGACACGCAGCGCGGACTGACCCTCAGCCCAGATCCTTCAGCAGCGTTTCCGCCCGGTCGCGGATGATGCCAGCGAGTTCGCGGAAATCGGCCTCGCGCGGATTTCCCTCTCGCCAGATCAGCACGATCTGCCGGCGGGCCTCTGCACTGTCGAGCGGCAGGGCGGCGACGGCGCGGTCGTTGGGAATTTCCGAGCGCACATAGAGCGCCGGGAAGAGCGACACCCCCACCCCCATGCCGACCATCTGCCGCAGGCCGTCGAGCGAGGTGCCCTGATAGTCCTCCAGAAGCCGGGCGCCGGCATCTCGCGCGAAGGTCCGCACCAGCTCTGACAGGCGATGGCCGTGCTCCAGCGTCAGCACGTCCCGGCCCGCCAGGGCATCCGGCCCGATCGCGCCCTGCCCCGACGCCGGGTCGTCGCGCGGCACGCCGAGAAACAGGCGCTCCTCGACCAGGGGCAGGACGCTGAGCCCTTCTGGCCGGTAGGGCCGGACCGAGAGCGCAACATCGTACTGGCCCGAGCGCACGCCCTCCTCCAGCGCCTCACCCGCGCCTTCGCGGACATAGAGGCGCAGGTCCGGATAGCGCTTGTGCAGGACGGGCACGACGTGCGGCATGAGATAGGGCCCCAGCGTCGGCAACGCCCCCAGACGGATCAGTCCGCCAAGGTTGCCCGCCGCGGAGCGCACGATGGCGTCGAGACCGCGGACATCGGCGAGGATGCGGCGGGCGCGCTCCGCCACCTGCGCCCCCACCGGTGTCAGCCGGGCACCGCGCCGGTCGCGGTCGAGCAGGCGCGCACCGAGCCGGTGTTCCAGCTGGGCGATCTGCTCGGACAGGGCCGGCTGGCTCAGATTCAGCTTTTCCGATGCGAGGCGGAACAGGCCGGTATCGGCAATCGCGATGAAGGCTTCGAGTTGTTTCAGGGTCGGCTGGGGCATGGGCGTTATGATCCAATTATCCGAACTATCTTCCAATATAATTCGATTGGACCGAATTCAAGCCAGGCCCCATATCGGTCTCGTCGATTGAGGCCAAACACAAAAACAAGGCCCTCCCAACTGAAAGGACGCCGATCAAATGCTGAACCGATTTCTCTCCCTGCGCCGCCGGCATGCCGCGCTCGACGCGGCGGTGGAAACCGAACAGGCCCGCCCCGCGCCGGACACGCTCACCCTCACCCGGCTGAAGAAGGAAAAGCTGGCGGTGAAGGAAGAGCTGATCACGGCCGCGCGCAACCGGGTGCGCCGCAAGTTGCGCCGCTCGCATCTGAAGTACCCGCTGCAGGGCGTGTGAATGATCTGACCTTGAATACCAGCCCTTCGATGTCCCTCGACCCCTCATCCCCCTGAAGGGCTGTCTGACGGGGGCCGCACGCTCCGAACCCTCCGGGCGGTCGTGCGGCCCCCGTTTCTTTTGCGGAACCGGTTGCCCTGAACGGCGTTCATATCGGGAATCCCCGAAACACGAGGAGCCCGCAATGACCGACATCTTCACGCGCATCAAACAGGACCACGACAAGGCCCGCGACCTGATGCAGCAGATCAAGGACACGACCGACCGCGCCGAAAAGACGCGCGAGGACTTGTTCGAGGCGTTCAAGCTCGACCTGTGGAGCCACCACAAGATCGAGGAAGCGACCTTCTACACCAAGCTTGAAACCAAGGGTGAGCGCGACGAATCCCTTGAGGCCAAGAACGAGCACCACATGGTCAATTCCATGCTGGAAGAGCTCGATACGATGGCCAAGGACACCGAAGAATGGGGCCAGAAGTTCGCGACCATGTGCGAGTTGATCGAGCACCACATGGACGAGGAAGAAGAGGAATTCTTCGACCTCGGCCGCAAGGAATTTTCCAAGGAAGAGGCCGAAAAGCTGGGCGAACGGTTCGACGCCCGCAAGAAGGTCGTGGTTCCGGCGCTGGAGCGCGTGGACGGCTAGACCGTCAGCACATGTTCGCGCACGAGAAGCGGGCGCTGCCGGAGACGGCGGCGCCCGTTTTCCGTTTGAGCCCGGCCGATGCGCGCTTAAGCTGCACGCTGAGAGCGGGGAGATTGCGCATGTTCCAAGTTATTCTGGCCGGTGCAGGACTGGCTTGTCTGGTGACCACGCCTGTTTCGGCTCAGGTCAGCGAGGATTTCGAAGCGGAGTTCGAAGCCGCGCAGAACCTTGCGCGCTCGGATCAACTGGATGGCGCCGAAGTCCGCGCTCTTGCAGCGGAAATGCTGGCTGACACTGCCGAGGAACGGGTTCATGCCCTAAGCCTGCTCGCCTATATCAACAGCGAGCAGGAGGATTGGCAGGAAGTCTGGAACCAAGCCAGCGAAGCCGAGGAAATCGTGAACGCGAACTTCCCCGGCAGCGAAAGCACGCTCGCGCAGCTTTACTCCTACCAGCTTCGTGCCGGCGAGCATGTGGGACTGACGCCCAACGAAATGATGGATATTGCCCAGCGCCGCAATGCCCTGATGGCCGGTGCCGATGACCTGAGATACTGGCGTGTTGAAACCGAAGGGCTTCGGCATCGGTTCAGCAACTTTCTTTGCCCCGACACGCTGGGCCAAGCCCGATTTCAAGAATTCCAGATCTATGAGGCGGGCGGACATGACGTGTCGTGCAGCTATCTCTGGCCTGGTCCGCGTCCGATCATCACTCTTCACATGTTTCGACTTGGCGATCTCACCAATGCCGAAGGCTTTGAACATGCTACCGGGTCGATGCGGATCGCCTTTCCTAACATGCGGGAGCTTTCCGTCGGCGAGATGGATGTAGGCGGCGTGACCGTCCTCTACGGGCATTTCGGCTTGTCTGACCGGACCACCAGCACCTTCACCACGCAGATTGGAAACTGGTCGCTGAAACTCCGTTTCACGCACGCCGGATCACTGACAGAGGAAGACATCAACGCATTTGCCCGGATCGCCTTCGAGGGTGCCGGGGACATGGTTTCGCATATCGCGCGATGTGACGCCCTGTCGGGGGTAACCGACCGCGTCCCGCCGAGCGATGGCGGGCTGGAAGAAGCCTCCGCGGTCCTGCTGACAACTCTCATTTCCGATGAAGTCGCGCCCGGACCGGCTTCCCCTTTGCAATGCTATCTCGGGCCGGTGGACTTTTCGGGCGGTGGCATTGCTCTCGCTGAACTAGACGAGCAAGGCAATCCGCTTCGTTTCGTGGCACGTCAGATCCGGAGCGACGCCTATACGGTTCGGGCGATTCCGCCGCTGTCCCTGACCAGCGAAGATGGCGTCGCCCGGCGCGAATGGCATCTGGTTCTAGACCGACCGGACGACATGCTCATCTTCCCCCAGTTTACCGACCGGCCCGACCCCGACGCCTTCGTCGACGCGGCCGGCGCGATCGTCCGCAACGAGACCGATGCGATAAGCCGCCTGTCATTGGACGCAGAAGGAAACTTCAACATCGAGTTGCGACCCCGGGATGCAGGCGAAACAGCAGAACCGGACGCATCGTCTGACGAAGACGTGCCCCAATCGCCGCCCGAACCGAAGGATTGATTGCGGGCGGCGTGACGCTACGTTCACCCCCATGCTGCACCGCTTCTTTTCCGAGCTTCGCGCCGCCAAGATTCCCGTCACAACGCGGGAATACCTGACCCTGCTCGAGGCACTGGAGAAGGGCGCAGTCGATCCCGACATCGATCATTTCTACTCGATCAGCCGGGCCGTCCTGATCAAGGACGAGAAGAATTTCGACAAGTTCGACGCCGTCTTCGGCCATGTCTTCAAGGGCGTCGAGACGCTTGGCGCACTGTTCGAGGAAAAGGAAATCCCGGACGAGTGGCTGCAGGCGATGATGGAGCGCCTTCTGTCAGAGGAGGAGCGCGCCGCGATCGAGGCCCTGCCGTTCGAGGAATTGATGGAGACGCTGAAGAAGCGGCTCGAGGAACAGGAGAAGCGCCACGAGGGCGGGTCGAAATGGATCGGCACGGGCGGCACTTCGCCCTACGGGCATTCCGGCTACAACCCCTCCGGCGTGCGCATTGGCGGCCAGTCGCGCCACAAGAAGGCGGCGAAGGTCTGGGAGAAGCGGCGCTACAAGGATCTCGACGGCGAGCGCGAACTCGGCACGCGCAATCTGAAAGTTGCGCTGCGGCGGCTCAGAAAATTCGCCCGCGACAGCGCGCA
Organism: Alphaproteobacteria bacterium; assembly: GCA_016124205.1. Lineage (GTDB taxonomy): Bacteria > Pseudomonadota > Alphaproteobacteria > Caulobacterales > Maricaulaceae > Hyphobacterium. The sequence continues at coordinate 124,109 of WGOD01000002.1, forward strand.
GGAAGAACTCGATCTCGGCGGCACGATCGACGCCACGGCGCGGCAGGGCTGGCTTGATGTGCGCATGCGCCCGGAGCGGCGCAACGCGATCAAGGTCATGTGCCTGTTCGATGTCGGCGGATCGATGGACCCGCATGTGCGGACCTGCGAGGAGCTGTTCTCCGCGGCGCGCGGCACGTTCAAGAATCTCGAGTATTTCTACTTCCACAACTGCCCCTATGAGGGCGTGTGGCGGTCAAATCTGCGCCGGCGCGCCGAGACCGTGCCGACAATGGATCTGATCCACAAATATCCGCGCGACTGGAAGGTGATCATCGTCGGGGATGCCGCGATGGCACCCTACGAGATCACCCATCCCGGCGGGTCTGTGGAAGGCTGGAACGAGGAGGCTGGCGCGGTCTGGCTCAACCGCCTCGTCGAGACCTGGCCGGACCTCGTCTGGATCAATCCCGAGCCGAAGAAATGGTGGGACCACACCTATTCGGTGCGGCTGGTCCAGGAGATCATCGGCGCCCACCGCATGTTCCCGCTGACGCTGGAGGGCGTCGACGCGGCGATGAAGGAGCTGGCGCGGTAGGCGCCCGCTGCTACTGGACTGGCCGGATCGGGAAGTAGTGGTATTCGTACAGTGACGACGAGTGGAAGTGATGCCTTTGCATCAGGGCGTAGCCGAACACCGGGTTTCCGGGTCGGCCGAAATTCCGAACCAGAACCTCCTGCTCGAAACTGCCTAGCAGATACGCGCGCGCGACCGAGAAATGGAACGGATTCGGATCGTTGGGGCCGCGGCTGTACATCCGCACCTGTCCGACCTGGCTGTCATAGTGATTACTGCCATGCCGCGTTCGCATCGCCTGCGGGACCCCCGGCAGGGCGAGCGTGACATCAAATTGTGCGTTGAAGTCCCAGGTCTGCTGCCAGCTGCCAATCACCGCGCCCGTTTCGGGCTGGATGATCTGAAATTTCCCGGGTTGCTGGTGCGCGTCGTAGATGGCCTGATTGATCGGGTCGAAGACAGCCCGGAAACGCGTCGTGGTTCCGTCCCGATGGTCGATCGTGCCCGAGATGTAGGTGTGTGAGCGGTATTCGCCGGTCACGAGCGGATGATCAGCCGGCGGTGTCCAATCGAACGCGAACGTCCTTGGCTGACTGCTGATCGCCGGCGCCGCAATCTCGAAGAAAGCCCCCAGAGCGAGCGCAGTCCCGTCGCTCAGCTGGCGATGCTCAAGTCCGAAAACCAGCCCGGCGGTGTGACGCGAGCCTCCCGCGCCTTCCCGAATGACCCCGAGAACGCCCGCATAGGCCGGACTATCGGACGGCTCATACCAAGCATTCCAGACACCGCCGGGGCTGTTGCCCGGCCCGTCCGCGCGGTTCCACCAATTCGTCCCCGTCCAATCCTGCCATGGCGTTGCCGGGGAAACGGCCGCCAGCGATGTGGATCCGCGTCGTACACCGTTCCGGTCAAAGAATTCGACGCCGATGCGTGCGATGTCTGGAAAGAAGGGGATGCCGGAGAAGTCCTGAACATCGGCGATGACCTTGAAAAAGACAGGCTCGGTTCCGATCGCGACCGTCACCTCCTGTGCCAGTTCGGCAAGGCAGACCCCGTCCGAATTCGTCTGACAAATCAACAGATCGGCGGGTAGAGGCAGACGCGTGAAGGTCGGTCTGACGGTCATCCGGGCGGCATTCGGAGGGCCGGGAAACGGATCGACGCCGCCGACATTCACCGCGGCCAGAGAAAACGCCTGACGCCCCTCATACTGGGCCACGCGAACGACACCATCACCGCTGATTGCGGCGGCGATCGGGATGATGTCCGGCGGTGCCTGGGTCGAGGCGGAAAACTCGAAGCTGTTGAGCCCTTCCAGTCGGGCACTGCTGCCTTCGTCGCAGACGACGACTGGGAATGTCACCCTCGGGCTGACCGCACCAGCAGAAGAGAGCGAAAACACAAAGCTCCTCGCCTCTCTCACGGCCAGCGAGAATTGCGGGTTGGCATCACCAACCGGGCGGTTGGCAGCATCTGTTTCCCAGTAATCGAAATCGACGCCATCGATGCCTGCCATTTCAAGCCGGCAGTTCGATACGGGCACGCTCGCCGCGCCATTGATCACGCTCAAGAAGGCCGTTGCGGCCTCGCCGGTCTGAACCGAGCGCGACCCCGGGAGGACGGCCGTATTCAAGCGCACTTGCGCATGAACGGTTGCGCACGACATCAGTGCGGCAACGGCCGCCAACGCCAATTTCAACATGCTTCCAGTCCCCCCGGCAGGCGACCTTTATCGCCGGGGCCCGGCGCAACCGCAAGGGTTAATGAAGGGCCGGCACACGTGCTGCCCGGCCCTTCAGGGATCGGTTATTGCGGGAATTGCGCGTCCGGGACGAGGGCAACCTGAACGATGGCGTTCTCATTGCCGAAGATCATCGCGATCGCATTGGTGAACCCGTTCTCCGCGTCATCCAGTTGTGCGGCGTGCCCACCATAGCCGGCGGCAAACTGGCAAGGGCCGGTCAGCTGAAGGTTCACAAAGAAGATGTTTTCGTTCTGGTTGACGTGAACGATGGCACCGCTGGCATCGCAGGTGTTTCCACCCGGATCGCTCACCGTGCCAGTCATCTGTCCCAGAGACGAGATCGTGATGTCGCCGATATCGGCCAGCGCGCCATTCTCCTCATCGACCAGATCGTAACTGCCGGCCAGACCCGGCAAGGAGACCGGGCGATCGGTGAGTGTGGAGTAGACGGCGCGAAGACGCCGAGGCTGGCCGGCGATGAGCGACGGTCCGGACACGTCCGGATTGTCGCTGGCCACAGGAGAGACATTTCCGCGGACGAAGGTGTTGTGCTGCCAAGTACCCGCGAAGTCGTGCTGGACGGCCGGATTGTTGTCGTTGAGTTCGAAAGCGATCCCGCTGAAGGAACCCGGATCGGGCGTGCTCACTTCGCCATAGAGACCGTACTGCCCATCGTTCTGCCCCAGTGTCGCGAAATTGCCATAGGCCGTGTATCCGCCGGCTTCATCGATCACGAGAATGCCATCGCCGATCTCGCCGAAAGCCGTCGACGTGCCCCCGGAAATATCGAAGAACCAGATGCCTTCGGGGTTGGTATCGTCCTGCCCCGGCGTCGGCCCGGTGACAACGGCCGCCACACTTGTGCGGCCGCGGAGCACACCCCCGGCATCGGTAAAGTTGAGAGTCACACGGACGATATCCGGGTAGAAGGGAACTCCGGCTCCCTCACCAAGCGCACGCACCACGAAATAGGATGGCGAATCCCCGATCTGGGTGGTCACGCTGGTGCTGCGGGCACCGATGCAGACGGCCAGATTGTTTGCTTCGCAGATATCGTAACGAAGCGGCAGTTCGAGCCCGCCGTGTTCCGGGGTGACAGTGATCGTCGCTTCATTGCCCCCCGCGAACGCCGTGTCCGGTCCGTCGGGCCCCGGATTGCCTGCACCGATATTGATCGCAGCAACCGAGAAGGGGATGAAACCGGTCGGGGTCGATACGCGCGCCACGCCGTCAAGCGACAGCGTTGACGCGATCGGCAGGATGTCCGGTTCGTTGGGGCCGGCCGACAATATGAAGTCTGTCAGTTCAGGTCGGTAGGCCGCCCGGGTCTGACCGCCGTCACAGGTGAAATCGATCACTGCGGCTTGCTCCGTGAAAATGGAGTTCGGAGTCAGGCTGAATACATAATTCTGGGTTGAACCGGGGGCGATGTCCGCCGGCGTGTTCGGCGTTCCGGTCAGGACGTTGACGGCTGAAGTCGTCTGGTAGCTGAAGACCGCGTCAACGCCGCCCGGTCCACAGTTGAAGCATTCGGGACGACAACTCGTCGCCGTCGCAGTGGAATTGTTGGCATTGGTTATGGCTGCGAAGGCCGTTGCTGCTTCACCGACGGCGACAGACCGAGAAGACGGCAGCAAAGACCCTGAAATGTTGACCTGGCTGAAAGATGGTGCGGAAAAACACAGACTTGCCGCGATCGCTGACAGTGCAATACGCATGATCATTCAATTCCCTTCAACCCCTTGTTGAGAGCAATTGAACTTTACCAGAACGGACGGGTCAATACTGCCGCCTCCACATTCCGTGATCAGGCTACCTTCGAGGTAATTATTACAGATTTATTGCACCGTTCTGACCGCGACATTCGTCCCGCCGCGCCGGACACGCCCCGCATCCTCGAAGACGAAGAAGGTCCGGAAGCGTTCGGGTGCGAACTGGACCGGGCCGTGGGCGCGCAGGAAGACGGCAAAGGTTCGCGTCTGGTTCTGAGCAAAATTGACCGTCACGAACGGTGCGCGCGGTCCGAGACAGGTGCTGGTCGCGGGATCGGTCTCGCACATCTCGACCTCGACCGGGACATTGCCGGCGCCCAGATCAGCGCGCAGCGTGACATCGCCTGCCGCCCCGATATTGATCGCCGACAGCGCAACGACCGTACGCGCGCCATTCGAGGGCATGTCGGCCACACCCGGTGTGGTCAGGGTCGCTGCGATCGAAACCAGGTCCGGCTGCGCGGCGGCAGAGGATGACACGATCATCGAATTGACGCCTGATCCGCGCGGGGCGGGGTCGGTATTGTCGCAATCGGCGACGGCAAAGACTTCGGCACTGTCGGTCGCCGCCGCGAAATCCACCGAAAAGACGAAGGTCGCGAGGCCGCCGGCCGGGATGACGAAGACCGGATTCATGCCGCCGACGGGGATATTCGTCGCCGGATTGGTCGCCTGGTAGCTGAAGCTTGCGGGCGATGCCGAACCGTCGGGCTGCTGCAGGGATATCGTGCAGTTCGTCGCTTCGACGCCGCCGGAATTGACGAAGGTGGCGAAGGCGGTCGCTGCGGTGCTCGTGGTGACGGAGCGTGCGAAGGGCAGAACCGCACCCGACAGCACGGCCGGGGGCGTGTCGCGGTCCTCGACCGTCACCGTCCAGCTGGTTTCATGGGTCAGGTCGGAATCCGGATCGTTTCTCACCAGCTCGGTCACGTCGCGCACCGTTGCCGTCACCTGATAGGTGCCGGGCGCGAAGTTGACGCCGTGGAAGGTGTAGCGCGAGCCGTCAGCGGCAAAGCCTATGCCGTCCCCGGCCCCGCCAGGTGCCTGAACGACATTGCCATCGACCCGCCAGGTCACCGCATAGGCCTGATCGTCGATCGTCTTCGGGATGACGCTGAAGCGGATTCGGCCATTGCGGGTCATGCTGACGGCACCCGGTGCCGGATTGGCCCCGTCAATGCCGGGAGCGGTGCGGTTGAAGACGCGCACGAACTGCTCGGTATTGATCTGCTCCATCGGCCGGTTGAGCGAGTTCATCAGCGAGTTGAAGGTCGGCCGCCAGACCCCGGTGGGGCAGTAGTGACCACCCTCATACATGCCGGGCAGTGCATCGGCCGCGCCGGTTGTCGGGACCGGCGTTGACGCATCGATCCATACCGCCCAGGGCGAGGCTTCGCGCGTCGATTGCGCGGTCGTGTTGATTTCGCCCGGAGGGCCATAAAGACCGGGTTGCCGGGCGCAGATATTGTTGTCGACATACTCGTCGTTGAGGTTCGCGAAGGAGTGTCCGATCTCGTGCTGGAACACTGACGGGGCGAACTGATTGAGTGTTGTGGTCGCGTAGAAGCCGCCACCGCCGCCATAATCCTGCGTGTTCGCGACGATCAGACGAATATGAAAGCTGATGGTCGGATCGGCGGCCTGTAGCGCCGCGTTCGCGCGGGCATTGTCCGCGCACAAGAGCCGGTCGATGTTGAAGCAGCCAAGCTCGGAACCGAGTGCCGTATCCACCGGTGCGCCAGGCCGGCTGACGCCGCTTTCGTTCGAAGCGATTTCCAGCCGGTAGACGTTGAAGTGGTCGGCGTAGCGGACATAGGGCGCTCCGCCGAGCAGGAAGTCGCGAAATCCGTCCGCGGCCGTCCGGAAGGCATCCATCTCCCCAGCCGTGAAACCGTCGGCCAAGATGACGTAATTGATCCGCGTGTCCGGATCGCCCGTCAGGTGGATCGGTACGAGGGTCTGCGCGGAGGCCGACGCCGCGCCCAGCAGGGCCACACCGGCGGCCAGCAGCGCGCGGATCATTGCGCCTCTCCCGACGTGATCGTCGCCATGCCGAGCGTGCGTTCAGGCAGATTTTCGGAGGGGCGCGCAGGCGCGATCACCTCGATCTGCGCGGTCTCGGCGGGCAGTTCCAGCCAGATGTCCAGCGGCTGGGTTTCGTCGACATCGGAATAGTTCGAGCCGGTCTGATGCGAGCCGTCCTCGTTCCAGCCTTCGTAGCGGACGAAGCGGTGGTCGCGGACATAACCTTCGGCGATCGCAGCGCCGGATGCGTCGCGGGCGATGACCTGAACGAACTCGCCCGGCCATCCCATGGGCGCATCCTCGATCCGGTCGCCGCGCCCTTCAGGCTCGACGCCCACCTGCATGCCGTCCTCGGCCAAAAGGACGGAAAACAGACGGGTATGCCGGTCGTCCTCGCCGTCGAAACGAACGGAAACGAAGACGGGATCGGCGCGCAAGGTGCGGGCCGCTGCCTCGCCGCCGTCAAGCCGGACTATGCCGTTGGCCGCATCGACGAAGCGGATCTCGGCCTCGGCACCGCGCAGCGTCGTCAGAATGTGATCGCGGACCTCGGCGTCGGAACCGAAGCCGCCCGGCTGCAACCGCAACTCGATCACGCCCTCAGCTGACGCGGATGCCGCGGTCAGCGCCGCCGCTGCGAATGCCATCCAGACCGCCTTCATGGAATCTCCCCCGTGTGTCCGGCTGACAACCTAAGGGAGGGCAGGAAGGCTCGCCAAGCGAAACCAGACACGCGCACGCCGAATTTGGAAAAATTTGCGATGGTTGAACGGATGAGCGTCAGTCCGCGCGCATCCACAGCATGACGGCCAGGGCCGCTGCCTCGTCGCGCAGTTCGACGATGGCGTCGTCCGGCGTAAGCCAGACCGGTTCGTGGTCAGGCTCGAGGTCCCGGTCCGCCCGGCCGGTCTCCTCCACCTCGTAATAGGCGGAATGATTGAGGCGCGGCTTGCCCATTGCCGTCACGAGATACTGCCTGGTCCGGACCAGGAGGCGGACCGGCCGGCAGGCGCGCCCGGTTTCTTCCTCGAATTCGCGGATCAGGGCACCGGTTTCGCTTTCGCCTGTCTCGATCTTGCCGCCCGGCAGATCGGTCCAGGACTGCCCGGCCCGGGTCACGTTCACGCACAGGACCTGGCCATCGGGCCGCGCGGCGATCCCGAAGGCGCAGGGGCGTTTCACATATTTGAGTCCGGGGCGGGGAAGGCCGAAGGTCGGTATGTCGATCCGGGCAGGCATGGTCTTTCACCTACGTCCCGGCGCGATGGTTTCAACCCGTGGCCAGATCCCGCTCCACCCGGTGCAGCCAGGACCGCACCGCCGGGAAGTCGTCGAGATCGAACCCGCCTTCGCCGGCCACATGCGTGTAGGCGTAGAGCGCGATGTCCGCGAGCGTCAGCTGCTCGGTGACGAAATAGTCGCGCGCCATCAGCCTCAGCTCCATCACGCCGAGGGCCCGGCGGCCCTTGTTCATCAGGAAGGGGTCGATCTCGTCTTCGCGCTTGTTCAGGAAGGCTTTCTGGAAGCGGCGCACGGCGATGGCCGGTTCGTGGCTGTACTGTTCCCAGAACAGCCATTCCATCATCTTGGCCCGGTCGAACGCATCGTCCGGGATCAGGTCGGAGCCTTCCGCCAGATAGAGCATGATCGCCGCCGACTGGGCCAGGATGCGCCCGTCATCGCGAACCAGGCAGGGCACCTGGCCGGCCGGGTTGATCGAGAGATACTCCTCCGTCCGCGTGAAGCCCGACGTCACGTCGACCTCGCGCCAGTCGAAGGCCACACCGAGCCGCTCGGCGACCCAGCGGACCTTCCAGCAATTGCCGCTGCGGGAGTCGCCATAGATCGTCACCGGTGCCGTCATGCCCGTCTCTCCCGTGAATCGCTTCGGGAACAGTCTAGGCCCCCGCCCCGCCAATCCCAAGGAGACGCAGGGTGCGGCAGCTCGTCCTTGGGCGAAGCCGCCCGGCGCGCCTATAAGACGTCACCCGAGTCACCTTGCCGGAGATCGAACCGACATGCCCGTAGCGCCCGAAGACTGCCAGACCATGGCCGAGGTCCGTGACGGGGTCGATACGCTCGACCGCCAGCTGGTTGCCCTGATCGCAGAGCGGGCGCGCTACATGGAAGCGGCAGCGCGGATCAAGCCGGGGCGCGATACCGTGCGCGACGACTGGCGCGTCAATGACGTGCTGACCAAGGTCAAGGCGGAAGCGGAAAAGGCCGGCCTGCCCGTCTCGATCGCCGAACCGGTGTGGCGCGAACTGGTCGAACGTTCGATCCAGTACGAATTCGAGGTGTGGGACCGGACGCGGGCCTAAGCTTCAGCCCAAGACCCGGTCCATCTCGGCAAAGGCGCGGTCCGACGCCGCGCGAAGGTCGGCGACCGCCATGGGCCAGCTGGCCTGCGTCGCGTCCTCGGCGCGCTGGCACGCCTCGGCCAGTTCGAATGCGCCCACGCCGCGCGACGCCCCTTTCAGCGTATGCGCCGCGGCGCGCCAGGCATTGGCGTCCGTGGCGGCCTGCATCGCATCGAGGCAGCGCTCGGCCTGCTCCTTTAGCAGCCCGAACAACTCCGCCTCCAAAGCGGCATCGCCGGAGGTGTATTGCGCCAGGTGATCGCGGTCGAAGACCGGGGCCGGGTCGTCATGCAGAAGCGTTTCCATCCAACGAGGATAGCGCGGGGAGCGTTACAGTTTTCCTACGAGGCACCCTGGGGCGGCATCGGGCCGCGCTTGCCGCCCGCCCGGGGCGTGGTAAGCCTTCGCCCATGACCACGTTTGCCGACCTCATCGCGCCCTTCAGCGAGGCCGAGTTCTTCGCCGATTACTACGGCAGGAAGCCGCTGCACATTCAGCGGCCGGATGCGGATGTGTCCGGCATTCTGAACTGGAACAGCTTCAATGACGCGCTGGAGCAGACGCCGTTCTGGACCGACCAGTCGCTGCGGATCGCGTTCAACAACCACCCCGCCCCGCCGGAGAGTTTCTGTACGCCGGTCGAGACGCTGGAGGGCCACACGATCAACCGGGCGGACCCGGCGCGGGTGAAGGCGCTCGTCGGCGTCGGTGCGACACTGGTCGCCAACCGGATCCACGAAGTCAGCCCCGGCGTGCGCCGCGCCGCCAAGGCGATCCAGGAACGGACCCAGGCGGCAATCGCGGCCAATGTCTATTGCAGCTTCAAGGGCGTGCAGGCCTTCCAGAGCCATTACGACATTCACGACGTCTTCGTTGTGCAGGTCGAAGGCGAGAAGACCTGGAATATCTGGACCGGCCGCGAGGACCGCCCGATCAGCCATGTCGGGCCCGGCGATGCGGGCGCGGCATATCTGATGCGCCAGCGCGGCGAGCTGATGTGGCAGATCCGGATGAAGCCCGGCGACGTGCTCTACTTGCCGCGCGGCCAGTATCACGATGCGCTGGCCGAGGACGGAGCGACGTTGCACGTCACCTTCTCGATCAGCCCGCTGACCGGCTTCGTCCTGTTCGACATGCTGAAGGAAGAGGCGCGCCATGACGCGATCTTCCGCGACTACATCCCGAGCCATGACGTCGACAATGGCGGCGCCATGCGCGCCCAGCTCGAACGCCTCGCCGACCGCATCCGCGAGATTGCGGCGTCGCCGCTGATCGCCGAGGAAATCGCCGGCAAGCAGCGCGAGAGACGCATCGGCCTTGCCGATTACGGCCTGCCGGAGACGCGCGCGCCGCACTTTTATGCCGTGGCGGGGCTCGCCTGCGAGATGTCCCGGCGCGACGAGGGCTATGTCCTTGTCGGGCCCGGCGGCGAGATCGCGCTCGGCGCGGCGCACCGCGCGGTCGACTGGCTTCTCCGCCAGCGGCAGTTCTCGGAGGAGGAATTGATCGCCCGCTTCCCGCAGGCCGCGCCGGACCATATCCGCCAGTTGCTCGGGACGCTGGAAAGCCGCGGCTATGTCGAGCGCGCCGCCCTGCCCGGAGGTGCATGACGGATTTGCATCAGACCCCTTGCGCTTCGCCCATTTCCGCGTATTTTCCGCGCCCTTCCCGCCAGTCCTCCGGACCGGCCTGAGGGAAGACCGGCGCGCCTATAGCTCAGTTGGTAGAGCAGCTGACTCTTAATCAGCGGGTCCAAGGTTCGAATCCTTGTGGGCGCACCATTTTCTCTGATCCTCTCTCACTCCGTTCGTTCGGGCGCGCCGTCGGCCCCCTCACCAAGTAGCACCGCCCGAAACCGGCGCTGGATTGCCAGAGTTGGTTACTCGCGCTTGCGGACCTGAAGGTCCGGAGCGCTAGCTGGACGACCGCCTCCCACCGCCCTCGCTGATTGCCATTCCGGCCTGCATCGCCTATGCCGCGCGCGCTTCCCCGAAACGCGCATGCAGGACAGACACGATGAACCTCTCCGCCATTCCCGCCGGTCTCAACCCGCCCGACGATTTCTACATGATCGTGGAAGTGCCGCTCGGCGGCGACCCGGTGAAATACGAGATGGAAAAGGCCTCCGGCGCGGTCTTCGTCGACCGCTTCCTGCACACGCCGATGCGCTATCCGTGCAATTACGGCTTCATTCCGCACACGCTGTCGGACGATGGCGACCCGATCGACGTCCTGTGCCTGGGCCAGACCCAGCTGATCCCGGGATGCGTCGTGCGCGCCCGCCCGATCGGCGTTCTGATGATGGAAGACGAGAGCGGGCTGGACGAGAAGATCCTGGCCGCGCCGCACAAGGCGCTGACGCCCTATTACGACCAGATCACCGACCACACCGACATCCTGCCGGCGCAGCTGGCGCGGATCACCCACTTCTTCGAGCACTACAAGGATCTCGAACCCGGCAAGTGGGTGAAGGTGAAGGGCTGGGAAGGCGCGGACAAGGCCCGAGAACTGATCCAGAAGGCGATCGAGGCAGCGAAGACGGGCGGCTAGTCCGGCACGCATTCCGCGAGGCCCAGAATTCCGATTTCGGCGTCGAAGACGGTGACGAAATAGGGCCGATTTTCAAAGAATTGGCCGCTTGCCGCGTGAATGCGGTCTTCGACATGGACCATGCCGCCGTAGGCCGCGCCGGGAAGCTGGGCGACTACATGAATGCGCGGCGTACCATCGGCATCGAAATCGATCCGCAGCACCCGTCCGCCTTCGACACCCGAGTGCGACATGCTGGTGGCGATGAGGACGCCGTCTTCATAAGGCACGACTGAATCAACCTGTCGCCGCAGGACTCGGACCGGGTTTCCGGTGTCGGGATTCCAGATCAGTTCGCCATCCCAATCCTCGAGCCTCCTCCATTCGAAACGGCCGTTCGGCACTTGCACGTAACCACTGCCGAATTCCATTCCGGGGTCGACATGGGAGGGGTCACGCAGGATCGGTGGGAGCTCCCGGCCATGCCAGTTCCATCGCAATGAGGGACATTCCGTGCGCGCCGCCTCGAGTTCTCCGACGAGCCAATATTGACCGGCAGTTCCGGGATACATGTCGAGCGGCAGTCCATTTTCGATCGCGTCGACAGCCGCTGCCGCCCTCTCTCTGACGTAGGGGTGCCAATGGCCCGCTGATAGCGAGCGAAGATCTGCCACGGCTTCGTCCGCGCCAATCGCCCGAAGAGCGTATATGGCTGACGTCACTAGCCGCCAATTCTCCGAGGCGAGTATCGCGCGCAATTGCGGAACTGCAGGTTCATACTCCGCGCGGGCAAACATGTAGGCCGCGATCTGCCGCTGGGTGTCGTAAGGTGAATTGAGCAGCCGCAGAAGGACTGGACCGGCGGTCGCCATTGCGTCCGGAGATGTCTCGAAATACTCAAGCGGGCAGGTGTTCAGATCGAAAAAATAGGCCTCAAAGTCCTCTTCTAGGATCGGGCACTGTTCGGTCGCGATGCGGCGCGCATGAACGGCATTCCCGATATTGATCAACGCCTCCTCAGCCAGATCGGCGATTTCACTGTCGGGGTCGTCGGCAAGCGTCAACAATCGCGCTTCTGCCGGCACTGCGGCGGAATCCAGTTCTTCCAAGAGCGCCAAAGCTGCCAGCCGGCGGTTGCGCGGTCGGTCTGGTCCGGTCTCGGCGGCAATGGCCGCCACAACTGCGTCATTCGATCTCGCCGACCGGATCAACTGCAGGGATTGCGGATACGCCACGTCACGGTCGAGCGCTTGCTCTCTCGCTTCAAGAAACTGCTGCCAATAATCCGCGAAAAGGTAGTTGGCAGCATACCATACGCTCATCTCACGCTTGGACGGGTCTCGCGCCAAATCCATTACGAGACGCTCACCGCGCGCGTCATTTGTCCGAGCCAGCAATTGAGTCGCGACACCAGCCGGACGCATTCGAACCGCGTAAAACAGGCGATCAATATCTGCCGCAGACCATTCCACGCCATCCCTGTCGAGAATTTCGAATGCAATCCGCAAGCGGTCGTTGATTACCCGATCCAGCAAGGCCGTGCGCGCGGGCTGACCGAAGGACAGGAGCTTCGTTCCGAAGGCGTGAAGGTCTTCGAAGTGGAAATCCTCGCCCCGCGCATCCAGCACCGCCAGACAGGCATCAAGGCCGACACATTGCTGGCCGGCGAACGCCGCGTTCATTGATCGGTCGAACAACGCTTCCATGCAGGCGTTGGCAAACGGATACACATCGCAGTCTTCGCCCTCAGTGACCGTTCCGGCCTGCAGAAGCGTCAGAACGATCAGTGAAACAGTCAGCATCAATCACCTTCGGGTAGACCGCCACAGCTTGCCACTGCGCGCGGGAATTCCAAACCTCCGGTTGGGAACAAGGTCCTGCCGCGCTAGGTTCTCCTTGAGAACCGACACGCCACAGGGAGTGACCCCATGCGCCTTGCCGTTTCCGCCTTTGCCCTCACCGCCTTCCTCGCCCCCGCCTGTCCGACTTCGGGCGCGCTGGCGCAGGATTTCTCGAGCGAGCCCGCCGAGGGCCAGATCCTGATCGAGGAATGGACGGTCCCCTACCCCGATACGCGTCCGCGCGACCCCTTCACCGCCGATGGCGAGACCGTGTGGTTCGTTGGCCAGCGCGGTGACTATCTCGCCTCGCTGGATACCGCGACCGGCACGTTCGAGCAGGTCGCGCTCAATGAGGGCGACGGGCCGCACAACCAGATCGTCGGCCCCGACGGCATGGTCTGGATTGCGGGCAATCGCGCGGCCTATATCGGCCGCTATGACCCGGAATCGGGCCAGATGCTGCGCATCGACATGCCGGACGGGCATCCGCGCGACCCCCATACGCTGATCTTCAACAATGACGGGACGGCGCTGTGGTTTTCCGCGCAAGGCGCCAACACGATCGGCCGGCTGATCCCCGGCGAGTGGGCCGTCGATATCGTCGAGGTTCCGACCGAAGGTGCCCGCCCCTATGGCGTGACCATCACGCCGGACGGCATGGTCTGGGTCGCCCTCCTCGGCACAAACAAGCTCGCCATGGTCGATCCGGAAACGCTGCAGCTGACCGAGATCGTGTTGCCGCGTGAGACCGCGCGGCCGCGCCGCATCGGCCACACCAGCGACGGGCGCGTCTGGTATGTCGACTATGCCGACGGCTTTGTCGGCGTGTTCGACCCGGCGACCAATGCGGTCGAAGAATGGGCTGCGCCGGCCGGCGCCGAGAGCGGCCCCTATGCGATGGCGGTCGACGCGCAGGACCGGATCTGGTTCGTGGAGACGGGCGTGGAGCCGAACAATTTCGTAGGCTTCGATCCGGCGAGCGAGACCTTCTTTTCGCAGACGCCCGTCCCGTCGGGCGGCGGCACGGTGCGCCACATGCAATATTACGCGCCTGACGGCGTGATCTGGTTCGGCGCCGATACCAATACGATCGGCCGCGCCGTCGTGGAGCCGCAGGAATAGGCATGCGCGCGCTGGCCGCGATGCTTCTGGCGGCGGGGTTTCCTGCCGCCAGTCTCGCCTATCCCGATGGTCCGCCCTGGGGCCATGCCGGGGTGGAGGGCGGGGAGGACTGCACGGCCTGCCATTTCCAGTATGACGCCGTGGCACAGTCCGAGCGCCTCGAACTGGACGGATTGCCCGCCCGCTACGAGGCCGGTCAGCGCTACGAGCTGACGGTTCACGTCAACGACAGCGGCCCGACGAACGGGTTCGAGCTGGCCGTGACATCAGGCGCGTTCGAACGCATCGATCCGGCCACCGCGGTCAACGGTGGGGCGGCCCACTCGGTGGCGACCGGCCGGTCCTGGCAGGTGATCTGGATCGCTCCGGAGACGCCCGGCGAACCGGTCCGTTTCTGGCTGGCGGTCAATGCCGCCAATGGCGACGAAAGCGAGTTCGGCGACCACATCCACCTGAAGAACTGGGAGATACCGGGCTAGGCCGCGATCCAGCGCCGGGCCTCGACCGGGCATTGGAAGAGCACGACCTCGACACGCTCCGCGGTCAGGTAATCGTGCGCGAAATCGCCATGCGAGCGCGCGACATCCGGGATGACCAGGGCCAGACGCAGATCGCCGTGAGTCGCGGTCAGAAGCTGGTCGAGGATGAAGGTCATGTCCGCGATCGACACCTGCACTTCGGCCGACGCGACGTCGACCAGCAGGCGCTGACAGTCATTGGCAGCGAGCTCGCTGGTGATCTTGCGGATCGCCTCGCGCATGCTGTCGCGGGTGACGGCGTTTTCGGAACAGGAAATCACGGCCCCGAGGGAGGGGTCGAACTCGATCTTGGCAGCCATACGAACACTGGGGGGTGGCTTCGTCAGGGAGGGTGCGTCTAGATTGCTGCGGACGTGCGCGGCAACCGCGCCAACTGTCATTCCTGATAAGTGGTTCAGTCATCAACTGCATTGACCCGAAGGCCTCGCCCGCCTTCAATGATCGGGTATGGCGGAGGGAGACCGGCGCATGACCAAGCGGGCCGACTGGATCTGGATGGACGGCGCGCTGAAGCGCTGGGAAGACGCGACGGTTCACGTCATGTCGCACGCCCTGCATTACGGCTCGTCCGTCTTTGAGGGCATCCGCGTCTACGACACGCCCGATGGCCCGGCCGTCTTCCGGCTGATGGATCATGTGAAGCGGCTCTTCACCTCGGCGAAGGTCTACCGGATCGGGATCGAGCATACGCCGCAGGCGGTGTTCGACGCCTGCGTGGAAACCTCCAGCGTCAACAGGCTGAAAGCCGGATATATCCGCCCGCTCGCCTTCCGCGGTGCGGGGCCGATCGGGGTGTCCGCGATGGACACGCCGATCCACACCATGATCGCGGCCTTCCCGTGGGGCGCCTATCTCGGTGAGGACGGGCTGAAGAACGGCGTCGATGTGTGCGTCTCGTCCTGGCGGCGGCTGGCTCCGGGCACGGTGCCGCCGGGCATCAAGGCGGGCGGCAATTACCTGTCCTCGATGCTGATCACCTATGAGGCCAAGGATCGCGGCTTCCACGAGGGCATCGGGCTCGGTACGGACGGCCTTTTGTCGGAAGGGGCGGGCGAAAACCTGTTCCTGGTTCAGGACGGGGTGATCTATACGCCGCCCTCCTCGGCCTCGATTCTGAAAGGGATCACGCGGGCGACCGCGATCACGCTGGCGGGGCGGCTCGGCTACAAGGTCATCGAACAGACCCTGCCGCGCGAAGCGCTCTATACCGCGGACGAAGCCTTCTTCACCGGTACGGCGGCCGAGATCACGCCGATCCGCAGCGTCGATGGGATGGCGGTGGGCAATGGCGAACGCCCCGTGACCCGCGCCATTCAGGACGCCTTCTTCGGTATTTTCAGCGGAAAGACAGAGCCGGAAGACGGCTGGCTGACCCCGGTTCCGGCCCCTCAGGATTGACGCAGCGCAACAAAGCGGCGCAGTTAAAGACCATGACGGACATTTCGGATTATCGCGCGAAGGTCGGTGAGACCTTCACCTCGGACTGGCTCAAGATCGAGCAGGACCGGGTCAATGCGTTTGCTGACATCACCAACGACCACAACTTCATCCATCTCGATGCCGAGCGGACGAAGAAGGAAACGCATTTCCCGGGCACGATCGCGCATGGCTTCTTGAGCCTGTCGCTGTTGTCGCATTTCGCGGCCGAGGCGCTGCCGCCCTTCCCGTCGAACACGGTGGGCGTGAATTACGGCCTCAACTCGCTGCGCTTTGCCTCGCCCGTTCCCGTCGGCTCGCGTATCCGCGCCGTCTTCAAGCTGGACTCGTTCGAGGAGCGCAAGCCCGGCCAGTTCCTTCTGACCTTCGACGTGAAGATCGAGATCGAGAACTCATCGCGCCCCGCGCTGCGCGCGGAATGGCTTTCGATGATGCTGGCGCAGGCCTGATTCCGGCAAAAACAGGGGCCGCCGAAGCGGCCCCTGCGCGATGCCCCTACTCTCCCAGAACCTGGTCGAGCCATTCGACGATCGACCCGATGACGACGGGATCGATGGCTTGCGGCTGGTCCGCGGGGTTTTCCAGCGGGCTGTCGACCGGCTGGAACAGGTGATTGTGGCCAGTGACGACACGGACTTCAGACCCGCTCATCGGATCAATCCAGCCGCCCATCGATGCTGCATTCTGTGCCGGCAGGACCGACAGGTCGTGTTCGCCGTATAGCGCCAGTACCGGCCCGTCATAGGCCCGGATCGTGGCGCGCACATCGTGGGCGTACCAGGACCGCATATAGTTCGAGGACAGCATGTCGAGACCGGCTTCCGGCGGCAGGCCGAGCTGTTCGAACACCGCCGCCAGCGCCGCGCGCGCCTCTTCAGGGCTGGCGCCGGCCTGGCGGTCCATTTCCGCGTAGATGATCGACAGGAATTGCTGGTTTGCCGTGATCGCGGCCTGATCGTCGCCCGTGGCTTCCTGCTGGGCCCGGTATTGGGCCGAAAAGATTTCGCGGAAATCCACAGCCGGACCGGCAAGCGAGACAATCGCGGCGGGTGACGTCTCCGCGGCGGCTGCGAAGGCGATGGCTCCGCCCTCGGAATGACCGAGATAGGCAATCCGGTCGGGGTCGGTCCCGTCGATGGCCGCGAGCGCACGCCAGGCCCCGACGGCATCGCCAGTCAGGTCTGCGACGGTGGCGCTGTTCATGTCGCCGGGCGTATCGCCCGCGCCGCGGTCGTCGAAACGCAGGACCGTAAAGCCGGCTTCGACCAAACTCGCGGCAAGATCGCGATAGGGGCGGAGTTCGCCAAGGCTGGGGTCCTGGCCGTCGCGATCCTGAGGGCCGGAGCCCGACAGGATGACGACACCGGGATGAGGTCCCTCTCCGTCGGGCAGGCTGACGGTTCCGGCGATGAGCGTCCGGTCTGGTGCAGCGGACGCGAAGCGGACCGGGCGATCCTCGGCATCGGCGATCCCGGAGGCGATCAGGACGGCGGACAGAGCCGCACCCGCCGCGAGGAGTGTGGAACGAAGGGAGTGTTTCATGGCGTGGCTTCCTTTGAGGATTTAATACCTTGCTTTGCTAAGTATCTAGCAATGACAGGATGCCCGCGCTATGCGGAATGGATGCACAGGAGCTGAAACTTTCGTGAGCGACGGTCTGGAGCGATGGAGTGCGCAGGCGCGCAAGGGGTATTTCGAACTCCTTCTCCTCACGCATCTCGCGCGGGAACGCACCTATGGCTACGCCCTCGTCGCCAAGCTGCGACAGGCGCCGGGCTTTGCCGAGCTTGCCGAAGGGACGGTCTATCCGGTTCTGGCACGGCTGAAGGCCGACGGCTTCATCACCGCCGAATGGGTCACAGAGGAGACCGGCCCGCCCCGGAAATACTATGTCGCGACGGACGAGGGCCGGGCAGTGCTGACGCGCATGCGCGATATCTGGACGTCGATGAATGCGGCGCTCGACGCCGCAGGAGAGCGTGATGGGTCTTGAATTCGAAACCGCAGAAGCCCGCCGGATCTGGGCCGACTATCGCCGCCGGCTGGCCTGGCGCGATCGCGACCTGCCCGCGATCGAACGCTCCGAGCGAGTCCTGGAAGCCGAAGCACATATCGCAGAAGCGATGCAGGAGGCGTCGGACGACAGCGAGCCGGAGCGACTCCGCGCTGCGCTCGACGCCTTCGGGTCGCTTGACGCGCCGCCTCCGGCCTGGCGCGCGCCGGTCCACTTCGCCCTGCGCTATCTCGGGATGAGCGTCGTCGTGGTTTGCGGGCTGTTCGCGCTTGCCTTCCTGCACATGGCGGCAATGGAAATCTTCAATCCGGACGCGGTCGGGCTCTACTGGAATCCCGGAGACGGCTACACCCTTTCTTACGAAAACCAGCCGGGCTCGCGCGAAGTCCTCGGTGCCTGGTTCATTCCCGCTGCACTGGCGGCATCGGTCTCACTGATCGGGATTGCCGCGGGGGTCTACCGCCTGCTCTCGCCCTCGGCGAGCAGGGCATCAACCTAGCGACCAATCAGCGAACCGGAGACGACCACCGCTCCGCCGTCGAAACCCGGTGAATGTGTCAGGCGTTCGACCGAACCCGTTTCTACATCGGCCCGAAACAGTTCGATATCGCCCTCGATCATTCCGTTGAAGACAATCGATAGACCGTCCGCCGTCCAGGCGGGGGCGAGATCAAACCCTTCACGTCGGATCACCTGCCGAGTACGACCGGTATCGCTGTCCGCAATGACGATCTCGGTCTCGCCATCGATCGTCGCGTCAAAGGCAATGCGGCCGCCGTCAGGTGACCATGCCGGGTGACCCGCTTGAACAAAATCGCTGGTGAGCTGTTCGAAATCCGGCTGTGGGCTGCGCAGGTCGAGAACAAATATCCCCCAACCGGCGCCGGTCTGCCGGGCGAAGGCAATTCGTCCCCCGCGCGGCGACCAGACGGGGTAGCGGTTCCGGCCCGTCGCCACGATCGGAATCGTGCGCGAAAAGTCGGTCGGCGAAAGGACCAGCGTTTCGCGCCCGTCTTCTTGCGGCTCGGACCATACAATCCAGTTGCCGGCCGGCGACCAGTCCGGAGCGACATCGGCATTGGGCGACGCCGCGATCGACTGGTCGTCGGCCAAGAGGACTGCGTTTTCGCCGTCGACTTCCTGAATGACGATGTGACCACCCGCGACATCGGCGCGGACCGAGCCCTGAGGATGAGGGCCGGTCGCGATGCTGATCGTCTCCCGCGAAGCAAGATTGATCGCGTAGACATCGCCATTGCCCGTGCGTTCGCTAGTGAAGACCGCCCACTCGTTTCGAGGATCCGTTGTCAGGTGTTCGGTCATGGAGACATAGCCGTTTCGCAAGTCCCAGCGGAGTTCGCGCAATCGCGACGGTGCGGGATAGACCGCGGCAAAGTGAATGCCGGAAATCTCCCCGCCGGTTTCCACAATGCGCAGTCCGGCATGCCCGTCGATGATCGGGAGATAACCCGCGTCGGGCGCGAAGCGTTCAACCAGCTCACCAAGCACCGGAACGAACTCCTCCGGCAGGGGAGGCGGGGGCGCGCCTGCGGGCGAGCGGCGTATGACGTTGTAGGGAGCGATCCAGGACCGTCCGCCATCATAGGAGCGGTCCATGGTGAATTCGTCTCCACTGGTTCCGGACACCGGAGCTGTCGTCGAACGTTCGAGAAATTCGCCGGTGAGGTCGTAACCGCCACCGAACTGGGTCTCCGTTGTCCCGTGCCGAACGCCGCGCAGATAGGTGTAGCCCTCGTCACCGGTCATGACCCAGAGGGTCTGCGATGTGACACCCTCGCTGGATGCGACGACAAAGCTCGCGCCACGGGCGATGATGTCACCGCCCGGTGAGAAGGCGCGAAACTCTTCCATGACAACACGGCCCTCGGCGAGGCAGTAGCGCTGCAACTCTGCCGGAGTCGCCGTGCCCTGCCCGTTTGCGTCCACATCGATATTTTCGATTTGCCATTCACCCGGGACGCACTGCGCCGGATCGGGTGATTGAACGAGCAGGATGGCAGCGAATGCGAGCGTGATCATGGCGTCCTCCGGTTTGTGGAGGTCGCTATATACTAAAACTTTTTAGTTTTTTGAATCACGGTCCCGTGAAGCGGCACGCGCATACCGGGCGAGCGCGTCTTCCCGATCAAGAGCGCGCTCGAAGGCCATGATCGCCTCATAAAGGTCGTGCCCGGTCTCGGCGTAGATTTCCTCGAACGCCGGCAGGCTGACCTGCTCCAGTGACTGAAGGTGCCCGAACTGATTCAGACCGGCCGGGGTCAGTCGGACGATTTTCCGGCGGCGATCGTCCGGATCGGTTCCGAATTCAACCACGCCAAGCTTTTCGAGATGCGTCAGATATTGCCCGACCAGTTGGGGCGAAAGGCTCGTCTCATTGGCGATCCGGGAGCCGGTCGTGGCACCGGAACGGCCAATACTGGCCACGGTCGAATTCATATAGACGGGCCATGTGATGCCGCGTTGCTTGAGGTATTCGGCACCGGCCTCGGCAAGCCTGTCGCGCAACCGCGTCATGTGGAGCGCGAGATACGCCGGATCTTCCTTCACGGCTGCTTGCCGCCCTCGGCGAGCAGGGATTCGGCGCGCGCTTGAAGCCGGACCAGCAGGGATTTGAGCACGGCGACTTCGTCCGGCGTCATGTCCTCGAGCAGGATCTGCTCGAAAGTCAGCGCAACCGGCGCAACCGTTTCATAGATTTCCCGGCCCTTGGCGGTCAGCCGGATATGGGTGGAACGGCCATCGGTCTTGTGCCGCGTGCGCGAGACGAAGCCCTTCTCGTCGAGCCCGCGCACGGCGCGGGAGACGGTGACCTTGTCCATCGCGGTCGCTTCGACCAGTTCCTGCGCGGTCTTCGGCTCGACATTGCCGAGCACGGCGAGAATGCGCCATTCCCACAGCGTGATGTCGAAGCGGTCCTGATAGGAGCGCGAGACGAGGGCGCTGGTCCGGTTGGACGCAACCGACAACCGGTAGGGCAGGTAATCTGCCAGGTCGAGGGCCGGCGCGTCGTCCGCGCCGGCCCCGCCTTGCGGTGTCCCCCGCTTCGAGGCCATTGGGCCTATTCGGTTTCCGCCAGAACGCCGCGGCGGATCTGGTCGAGCTCGATGGATTCGAACAGGGCTTTGAAATTGCCCTCGCCGAAGCCCTCATTGCCCTTGCGCTGGATGATCTCGAAGAAGACCGGGCCAATCACCGTGACGGTGAAGATCTGCAAGAGCAGGCCCTGACCGTTCTCCGGATCGCCATCGACCAGGATGCGACGCTTCTTCAGCTCGTCGACCGGCTCGCCATGGTTCGGCACGCGCGCATCGATCAGCTCGTAATAGGTTTCCGGCGTGTCCTGGAAGACGATGCCGTTTTCCCGCAGCGCGTCGACCGTCTTGTAGATGTCCGGCGTGGTCAGGGCGATGTGCTGGATGCCCTCGCCGTTATATTCCTTCAGGAATTCCGCAATCTGCGAGGTATCGTCCTGGCTCTCGTTGAGCGGAATGCGCAGCTTGCCGCACGGGCCGGTCATCGCCTTCGAGAACAGGCCGGTGTGCTTGCCCTTGATGTCGAAGTAGCGGATTTCGCGGAAGTTGAAGATGTCCTCGTAGAACTTCGCCCAGACCGCCATCTGGCCCTTGTCCACATTGTGGGTCAGGTGGTCGAGGATCTGCAGGCCGACGCCGCCCTCGTCCTTTTCGCCGGTCGGTTCGAAGTCGTTCTCGTAGATCGACTCGTCGCCATACTTGTCGACGAAATAGAGGACCGAGCCGCCGATGCCCCTGATCGCCGGGATGTGTTCCGGGTCGGACCAGATGCCGTCGCCGAAGGGCTCGCCGCCCTTTTTCAGGGCTTCGGCATAGGCGAATTTTGCATCCTTCACGCGGAAGGCCATGGCGTTCGCCGACGGGCCGTGCAGCTTGCCGAATTCCTCGGCCTGGCCACCTTTCTCGCGGTTCAGGAGGAGGTTGATATCGCCCTGCTTGAAGCGAAGGATATCCTTCGTCTTGTGCTTGGCGACGCAGGCGAAGCCGAGCTGGCGGAACAGGGTTTCGAGGGCTTTCGGGTCGGGTCCGGTAAACTCGACAAACTCGAAGCCGTCGGTGCCAAGCGGGTTTTCGAAGGTCTGCGGCATGTCGCGCTCCCATTTTGCTGATGGCCGCCGCGCCGGTCGAACCGGGTCACGCTCTGCGTGGGGCGGGCTTGAGCCCGGTCATGCCGGAAAATAGTATCATTTGCAACTAAATTGTCCGCTCGACGTCAGCCCCCTCACCGCGCTAGGCCAGCATCATGGAACCGATCTTCACCCCGCCCCCGCTTCGCCTTCTGCCCGTGGAAAACATCCAGGACGGCTTTCCCGCCGGCCGGGTGTTCTGCGTCGGGCGGAACTATTCCGACCATGTGAAAGAGATGGGCGGCGATCCTGACCGGTCGCAGCCGGTCTTCTTCATGAAACCCGCGACGGCGCTGGTTTCGCGCGGCAATGACGTGCCCTACCCGGCCCTGACGCAGGACCTGCACCATGAGGTGGAGCTGGTGCTGGCGCTGAAGTCCGGCGGCGCGAACGTGCCGGTGTCCGAGGCGCAGAGCCTGATCTATGGCGCGGCCGTCGGGGTCGACCTGACACGGCGCGACCTCCAGGCCGCAGCCAAGAAGGCAGGGGGGCCATGGGAAGCGGCCAAGGCGTTCGACGCCTCCGCGCCGATCGGCACGATCCGACCGGGCATGCCCCCGTCTGAGGGCAGGATCACGCTGTCGGTGAATGGCGAGGCGCGGCAATCGGCGGACCTGAAAGACATGACGCGCAGCTATGCCGAACTGCTGGCGGAACTGTCGACCCTGTTCACCCTGCAGCCGGGCGATCTCGTCTTCACCGGAACCCCCGCCGGGGTCGCCGCGCTTCAGCCCGGAGACGCGGTCAGCGCCCGGGCGGGCGATTTGCCGGAGTTGTCGTTCAAGATCGCGGAGCGAACATCATGAGCCTCACGCTTTACGGATACTGGCGGTCGAGCGCGAGCTATCGCCTGCGCATCGCGCTCAATTTCAAGGGCGTCGCGTACGAACAGAAACCGGTCGATCTGAAGGAAGGCGAACAACGCCGCCCGGAACACCGCGACATCCATCCCCAGGGCTTCGTCCCGGCCCTGGCCGACGATCAGGGTGTGCTGATCCAGTCACCGGCGATCCTTGAATGGATCGAGGAGACCTGGCCGGAGCCCGCGCTGCTCCCGGCGGATGCGCGCGAACGCGCCCGGGTCCGGGCCTATGCCGCCGTGGTCGGCTGCGACATTCACCCGATCCAGAATCTCTCCGTGTTGCAGCACGTGAAGAATGAATACGGGCAGGACGCCGAAGGCGTTCAGGCCTGGGCGCGGCACTGGATCACGCGCGGCCTGACGGCGCTCGAAGCCATGGCGCAGGCCGACGACCGGGGCGGCCCCTATCTGTGGGGATCAACGCCGACGCTGGCGGACATCTATCTCGTGCCGCAGCTCTACAATGCCCGCCGTTTCGGCGTGGACATCGACGCCTTCCCGGCCCTCGCAAAGGCGGACGAAGCGGCTCGTGCGTACCCGGCCTTCATGGCTGCGGCCCCCGAAGCTCAGCCCGACGCGCCGGAGGACGGACACTAGGCCCGCCCTCCTTCAGCGTTCGGATCTTTATCGGATCGCTTTTCGAACCGCAAAACCGGTTCCCAATTTTTCCGAAAAAGCTCCCGGGTCTAGGCCGGGGTCGGCGGCGGTGTGCCGCCCGCCGACTTCCGCATGGGCTGGAACTTCCAGTAGGTCAGCGACCGCCAGACCCATTCCATCGGGCCGAAGCGGAAGACCGACAGCCAGAGGGTCGAGAAGATCAGCTGGAAGACCCAGACCGCGACAACGATCTGGAACTGGCCGACGCGTTCGACCTCACCGATCATCCCCAGCCCCGGCGAACCGACGAAGATGAAGGTCGCGACCAGGGTGTGGGTCAGATAGTTGGTGAAGGCCATCCGCCCGACCGCCGCGAAGGGATGCAACACGAAGCGGAGCATCGCGCCCAGCTTGCACAGAAGCATCACGACCGCCGCGTAGCCGAAGGCGACGAAGAGCGACCCGACATAGTTCAGCATTTCGCCAACCCAGAACTGGTCGAGCGCGAAACCCGTCTCGAGCAGGTGAATTGCCCCGTACCAGCAGACCGGCAGGCCGATTCCGAGGGAAACCACCGCAGCGATCAGGTACTGGATGAAGGACCAGCGCAGCGTGAAGAAACCCCATTTGAACAGGGCCATGCCAACGAACATCACGCCGGCCAGACGTCCGGCGAAGAAGGTCAGCTGCGCGATTTCGGCCTGCATGGTCAGCGCCGCATTCTCTCCGAGGCGATCAACAAAGCCCGCCTGATAGGTCGCGACAAGTTCGGCAACACGCTCCGGACCCGGACGCATGGATTCCAGCGCATCGGGGGGCATCATCGGGAAGAAGGCGAAGGCGAGTGCCATCAGCCCACCTGTCAGCGTGATCAAGATCAGTCCC
Organism: Alphaproteobacteria bacterium; assembly: GCA_016124205.1. Lineage (GTDB taxonomy): Bacteria > Pseudomonadota > Alphaproteobacteria > Caulobacterales > Maricaulaceae > Hyphobacterium. The sequence goes on from WGOD01000002.1 coordinate 148,572, forward strand.
ATGATCGTCAGCCCGACCGGATTCATCCGGCGCGCCAGCACGACGAGCATGCCCATCACGGCATAGGGGACGAGAATGTCCCCGGCCCAGAAGACCCAGGCGTGAACGAGGCCGATCAGCAAGAGCCAGAACATGCGGCGGTAGTGGACGCCGAGATTGGCCTTCTTCTCCTCGCCCAGCATCAGCAGGATGCCCGCGCCGAACAGCGCGGAAAAGATGGTGATGAACTTCATGTTGAAGAAGACGTGGCTGTAGAACCAGACGTCCCGGTTGGCCCCGGTGAAGTCCATATGGACCTCCGGGAACTGGTAGGCGGCGAACACCATGGCAAAGGCCTGGATGTTCATCATGAAAATGCCCAGCACCGCGATGCCCCGAATGGCATCGATGCTGAAATGGCGATCGAGTTTGGGTTGAGCCATGTGTCCCTCCTGCTCCCCCGAAAGGCATATCCGAAATCGTATCCCTTGAATTGGCAGCTTACGAAGATTTCATCGCCGATCACCCGGAATTGACTTGAGCGCTGTCCCGCCCCGGCGCATCAATGCAACCGGACGTATTCGAGGGATTTTCGCCATGGACTGGCTGATTGCCCTGATCGAGATCATCGCCGTTGCCGCGCTCGGCCTGTTCGGCGTGCGCATCGAGACCGTCGATGCCTGTGCCGGCGTGCCCGCCGAGACCCGCACGGTGGAATATGTCGAGAATGCCGAAGCCTATCTCTGGGAACAGGCCGCCTATTCGCCGGACATCCCGGCGACCTGTCTGAGCCAGGAAGACGCGCTGCCGGAAGCCGAGCCGGTTTTCCTCATCGAAATCTGACCCGGGCGGTATATCCCCGCTTCGATTCGCCGTATCCTGATTGAAAGACCGGGCGCGCACGTACGCCCCGGGGGGTGAATTTCAGGATGGTGTGGACCGACGCATGGCGGACAGAGCGGCCGAACGCGAAACAACCGACTCGCTGAAGAGCTTCGACGAAGCGGCTCCGGGCCGCGCGCCGGTGCGCCACACGGCTGCGCCCGCCGCCCCCGAGGGGACACCGGCGGTCCGCATGCCGCATCGCGGCTGGATGGCCTGGCTGGGCATCGTCGGCGCGCTCGTCTGGTTTGGCGGCGCGGCCGCCTACATCGTGGGCTATGCGGGGATCGATTTCACCGGCGACTTTCTGGCGACCTATTCCCCGGCCCAGCTGGTCGGCCTGTCGGTCTTTGCCGTCGCTCCCGCCCTCTTCATCCTGATCACCGGCTTTCTCGCCAGCGAGCTGGCACGGATGGCGGACCGGACACGCGGCGTCGACCTGGCCGTTCGACGTCTCGCCGCGCCGGTCGAAACGGCACACCGCGATGTCAGCCATCTCGCCGGAGCCATCACCACCGAGGTCGAGCGGATCAATACCGCGCTGGAAAGCGCGCTGGCGCGCCTTGCCGCGATGGAAGAGGTCATCTCGCATCACGCCGACGCGCTGGAGCAATCGGCCGGCAGCGCGCGCGAACGCGCCGAGGCGCTGCTGGAAGGCCTGCGCGGCGAGCGCACGCGGCTGTCGGAAGTCTCGGATTCGCTCGACGACAAGGCCGCACTGATTGCCGCGGCCATCGCGGACCAGTCGAAAATGGTCGCCGCGGCCGCTGAACTCGCCGAACATCAGGCGACCGCCAGCGAACGCAAGCTGCGCGAAGGCGCGGACCGGCTCGCCGGTGCCGGCACGGCTGTGGCCGAACAGGCCGAGCGGGCCGCCAGCTCCATGTCGGCGCAGGGCGACCGGCTCACCGAATTGCGCGACTCGCTGCGCGAACGCACCGAGACGCTCGACGCAGCCTATGTGAAGCATCAAAGCCGCCTGAAAGAGGCGAGCGAAGCCCTCCGCAAGGAGCAGGAAAAGATCGCCGCCGCGCTCGATTTCCACCGCGCCGAGCTCGATGTGATGGCCAAGACGGCCCGCGAGGGTGCTGATGCGCTGAACGCCGCCGCGCACGAAGGCGCCGACAGCTTCAAGAAGACGGTCGACGAAGCCCTCGCCAATGCGCGCGAGCTCGCGTCCTCGGTTCGCCGGGAAACCGATTCCGCCGGCCGCTCCCATCGCGAGGCGCTGGAAATGCTCGAAGCGGCGGCCGAGAAGGCGCGGACCGCTTCGCAGGACGCTGCGTCCGCCTTCGAGGAGCAGAGCCGCCTGATCGCCGAGCGCGTCGAGCAGGTCAACGAGACCGCGTTCAACGCCGCCCGCAAGTCCGACGAAACCTTCCAGGCGCGGATGGCGGAAGCCGAGAAGCTGACCGCGCGTGCCGCGCTGGCTGCGGACGAAGCCGCCGATTCCGTCCGTCGCCGGATGGAAACGGTGCTCGAAGCCGCAAAGAAGGAAAGCGCCGCAATCGAACGCGAGATCGAAGCGCTCGGGGACCGGCTGTCGAGCCTGCCAGACACGGCGCGGGCCCGCGCCCGTGAGACGGTCGACGTGCTGCGACAGGGTCTCGAAGGCCTCAATGCGGCTGCGCTGACCGCCGCCGAGGAAGCGCAGGAGATCGACGCGGCCTTCCAGGCGCGGATCCGCCAGAATTACGAACTGCTCAGCGACTTCATGCTGAAGATGGGGTCCGTCGCGGGCGGCCGCCGCGCGCTCGACCTGCCGTCGAATGAAGTCCCTGATCCGCTCAGCCGCCGCAAGCGCGAGGCCCGGGACGCGTCTTCAGATGATGAAGTGCCGTCCGCTGAAACGGACATGACCGAAGACGGCACCCAGCGCCGCGATCATGTCGGCTTCCCCGAGCGCGGGCGCGCCGCCAGCGATCCGGGCTGGCGCTGGAAGGATCTTCTGGCGACGATGGCCCCGGAAGAGGGTGAAGACGAAGCGCCTTCCCCGCGCAAGCCGGGCCGACGCAGCGAAGACTAGTCCTCTTCCACCACCGGCGGATGGGCGCGGACCTGCTGCGTCGCCCAGGACGAGATTTCACCCGCCGTCTCCTGTGCCGCCGCGTCAAACGCCGCGACGATGTCTCCGACCGTATTGGTCCGTGCCCGGGCCTGCGCGCCGACGGCCTGAACGCCGAGCAGGCTGCGATCCGACAGGCGCACCATGCGCACCCGCATCTGGATGATCGCCGTTGGCGGCGCATCGGGACCATCACGATAGACGGCCTCGAAGGACCGCACTTCGGTGTGAAGTTCGTATTCGGCGTTGACCCCGTCTTCGGGACGTGACGCGATCAGGTCCGGCTCATAGGCGTCGATGGCGCTGATCACGAGGTCCTGCACCAGGCGCGGCGTTGTGGAGATCCACTTTGCGCCGTCGATGAAGGCGAGCTCGCCATGCTGCAGCGAGATGGCGATCTCGTCGCTGGCGATACCGCGCGGTGCCAGCGGAAGATCCACCCGGACGACTTGCCGGTTCATCGCGCTCCCGGCCGTGGGCTCAGGTGTCGACAGCCGGTAGATGCTCGACGGCGTGGTTTCCGGGAGCAGGCTCACACACCCTGCGAGGAAGACGGCAACCCCGGCCGCGGCCAGACGTTTCAGGACAGTCATCGGGGCACCTCCACAGTGCGGCGCGGCTCGCCGGCGACAAAGCCGCCGGGATCATCTTCCAGTTCAATCGCGATACGGTCGAGCGTGGCGATCAGGCGGCGCAGATCACCGGCCGCCAGCGTGAGTTCGTCGATGCCGTCGTCGGCGAATTCCTCGAGCGAGGGCCGGAGTTCGACAAGAATGTCGTTCAACTGCTGGGCGGCCAGCTGCATGTCCATGAAGGCCTGATTGGTCTGGTTGGTCGCCGTGGTCAGATCGCCCTGCACATAGGCGCCGGTCTCTTCGGCGAACTGCTGCATCGCCTGCGCTGCGGCAGACACGTCGCGCCCGGTCTGCTCCAGCGTGGCGATGGCCCCACGAAGATCGCCCATCGTCTCGTCATCATTGGCGAGGGTTTCGGACAGGCGCTCGATATTCTCCAGCGTGTTGCGAAGCGAATCGACATTGTCCTCGCTGAGCAGATCGGCAATGCGGATCAGGGCGGTCTGGGCCGAAGACAGCACGTCCTCGGAGGACTGGAACAGCGTGTCGAGCTGGGTCTGGACGGCAAAGATGCGCGGCGGGGTCTGACGCGGCGGGCTGTACAGGCGGGCCGCATCCGGCGAGCCGCCCGACAGCTGGATATAGGCAAGGCCCGTCAGGCCCTGGGGTTCGAGCTGGGCGGTGGAATCCACGCGCACCGGGGTTTCGGCCACAACCTGGATACGGGCGATCACGCGGTTCGGGTTCTGCGGGTCGAGTCCGAGCCGGGTGACCTCGCCCACCTGAATGCCGTTGAAGCGCACTTCGCTGGCCTCGCGCAGGCCCCGGACCGGCCAGTCGAACACGACATCGTACTGTGCGTATTCTCGCCCGCCGGAATAGTTCGACAGCCAGAGAATGAAGAACCCGCCGGCCGCGACGAGGAACATCGCGAAAAAGCCGACCAGGACGTGATGGGCCTTGGTTTCCATGGCTTATCCTTCCCGGGCCATCGTGGCCGCGCGCCCCCGCGGCCCGCGAAAATATTCGCGTATCCACGGATGGTCATTCTGCAAGAGTTCGTCGATCGGGGCCACCGCCACGCAGCGCTTCTCGGCCAGCACGGCAACGCGGTCACAGATTGCGAACAGGGTGTCGAGGTCGTGGGTGACGATGAAGACCGTCAGGCCCAGCGCGTCGCGCAACTCGCGGATCAGCGAGTCGAACGCCGCCGCGCCGATCGGGTCGAGCCCCGCCGTCGGCTCGTCGAGGAAGAGCACGTCCGGATCGAGCGCCAGCGCCCGGGCGAGACCGGCCCGCTTCTTCATGCCGCCGGAGAGTTCCGACGGAAATTTCGTCGGCGCTTCGGGGCCGAGACCGGTCAGCGCGATCTTCATGTCGGCGAGTTCCGACATCAGCGAGCGCGGCAGATCGGTGTGCTCTCGCATCGGCGCCATGACATTTTCGCGGACGGTCAGCGCGGAAAACAGCGCCCCGCCCTGGAACAGCACGCCCCAATGACTTTCCAGACGCGCCCGTTCGCTGTCGGCCATCTTCCCGAGCGCGCGGCCATTGTAGAAAATCTCGCCGGCGTCGGGGCGTTTGAGGCCGATCATCGTGTTCATCAATACGGACTTGCCCGTCCCCGAACCGCCCACGAGTCCCATGATCTCGCCGCGCCGCACTTCCAGATTCAGCCCGTCATGAATGACATGCGTGCCGAAGGCCGTTTTCAGGCCGCGCACCTCGATGAGCGGGGTCGAAGCCGCACTCATATGCCGAGCTCCAGATACATCATGGCAAAGAGGGCATCGACGATGATGACCATGAAGATGGACTGGACGACCGACGCAGTGACGTGACGGCCAAGCGATTCCACGTCGCCGCCAACATCGAGCCCCTGCTTGCAGCCGATGATCGCAATGATCGCGCCGAACACCGGGGCCTTGGACATGCCGACCCAGAAATTCTGGATCGGAACGCTGTCATGGATCCGGGTGACGAAGAATTGCGGCGAGATATCGAGCGCGCTCCAGCAGACGAGAAGGCCGCCGACAATGCCCGCGATCATCGCCGCGAAGGTCAGCAGCGGCGCCATGATCACGCAGGCGACGATCCGCGGGATGACCAGCGCTTCGTACGGGTCGATGCCGAGCACGCGCATCGCGTCGATTTCCTGCTGCATCTTCATCGAGCCGATGGCTGCGGTGAAGGCCGAGTCGGACCGGCCCGCCAGCATGATCGCCGTGATCAGCACGCCGAATTCCCGCAGCACGGCAATGCCGACCAGTTCGACGGTGAAGATCGACGCGCCGAAGGTCTCGAGCAGGTTCGCGCCCATGAAGGCCACGACCGCGCCGATGAAGAAGGACAGAACCGCGATGATCGGCAGGGCGTTCACGCCCGCGACTTCCATCACCGCGAAGATCGGCGTCATGCGGAAGCGCCAGGGCCGTGCGCTGGTCGAAGCGAAGGAGGTGATCGCGTGGCCGAAGAAGGCAAAGGTCGCGATCATTTCCTTCCAGGCGGATTCCAGACCCGCGCCGACCCGGGCAGCCGCCTGAATGAATCCGAAGCGCCGGTCTTCGATCTCCGGCTCGCTGTTGATCGCCTTTTCAAGGACGAGCTGGATCAGGCGGCGGGCCGTGGCGTGGTCGCCGCGAAAATGCTGTTCGGTCACGCCGTCTCGCGCGCGGTGGATCGGCCGGGCAAGAAGATAGGCCCCCGCCGTATCGATCCGGTCGATGCCCGACAGATCGATCATCACGCGGCCCGGATCGATGTCGTGATCGATGCGCGCGATATCGGAGGCGAAACGGGCGATGGTGTCGACGATCCAGTCGCCGGTCGGGACGAGAACGACGCGGCCGCCCTCCTCCTCGATCGTCAGACCTGCCGCCACATCACTCATTCCGCGTCCCCCTCCCGACAGTCTTAGGTGATTCAACTGCGCTTTGGGAATTCAGGTTCCGCCACAGCAAGGCGGCAAAAAGGCCGCCAAGGGCCGCAGGGAGTGCCATGGCAGCATATCCGCCCGCACCGTAGCGTTCATACAACACTCCCGAGACCACCGTCGCGCCGGCCAGAATCACCCCTCCGGACAGTGCGGAGTTGATCGCCTGAGCGCTGGCGGCATAGCGATCCGGCACGCGTTCGGCGCAATACCGGATGAAACCGATATAGGTCGCGGTGAAGGTGAAGGCGTGCGTCGTCTGGAACAGGAAGAGGACCCAGACCGGCGGCGACATGGCAAACACCAGCCAGCGGACGACGGATACGGCCGCCCCCGACGCGATCAGAGCGGCGGGCGACCAGTTGCGGAAGACGCGGCCGTTCACGAAGAGGAAGATGATTTCCGCAACGACCGCCCAACCCCAGAGAAGGCCGACCACGCCGGTCGGGATGCCCTCCGCGCGCCAGGCGAGTGTCGAGAAGCTGTACTGAAAACCGTGTGCGCCCTGCACCAAGGCCACGGCGAGCGTCGCGAAGACGAAGCCGGGCGTCAGCAATTCCCCGACATGCCATTTCAGACCTGCGGAGGGCTGCTGCGACCGCATCGTGGCAGCCGGGAGCACCTGCAGCGACACGATGGCCAGCGCCGACCCGGCGGTGATCCAGATCAGCGCAGCCTCTCCGCCGAAGCGGGAGACCAGCGCCCCAGCCCCGATATTGGCCACGACGAAGGCACCGGAGCCAAAGGCGCGGGCGGGGCCGAAACCGAACCCGCTGCGCATCGCCGCGCGAATGGTGATCGCATCGAGCAGCGGGATCTGCGCGCCATTGAGCGCCGAACCAAGCGCGGCGATCAGCACGATGAAGACCGCGGGCCAGCCAGGGAAGAGAAGCGCGAAGGCGGCCAGCGCCGCGAAGGCGAAGATCGTCAGAAGCCGCTTCTTGCGGTCGGACCGGTCGAGAATCCCGGCGCCGAGGGGGGAGAGGATACTGCGGCCTATCATGCCCCCGGCGATCGCCACGCCGATCGCCTCGGGCGACAGGCCGCGTTCTTCAAGCAGGACGGGCAGATAGGGCAGGACCGCACCGAATACGAGATAGAAGACGCTGTAATGCAGCGCATATCTCGAGAATGTTCCGGCGGGGGCGGGCGAAGACATGGTGCCGCATAGCCTGCCTTGCGCCGGGCGGAAAGATGGGTGATGCGGCACCCGCCATGCGCGCTTGGCCCGGAGGGCCGTGCAGGCTAGCTTCGCGCGCCATTTCGGATATTCGCAGTGCAGCAGACGGCCGGAGCCCCATGAAAGATATCGCTGGCGATGCCCCGGTCCTCACCGCTGCCCCGGCAGCACAGCGGTCCCTGCGTGTCCTTGTGTCCGGATACCGCTCGCACCCGCATGTCGGCGGTCAAGGCGTCTATCTGAGCGCGCTGGCGAGCGCGCTGCAGCGTGCGGGACATGCGGTTACGGTCGTGTCCGGACCGCCCTACCCGGAGCTCGATGCCGGGATCGAACGGGTCGAACTGCCGGCGCTCGACCTGTTCTCGGCGAAGAATGCGCTCCTCGCGTTCAACCCGTCCTTCCTGACGAACTGGCCGGATTTCGCCGAGTGGGCCTGCCACAACACGGCGGCCTTCGGCGAACCCTATGCCTTCGCCTGCCGTCTCAACGCCTGGCTGAAGGGCCGCGAAGACCGGTTCGACGTGATCCACGACAACCAGACGCTGGCGACGCCCTTCCTGAAGATCGCGCAGCGCGTTCCGGTGGTGGCGACGATCCACCACCCGATCGCGATCGACCGCGAATTCGCCGTTCAGTCCGCGCAGAAGCGTGTCGACCGCTGGCTGACGAAACGCTGGTACGACTTTGTCGAGATGCAGGGCGAAACGGCGCGCCGCCTTCCGGCCCTGCTCGCCGTCTCCGAAGCCGCCCGGGACAGTCATGTCGCGCATTACGGCATCGATCCGATGACGGTCGAGGTCGCGTTCAACGGCATCGACCATTCGGTCTTCCATCCCGATCCGGCAACAGAGCGCGAACCAAACGTCATTGCCGCGACGGCAAGCGCGGATGTGCCGATCAAGGGGCTGGACGTGCTGGCGACCGCGTTCGTTTCTCTCGCGCGCGACAATCCGGACCTGAAACTGGAACTGATCGGCCAGCTGCGCGACGGGCGGGCGAAACAGATCCTGACCGAGGCCGGCCTGATGGGCCGCGTCTCCAGCCGCCATGGCGTGACACGCGAAGAGATCGCTGCGCTTTACCGGCGCGCCAGCCTCGTCGTCTGCCCGGCCCGCTTCGAGGGCTTCGGCTTCCCGGCGGCCGAGGCGATGGCCTGCGGCGCTCCGGTGGTGGCCAGCGATGGCGGGGCCCTGCCCGAAGTGGTCGGCGATGCCGGCGCGATCGTCCCGGCTGGAGACGCCGGTGCGCTGACCGCCGCGATTGCGGCGGTGCTCGACAATCCGGTTCGCGCCCGGAGGATGAGCGAGATGGGTGCAGCCCGCGCCCGCAGCGCGTTTGACTGGGACCGGCATGCCGCCGCCGCGACAGCGCTTTACGAACGGGTGCTGACCCCATGCTGACCATTCGCCCGGACAAGCTCGACCTTCGCCCCGGCGACCGGGTGCTCGATCTCGGCTGTGGGCGAGGCCGGCATACCTATGCCTTCTACTGGTCGGACACGCCGCTGAAGGTCACGGGTCTCGACCTGTCGGAAGAGGAAGTGAAGGCGACCGCCGATGGCTTCTTCGACCTGCCCCCGCCGCCGCACTCGCCGCTGCGGAGCGCGACGCTGACGGCGGGCGATGCCGCAAAACTGCCGTTCAAGGACGGGGCGTTCGACGCGGTGGTGTGCAGCGAAGTGCTGGAGCATGTCCCCGATCCCGACGCCGTGCTGGACGAGATCGTGCGGATCACGCGGCCGGGCGGGCGGGTGGCGCTGTCGGTTCCGCGCTACTGGCCGGAAAAGATCTGCTGGGATCTGTCGACCGATTATCACAACACGCCGGGCGGGCATGTGCGCATCTTCCGCGAGGAAGCGCTTCGCGGCTCGGCGCGGCGTGCGGGCCTGCGGTTCTTCGCCCGGCACTGGGCGCATGCCCTGCACAGCCCCTATTGGTGGCTGCAGTGCGCCGTGTGGCACCGCAAGGACCACAGCCGCTCTGTTGCCGCCTACCGGCGCTTCCTGGAATGGGATCTGATGAAGCGGCCCTGGCTGACGCGCGGTCTTGAAGCGGCGCTGAACCCGGTGATGGGCAAAAGCCTCGTCGTCTACTTCCATCGGCCCGCGCAATGAATGCACTGACCGACATCCGCGCGGGCGCCGCGCACATCCGCAGCTTCCAGAAGCCCGACGGGTCGATCCCGTGGCTGCGGGCCGGGATATGGGATCCGTGGAATCACGGCGAATGCGTTATGGCGCTGGCGGTGGCGGGGGACGAAGTCTCCACGCTTCGCGGTCTCGATCACCTCGCCGCGCGGCAGGAAGGCGATGGCGGATGGACCGGCGAGCTTGGCGCGGGCGTGCCGCTTGATGCCGAGAACAAACACCTCATCCCGGACCAGCCGGCGACCGCGCGCGACACGAATTTCGCCGGCTATGCCGCTGTCACCGTGTTGCGCAGCCTGCTGGCGCTCGACGATGCACGGCTGATCGAACGCTACGGACCGATGGTGAAGCGGGCGATGGGCTTCATCCTGTCCTGCCAGACGAGCCAGGGCGACATCGTCTGGCGCGCGCCGGACGCGGGCGAATTGCGCGAGAATGTGGATTCGCTGCGCGCCGGGAATGCCTGTCTCTACAAGAGTCTCGAATGCGCGATCCGGCTCGGCGACCTGGCGGGATGGAAAACTGGAGACTGGCGCGCGGCCCGAGCCCGTCTGGGCGATGCGCTGCACGACAAGGACTGGCGGTTCGACCGCGAGGGCGTCGACCGGCGGCGCTATGCGATGGACTGGTATTATCCCGTGCTTGCCGGTGTGTCTTCGCAGGAAGACGGCAAGCGGCGGCTCGATGCCGGCTGGTCTCGCTTCGTCGTCGACGGGCTCGGCTGCCGCTGTGTGGCCGACGAACCCTGGGTGACGGCGGCAGAGACGGCGGAGCTTGCGCTGGCCTGCGCCGCCGCAGGCTGGCCGAAGCGGGCACGCCGGCTGATTGCCGATCTCAAACCGCTGGCCGCCGATGATGGCGGATACTGGATGGGCTGGCAGTTCGCCGAGGAAGTGATCTGGCCGCAGGAACAACCCGCCTGGACGACCGCAGCGGTGATGCTGGCCGCCGACGCGATCGAAAGCCTGACGCCGGGGTCAGACCTACTGATCACGCCCCTGCCCGACGATCCGGTCAGACGGCGCGGCGGAGAAATTCCAGCGTTTTGACGCGCTTCACCGGTTCGAACAGACCGCTGTCGCGCGCCTGGCACCAGATCTCGTAAGGCGGCCGTCCGCCATCGGCCGGGTCCGGGAAGACGTCGTGAATGGCGAGCAGTCCGCCCGGCGCAATCCTGTGGGCCCAGCCGTCATAGTCAGCCTGCGCGGCCGCCATGGAATGCCCGCCATCGATGAAGACCATTCCCGGCAGGCTGCCCCACCATTGCGCGACTGTCGCCGATGCGCCGATCACGGGAATGACGCAGTCTTCCAGACCGGCGCGGCGCAGAGTCCGGCGCAATTCGGGGAGTGTGTCGACGGCGTCCGCCTCGGCATCGAACAGGTCGGGGTCGTGATAGCCCTCGCCCTTCTGATGCTCTTCCGAACCGCGATGATGATCGATGGTGAAAAGCACGGTGCCCGTGTCGCGCGCCGCCGGGCCGAGATAGAGGGCGGACTTGCCGCAATAGCTGCCGATTTCGACGATCGGGCCGAGATGGCCGATTTCACGTACGGCGGCGGCCAAGGCTTCGCCTTCCTCGGTATCGAGGAAGCCCTTTACGGTCGCCGGATCGATCATGTCAGCTGAGAATGCCGGAGCGCGCCGCGCGGCGGCGCTCAGCGATGGCGTCGGCGCTCTCGCCCAGACGGTCGAACTCCGCACGGAGCTGTGTCTGTCGGATGCGAAGCGCCGCAAGCTGGTCTGCTTCGAGGCGGTCGTCCACGCCTGTGACCGCCTCATCGAAGAAATCGAGGGCGCGCGAGACCGCGGCGATCGCGTTTTCGGTCGCCGACAGATCACCGGCCAGTGCGGCCGTGTCCGCCGAGCCGCCCTCACCGATGGCGCGGGCGTTCACGGCCACCGTACCGGCCATGCTGGCGGCCACGGCGAGATCGGTGTCGAGCGCAGTGAAGATCGTGGAGGCGTCTACGCCGTCCGGAGCGATGCGCGCAAGGTAGACAGCCGAAGGAGACGGTTCGCGGTCTTCGGAGCGGCCGTTCAGCAGCATGTTGGCCAACTGGCCGAATGATCCGCTGGTGCTGGCCGACCAGCCGGCTTCCTCGAAATGGGAAACCAGCTCGCGCGACGTCGTGCGCAGGTCCGACTGGGTCTGGGTCAGCGCAACCGTATCGCCGGTCGTCGCGGCCTGCGGGGTGGAAACACACCCGCTCAGCGCCAGAGCGGCGCATAGTCCGATCACTCGAAAAATAACGTTACCTGTCACGTTCAACGCGCTTGCCCCACCCTCAGCGAAAACACGATACTCTCTCCAGACTTCTGGCGCTAGCCGCGATTGGACGCGGTACGGGGGAATGCATGGACCAGGCCAGACGGGGTGTCAGGCGGCCGCTCTATCCGGCCGTGATCCCGTATTCAACCCGGCATCTGCCGGTCGGAGACGGTCACAGCCTCTATGTCGAGGAATGCGGCCGGCCCGATGGCTTGCCGATCGTGATCCTGCATGGCGGACCCGGCGGCGGTGCCTCTCCCGTCCTGCGACGGTTTGCCGACCCGAAACACTACCGGGCCGTCCTGTTCGACCAACGCGGATGCGGGCGTTCGGTTCCCCATTCCGCGCTTCATGCCAACACGACGCACGACCTCGTCGACGACATGGAGCGCATCCGCGAGGCGCTCGGGATCGAGAAATGGGTGGTTCTGGGTGGATCCTGGGGCACGACGCTGGCGCTCGCTTATGCGCGGGCCCATCCCAACCGGGTGCTGGGCCTGATCCTTCGCGGCGTCTTCCTGTGCACGCAGGCCGAGCTCGACTGGTTCTACCGCGAAGGCACGAACGCGCTCTTCCCGGAGGCGTGGGACGCGCTTGTTTCGCGGCTGGCCCCATCTGAACGCGATGACATCGTGCGAGCCTATCACGACCGCCTGCTGGCAGAGACACGCGAGGCCCGGGCGGATGATGCCCGCGCCTGGGCACAATACGAATCCGCGCTGGTCAGCCTGCTGCCCGCGTCACCGCCCGAACCGCGCGATCCGCTGCGCGACGATGCGATCTCGCGGCTCGAGACGCACTACTTCGTGAACAAGGGATTTTTCGCCGAGGACGGCGAATTGCTGCGCGATGTCGGGCGCTACGCCCACATCCCCGGCGTCATCATCCAGGGCCGCTACGACGTGATCACGCCCGCGCGGACCGGCTGGTCACTGGCGCGGGCGTGGGGATCGAAAGCGAAGTTCGAAGTGATCGGCGATGCCGGTCATTCGACCGGCGAGCCCGGTGTCGCCGACGCGATCATTCGCGCCGCCGACACCTTTGCCCGTCAGTTCTCCTAAGCGCCGAAGATCATTTCGCTGAGGCCCCAGCCGAAGCGGTCGGACAGTCCGAGCGCGAGGATGATCACCAGCGCGACCGGCGCAAGGAAGCGGGTCGAGAAGCGGAAGAAGCCGAACAGCAGCGGCGAGGCATGCGACAGCTCCGCCTTGGCCAGCTTCTTGTCGACGACCCAGCCCATGAAGACCGCCATCAGGAGACCCGCCAGCGGCAGGGCGATGGAGCCGGACAGGAAGTCCAGAAGGTCGAAGAAGCTCATCGAGAAGGCGACGCCCGCACCGACGAGCCAGATGAAGCCGCCCATCGTCCACGCAATGGTGGACTTGTGGAAGTTCGAGTTTTCCTCGACCCAGGCCACAACCGCCTGAAGCAGCGAGATCGACGACGTCAGTGCCGCGATCAGCGCCAGCGCGAAGAAGGCCGTGCCGACGATATTGCCGCCCGGCATCGCCGCGAAGGCCGCCGGGAGCGCCTGGAAGAAGAGCGCCGGGCCGGCATTCGGCTCGATGTTGGTGAAGGCGAAGACGAAGGGGAAGATCGCCAGGCCGGCGATCATCGCCACGCCGGTATCCGCCACCGAGATGATGCCCGCCGACTGACCGATATTGGCGTCCCGGTCGAGATAGGAGCCGTAGGTGATCATGATTGCGGAACCAAGACCGATCGAGAAAAATGCCTGACCGACCGCCGCAAGGAAGGTCGCGCCACTGACCTCGGAGAAGTCCACCGCAAAGAGGTAATCGACCGCGGCGCCGAAATTGCCAGCGTAGGCGGCGTATCCGACCATGCCCACGAGCATGATGAAGAAGAGCGGCATCAGGATGGACGCGGCGCGTTCGATCCCGCTGGTCACGCCCTGGGCCACGACGAGGATGGTCAGGATCATGAAGGCGGTATGCCAGCCGAGGACCTGATAGCTGTCGGCGGTGAAGGTTCCGAAGGCCGCTGCGACCGCTTCCGGGGCCTGCCCGAGAAGTTCGCCGTCGGCCATTTTCAGGATGTAGGCCGTCACCCAGCCCGCCACGACCGAGTAGAAGCAGAGGACAAGGACGCCGCCGATCAGGCCGACGACACCGGTGATGGTCCAGAGTTTCGAGGAGCCGTTATCGGCCGCCACTTTCGCTACGGAACCGATCGCCGATTTCTGGCCGTAGCGGCCGACGGCCAGTTCGGCCATCAGGACCGGAAAGCCGATCAGCGCCACGCAGACCAGATAGATGACGATGAAGGCGGCGCCGCCGTTTTCACCAGCGGTGTACGGAAAGCGCCAGAAATTCCCCAGACCGACGGACGATCCGATCGCCGCCATCAAGAATCCGAAACGCGACGACCAGTGCGCGTGAGCCGCAGCCATACTCTGTCTCCCCTGACACGATGGCGCGTGTAGCCCGCGCCCCTCCGTTGGGGGCGGACCCTTCCCTATCCGCAGATTTTGGTCAAGCGGGGTGACACGAATGTGTCAGCGGAAAACTAGCCGAACAGCCCGACACCTTTCGGCAATTCCGCATTCCGGTGAACGTGCGCCCCGAGAATCAGGCCGAAGCCGAACAGGACGGTGAGCATCACCGTGCCGCCATAGGAAACCAGCGGCAACGGCACCCCCACAACGGGCAGCATGCCCATCACCATTCCGGTGTTGATGATGACGTAGAGCGCGAACGTCGTCGCCACGCCCATCACCGTCATCTTCAGGAAGGTCGACTTGCACGAGGTCGCGATCGCCACGGCGTTGGCGAGGACGATCAGGTAGAGCAGGAGAATGGCAATTCCGCCGACGAAGCCGAATTCCTCACCGAGCATGGTGAAGATGAAGTCGGTCTGTTTCTCCGGCAGGTAGTTCAGATGCGACTGGGTGCCCTGAAGGAAGCCCTTGCCCGTGAAGCCGCCCGATCCGAGCGCGATCTTGGACTGCAGGATCTGGTAGCCCGCGCCCATTGGATCGTCTTCCGGATTGAGGAAGGTGAAGATTCGCTCCCGCTGATAATCCTGCAGGCCGTATCTGAGCCCGAGCGGGATCGCGACAGCCGCGGCCACCGCGGCAGCACCAATGATCCTCCAGTTGAGGCCGGACAGGAAGATCAGCACCGCGCCAGTCGCCACGACGAGAAGCGCCGTACCGAGGTCCGGCTGATGCAGGATCAGGACGGCCGGCATGCCGATCAGGGCGAGCGGGACGAGCACCCCGGTCGGGCCGGAGACCTTTTCGCGCGGCAGGTCATGATAGAAGCGTGCCAGCGCCATCACGACAGCGATCTTCATCACCTCCGACGGCTGAACCCGGATCGGGCCCAGTTCCAGCCAGCGCTGCGAGCCCTGGATGGTCAGGCCGAAGAATTCGACGCCCAGCAACAGGGCCAGCGCGCCCAGATAGGCCGGGTAGGACATCGCCATCCAGAAGCGCGGCGGCATCATGGCCACGATCAGCATCATGACGAGGCCCACCAGGAAGCGCGTCGCGTGGCGGGTGGCCCACGGGTCCCACGCCCCGTCTGCGACTGAATAAAGCATGCCGATTCCCGCCGCACCGAGCAGGCAGAGCAGAAGGACGAGCGCCCAATTGATCTCGTAGAGCTTGCCCTGGAATGTGCGCGGTACGGTGTCGCGGAAAACGGCCATGGATCAGCCTCCCCGCGTTCCGGTATCGCGCGCGGCGAACGGGCCGGCGCGGGAAGGATCGTTCTCGATCAGGTAGCGCAGGATGTCGCGCGCCGGGCGCGCGGCGGCGCGTGAACCCCCGCCGCCATGTTCGACCACGGTTGCGACGGCATAACGCGGACGGTCGGCGGGCGCGTAGCAGACGAACATGCCGTGGTCGCGCAGGCGCCAGGGCAGATCGTCCTGCGACCGGACGCCAGCCGCGCGTTCGGCTTCGGTGATGCGGAAGACCTGCGCGGAGCCGGTCTTGCCGGCCATTTCCACGCCATCGACGCCGAGCCCACCGAGCGAATAGTGCGACGTTCCGCCCGGTTCATGGACCACGGCGCGAAGCCCGTCATGTATGAGTTCGAGGTGTTGCGGATCAATCCCGACCATCGGCGCAAGCTGCGCGTTGTCGTCACGGTAAAGACGCGGCGTGACCGCGCGGCCCGAGGCGAGGCGTGCCGTCATCACCGCCAGATGAAGCGGTGATGCAAGCAGGAAGCCCTGGCCGATTCCGGTGATGAGGGTCTCGCCAAGGCTCCAGCCCTGACCGTATCGCGCGCGTTTCCACTGTTCGTTCGGCACAAGACCGTCGCGCACGCCGGCGAGGCCGATATCCGGCGCAGGACCGAGGCCGAAGCGCAGCGCCATGTCGTGGATACGGTCGATCCCGGCGCGCTGTGCCATCTCGTAGAAATAGACGTCGCAGGAAGTCTTCACCGCTTCGCGCATGTTCACGCGGCCATGGCCGCCGCGGCGCCAGCAGTGGAATTCGCGGTCACCCACACGGATCTTGCCGGTGCAGGTCACCGTTTCGCTTTCACGGACCAGTCCGGCCTCGAGCGCGGCCAGGCCGGTGACCGCCTTGAAGGTGGAGGCCGGCGGATAGGTGCCCTGAAGCGCCTTGTTGAACAGCGGGCGGAGTTCGTTGTCCTGAAGCGCCTGGAAGGCCGTATGAGAGATGCCCGTGACGAACAGGTTCGGGTCGAAGCCCGGCGTCGAGACCAGCGCCAGAAGATCGCCCGTCTCGACATCCATCGCGACGGCGGCGGCGCTCTCGCCGGTCAACCGCTCATAGGCATAACTCTGGGCCCCGGCATCGAGGGTCAGGCGCAGATCCTCGCCCGGCGTCTGCGGCACGGATTGTTCGGGCAATTCGCGAATGACGCGGCCAAAGGCGTTGACCTCGACCTTCAGTGAACCGGCTTGCCCGCGCAGCGTGTCTTCGCGTGCGGCCTCCACGCCGGCCCGGCCGATACGGAAACCGGGGTGGCGCAGAAGCGCGCTGTCGCCCGCGTCTTCCTCGGTCGGCGGCTGCACATAGCCGATGACATGCGAGAAGGCCGGGCCCGACGGGTAGTGCCGGATCTCGGCGACATTCGGAATGACTCCGGCGAGATCGGGCGCGCGCAGATTGACCGCGGAAAAGGCTCCCCAGTCGAGGTCTTCGAGCGCCGTGACCGGGCGGAAGCCGGGCGCGCGTCGCGCCGCCGTCAGAATGCGTTCGCGTTCGCGGTCGCTGATCGGGACGAGTTCACCCAGACGGTCGAGCGTTGCGTCGAGATCACCGGCCTGTTCGGGAACGATCAGAACCCGGTAGCTGTCGCGGTTTTCTGCAAGCGGCTCACCGAAGCGGTCGAGGATGCGGCCGCGCGACGGAGGCACGAGCAGGAAGTTGAACTGGTTGTCGTCCGACATCAGCCGGTAGCGTTCGGCCTGCAGGATCTGCAGCGTGTACAGGCGCGCTGCGAGCGCGCCGAACACGACCACGCCGCCCGCCGACAGGAGCAGCGAGCGCCGCGTGAACTTCATCTCCTGTTCCTGGCGGTCGTTGCGCATGGGTTAGCCGAATGCCCCCCGCGACTGCCGCTTGCGCACGGAGATAAGCGCGATCAGCGGGAACATGAGAATGGAGGCCGCGGCCTCGATGGCCATGGGCTGAACCGGAGCGGGACTGCCGTTCGCCAGGCTCCCGGCAATCCAGGCGACGACGACGGCGATCGCGGTGGTGGCCACGAAGCGGAACCAGAGCGGCCCCATGTCGCGTGTCGTCGCGTCTTCCTTGCGCACCCGCATGATGGTCAGCGACAGCAGATAGGCGAAGGCCCAGATTCCCATGGGGCCGCCGGTCAGCAGATCCTGCAGCAGACCGACGATGAAGATCACAATCGGCGGGATGAAATAGGGCCGGATCGTCGACCAGATGAAGAGGGTGATCAGCGGCAGGAGCGGCATCAGGTCGGTCGAGCGGGTCAGGCGCGCCGGGGTCGCATACACCAGAAGCGCGAGCAGCAGCGTGACCGCGCACCAGATGGCGAGCCCGTAGGGCGGGCGTCGTTCGATGGGGGCCCTCATTCGCCGTCCTCCGCGGTCGCGATCGTGCCCGTTTCTTCGCCGCCTGGGGCTGGCTCTGAGTTCACTTCACCCGCAATCGCGCCCGGCGCGTCGGCGGACGCAGCGGGTTCCTCTTCAGGTGTGGGAAGGCGGTCGTAGGGCAGCACCCAGACAAAATCGACCGGCGCATTGTCGGAAAAAAGGCGAACCCGCCAACGGCCATTGCGATCGAGCGCCGCGGTGCCCACCGGAAGGCCGCGCGGCAGGATGCCGTCGTCGCCGGAGGTGACGATGCGGTCGCCTTCCTGCAGGTCGGCATCACGCCCGAGATAGTCGAGACGCGGGAAGTTGGTGTTGTCGCCGGTCAGGACGGCGCGGGCGTTCGAACGGTCCGCCA
This sequence comes from Alphaproteobacteria bacterium, assembly GCA_016124205.1. GTDB lineage: Bacteria > Pseudomonadota > Alphaproteobacteria > Caulobacterales > Maricaulaceae > Hyphobacterium. The sequence goes on from WGOD01000002.1 coordinate 167,033, forward strand.
TGACCGGAACGCGGCTGTTGAGGTCCGTGAGCAGCAGCACGCGCGAGGAGCGCTGGCCGACTTCGACGACGTGACCCACGAGGCCGTAGACGTTGAGTACCGGATCGCCCTCGCCCACGCCGCGCCCGGAACCGGCTCCGACGAGCCGGGATCGCACGAAGGGTCCGGTCGGATCGGCCAGCACCCACGCCCCGATGCGTTCCTGCTCGCTGGCCGGGGTCAGGTTCAAGGCTTCGCGATAGATGTCGCGCTCGTCGCGCAGGCGCAGGGCCAGATCGCGCCAGTAGCGCGTCTCGGTCAGTTGTTCCTGAAGCTCGGCATTCTCCACGGCGAGTTCGTGCTGACGTTGCCAGTAGGGTCCGATATTGCCGATGCCGCGCAGCGGCCGTGCCGTCAGATCGAGCAAGGGCGCGGCGGTGTCGGTCACGGCGGACCGGACAGCGACAAGAAAGCCCGGACGGGCGTCCGGACGGTCGAAGGCGATCAGCAATGCCGCGATGATGAACAGCGTCAGGGTCAGCGTGCGCGAAAAGCGCACTCCGTCATCCTGCTCCCGCCGTCCAGGCCGTCGTAGCGCCAAGGGGTAGGTCTCCCGCCTCGCGGCGCGTCAACTCACACCGCTTCAGACAATATGGGCCGCCAAAGCTTAAGGTTTTCAACCGCCTTGCCGCAGCCGAGCACCACGCAATACAGCGGTTCGTCGGCGATCGACACGGGCAGTCCGGTCCGCTCGCGCAGTTCGGAATCGAGGTTCCGCAGCAGCGCGCCGCCGCCGGTCAGAACAATGCCCTTGTCGACGATATCGGCAGCCAGTTCCGGCGGTGTCGCCTCAAGGGCGTGCTTCACCGCCTCGACGATCTGCTCAACCGGTTCGGACAGGGCGTCGGCGATCATCGCCTCGGTCACCGTGATTTCGCGCGGGACGCCGTTCATCAGGTCGCGGCCCTTGATCTCGAGCGTCAGGCCCTCGCCCTTGGTCGGCGGCATGGCGCTGCCGATTTCCTTCTTGATGCGCTCGGCGCTGGTTTCGCCGATCAGAAGGTTCGCCGAACGGCGGATGTAGTTGATAATGGCTTCGTCCATCTTGTCGCCGCCGACGCGGACCGAGCGAGAATAGACAATGCCCGACAGCGACATGACGGCGACTTCCGTCGTGCCGCCACCGATGTCGACGATCATCGAGCCGGTCGGCTCGTCGATCGGCAGGCCTGCGCCCACCGCAGCGGCCATCGGCTCGTCGATCAGATAGACGCGGCGCGCGCCGGCTTCCTGCGCGGATTCATGAATCGCGCGGCGCTCGACGGCCGTGGCGCCGGACGGCACGCAGATCACAACCTGCGGGGATACGAAGGACTGGCGATTGTGCACCTTGCGGATGAAGTGCTTGATCATTTCCGATGCCACGTCGAAGTCGGCGATAACGCCGTCGCGCATCGGGCGGATCGCCTCGACATTGCCCGGCGTCTTGCCCAGCATCATCTTCGCTTCCGCGCCCACAGCCTGAACGTGCTTGCGGCCCTTGTCGATCTTGAAGGCGACAACGGAAGGCTCGTTGAGAACGATGCCGCGCCCCTTCACGAAGACCAGCGTATTGGCCGTTCCGAGGTCGATGGCGATATCAGCTGAGAGAAGACCGAACAGGCTGGAGAACATGGGCTTTGCGCACAATCCTGGCGCCTATGGGGAGAACGCCGTTGCGTTAGACAGAGTAGTCCTTGTGCGATGGCGCGCCCGCGATTGCAAGCGCGGCTTTGCAGCCACGCGTCAAGTGTTTTCATCCTCGACGGGTGGAGTGGGCAGGCGGCGGCGGGCGGCGAGCATCATTCCGACCCAGACCGCGACCAGAGCGGCCACCACGCCGATCAGCAATAGCCCCTGCCCCGTGACCAGAGCGATGACGCTCTGACCGGTCAGACCAACGACGAGAATTTTCGGCGTGATCCCGATGGCCGTGCCGATGATGAAGGCCCAGTAAGGGACTTTCGAGACCCCGAAGGCCATGTTCACGACAATGAAGGGGCCGGACGGGACGATGCGCACAAGCGCGCTGGCCCACAGCCCGTTGCGCCCGACGAAGTCGGAGGCGCGTTTCATCCAGTCGCCGCCGAACCGGTTCAGAAGGTCCGCGCCGAAAAAGCGCCCAAGCCAGAAATTGACGCTCGCGGAACAAAGCGTCGCGACCCAGGCGTAGGCGAAGCCATAGATCGGGCCGAATGCGAGAACGGTTGCCGCCATCAGCACGAATTGCGGCGCGCCCATGAAGGACAGAAGCACATAGACGAGGATGGTCAGCGGCAGGGCGTACCAGTGGGTCGCGGCCGCTTCGAAAACTGCGCCCAGATCATCCGGTCCGGCATCGAAGAAGACCTTGCCGAACACGAAGACCAGTCCGACCACGACGAGGAGCGCGACGGATACCATTGCCGCGCGCGCCGCGCGGGCATCCATGTGGGTGATGAATTGCAGAATGCGGTTCATGCCTGGCCCTGTGCGCTCCGGTCTTCAGAAGCGCAACGCAATCCTCATGCCTCGCCGTCTTCGTCACCGGCTGCAATGCGCGCGAGTTTTGCCCGCTGACGCGCAAGTACGGCGAGTTGCTGGTCGAGCACTTCGAGAATCTCGCGCGCTTCTCCCTGATCGATCTCACCCGGAGAGCGTTCGGTTTCGCTGAGCGAATCCATGAGGGCCGCGATGTTGCGCGCATGCTTGCGGCTCGCATCCCCGGCGAGAGCCAGCCAGTTGTCGTCTTCAGCAGCCTCGAGCGGCATGAAGATGCCGCCGGCCAGGAAGGCGAGGTCCTTCGCTGCCGCCGTGGCTCCCGTTGCCTCGGTCAGCTTGGCGACCCGAGCGTAGGAAATCTCGTTCGTCGAATCCGGGTCGGCGAGCGCATAGACGCGGGTGCGCGACAATTCGAGCAAATCCATCACGGCAGGCACGCCGCCGGCTTCCTCGAACAATTGCGCAACGACCGCTTTGGCCTCGCCATAGGGGCGAACCTTGACCGGCTTGAATCCCATACCGCTAGTATCCCTTGGCTGCTTAAGCACCCCTTCCGGAGCGGAGGCATAGCGCAATCGCGCCAAAGTGGCACGGGCTTTATCTCAATCGGGGGCACCCTTGAGCCGCGCGCGCAATTCCCGGCCCGCGACATCGACCGGTTCGTCCCTGTCGGCCGCGCGCCAGGCCTTCATGCGCGGAGCGCCAGCACGATGCTCGCCATTCCATTCCTCCGCAAAGCGCCCCGACCGGATATTGTCCATCAGACGATCGAAATCGCCTCCCAGCGCTTCCGCGAGATCGTTCTCGCACAGGCGCGCACCGAATTCGGCGGTATCGGAGATGGCCGCATACATGCCCTCGATGCCACGGTCATGGATCAGGTCGGCGAGATATTTCATCTCGTGGACGCAATCGATATAGGCCATGCGCGGGCTGACGCCGGCGGCGGTGAGCCGCTTGAAGGAGGCCTTGGCGAGCGCGACGAGGCCGCCGACGAGGACGGCCTGTTCCCCGAAGAGGTCGGAGACGGCTTCTTCCTCGAACGTCGTTTCGAATATCCCGACCCGGCCGCAACCGATCGCCTCGAGGTAGGCGATGGCGAGATCCCTGGCCGTTCCGCTGGCATCGCGGTGGACGGCCCAGTAGCCGATCAGCCCCCGCCCTTTTTCATATTCGGTTCGCACCGCGCCGCCCGGCCCCTTGGCTGCCGCCAGTATGATGTCGGCGTCGGGCGCGGGATCGAGCAGGCCGTAACGGATGGAATAGCCGTGGCAGAACATCAGCGCCTGGCCGTGCGGCCGGTTTGGCGCGATGTCGTTTTCCCAGATTTCAGCATGCGCCTCATCGGCCGCGAGGATCGAGACGGCATCGGCCCAGGCGGCCACCTCGGCGACCGTGCCGACGGTGAAGCCTTCCGCTTCGGCCTTGGCTCGCGAAGGCGAGCCTTCGCGCAGACCGATGCGGAGGGTCTCGACGCCGGAATCGCGCAGGTTCAGCGCATGCGAGCGGCCGTGATTGCCGTAGCCGACAATGGCCAGTTTCCGCGACTTCAAGGCCGCGAGCGGATCAGTTGGGGTCATTCGGTCTCGGCAGGTTGCGGGGCAGGATCGGAGTTTCCGGTGTCCAGCACAAACCGCCAGCCCTCGTCGGTCAACCGCCAGGCCGAGACATAATCGCCGGTGCCGGCCGGATCAGCGTCCATATTGCCGTCTCCGTAGAATTCCCAGCTGCCATACGTCACGGCAAACGTCCCGTCTTCCGATCCATAGCCGCCGCGCGGCCACCAATGCAGGATCAGGTCGCCCCCGTCCGGATAGCCGCCGAAGATCGCTTCGGGACCGACGAGGTCGTCCGAGCCGGGGCGGAGAATGCGGGCATCATCGGCCGCGTAGTGGCTGAAAGCCGCAGCGAGCCCATGTTCGCGGGCATAGGCGGCGAACTCCCGGTCGGCCTGCATCGCGCCATCGATGGCGGACTGGGCGTTCTGGGCCAAGGCGGAGGCCGTCGCGGCGCAGGCCAGGACGATGGCGGAAACGGTGGTGCGGATCATGGTGTCTCTCCCTCGAGCAGGGCATCGAACTGCGCCCGCGCCGTGGCCGGATCGAGCGAGTTGATGCGAGGCCAGTCCGCGCACCGATTTCGAAACCAGGTGAATTGACGCTTGGCGTAGCGGCGGCTCTCCCGCTTGGCGTACTCCTCCGCTTCGGCCTGCGTCATCTCACCATTCCGTAAGGCGATCAGCTGGGGCACGCCGAGGGCCTTCATCGCCGGCAGGTCCGGATCGAGGCCGCGCTTCGCCAGCGCGTCGATTTCCTCAGGCGCGCCGGAGGCCAGCATGTGGTCGAAGCGCGCATCGATCCGGGCGTAGAGCGCCTCGCGCTCAGGCTCGATCACCACACCGCGCCAGTTATCTGCCGCCAGAAGCGGAACCGTATCGCCGTGGAAGGAGGACAGGGCCCGGCCAGTCGCCAGACCGACCTCGACGATCCGGCGCAGACGCTGGATGTCATCGCCGAGGACACGCGACGCGCCATCCGGATCGTGCTTTTCAGCCTGGGCCCGCAAGGGCGCCACGCCCTGTTCGGCAATTGCTCCGGCGGCCTCCGCGGCATCGGCGGGAATCTCCGGGACCTCGGCCAGTCCCTCGGTCAGGGCATTGAAGTAGAGACCGGTTCCGCCCACCACGACCGGCGTGTTTCCACGCGCGCTGATGTCCTCGATCACGGCCATGGCCGCCCGTGCCCACCAGCCGACCGAGGCGCGTTCGGAGGCGTCCAGTACGCCGAACAGGTGATGGGGAATGCCGGCCTGTTCGTCCGCCGAGGGCACAGCCGACAACACCGGGATGTCGGCGTAGATCTGCATGGAGTCCGCGTTGACGACTTCACCGCCGAGACGGCGGGCGGCGTGTATCGCGAGCGCGGTCTTGCCCGAAGCAGTCGGGCCGGCGATCAGCCAGACCGGTTTGCGGCTCACGGGCGGACGGATTGCAGGACGAACTGGCCGTTGCGGTTCAGGACGAGCAGGATTTCACCCGAGCCGGACGCGGCATCGACGACATTGCGCACCTCGGTGATCGAGGCCACCGGACTCCACGCCACTTCCTCGATCACGTCACCGGGGCGGACCTTGCCGGCGGCATCGCTTTCGGGATCGACCGCCGTGACCAGCACGCCGCTGGCATCGGGATGCACGCGGTAGCGGCGGCGCGAGGCGTCGTCGAGCGGGGCGAGGGTCAGTCCCAGAATGGCTTCGGAAGTCTGCTGCGGTGCCGGGGCCGACCGGCGGGTCGGGGCGGCGGGCGCGCCTTCCTCGACCAGTCGTTCGACGGTGGCGCGCAGGGTCATGTTCTCGCCGCGGCGCCGCAGCGCGATCACGACTTCGCGGCCGACATCGGTCTCGGCCACCATGCGCGGCAGCGAACGGCTGTCCGGGACATCACGGCCATCGAAGCGCAGGATCAGATCTCCCGTCTCGATGCCTGCTTCCGCCGCCGGACCACCGTCCTCGACACGGGAGATGATCGCACCGCGCGGCGCGGTCAGGCCCAGCGCCGGGGCCATGCCGGAGGTGACCGGCTGGACCGACACGCCCAGCCAGCCTCGGCGGGTTTCACCATATTCCAGAAGCTGGTCGACGATATGCCGGGCGAGGTTGGAGGGGATGGAGAAGCTGATGCCGACGCTGGCGCCGGTGGGCGAATAGATCGCCGTGTTCACCGCCACGACATCGCCATCGAGGTTGAAAAGCGGACCGCCGGAATTGCCGCGATTGATCGCGACATCGGTCTGGATGTAGTCGTCATAACGCCCGCCGATCTCTCGCCCGCGCGCCGAAATGACGCCCGCCGTCAGCGATCCGCCGAGGCCGAACGGGTTACCAATCGCGATCACCCAGTCGCCGACACGGGCATTGTCCGAATTGCCGAACTCGACATAGGGGAAGGGTTCGCTCGACTGGATGCGCAGCACGGCCAGGTCTGTCGCCGGGTCGCGGCCGACGAAATCCGCCGGGAAGGTGCGGCCGTCCGAGAGGGTGACTTCCACCTCGTCGGCTTCGTCGATCACGTGGTTGTTGGTCACGACAATGCCGTCGGGATCGATGATGAAACCTGACCCCAGCGAGTTCGCGATCCGGGGCGCGTCGCCGAACAATTCATTGAAGCGTTCGAGGGGAGAGCCTTCAGGAAAGTCCGGCATGCCGGAGTCTTCCGCCCCGATGCGCTGCGCCGCCGAGATATTGACCACCGCCGGAGACAATTGCTCGGCGAGATCGGCAAAGCCCTCCGTCGGGAAGCGCTGCGCCGACGCAGGCGCGGCGATGATCAGGACGGCAAAAATGGCGGACAGAAGACGCATACGCGGACACTCCGATGGGCGTTAACGCTTGTGAACACGTCTATAGGCCGTTTCGAGGTCCGGACCCAAGGCGAAGATTGCACGTGTGACGGAAACGTCAGCGATCTGACATCAACGCAACAGGGCCACGAGCAGAACGCCCAGCCCCAAAGCCGTGACGCCGGCCAGACGGAGTGTCTGATCCGGCGTCACCTGCATCTGCATCATCATGCGCTTCATGAAGCCCGGTGCCAGCGCGTAGGCGAGCCCTTCGAGACAAAGGGCCACACCCACGCCGATGGCCAGCGCTTCGAGCACGCTAGTCGCGGCCCGACTGGCTCCGGAAGTAGTCGAAGAACTCGCTGTCGGGCGGAACCACGATGGGCGTTCCTTCGCGCAGGGCCTGCTCGTAGGCCTGCATGGTCCGGTAGAAGGCAAAGAACTCCGGGTCGCGGTTGTAGGCGGAGGCATAGATCGCGTTCCGCTGGGCATCGCCCTCACCGCGAAGGCGTTCGGCATCGGCGCGAGCCTCGGCCTGGATGATGGTCGATTGACGATCCGCATCGGCGCGGATTTCAACGGCGACCTGTTCGCCTTCAGCGCGGATCCGCGCCGCTTCCTGCTCACGCTCGGAGCGCATCCGCTGGAAGACCCGTTCGGCGATCTGCGGCGGAAGGTCGGCGCGCAGAATCCGCACGTCGATCACTTCGATGCCGAGATCCTGGGTTTCCACCTGAATTTCGACTGCCCGCTGAACCCGGTCCATGAGCTCCGAACGACGGCCGGAAATCACGTCCGAGGACGGGATGGAGGCGATCACGCCGCGCAGCGAGTCGTCCATGATCGAACGGAGGCGCGCACGTGCGCCGGCCTCGTTCCGGACGGTCTGATAGAAGCGGAGCGGATTGACGATCCGGTAGCGCAGGAAGGCATCGACCACGAGGCGTTCCTGGTCGGCCGCCTGGATTTCTTCCGGATCCATGTTGAACTCGATGTTCCGGCGGTCGAAATGCACGACGTCGGAGATGAAGGGCACCTTGAAATGGAGGCCTTCCTCACCGCCGGTCGCATTGACCTGGGCCACCGGGTCACCGAGCTGGATGACGAGCGCGCTCTGGCGTTCGTTCACGGTGTAGATCGACATCGAGGCGAGCACGGCCGCGATCACGAGAATGACCAGGCCGGCAATTGAAATGGTGCGGGTCATTGGTTCGGCTCCGCGCGCTGACGGCCAAGCTGGTCAAGAGGCAGGTAAGGCACCGCCCCGCCATCGCCGTCGAGAATGATGAGGTCGGAACCCCCGATCACGGTTTCCATGGTCTCGAGGAACATGCGGCGGCGGGTCACTTCAGGGGCCTGCGCATATTCCTGGTACACGGCCACGAAGCGGTCCGCCTCACCTTGAGCCTCGGCAATCACGGAGTCGCGATAGGCTTCGGCTTCCTGGATCAACCGCGCCGCGGTACCCCGCGCCTGCGGCAGAACCTGGTTTGCGTGGGCGGTCGCGTTCAAACGGGCGCGCTCGGCGTCCTGGGCCGCCGCATCGACGTCCCGGAAGGCATCGATCACGCTCTGCGGCGCCTGCGAACGCTGCAGGTTGACCTGCAGGACCTGAATGCCGGCACCATACTCATCGAGCGTGGTCTGCATCAGTTCCCGGGTGCGTTGCGAGACCTCGGCGCGCGCCGTGGTGATGATCGGCTGAAGGTCGCTTGTGCCGACCACTTCACGGATCGCACTTTCGGCAACGGCCCGTACCGTGCCTTCTGGGTCGCGGACGTTGAAGACGAAGTCGCGGATCCCCTCGGGGCTCGACAGGTCAACGCGCCACTGAACGGTGAAGGCGATATCGACGATGTTCTCGTCGCGGGTGAGCATTTCGCTCTCGCCGCGATTGTTCGAGCCGATTTCGATCGTGTGGGTCTGGGTGACCTGGGGCAGTTCGACCGTTTCGATCGGCCAGGGCAGCTTCACGTGAAGGCCCGGCTGAGTCGTGCGGACGTAATTGCCGAAGCGCATCACGACGCCGGCTTCTTCCGGTTCGACCGTGTAGAAGGACCGTCCCGGCCAGACGATGACCGCGAAGCCGACGATCGCGGCAACGATCAGTGTGCCGGCGATACCGCCGCCCTTGCCGCCCTTGCCGGAGCCGCCGCCCGAACGCCGGCCACCGCCGCCGCCGAACATGCGGGCGATCGAGGCCTGCATGCGTTCCACGAGTTCGTCGAGGTCTGGCGGCTGCTGGTCGTTGCCACCACCCCCATTGCCCTGGCCGCCGGGTCGGCCCCAGGGATTGTTGTTATTGTTGCGATTGCCGCCGCCACCGGAGCCATTGCCCCAGGGACCGCCGCTGCCGCCACCGCCTGAATTGTCATTCCATGGCATGCGGGTGAATTCCCTCCCAAGGATCACGAATTGTCCTGCTGGATATGTTGGGCTTGGGCGTAGCGGTTCAAGCGGGACGGAGCAAGGGTCGCGTCCCCCCTAACGGCGCTCCAGCACCCGGATGGTCCAGGCGTGGTCGTCGCCCTCGCCCGGCTCACGGTGATCGGCGCTGACTTCGCGCCACACGTCCGGGTCGGGATCGGGAAAGAATGCGTCCCCGTCCGGTTCGGCCGCAACTTCAGTCACGTAAAGCCGGTCTGCCAGCCCCAGCGTCGCGTCGTAAATCTGCGAGCCGCCGATGACGCAGACTTCCGGAACGCCATCGGACTTCGCCTGCTGCCGCGCGCGATCGAGCGCGGCAGGAATGGTCGAAAAAACTTCAGCGCCCTCGGCCTGAAAGCCGGGTTGGCGCGTCACCACGATATTGAGACGCCCCGGCAGCGGCTTGCGCGGCAGGCTGTCCCACGTCTTCCGGCCCATCACGACCGGCTTGCCCATCGTCGTCGCCTTGAAGAAGGCCATGTCGGATTTCAGCCGCCAGGGCAGACCCCCGTCCCGGCCGATCACGCCATTGCGGGCCCGCGCAACGACAAGGGCGATCAGGATGTCAGCCATACGAAAAGCCGTTCGGCGGCGAACACCACCCAGATGAAGGTCACCGCGATCGGGATGCCGTAGATGAAGACGGCCGGACCGAATTTGCGGAGGCCCGAATTCGACCGCGCCTTCACATAGGCGGTGTAGCCGGGCAGCTGGTCGCGTACGAGCATGACGGCGGTCTTCATCTCGTCCTGCTGACGCCGGTTCACGAGGAACCAGAACAGGCTCATCACCGCGCCGATGATAATCGTGGCGAGCACGGCCGCTGGATTGAGGTTCTCGATCGCCGTCACCGCGAAGACGAGCAGCATGGCGTGGGCTATCAGGAAATAGCCGGAACGCTCGTTCAGCACCCGCTCCTCGTGGAGGGCGAGTTCCCACAGCCGGTCGAGTTCATGCTGGGAGAGCGGCGGCGGCGCGTCGTCCGCCGCGTCTTCGGCGCTCACACCGCGACCGGCGCGCGGATCGCCGGATGCGGGTCGTAGCCCTCGAGCGTCAGGTCCTCGTATTCGAAGCCGAACAGGTCGGTGCGCTCGGGGTTCAGATTTAGACGCGGCAGAGCGCGCGGGGTTCGCGACAGCTGTTCGCGGACCTGGTCCATGTGGTTCGTATAGATGTGTGCGTCGCCGAAAGTGTGGACGAAATCGCCCGGCTCCAGCCCCGTCACCTGCGCGACCATGCAGGTCAGGAGCGCATAGGAGGCGATGTTGAACGGCACACCGAGGAACATGTCCGCCGAGCGCTGATAAAGCTGACAGGACAGCCGGCCCTTCGAGACGTTGAACTGGTAGAGGGTGTGGCAGGGCGGCAGCGCCATGTTCGGCACGTCCGCCGGGTTCCAGCCCGACACGATCAGGCGGCGCGAGGACGGGTTGGTGCGGATCTGGTCGAGAATGCCGGAAAGCTGGTCGATCTCGGTGCCGTCCGGACCCTGCCAGCGGCGCCACTGTTTTCCATAGACCGGGCCGAGGTCGCCGGTTTCGTCGGCCCATTCATCCCAGATCGTCACGCCGCGTTCCTGCAGCCAGCGGACATTGGTCTCGCCGCGCAGGAACCAGAGAAGCTCGATGGCGATCGACTTGAAGTGAACCTTCTTCGTCGTCAGGAGCGGGAAACCCTCCGACAGGTCGCAGCGCATCTGGCGGCCGAAGACCGACAGCGTGCCGACGCCGGTGCGGTCGTCCTGACGCTCACCGTTTTCGAGGATGTCCTCGAGGAGTTCGAGATAGGCCGCTTCGATCTGCGATACCGGCTGGTTCCGGTCCCAGCTTTCCGCGATCAGTGCTGCGTCGGCCATGGCGATCTCCCTTCGCTTTGCATCCTGACCGATTCGTTTCGTCGATGCTTTAACGCGGCGCGGACAATCCACAGGAGATTGCGGCAAAGCCGAGCCGCCACAGGCGCTGGCGGGTTCGTGGCGGGGTGCTGGCGTGTCACTGGCGTGCCCGCGGCGTGGCCGGACTGCGCGGTTTTTGGCCTTTGGACCGGGTCTGATTACAACCCGAGCCCAAGGAGACAATGATGGCTTTCAAGACAGACGCGAAGAAGATCAAACGCTGGCGCGAAGAGCGGCACTGGTCGCAGGAACATCTCGCCGAACTGGCCGGCGTGGGCATCCGCACCGTGCAGCGGATCGAGAATGGCGAACCGGCGTCCAAGGACACGCTGACGGCGCTCGCCGCAGCGTTCAATGTCGACGCGATGGCGCTGTGCATCGATCCGGAAGAGGAAGCCACGGCCCGCGTCCGCTCCAAGAACGAGAAGATACGGTCCGGCATTCTCCTCTCCTTCCTCGTCCACTTGGTCAGCTATGTGCTGGGCATGATCATTTTTACCGCGATCAACCTCAGCACCGGCGTCTTCGTGATGAAGTGGGCGATGATCTGGTGGACGGTGGGCCTCGCCGGTCATGCCGTGCCGGTCGCGCTGATCTTCCTGGTCACGCGGTTCCAGGAACAGGAATAGTGACGGGCAGGTGACGGAGCGCTGAAGCGCCGGCATGGGGCGCAGGCGGATTTCACGCCGAGTTGATCGGTTTTCGCTTGCGCCCCGCCCGGTTTCGGATAGCTTCCCAAGATCAGAACATTTGGGGAACATCAATGCTTGGATATGTGACGGTCGGCACCAACGACCTTAAGCGCTCTGCGGAATTCTACGACAAGATCTGCGCCGAATTCGGCGTCGGCCGGATGATGGAGTTCGACACCTTCATCGCCTGGGGCAAGCCCGGCGGCGGCTGCGGCATCGCCGCGACGAAGCCCTTCGACGGCAATGCGGCTTCGGTCGGCAATGGCGTGATGTGCGCCTTCCAGGCCGAGTCCAAGGAACAGGTCGACAAGGTCTACGCCCTCGCGATCAGCCTTGGCGCGACCGATGAAGGCGCCGCCGGACCGCGCGGCGATGGCGGCTTCTATGCCGGCTATTTCCGCGATCCGGACGGCAACAAGCTGAACGTGTTCACGATGGGCGGATAACGCCCATCCCTCTGCTGCCGTTCGCGAAAGCGGACTCCGGCCCGAAACGGTGCTAGGAGGGTCGCCAAGCGATCGGCAGCGAGGGGGAGTGTCATGCATCGGTCCGTAGCAAGCGTCCTGACGGGTTTTCTGGTTCTGGGGCTGGCGGCCTGCGGTCAACAGCCCGCGTCCAGTTCCGAGCCCGCCGTTTCGGAAACTCCGTCTGCGGCGGCGGAAACCTCCGCGCCCGAGGCCAGCCAGTTCACGGTTCTGGTCGGCGGCGTCGAGATTGGCGGCATGACCGTCAACGTGACCGAAGACGGATATGCGGTTGATTTCGAATACCGGAACAATGGCCGTGGCCCGACGCTGGCCGAGGATATCGGTCTCGACGCGGCCGGCCTGCCGTCCCGCTGGACGATCGAGGGCGCGACGACGTTCGGCAATCACGTCGATGAAAGCTTCGAACTGATCGACAGCGAAGCCAGCTGGACCGACTCCACCGGCAGCAACCAGGTCATCCCGGCGGAGCCCGCCTTCTACGTCCCGAACGACACCAGCCCCTACTGGCTGGCGATCGCGGCGCGCGCCCTGATGGACGCAGAGAACGCAACCCTGCCCGCCCTGCCCGGCGGCAATCTGAACCTCACCGAGATCGACCGGGTGACCGTCTCCAATGGCGAAACCAGCCGGGATGCGGTCGTCTATGCCCTGTCCGGCATCAGCCTCAATCCGACCTATTTCCTGATGGACGACCGCGCCTTCGTCGCGCTGATCACGCCGGGCTTCTCCGTCATCGAGGCCGGGTACGAGGGCGAGGACGAGCGCCTGCGCGGCCTGGCCGCGCAATATGGCGCCAGCCGCTTTGCCGACATCACCGCCCGCGTGGCGCACACCTATGACGGCGCGGTCCGGATCCGGAATGTGCGCGTGTTCGATCCGGCCACCGAAGCGCTCGGCGAGCCTGTCTCCGTGGTGTTCGAAGGCAATCGCATCACGGCAATCGAGGCGGCGGATGCGGAAGCCGCAGCCGGGGAAACCGTCATCGACGGCGATGGGGGTTCGCTGATCCCCGGCCTGACCGACATGCACGCCCATCTCGGCGAACAGGGCGCGATCCTGAACATTGCGGCGGGCGTCACCAGCGTCCGCGACATGGGCAATAATGACGAAGTCCTGTCGGCCCTGATCGGGCGGATCGAGTCCGGCGAAATCGCCGGACCGCGCGTTACGCGCAGCGGCTTCATCGAAGGCCGCAGCCCCTTCAGCTCCAACAATGGCAGCCTCGTCGAGACGGAAGAGCAGGCCGTTGCCGCCGTCGAAGCCTATGCCGAGACCGGCGAGTACTTCCAGATCAAGATCTACAACAGCATGAACCCGGCCTTCGTGCCGGCCATGATCGAGGCGGCACACGCCGCGGGCCTTCGCGTGGCCGGTCACGTTCCCGCTTTCACCAATGCCGACGCCATGATCGAGGCGGGGTATGACGAGCTGACCCATATCAACCAGATCATGCTGGGCTGGGTGCTCGAGCCCGGTGAGGACACGCGCACGCTGCTTCGCCTGACCGCCCTGCGCCGGCTGCCCGCGCTCGACCTGCAGAGCGCGCCGGTGCAATCGACGCTCGACGCGATGGCCGAACGCGGCGTCGCGCACGATCCGACGCTGGCCATTCACGAAGCGCTGCTGCTGTCACGCAATGGCGAGCTGTCGCCCGGTACGGTCGACTATATCGACCACATGCCGGTCGATCAGCAGCGCAGCGCGCGCAGCGCCTGGGCCGATATCGCCACGCCGGAAGACGATGCGAACTATCGCGGCGCCTTCGACCAGATCATCGAAACCGCGCGGATGATGCATGATCGCGGCATCTTCCTCGTTCCCGGCACCGATATGGGCGGGTCCTTCACCTATCACCGCGAACTGGAGCTCTATCAGCTGATCGGGATGACGCCGGGCGAGATCCTCGCCTGGGCCGGTCAGGGTATGGCCGATTATCTGGGCCATGGCGACGAGCTGGGTTCGATCGAGCCGGGCAAGCTGGCCGACTTCTTCCTGGTGCCGGGCGACCCGACCGCGGACCTGCGCGAGATCAAGACGATCTCGATGGTGGTGGCCGACGGCCGGGTCTATTTCCCGACCGAGATCTATCCCGAATTCGGCATCACGCCCTTCACCGGCGTGCCGGAGGTGACAACGGCGGAGTGACGTCACGAACGCCGCGGGTGATCACTCACCGCGTGCAGGTATTTCCTCGAATAGGAAGTGGACGTGCGGCGAGCACGCCATTTCCTGCTGCACGCAAACCGCATTGAACGCGGCGGTCAGCGTGACGCGCTGATTACCCGTCATACCGTCGTAAATGCCTGGGACAGCAGGACGGATCACCGAGAAAAGCGAACCGTCGAAGGTCTCCAGAGCACAGGCTTCCCAGCAAATAATGTAGCTCTCGCGAGGAATCTCCCGTTCGGGATCAATGTCGAGCGGATAGATCGAAAGTTCGACAATCGCTCCGTCATGGTTCTCAGGATCATCGAAAATCGCGTTCAAGACGTCGTTGTTTGCTAGTGTCGACGACGTCGACACGCAGCCGACAAGGAACGGATTTGCACATAGAAAACAGATCAGGGCTCTTCTGAATTTATGCGTAGACATCTTTGGTTGAACCTTGAGCGATGGTCGTCGCTCATCCCCGCCAGCGCGCAGACCAAGAGGCTACCCGAATTCTGAGATTTCCGGAAAGAATGCCGATAGATTCTCGTTTGATCCACTTCGAGCAGCCCGAGTAAACTCAGCAAATGACCGGGGATCCATTACAAAGCTCAACTCAGGATGAGAGCTGCGCCAATTGCGACGCGCCCCTGTCGGGCGATTTTTGCGCGGCCTGCGGCCAGTCGCGCGAGGACATCAAGCGGCCGGCCCTGTCGCTGATCACCGATACACTCGACGGACTCCTGTCCTGGGACGGACGCATCCTGTCGACTTTCCGCGCCCTCTACACACGCCCCGGACGTGTCGCGCGAGACTATATGGACGGCAAGCGCCAAAGCTATACGCCGCCAATCCGGCTCTATCTGATCGTCAGCCTGATCTTCTTCGCGGCGATGACCGTGTCCGGCGTGCGCATCGTCGGGGTGGACATCATCACCGACGCCGAAGGCGACACCAGGGTGATGGCAACCCTGTTCCAGCCTCCCCGTGAAGGAGAACCGGTCAGACTGGACGCGGAGGAACAGGTGGCCGTGCTGGCCTCGGCGATTGACCAGGGCGTGGAGCAGCGCTGGCAGGACCTCGCGGCGCGCGCCATGCAAAACCCGGATAGTGTCGAGCAACAGGCCTCAGCGGCAGCAAGTCAGGCGCTGATCCTGATGGTGATCGTATTCGCCCTGCTCTCGGCGATCCTTCATCCGAGGCGGCGGCTGATCGAACACATCATATACGCCTTCTATTTCCATGCCGCCCTTCTGATTCCGATGGCGATACTGATTGTCGCCGCGGTATATGCCGCGCTGCCACTCCCGGTCGGGATCGCCCTGCTCGCACTGTCGGTGCTGTCGATGAACGGGGCGGTGGCCCTGTTCGATCGCGGCTTTTACGGATCGAGTTGGGTTGGCGCGACTGTGCGGTCGATATTGATCTGCATGGGCTACGCGACGAGTGCGGTATTTGTGTCCCTCGGGCTGATCATCGTCGCAGCCTTGTGAGCGCCGCACCGCGCAGGTCACTTTAAATCAACGCTCCGGACCCTTATATTCGTCGTGCTGGCTTGCCAGCTATGACGATAAACGCGCGTGTAATAACCGGACTGGACCCGGGTGCAATTCCCGGCGGCTCCACCAATTTCCCCGGCGATCATTCCCGCCGGACCCACGGGGCCGATCAGGATCGACAGACGGCTAAAGACGTGGCTTTCGTCCGCATGGGTACCGTTAAATGCCCATTATTGTAGTTGCGAATGACAACTATGCTGAAGAGGTCGCTCTCGCTGCGTAATGCGGCGCGATGACTTCGCTTTAAGTCCTCGGTTCTAGCAAACCGCAGGCGGGGTTCGGCGGGCGCCTGGCAACAGAAGCCCGCCACTTTATTTTCTAGTCCCGCTTCACGAATTCCAGCCGCAGGCCGTCCTTGGGCCTGAGCGTGATCGTCATCACCGGCTCGGGCACGTCACCCGCATCGCGCACCTCCAGCTCCGACACCACCCGCGCCAGAACCAGAATCGCCTCGTTCAGTGCGAAGGCGTTGCCGATGCAGGCCCGCGGCCCGCCGCCGAAGGGGCGGAACACCCACGGGTCGCTCGGCCGCCGGCCCGGCGCAAAGCGGTCCGGGTCGAAACCATCGGGATTGTCCCAATAGCGATGGTGGCGATGCAGGGCATAGAAGGCCGCTATGGCCAGATCCCCCTTGCCCGTCTCGCGCTCGGCGATCCGGCTGGGGCGGATCGCCCGCCGGCTGAGCATCGGTGCAGGCGGGTAGAGGCGCAGCGTTTCCTCAACCACCTGACGCGTGAAGGACAGGTGCGCCAGCCGCGCCGCCGGGTCTGCCTCCACGGCCATGGCCGCCCGCGTCTCATCGGCCACGCGAGCCTGAACCGTGGGGTATTTCGACAAGAGGTAGAGCGCCCAGGCCAGCGTGATCGCCGTCGTCTCATGCCCGGCAACGACAAGGCTCAACAGGTTGTCGCGCACATCCCGGTCACTCATCGACGTGTCCGCCATCAAGAGGCTGGTCATGTCGTCTTCAAGGCCCAGTTCCCGGCGCCTGGCGATCTGCGCCTCGACGGCGCGGCGCAGCGTGGTCATCGCACCGAAGGCGGTTGGTCCCATTGGACGGGCGACCCATTCGGGCAGCGGGAAGAGATCAGAGAAGCGCACCTCACCGATCGAGCCGATCACCACATCGATCGCAGCGCGCACAGCCGCGCGGTCGAAGTCCGGGCCGGGATCGGGAAACAGTGCCGCCTCGATGACCGACAGGGTCGCGACGTTCAGCGGCCCGGACACGTCGAGCGGCCCACTCGCCGCCGCGAAGGTCTCGACGAGCCCGTGCCCGGCCCGGTCCATCGCACCAGAGAGTGCCAGAATGCGTGCCTTCATGAAGGCGGGGGTCATCGCCTTGCGCTGGCGTTTCCAGCTGTCGCCATGGGCGGTCAGGATCGCGTCACCGAGCGCGGACCGCAGGATGCGCTGCGTCACCGGGGATTTCCGCCAGGCCTCGACATCGTCGAGCATGATGGCCTTGATCTCTTCCGGACCGGACAGGGTGTGGATCGTTACACCGAGAAACGGACCGGAGACGCGCGTCAATTCGAAATTCACATGCGCCAGCGATTCCACCGGGTTGCGGCGCATCACTTTCGCCAAAGGGATCAGCCCCATCGGCCCGGACTGGCGCGCCGGCATGGGCGGAATGAAGTCGACTTTTGCGTGTGTCGTGTCGGTCATTCGATCAAATGTTACAGTGGTACGGCCAAAAGCAGTGGGGAAAGCGTGAATTCGTTGACCCGTTCCGGGGAGAGACTAGGCTGATGGAAGCCGAGGTCACGGGGGGTGTACACGTGGCGAAAGACCTCATGCGCTATGATCTACTCGCGCAGGAAGCGCTGCGCGGCGTGATCAGACAGGCGCTATTGCGAGCCGGTGGTCCGGGGGGACTGCCGGGTGCGCATCATTTCTATATCACCTTCAAGACGACCGCGCCGGGCGTCGACCTCGATCCGTCCCTGCTCGAACGCTACCCGGAAGAGATGACGATCGTTCTGGAACACCAGTTCTGGGATCTCAATCCGGCCGAGGAATTCTTCGAGGTCACGCTGAAGTTCAACAAGGTGCCGAAATACATGAAGGTGCCTTACTCCGCCGTGCACCGCTTCCACGACCCGTCCGTCGGCTTCCACCTTCAGTTCGAGCCGATCGAGGGCGAAGAGGAAGCCGCCGGCGAGCCGGCCGACGCGGCCCCGGCCGCCGAACCGGTCGAGCTGAAGCCGGCCAAGGCCAAATCCAACGGCAATGGCGAGACAGCCGAAGTCGTCAGCCTCGACAGCTTCCGCAAGAAATGAGCTTCCCGAAGCCGCCGTGGGACGAGGCGCAGATCCGCGCTTTCTTCGCACGGGACGATCTTGCGCCCGGCCATACGGCGATGCTCGGCTTTGCCTTCGTCGATCTGTCGATGGACGAGATGTGGTTCGAGTGCCGTTTCAATCCCGGCAAGGATTTGTGCAGCCCGTGGGGCGCGGTTCAGGGCGGCTATGTGACCGCCATGCTGGACGAGGCGATGTCGATCTCCGCGATCATGACGACCGGGTTCGACGGCGTTGTACCGACGCTGGAAATGAAGACGAGCTTCCTTGCCCCCGTCATGCCCGGCCCGGTGCGGGCGCGCGGCCAGGTTCTGAAGCGTGGCAAGCGGATCTTCTATACCGAAGGCCGGCTCTATGCGCCGGATGGCAGCGTGACCACGCACGCCACGGCGACCTGCACGCATCGCCCGCATGCCCAGGTCAAGGAAGACAAGGCGCGGCGCGAATCCGGCGGCTAGGCCGCTTCGAAGTCCGGTTCGTTCTGCGGCATCGGCCGGGCCTTTACCCGCACGCGCGGGCGTTCACCTTCGACCTTTTCGACCAGCAGGCGCTCGACCTGGCTGTCGTCGTGGAAGACGACGCCCGTGAGCGCGTCGAGCACGGCCTTGGCGACATTGTCGACGTCGTGAACGGGCGAGTTCGGCGTGCGCTCGATGATGATGGTGACCTCATACGGCCCCCATTTCGGGCGGGCGCGCTTGAACTCGGTGCGGAAGAATTCCCCGATCAGCACCTTGAAGCGCCGCGTCTGCGACGTCAGGGCGTCAACCCGCAGGTGGAGACTGTCGCCTGCCATGGCTGCCTGAACCTTCCCTCTTCCGGTCCATTGAAGGGTGGCGTCTTGATCCATGCCGCCCCGGTGCTACACGTCCGTTCGAATCGTTCGTGGCCCCATGTTCCGCGAACCGTCCCGGCCCCGCAAGGAGACTCGCCCGATGCGCGACACCCGTACCGAAACCGATTCCTTCGGCCCGCTCGAAGTGCCCGCCGACAAGATGTATGGCGCGCAATCGGCCCGGTCGCTGATCAACTTCGCCATCGGCGAGGAGACCATGCCGAAGCCGCTGGTACGCGCACTCGGCATCATCAAGCGCTCCGCGGCGCGTGTGAACAAGGCCAATGGCAAGCTGGACGCCAGGCTGGCCGATGCGATTGAGCAGGCCGCGACTGAAGTCGCCGAGGGCAAGTGGAACGACCATTTCCCGCTGTCGGTCTGGCAGACCGGTTCGGGCACGCAGTCGAACATGAATTCCAACGAGGTGATCTCGAACCGCGCGATCCAGATCCTCGGCGGCACGATCGGGTCGAAGGATCCGGTCCACCCGAACGACCACGTGAACATGTCGCAGTCGTCGAACGACACCTTCCCGACCGCGATGCACATCTCGGCGGCGGAGGAAATCAACCACCGCCTGATCCCGGCGCTGACCAAGCTGCGCAATGCGCTCGACGCCAAGGCGAAGTCCTTCAAGGACATCATCAAGATCGGCCGCACCCACTTGCAGGACGCAACGCCGCTGACCCTCGGTCAGGAATTCTCCGGCTATGTCGCCCAGCTCGATCTGGGGATTGTCCGTGTGAAGCAAGGCCTCGAACAGCTGTTCGCGCTGGCCCAGGGCGGCACGGCGGTCGGCACCGGCATCAATGCCAAGCCGGGCTTCGACAAGGCCTTTGCCGCGGACGTTGCCGAATACACCGGCCTGCCCTTCCGCACCGCCGACAACAAGTTCGAGGCGCTCGCCGCGCATGACGCCTACATCTACGCCCACGGCGCGCTGAACACGCTCGCCGCCTCGCTTAACAAGATCGCCAACGACATCCGCCTGCTCGGCTCGGGTCCGCGCTGCGGCATCGGCGAGATCTCTCTGCCGGAGAACGAGCCGGGCTCGTCGATCATGCCGGGCAAGGTGAACCCGACCCAGTGCGAGGCGATGACGATGGTCTGCGCCCAGGTGATGGGCAATCACGTCGCGATCACGGTCGGCGGCGCGCAGGGCCATTTCGAGCTGAACGTGTTCAAGCCGGTCATGGCCTACAACATGCTGCAGTCGATCCGCATCATGGCCGACGCCTGCGTCAGCTTCACCGACAATTGCGTCGACGGCATCGTCGCCAATGAAGACCGCATCACCGATCTGATGGAGCGCTCGCTCATGCTGGTCACGGCGCTGGCGCCGAAAATCGGTTATGACAACGCCACCAAGGTCGCCAAGACCGCGCACAAGAACGGCACCACGCTGCGCGAAGAAGCGGTGAAGCTCGGCTTCGTGACGGCAGAGGAATTCGACGCGGTCGTTGTGCCGTCGGAGATGATCAAGCCGAAATAGGCCGCTGACCCTGCAATCCCTCCCCTCGAAGGGGAGGGACGCGAGCGGCTTGCGTTAAGCAAGGCGGGAGCGGGGTGGGGTGAGCGTACCTGCAAGACACCCCCACCCCGGTCGGCTGGCTGACGCTCAGCCTCCCGGCCCTCCCCTCAAGGGGGAGGGCGGGCTACGTTCTTGATCGGGAACATCCAGGCGAGACGCCGCATGACCACCAAACCGATCAATCTCCGCGCCGTGCGCAAGGCGAAGGTCCGCGCCGAGAAGGAAAAGGCGGCGGAGGCGAACCGCGCCGCCTTCGGCCGCACCAAGGCGGAAAAGCTGAAAGCCAAAATCGATAAGGCGAAGGCCGACGCGCATGTCGAGGGGCACAAGCGGGAGCCCGGGCGGGAGGGCGAATGAGCCTCGTCAAACGCTCCCTCTCACTCGCCGGTCACCGGACCAGCCTCGCGCTTGAAGCGGAGTTCTGGGACGTGCTCGATCAGGCCGCATTGGACGAGCGTCTGTCGCTCGCCGCGCTGATCGGCCGGATCGACGAGGACCGGGTCGAGGCGGGAGACGAGCTCAATCTCGCCTCCGCCTGCCGCGTCTGGGCGCTGAAACGGGTCCGGTCCGGGGGTTAGTGTCCCGGCCGGCGCTGCGCGGCGAGGAAGGGAATGTCAAACTCGCTGTTAGCATCGAATGAAAGCGGGCTGTCGATGCCGCAGAACCATTCCGACGCCAGAAGATCGGCCGCCTGACGTGCCATTTCGTTGGCGTTTGGCAGGCTGGACGCGTCGATATAGGCGACATGGCATGCGACTTCCGGCGTGCCAGGCTGTAATGCGGTGACCACCAGCGTCTGCCACTCGCCCGCATTGTCCGGGTCCATCATTTCGGGTGTGTCGTTGTAGTAGCGGTGGATCGTCGCGAAGGGCGTTCCGCCGTCGAGCCGCCATTCGATCACATCACCATAGTGACCGAAGAGGCCGCGCATCGGCGGGTTCATATAGTCGGATGCCTGCCCGGCCGGAGAGCGGTAGCCCTCCGCCGACCCGTGTTCGCCCGAGATGATGAGCACTTCCCAGCCCTGATAGCCTGGGCAGGTCGTTTCCCACACAGGTTCGTCAGGATGTTCAAACTCGCTGCAGCCCGTATCGATACGGATGTAGGTGCTTTCGAAGTCCTGCGCGGCGGCGGCCCCCGCGATCAACGCGGCGATACCGGCGGCAGCGAGCGTGGCGGCGATCATGCGGATCATCTGGTCCTCCCGTTTCCGCCAGAGCCTAACGCGGCCCAGACCGAGGCAACAATGGCCCTCCGCCCGATCTGCGCAATTTTTTATTGTCTTGCCGCGACGCCTTGGAAAGGCGTTCAATTCCCGTTCAGCCGCCGGAACCGAGTTTGGGCGGCGCATTACCGGACGGGGAGGTCCGCCATGAAACGACTGATTTCGATTGCGTTCGCAAGCTCGGCTCTGAGTACCGGCCTCGCGCATGCCGACGAAACGCATTTCACGACGGGCATCGAGACGGTGACGATCAGCCACATGACTCCGCAGGTTCAGGTGACGGTCCGCAACACCTCGCACAGCCCTGATCCGGCGGCGCGCCAACTCCGCATGGTGTCGAACGATCCGGTCGTGACCGTGCGCGGGCAGTTCTTCTGCAATTCCTACTCACACAGCACACCGGGCGAATCCCGGGCGCGCCGGGCGCAAGTCCTGTTCGGGCTCACCGCGCCGCATGCGAACGGGAATGGCTATGAATTGCTGCCGATCGGAGTCTGGGGTGAGAGCCCGGCGGTCCAGTACAATGGCGCGCGCACCGGCGAGAACTTCGACATCGACGCGGTGATGGACCTGCCTGAAAGCTGGGATTCCGAGGCGCTCGTCACCCTCTTCTTCAATCCGGTGAAGACGGTCGAGGACCATCTCGAGGACTTCGTTTCGAACGGCGCTGGCAGCCCCGCCGACTTCCTGCGTCAGGACGATGTATTCCAGGTGGAGGTGCCCGTCAGCATGACCGCCTGGTGCGAATATGGCGGGCGCTGGTATCCGGGCGTCCGGCAACAAACGGTGACCGTCTCGGTCTTCTATCAGGGTGATCCGGACATCACCGACGGCGCGGGAGTGGTGAATTCAGTGGGCGATGTCGCCGCGCCGGTGCCGAACCGGGCCCGCACGACGACCTCGGCGACCGGCAACGATGGCGGCCCCCCTGCCCGGACATCGCGGCCGGCCCGCGCGACCGACGAAACCCCGCCACGGCGGACAAACCCGCAACGCTGACGCCGGCATAGACGCCTCGCATATCGGGGATTATCCCTTCGTCCCAGCGAGGGGATGATCCGCCGATGACCGAGCACGTGGCCGAGGACAGCGGCGGGCATTTCGCCGCATTCCGGCACCGGCCCTATCTGATCTACTGGCTGGCGCGCGCGGCGACCGTGTTCGCGGCGCAGATCCAGATCGTCGCGCTCGGCTGGCAGGTCTACGACCTGACCCGCAATCCGCTGCATCTTGGCCTCATCGGCCTGTCGCAATTCCTGCCGGCCCTGCTGCTCGTCCTCGTCACCGGCGCGGTCGCCGACCGCTTCTCGCGGCGGGGGATCATGGCGATCTGCCTCGTCGGTATGGCGACCATTTCGTCCGGGTTCTTCCTGTTCACGGCGTCAGGCAGCCACACGATCTGGGTCATCTTCCTGCTGCTTGCCGGGTTCGGAACGGCGCGGGCCTTCTTCGGACCGGCGACGCAATCCCTGCTGCCGAACATCGTGCCTACGACGCTGTTGTCGAAGGCGATCGCGCTCAATTCCTCGGCCTGGCAGCTCGCGACCGTGCTTGGCCCCGTCGCGGGCGGTCTGCTCTACGGCGTCTCGCCGCTCATCGCCTACGGCACGTCGGCGACGCTTCTGGTCGTGGCTGCCGGGCTCGTCTTCCTGATCCCGAAACCGGAGCAGAAGACCGAGGCCGAAGCACCGAGCCTCGATGTGCTGCTCGCCGGATTCAAATACATCTGGAAGGAGAAGGTCGTGTTCGGGGCGATCTCGCTCGACCTGTTCGCCGTTCTGCTGGGCGGCGCGACCGCCCTCCTGCCGGTCTATGCCCGCGACATATTGCAGGTCGGCGAGGAAGGGCTGGGCCTGTTGCGCGCCGCGCCGGGCGTGGGGGCCATCGCCGTCGCAATCTGGCTGGCGACGCACAATATCCGCGACCATGCCGGTCTGTGGATGTTCTTCTTCGTCGCCGTATTCGGAGCCTTCACAATTGTGTTCGGGGCCTCGCCCTATGCTTGGCTGTCGATCATCGCCCTGGCGGCGCTCGGCGCTGCGGACATGGTCAGTGTCTATATCCGCGAGACCCTCATCCAGCTTTGGACGCCGGACCGGGTGCGCGGCCGGGTGAACGCCGTGAACATGGTCTTCATCGGCGCCTCGAACGAGCTGGGCGAATTCCGCGCCGGAGTGATGGCCGCGCTGATCGGGGCCAAGGCCACCGTGATTGTAGGTGGCGCGGGCACGGTTCTGGTCGCGGCGCTGTGGGCGAAGATGTTCCCGGACCTTCGCAAGGCGCGGCATCTCGACGGCCGGGCCTAGTTCCATCCCCTTGACCCGCAAACGGAACGGGCGCTCTAACAGGGTGTGGAGACGCCCGGCGACGATACCCAGACCGAGCCGCACAGCGCGGCGCCGCACTCGCGCAAGCTGAAGCTGGCGTTACGGGCGCGCGCCGCGGCGCGCGCTGCGGTCATGGGGTCGCGGCGCGGCTGGGGCTGGCTGCGGGAGCAGTGGCGGCAGGGCCGGTCGCCAGCGATGTGGCTGCTCGGCCTCCTCACCGGGATCGCCTCGGGCTATGCCGCGCTTGCCTTCATCCTCGCCATTCATGGCGTTTCACTCGTCGTCTTCGGGGCGAACCACGATGCGCTGGCCAGCGGCGTCGACGCCCTGCCCGGCTGGCGGGTCTTCGTCGGACCCGTGATCGGGGGGCTGATCGTCGCCGGTCTGCTGTTCATCGGTCAGCGCTACAACTGGCTGACCGAGACCCGCGCGCACGCCGTCGCCGACGTGGTCGAGGCAAGGGCGGTGCGATCCGGCCGGGTGATCCTGAAAACCGGACTACTGTCGGCGCTGATCTCGGCGATATCCTTGGGCTCGGGCGGATCGGCAGGCCGGGAAGGCCCGGCGGTGCATCTCGGCGGCGCGCTCGCCAGTTTCGGCGCGCGGTCGCTCGGCATCCCGGCCCGGGCCGTGCGCACCCTCCTCGCCTGCGGTGCCGCGGCGGCCGTCGCGGCCAGCTTCAACGCGCCGATTGCGGGTGCGCTCTTCGCGTTCGAGGTGGTGCTGGGGCATTACGCGCTGCGATCCATCGCTCCCGTCGCCATCGCCAGCGTCGCCGGGGCGGTCGTCTCGCGCATTCATCTGGGCGCGACGCCGGCCTTCACCGTGCCGGCCATGGGCGCGGCCAGCGCGTGGGATCTGCCGGGCGTTTTCCTGCTCAGCCTCGCGGCGGCGGGGGTCGCCATCGCCTTCGTGCAATCCAGCGTTCACGCCCCGCGCCTCGTCGCGCAGCAGGCCGAGAAATGGCGGATTCCGCTCTGGGCGCTGCCGCCCATCGGCGGAATCGGGATCGGGCTGCTCGCCCTGCCCATGCCGGAGATTCTCGGCGTCGGCTACGAGGCGACCTCCAACGCGCTCGGCGGGCAATATGCCGTCCTGTTTCTGCTTGGCCTGATCGCGATGAAGCTTCTGGCGACCGGCGTGACACTCGGCTTCCGGTTTGGTGGGGGCGTGTTCTCGCCCGCGCTTTATCTTGGCGCGATGCTGGGCGCGGCCTTCGGCACGGCCATCGGCCTTGCGACCGGCGGTGAGACGGGCGGCGTGCCCTTCTACGCCGTGGTCGGCATGGGTGCGGTCGCCGGGGCGGCGCTCGGCGCGCCGCTGTCCACGACGCTGATCGTGTTCGAGCTGACGGCGAACTACGAAGCGTCGGTCGCCGTGCTGGTCGCCGTGTCCATCGCCACCGTCCTGACCCAGGCGATGACCGGCGGGTCGATCTTCCAGAAGCAGATTCTCCGCCACGGCTACGACCTGTCGCGGGGGCAGTCGCGCGTCCTCCTCCAGACGATAAGGGTGCGCGATATCATGGCGCCATACGAGGGCGACGCCGCCGACATGGACACGGCCAGTGGCGCGCCGAGCCTCTATGACGACGATTATCTCGGCCGCGCCATCGGCCTGCTCTCGGCGGAAAGCCTCGACGGCGCGCCGGTACGCTCTCGGTCAGACGACCAGCCGGTCGTCGGCTGGCTGTCCCGTGCCGATGCCCATGCCGCCTATGCCCGCGCACTCGAAGCGACGCATGAGGAAGAGCATTTGTAGCGGCAATTTCTTCTCGTCCTTCGAGGCCCCATCGGGGCACCTCAGGATGAGGAGACAATTCAGCCCTCATGCTGAGGTGCTGCCGTCAGGCAGCCTCGAAGCACGGGGGAGGCCCCACTGCACCCCGCAACCCTAGCCGGGCAGACAGCCCACCTTGTGCCGGTTATGTTCCGCTTTGGATTCGGCGCGGAAGCAGCGTAGACCCTGACCATGAATTCCATTCCCCTTTCCCAGCAGGCGCGGCCTGCCGCGCCGGCCGGGCAGGCGCCCTATCTCGACGGACTGAATCCGGAGCAGCGGGCGGCGGTCGAGGCGCTCGACGGTCCGGTGCTGGTCCTGGCCGGGGCGGGCACGGGCAAGACGCGCGTATTGACCACCCGCCTCGCCCACATTCTCGCGACCGGACGGGCGCGACCGTGGGAAATCCTGTCGGTGACCTTCACCAACAAGGCCGCGCGGGAGATGAAGGAACGGGTCGGCCGGCTGATCGGTCAGGGCGTGGAAGGCCTGCCCTGGCTTGGGACCTTCCACTCCATCGCGGCGCAGATCCTGCGACGGCATGCGGAACTGGTGGAGCTGAAATCGAGCTACACGATTCTCGACACCGACGATCAGCTGCGCCTGATGAAGCAGATCATCCAGGCCGAAGGGATTGACGAGAAGCGCTGGACGCCGCGCTTTCTGGGGTCACTGATCGACAGCTGGAAGAACCGGGGCTGGACGCCCGACCGCCTGCCGGAGGACCAGAAATGGGCCTTTGCAGAGGGCGCCGGCCAAAAGCTTTACGAGATATATCAGGCGCGCCTTCAGGTTCTGAACGCCTGCGATTTCGGTGACCTGCTGCTGCACAATCTGACGATCTTCCAGAACCATCCGGACGTGCTGCGGGAGTATCACCGCAAGTTCCGCTACCTCTTGGTCGACGAGTATCAGGACACAAACGTCGCGCAGTATCTGTGGCTGCGCCTGCTGGCGCAGGGCTCGCACAATATCTGCTGCGTTGGGGATGACGACCAGTCGATCTATGGCTGGCGCGGGGCGGAAGTCGACAACATCCTGAAGTTCGAGAAGGACTTCCCCGGCGCGACGGTGATCCGGCTGGAGCGAAATTACCGTTCCACGGGACATATTCTCGGCGCGGCGGCAGGGCTGATCGCGGCGAACCGCGCGCGCCTCGGCAAGACGCTGTGGACCGAGGATGACCCCGGCGAGAAGGTCCAGGTCAAGGGCATCTGGGACGGCGAGGCCGAGGCCCGCTATGTCGGCGACGAGATCGAGACCTGGGTCAAGGACGGGCGCAACCATTCCGACATCGCGGTTCTGGTCCGCGCGTCATGGCAGATGCGGGCCTTCGAAGACCGCTTCCTGACGCTCGGCCTGCCCTACAAGGTGGTCGGCGGGCCGCGCTTCTTCGAACGCGCGGAAATCCGCGACGCCCATGCCTATTTCCGCCTCGTCCGCTCGCCGGACGACGATCTCGCCTTCGAGCGCATCGTGAATGTGCCCAAGCGCGGCGTTGGCGAGACCAGCGTGCAGAAGCTGGCGCAGGCGGCGCGCGGCGCCGGCGTCTCCATGACCGAAGCGGCGCGCATGCTGGTCGAGACCGACGAGATCCGCGGCCCGGCGCGCACGGGCCTCAAGGTTTTCCTGCGCGATCTCGACCGGTGGGCGCAAATGGCCGAGACGATGCGCCATGACGAGCTCGCCGAGATCGTGCTCGACGAGAGCGGCTACACCTCGATGTGGCGCGAGGACAAGACGCCCCAGGCCGCGGGCCGGCTCGACAACCTCAAGGAACTCGTCCGGGCGATGGGCGAGTATGACAGCCTTGAAGCCTATTTGGAGCATGTCGCCCTCGTCAGCGATCTCGACACGGCGAGCGATGGCGACGAGGTCTCGCTGATGACGCTGCACGCCGCGAAGGGGCTGGAATTTCCGCTAGTCTTCCTGCCGGGCTGGGAGGAGACGGTCTTCCCGTCGCAGCGCGCGCTCGACGAGGGCGGCACCGCCTCGCTCGAGGAGGAGCGCCGCCTCGCCTATGTCGGCATCACACGGGCGCGGGAACGCGCGGTGATCACCTTCACCGCCAACCGGATGATTTTCGGGCGCTGGCAGTCCGTCCTGCCGTCGCGCTTCGTCGACGAATTGCCCGCCGACCACGCTGAGGCGTCATCTGAAACCGGCTATTACGATTCCGGGCCGGGCTTCGAGGGCATGGCCGAACCGGCCAATCCGATGGCCTCGTCCTATTCCTCGCCGGGCTGGCGGCGCTATCAGGCCGCGACGAGCGAGGGCCGAAAGGGCTCGGCGCCTGTGATCGAGGGCAAGGCCAAGCTCATCGATAGCGCGGAATCATCCTCGAAGTGGAAGCCGGGCGACCGGGTCTTTCACGACAAGTTCGGCTACGGCACGGTAAAGCGCGCGGACGGCGCGAAACTGGCTGTCGCCTTTGACAAGGCCGGGGAGAAAAAGGTGATCGACAGCTTCGTGAGGGATTTGCCGTGAACCAGCTCAATCCGGGAGAGGAAGCCGTCGGGCGGCTGTTTCCGAATTTCGCCACCGATCCCGACCTCTATCTCTACCGGATCGAGCCGATCCAGGGCACGGCCTCGGTGATGGTCATGGACGAGGCGGCGTACGATGCCGCGCGTTTCATGAACAAGGACATCGTCACGCTAGATACGCTCGGCGCGAACATCCCGCTTTACCGCGTGACCGAGTACGCCGAGGCGCGCACGGCGCCGGCGCGTCCGGTGCATTTCATCCTGCACCTCAGCCATACCGGTTCGACCCTGATCTCGCGCCTGCTCGACGCGACCGGCACGACGCTCGGCGTGCGCGAACCCTGGCCGCTGATCTCGCTGGCCGAGCTGCAGGACGATCTCGGAACGAAGCATTCGATCATCGCGGAGGACGACTATGCGCGCTTGCGCGACGCGCTGGTGACGGTCTGGTCGCGCGTCTTCCGTGACGACACCACCGCCGTGGTGAAGGCGACGAGCCATGCCGGCCGGGCCGTGCCCGACATTCTACGCACGCATCAAACGAGCCGGTCGATCTCGCTGACGATGCAGCCGGAAGCCTTCATCACCGCCCTGCTGGCGCGGCAGAACCCGATCCGGGAACTGATCGGCTATTCGGTCGAACGGATGAAGCGGTTCGTCCGCACGCATGGCGATATCGCCGCGCCGATCCATGCCCTGACGCCGGGTGAACATGCCGCGCTGGCCTGGCTGGTCGAGCGGCAGATCGAGCATGACGTTCTGACCGCCGCCGAGACGAAGGACCGGGTGATCGATGTCGATTTTGACGTCTTCCTGGACCGGCCGGTCGAGGAATTGGGGCGGATCGCCGATCATCTCCAGCTCGGCGCGAGCGACGCGGCCATCGAAGCCGCGGCAACCGGACCGCTGATGTCGCAATATTCCAAGGCGGCGGGACAGAGTTTCACCCCGGACATGCGCCGGGCGCTGATGGCGGAAACCCGGCAGGTGCGCGGAGACGAAATCGCGCGCGGCATGGAATGGCTGGACGCCGTTGCGAAAGCGAGCCCCGCGGCTGCGGCGCTACTCGGCTGACCCGGTCTGGCACGGACTTTCCATTCGCAACCGAACGGCAGGCCTGAACCGGCATTTCCGGACGCAGTTTCACGCGGCCGATGGCGGGAACCGGCCCGGCGGCGCCTGCGTTTCTTCTGCAACCAGTTGCGATGGAGACACGAATGACCCGCTCTTTCATGCTCGCTGTTTCGGGCTTTGCCCTCGTAAGCGCCGCCTGTTCGCCGGGTGACGATGCCGCGATGGACGAGACCGAAACCGACGATACCGCGCTCGCGCAAGAGGTTCGGGATGAAAGCAATCCTGAAACCGAGAACCGCGAAGTGACCTCGCCCGGCGGCGCTCAGTCGATGGACTCGCTCCGCGATGAACTGGAAGGCGACGCGGTCTACAATGAAGGCGCCGTCGAAGAGGAATTGATGGAAGGCGAGCCGGCCATGGGCGACGACATGTCCGGCGTGGAGCACGCCAATTTCGGCCTCGACTACGCCGGGGTCTGGGGCACGGAAGCGCAATGCGCCAACGCCCGGACGTGGGCGATTTCCGCCAGCTCGGTGACGACGCCCGAAGGCGAAGTCTGCTCGATCACGAATATCGAGGAAGGCGCAGATCAGATCGAAGTCACGGGTAATTGCCGCTCGGCCGACAACACCTCCACCGGAGAGCGCACCATGACGCTCGCGCTGCAGGACGGCGGCTCGCTGTCGATCATGGACACGACCGATGTCAGTGTTCAGCGCTGCACGAGTTTCGAACAGCCGGCCGAAACCGGAACGGAAACCGAAGAGTAGTCGTCCATACTCTGTTCGTTTGACGCGGCGGGCACCCCATGTGGGTGCCCGTTTGCGTTTGCACCGGACGCAGAATGATCGCAGAAGACGAACTGAACGCCATGCCGAAGCAGGATGCCCGCCGATGAGCACGATCTGGAAACTGAGCTTCACCGGCCCGAGCGAGCCGCTCTATCGCGCCGCGGAACGGCTCGATGAGATCGAGCTTTCCAACCTGCTCAGCTGGTCGATCCTCGATGAGGATCATGAAACGACAGGCAGTCTGGAACTCCTGTTTGATTCCGCGCCTGACGAAGACTCCGTCCGTGAAGCCACGGGGCTGAGGGACGGCTATGAGGCCCGGTCCATCATCCTGCCGGAGGAGGACTGGGTGGCGCTGTCTCAGAAGGGTCTGCCGCCGGTTCTGGCCGGACGATTCGCGCTCTATGGCAGCCATGACGAACCGCCGGCCGATACCGTCGCAATCGAGATCGAGGCGGGCCCGGCTTTCGGCACCGGCCATCACGGCACCACGAAGGGATGCCTGATCGCTTTCGATGCGCTGCTGGAGGACGGGTTCAATCCGTCGAGCGTGCTCGATCTCGGGACCGGCACCGGAGCGCTGGCGATCGCGGCTGCGAAAGTACTGCCGAAAGCGAGCATTCTCGCCAGCGATATCGATCCGGAATCGACCGCCGAGACGATCAGAAACGCCCAGAAGAACGGCACGCCACAGATCGAGGCGATCACGGCGGAAGGGTTCGACCATGTGAAACTGGTCGGGGCGAAGTTCGACCTGATCTTCGCGAACATCCTCGCCGAGCCGCTGGTTCTGCTGGCGGCGGAGATCGTCGCCGCGCTCAATCCCGGCGGGATCGCCATCCTGTCCGGCCTGCTCGTCGAGCAGGAAGACCAGGTGCGCAAGGCCTATGAAGACAAGGGCGTCACCGTCGAGGCGTGCGAACCGCTCGACGGCTGGGCCACGCTGGTCGTGCGGAAAACGTAGCGCCTAGCGGCGGCGGCCTTTCAGGCCGGCAGCTTCCAGGAAGGCGTTCACATCGACCGTGCCGGGACGGCGGCGAATGCCGGCGCGCTGGCGCGAGCGGTCGAGGTGGTGGTTGAAGGCGTCGCCGCCATTCAGTCGGAAATATTCTTCGATCGGGGACATAGGGGACCTCGCTGCTTCGAGCGCGGATTAATCCCTTGTTGACCCTGTTCGCTAGTGACGCGATCGCATGACAGGTTTGCGATTTTTCGCACCCGTTGCGGACATGCGTTGAAAGCGGCACGGCGCAGGACTAGCTTGCCGCCCATGACCCATTACAGCCCCCAATCCTTCGACGTGAAAGGCGGACCGGAAGACGGTCGCGCCCACCTGCCCCTCCTGCGCGCCGCGCTCGAAACCGCCGGTCTCGACGGTTTCCTGATCCCGCACGAGGACGAGTACAACAACGAATACTTGCCCGACTGCGCCGAGCGCCTGGCGTGGGCCACCGGATTCACCGGCTCGGCCGGTTCGGCGATCGTCCTGAAGGACGAGGCCTGCGTCTTCACCGACGGCCGCTACACGGTGCAGGTCCGCGAGCAGGTCGACCCGAAGATTTTCCAGATCGAGGATGTCAGCGAGACGCCGCCTCATGTCTGGCTGTCCAAGCATGCGAAGAAGGGCAGCGTGATCGGCTACGATCCGAAACTGCACAGCCCGGACACGCTCGACCGTTTCAAGCGCGCCGCCGAAAAGGCCGGCGCGGAGCTGGTTCCGGTCGACACCAACCCGATCGACCGGGCGTGGGAGAACCGTCCGGCCGCGCCGAGCGCGACGCTGAGCGTCCAGCCGATGGAGTTTGCCGGCGAGACCCATGCCGACAAGCGCAAGCGCGTCGGCGAGGCCATCGCCGAGGACGGGGCCGAATTCGCGGCGATCACCGCGCCGCCTTCGATCGCCTGGTTGTTCAACATCCGCGGCGGCGATGTGCGCCGCAGCCCGCTTGCACTCGGGGCCGCGCTGATCAAGTCCGACGGGACGGCGACGCTGTTCGTGAACCCGGAGAAGGTGACCGACGAGGTGCGCGCGCATCTCGGAAACGAAGTCGCCCTGCGCCCGGAGAACGAATTCGCCGACGGGCTGCATGCCCTCAAGGGTCATACGGTCAGCGTCGATCCGGGGCTGGCTTCGGCCTGGGTGTTCGATCAACTGACCGAGGGCGGCGCGAAGATCGTGCGCCGCCGCGATCCGGTCCTCTTGCCAAAGGCGATCAAGAACGACACCGAACTGGAAGGCGCCAAGCAGGCGCATATCCGCGATGGTGCGGCCCTCACCCGCTTCCTGCACTGGCTCGACACCGACGCCCAGTCCGGCGAAATCGACGAAATCGAAGCAGCGGTGAAGCTGGAGCAGTTCCGCACCGCCTCCGGTCAGGTCAAGGATCTGTCCTTCGACACGATTTCCGGGGCCGGACCGAACGGCGCCCTGCCCCATTACCGGGTCTCGACGGCGTCGAACCGCAAGCTGGAGCGCGGCACGCTCTATCTCGTGGACTCGGGCGGTCAGTATCCCGACGGTACGACCGACGTGACCCGGACGGTGCCGATCGGCGATGCGAGCGCGGAGATGCGCGAGCGTTTCACCCTGGTCCTGAAAGGCCATATCGCGCTGTCGCTGGCCCGCTTCCCGAAGGGCACGACGGGCGGCCAGCTCGACACGCTGGCGCGTCTGCCGCTGTGGCAGGCGGGGCTCGATTATGACCACGGCACAGGCCACGGCGTCGGCAGCTTCCTCGGCGTCCACGAAGGCCCGCAGCGCATCGCGAAGGTCAATTCAGACGAGCCCTTGAAGCCCGGCATGATCGTCTCGAACGAGCCCGGCTACTACAAGACGAACGCCTATGGCATCCGGATCGAGAACCTCATCTTCGTGACCGGTCCCGACCCGATCGACGGGGGCGAGCGGCCGATGATGGGCTTTGAAAACCTGACGCTGGCACCGATCCATCGCGATCTCGTCGACACGTCGATCATGACGGACCGGGAGCTCGACTGGCTCAACTCCTATCACGCCGACGTCCGGGCCAAGATCGCCCCGCTCGTCGAGGGTGAGGTGAAGGCCTGGCTGGAGGCGGCGACCGCGCCGATTTCCCGCTGAGGTTCGTCAAATTCGCGTTGATTGTGGTGGTCGCGGCGTTTGCAGCAGGGTGCTTCTATGCCGATGAACCGCTGATCGAGCGGCGTTTCGCGGACCGCGGGATCGAACCCGGATTCTACACGCATGCTCCGGTCGATCCGGTGACGCAGGAAGAATGGGCGCCGCCGACCTGGGAAGGCGAGATCCGCTATCACCGCGACCGGCGCTACCGGGCGAACATGGAAAACTTCCCGCATCAGGGCGTGCGCATGCGCTCGCTTGGCGGGAATGTCTATGTCGCGGAAGTGCCGGACCGGGATGGCGAACCGATCTACAGCTACGGGCTTCTGTTCGTGTATGAGGGCGGCGTGATCGCCTATCACATCCCGGCCTGCAGCGACCTCAGCGAAGCGGGGCGCGGCGCGACCGGTCTCGACATCGACGAAGAAGGCGCGTGCAAGATCGACGATCTGGAAACGCTGGAAGCCGCCTTTTCCGCCTATCTGCGCGAACATGAAGGTTCGTTGCGGATAGACGGGATTTACAGAAGAGTCGGGGACTAGGTCTCACTCCGTCACTCCCGCGCTCCCCGCCTTCGCGGGGACGAGCATTGGGAGTCCAGATTGACCGGCGCTCTGGATTCCCGCCTTCGCGGGAATGACGACCTTTTAAAGCTGTCGAACGAAGACTGAGTCTCAGTCGAGGCGGAACACGATTTCCGCCTCACCAACGCTCCAGCCTTCGTCGGAGCGTTCGAAGTTTACATGCCATTTGGTTAGCCAATAGGCGTATTCGCTCGGCGCCCAGTTCTGCGTCCATACGTAGAATTCGACCCGCTCACCCGATGGCTCTTCCAAAGACTCCAGTTCGAAAATCAGCGTGCGCGTGGTTCTTTGCGTTACTACATCGCCATCCTGCACTCCCACGATCCAATCGATCGTATCGGGCAGAGCGCATTCGGAGAGGATGCTGAATTCGTTTTCTGGCCGAACGAAATATATCTCCGTGCCAAGTTCGGCCTCTCGGGCGACATTCGCCACTTCGAAGACCGGTTCGAGTATGGCGCAATCCAGCGGCGGCAGGTCTAACATCATGCCCCTGCCCCGATCAGCTCAAACCACTCGTCCTCGGTGAGGACGGTGACGCCGGCCTCCTGGGCCTTCTTCAGCTTCGAGCCCGCGCCCGGACCGGCAACGAGATAATCCGTCTTCGCCGAGACCGAGCCCGAGACCTTGGCGCCGAGCGACTGGGCTTTCGCCTTGGCCTCGTCGCGCGTCATCTTTTCCAGCGTACCGGTGAACACCACCGTCTTGCCCGAGACCGGCGAGTCCGCCGCCACGGCGGCAGCGTCCTCGACCGTGACTTCGGCCAGCAGGTGGTCGAGCACGTCGCGATTGTGCTCCTCGCCGACGAACTGGGTCAGCGCCTCGACCGCGGCCGGGCCGACCCCGTCGATATTCAAAAGCTCGGCGCGCGCGGCTTCGTCGGTGACGGCCTTCTCCGCCGTCGCGCGAAGCGAGGCGAAATCGCCATAGGCGCGGGCGAAGACACGGGAATTCGTCTCGCCGATATGGCGGATGCCGAGCGCGTTGACGAAGCGCTCCGCACCGATGGAACGGCGCTGGTCGATCGAGGCGAAGAGGTTGGCGATGGAGGTTTCGCCGAACCCCTCCCACTCCTGCAACGGCGGGGTGATCTCCCCGGCCTCGTTGCGCTTCTTCAGGGTGAAGATGTCCGCCGGTTCGCGCACCAGACCCTTCTCGAAGAAGAGCTCGATCTGTTTCGCGCCGAGACCGTCGATGTCGAACGCCTTGCGCGAGACGAAGTGGATGAGGCGCTCACGCGCCTGCGCCGCGCAGATCAGGCCGCCGGTGCAGCGGCGGACCGCATCGGCCTCTCCGGTCTTCTCGTCGTGCTCGCGGACCGCGTCGCTGCCACAGACCGGACAGGCGGTCGGGAAGACGAAGGGCTGCGCATCTGCCGGACGCTTGTCCTTCACGACCTCGACGATCTGCGGGATGACGTCGCCGGCGCGCTGGATCACCACCGTGTCGCCGACGCGGACATCCTTGCGCTTGATCTCGTCCTCATTGTGCAGAGTCGCGTTCGAGACAACGACGCCGCCAACGGTGACGGGCTCAAGCTTGGCGACCGGCGTCAGTGCACCGGTGCGGCCAACCTGGATTTCGATGGCGTTGAGCTTGGTGGTCGCCTTTTCCGGCGAGAATTTGTGGGCGATGGCCCAGCGCGGTGCACGGGCGACCTGACCCAGACGCTCCTGCCAGTCGAGCCGGTCGACCTTGTAGACCACACCATCGATGTCATAGCCGAGATCGGCACGGCGTGTTTCCAGCTTGCGGTAATAGTCCAGCAGACCGTCATGGCTGGACGAGCGGATCATGTCGTCATTCGTGACGAAACCCGCCGACCTCAGCCGCTGCACCGCATCGAACTGCGTCTCCGCCAGGGCCTCGGAGACCTCCCCCCAGGCATAGGCAAAGAAGCGAAGCGGACGCTTCGCCGTGATCGACGGATCGATCTGGCGCAGTGAGCCGGCGGCAGCGTTGCGGGGATTCTTGTATTCCGGCTTGCCCGCCTCGCGCTGGCCTTCATTGAGCGCCGCGAAGTCGGCGTGGCTCATATAGACCTCGCCGCGCACTTCGAGCACGTCGGGCACGTCGCCGGTCAGCGTCTGCGGGATTTCCGCGATGGTCCGCAGATTGGCCGTCACGTCCTCGCCGGTTTCGCCGTCGCCGCGCGTGGCGCCGGAAACCAGCTTGCCGTTCTCGTAGCGCAGGCTGGCGGACAGGCCGTCGATTTTGGGTTCTGCGGTGACGGAGAGTTCCTCGTCCTCCGACAGGCCCAGAAAACGTCGAACGCGGGCAAGGAAGTCCGACACGTCCTCGTCTGTGAAGGCATTGCCGAGCGACAGCATCGGGCGGGCATGGCGAATCTCGCCGAACTTGCCGGACGGCGACGCGCCAACCGTCTGGGTGGGGCTGTCGGCGGTGACGAGATCCGGGAAGCGCGCCTCGAGCGCCTCGAGCCGCTGACGCAGCGCGTCATAGGCAGCGTCAGAGATCTTCGGCGCATCCTTCTCGTAATACGCCTTGTCGTGCGCGCGGATTTCCTTGACGAGCCGCTGGTGCTCGGTGTCCGCTTCGGGCCGGGTCAGCTGTTCGACGTCTTTCAGCGCACTCATCGTGGTCTCGCGATTGTGAAGGCGCAGCAATTGCGCCCGGGGGTCGGGTCAGGCAACCCGGTTGCCGCACCCCGCGAAGATGGAGGAATTCGCCGATGCGTCCAACTCTGATTGCCGTGCTTTTCGCCGTGTTCTCGGTCTCGACCTCCGAGGCCCAGGACGACGCCATGGCGGCGGCCGACGCCTATCAGCAGGCGCATGAACAGCAGATCCTGGAAGAGGCGTTCGACTTCCTCGCCCTTCCGAACAATGCCGCCAACCGCGACGATATCCTGGTCAATGCCCGGCATATCGTCGCCATGCTGGAGGCGCGCGGGGCGGACGCGCAAATTCTTGAGGCCAGCGACTCCCTGCCCGCCGTCTACGGGGAAATCCTGACGCCGGGCGCGACACGCACCGTGATGTTCTACGCCCACTATGACGGCCAGCCCGCCCTGCCGGAGAACTGGACCTATCCTCCCTTCGAGCCCGTGATGCTGAGCGGCCGGATCGATGCAGGCGGCGCACCGGTCGATTGGCGCGATGCCTCGGTAATTGATCCCGACTGGCGCATCTATGCCCGGTCATCAAGCGACGACAAATCGCCGATCGTGGCCCTGCTGACCGCAATCGACGCCCTTGTCGCGGCGGATATTCCACTTGGCGTGAACATCAAATTCTTCTTCGAGGGCGAGGAGGAGGCCGGCTCGGCGCATATGAGGACGATGCTGGAAACCCATCGCGATCTGCTGGCCGCGGATTTCTGGGTGCTTGCCGATGGCCCGGTCGATCCGCGCGGCGATCCACGCATCGTTCTCGGCGTTCGCGGCGTCACCTCGATGCAGCTGACAGTACACGGTGCCTCACGTGACCTGCACAGCGGGCATTATGGCAATGTCGCGCCGAACCCTGCCGCGCGGCTGGCGCATCTCATTGCCTCCATGCGCGCGCCAGATGGCCGTGTCCTTATCGACGGCTTCTATGACGGCGTGCCCGCGCCTTCCGACGCGGCTCTCGCGCTGATCGAAAGCGGAGCCTATGACGAGGACGGCCTTGTCGCCGAACCCGGTATCGCCGGGGTCGAGTGGAGGCAAGGTGCCTCCTATGGCGAGGCCGTCATGGTGCCCGCCCTGAATATCCTCGGCCTCAGTTCAGCCGCGACGGGTGATGCAACCCGGAATGCCATCCCGTCCACGGCAACGGCAGCGATCGGTTTCCGCATGGTACCGGGCCAGACCATTCCGCGTATTCGCGAACTGGTCACGGCTCACCTGGAATCCGAAGGCTATGTCATTCTCGATCGGGCGCCGACGCCGGAGGAACGCCTCGCCCATCCGATGATCGCGGAAATTCACTGGTCCACATCGGGCTATCCGGCGGCGGTGACACAGGCCGAGCATCCCGATGTGATCCGGCTGACCGGTCTTGTCGCGTCGACGAGCGACCGGCCGGTCCGGGTCGTGCCGATCCTCGGCGGCAGCCTGCCGTTGGCACCCATCGTCGATGTTCTCGATGTTCCGTTCGCGATCGTACCGATGGTCAATCCGGACAATTCCCAGCACGCGCCGGACGAAAACCTCCGGGTCGGACATCTGTGGGATGGAATCCGGCTCTACGCCGTCCTGATGGCGGACGACTGGGAGGACTAGGAGGCAAGGCCCATCAGCTGCTCCGCCTGAGCCCGGGCGGCGTCGGTGACATTCTCGCCTGACAGCATGCGCGCGACTTCCTCGCGTCGTTCGGTGCCCGACAATTCGGTGAGCGTCGTGCGCACCCCGCCCTTGCCGTCGTCGATCTTCTCGATCTTCCAGTGATGATCGGCGCGGGCGGCGACCTGCGGCGAGTGGGTGACGACCAGCGTCTGACCGGTCTTCGCCAGCGCCGACAGCCGCTTGCCGACCGCATCGGCCACAGCTCCGCCGACGCCCTGGTCAACTTCATCGAAAATCAGGACCAGACCGTCTTCGTCAACCGAGAGGCAGACCTTGATGGCCAGCGCGAAGCGCGACAGCTCGCCGCCGGAGGCGATCCGGTCGAGCGCGCCAAAGGGCGCACCGGGATTGGTGGCGATCTCGAACTGGACCCGGTCGCGGCCATTCGGTCCGGCGAGATCGTCGGCCGTTTCAACGCCCACGCGCACCCGGGCCTTGTCGAGTTTCAGCGGCGGCAGTT
The DNA here is from genome assembly GCA_016124205.1 of Alphaproteobacteria bacterium. Taxonomy (GTDB): domain Bacteria; phylum Pseudomonadota; class Alphaproteobacteria; order Caulobacterales; family Maricaulaceae; genus Hyphobacterium. The sequence goes on from WGOD01000002.1 coordinate 205,863, forward strand.
CGGCCATGATGGCCTTGGCCAGAGCATCGCCCGCCTTTTCGCGCGTCTTCGTCAGAGCCGACGCGGCGCGGTCATAGGCGGTCTGAGCAGCCGCCAGTGCCTTCCTGGCCTCGTCGAGCCGACCTTCAGCGTTCTCGATCGCGTCGAGCCGGTCGGCGAGATCGGCCTTCAGGGGCACGAGCGCGTCGATCGTCACATTGTGCTTGCGGGCGGCCGCGCGCAGCGCGAACAGTCGCTCCTCCACCCGGTTCAGCCGGCCGGGTTCGACCTCGAACGTGCCCGCCGCATCGGCCAGCGCATCCTCCGCCTCGGCGAATTCGATCAGCGCGCGGTCGAGTGCACCGGTGGCGCGGTTCAGCGCGGTCCGCGCTTCGCCCGCCGCGCCGTCCTCGCCCTGCCCGATCTGTTCGGACACGCGTTCGAGCGTGCGCAGGGCAGAACCCAGTCTTTCGGACAGACCCCCGTCGGCCTGAAGCGCTTCGGTTGCGGCCTGCAGCTCGCTCAAGGCGTTCTCGGCGTGCTGCAAAAATTTGCGTTCGTCCGCGAGCGCAGGCTCCTCCCCGGCCACCGGTGAGAGCTCGTCCAGCTCTTCCAGCGCGGCGCGCAACCATTCCTCTTCGGAGTTGGCGTTGCGCTGCGCTTCCTCGAGCGATGCGACCCGGTCGCGCGCCTCGCTGAGCGATTTCCACGCCTCGCGGACCGCTGAGCGTTCCGCGTCATTACGCGCGAAACTGTCGAGCAGGCCACGGTGAGTCTTGGGGTCCATCAGACCGCGGCCATCGTGCTGGCCATGAACCTCGACCAGCGCTTCACCGAGTGTTTTCAGGAGACCGACGCTGGCAGGCTGGTCGTTGACCCAGGCCTGGCTGCGGCCATCCGTCGTCAGGCGGCGGCGCAGGATGACAGGCTCGCCCGGCTCGACCGTAATCCCGGCCTCGTCGAGTTCAGCGCGAGCAGGATGATCGTCGGGCAGGTCGAAAGTCGCGGTGACGCGCGCCTCTTCGCTGCCGGACCGAACGAGACCGCGATCCGCGCGCTCGCCAGCGGCGAGGCCAAGGGCTTCGAGAAGGATGGACTTGCCCGCACCGGTCTCGCCGGTCAGGGCGCAGAGGCCCGGCCGGAAGATCGCTTCCAGCCGGTCGATCAGCACCACATCGCGGATGGAAAGGGAGAGCAGCATGCGCGAAGCGCCGCTCCCGCCCTAACCGAAGATGCGATCGAGCGCCCGGCGCAGATAGGAGGGATTTTCCTCGCGCAGATCCGTGTTCGGGATCGCGATGCCTTCGCGCGTCATCAGGCGATAGGTGTCTTCATACCACTCACTGCCCGGGAAGTTGTAACCGAGCACGGCCGCGACCTGGGTCGCTTCGTCGTCAACACCGAGGGCGACATAGGCCTCGACCAGGCGGTGCAGGGCTTCCGGCACATGGCTGGTCGTCTGGTAGTTCTCGATGACGTTACGGAAGCGGTTGATCGCGGAGAGATGATAGCCGCGGCGCAGATAGTAGCGGCCGACATCCATTTCCTTGCCCGCCAGGTGGTCGCGGGTCATGTCGATCTTCAGGCGCGCATCCTGGGCGTAGCGGCTCGTCGGATAGCGGCGAACCACCTGTTCAAGCGCCGTCAGCGCCGTCTGGGTCGTGCCCTGGTCCCGGCCGACGTCGCGGATCTGTTCGAAATGACAGATGGCGATCAGGTAGTAGGCGTAGGGCGCGCTGCGGCTGCCCGGATGGAGCGACAGGAAGCGCTCTGCGTCGGAGATCGCCGAGTCGTAATTGTTGGCCTGATAATTGGCATAGGCCGCCATCAGCATGGCGCGGCGGGCCCATTCCGAATACGGGTGCTGACGCTCGACCTCGTCGAACTGCTCGGCCGCTTCGGTGTAGCGGCGACGCTCCATCAGGGACACGGCTTCGCCATAGATGCCTTCCGCCGGACGTTCGACATAGGCGGTCGCGCGCGGGCGATCACGCTGGCAGGACACCACGACAAGCGGAATGAGGGCGATGAGGATAAGACGCGTCGCGAACTTCATAAACGCTTCCTCTTGAAGGATTTGCGCGAATCTCAGAGATGCGGCGGCGCCGCGTCCGGGTCAGCGTTGTAGCGTATGGAATCGAGACGCGAAAGCGTTTGCCTGCGTTCAGGAACGCGCAGCGGCAGCCTGGGGCGCAAGCGCCTCGGAAAGCGTGACCATCTTCCAAGCCGTTTCTTCGGCCAGAAGCGCGCGAACGGCGACGTTGTTCAACGCATGGCCGGGCTGACTCGCCTGGTAGCGGCCGAGGATCGGCGCGCCGGCCAGGGCCAGATCGCCAAGCGCATCAAGCGCCTTGTGACGGGCGAATTCGTCGGCGAAACGCAGGCCTTCCTCGTTCAGCACACCGCTCTCATCGAGGACGACGGCGTTGTCCATCGAGCCGCCACGGGCCAGACCGGCCGCGCGGAGTGCCTCGACATCGCGCTTGAACCCGAAGGTGCGCGCGGAGGCAACTTCACCGGTAAAGGTCTCGGCGGAAATATCGAAGGCATAGCGCTGGCGACCTACCGACGGGTGCGGGAAGTCGATCTCGACATCGATGACCGGGCGCAGCGACGGCATGAAGGTCGCGGTGCGGCCCTGGAATTCGGCGGAAACGGCCTTCAGTACGCGGATGGCGCGGCGCGGCATTGCCGTCGCCTTGAGGCCAACCTGCGCAATCAGATCGACGAAGGGCGCGGACGAACCATCGACGATCGGCACTTCCGGGCCGTCGATCTCGATCAGCGCGTCGTCGACGCCGAGCGCGGCAAGCGCCGCCATAAGATGTTCGACCGTCGCGACCGACACGCCGGCTTCGTTGGCGATCGTGGTGCCGAGACGGACGGTGGTGACGTTGGTGGCCCGGGCCTCGACGCGGTTCTCCGCGGTGTCGAGATCGGTCCGCTCGAACACGATGCCGGTGCCCGGCGCCGCAGGTTTCAGAACCAGACGCACGCGTTCGCCGGAATGGAGACCAATTCCGGAACACACCGCCGCAGATGCCAAAGTTTGCCGGTTCATACGCAACACACCGCCAGAGAGCCCCAAAAGTTCCGGAAGTCCCACTCCCGGATCGAGGCACCCTAGCGGTGTGCTGTCATCCCGCAATAAAAGCTTTGTTGCGCTTTGTTACGCGAAAAGCTTTTCGTTTTTCGTTAGTTAGCCTGACGACGCAGGAAGGCCGGAATCTCGAGATCACCTTCGTCGCCGCTCTCACCGAACAGGTCGCCGGACGCGGGACGATGCGTGACGTCTTCGGCGCGGGTCGGCGCGGTCTTCGGGACCGGAGCCATCGGACGCTTGCGGCGGCCAAACAGCGAGAAGCCACCCTTTTCCTCGGGCTGCGCTTCCGGCTCTGGCTCGCGGGCGCGCGGCGGGGCCGGCGTGAAGGTGCGGGCCTCGGCGGCGATACGTTCCTGGTCACGGATGACCTGCGGACGCTCGTCGGCCACGAAGGGATCGTGCGCATCCTCGATCTCGGCTTCAGCCTCGATCGGCTCGGGCTGTGCTTCGATCGGCTCGGAAATCGCTTCCGGCGTCACAATGTGCTCGCCCGGATGTTCCGATTGCTGGATCGGCGCGGCCGGACGGTCGTCATGCGCACGGCGCACGAGCGGCTCGCGGACCGGCTGGCGCACGGGTGCGCGGGCTTCGGTCTGGATCGGACGACGGATCTGGCGCGGGTCCTGGGCCTCGGCCTCAGCATCGATACCGGTCGCGACGACCGACACGCGCATCATGCCTTCCATGTTCTCGTCGAAGGTGGAGCCAACGATGATGTTGGCTTCCGGATCGACTTCGGAGCGGATCTCGTTCGCCGCCTCGTCGACTTCGTAGAGCGTCATGTCATAGCCGCCGGTGATGTTGATGAGCACGCCGGTGGCGCCCTTCATCGACACATCGTCGAGCAGCGGATTGGCAATGGCGGCGTGGGCGGCCTCGATGGCGCGTTTCTCGCCGGAGGCTTCGCCCGTACCCATCATCGCCTTGCCCATCTCGCTCATCACGGCGCGGACGTCGGCGAAGTCGAGATTGATCAGGCCGGGCATGACCATCAGGTCGGTGATGCCGCGGACGCCGGAATGGAGGACCTGGTCGGCCATGCCGAAGGCTTCAGCGAAGGTCGTCTTTTCCGTCGCGATGCGGAACAGATTCTGGTTCGGAATGATGATCAGCGTGTCGACATTGCCCTGGAGCGCTTCGATGCCGCTCTCGGCAATCTTCATCCGGCGCGAGCCTTCGAAGTGGAAGGGCTTGGTGATGACGCCGACGGTCAGGATGCCCTGCTCGCGTGCGGCGCGCGCCACGACCGGGGCCGCGCCCGTGCCGGTGCCGCCGCCCATGCCCGCCGTGATGAACACCATGTGGGCACCGGCGAGCTGTTCCATGATTTCCGGCAGGGAGTCCTCGGCCGCCTGTTCGCCGATCTCCGGCCGAGCGCCTGCGCCGAGACCTTCGGTGATCGAAGCTCCCAGCTGGATCTTCCGTTGCGCCTTGGAGCGCGTCAGCGCCTGCGCGTCGGTGTTGGCGACAGCAAAATCGACGCCCTCGAGCGAGGCGTCGATCATGTTGTTCACCGCGTTTCCGCCGGCTCCGCCCACGCCAAAGACGAGGATGCGGGGGCGAAGTTCAGTTGATTCGGGTACCGACAGGTTCAGGGCCATATGGGCGCTCCGTACACGAAGCCTAAAGGTTAACAGCGATTCTCGACGTTAATCTTGGCCCCACCGCTTAATCGCGGGTTAAATCCACAAGAATCTCTACGAAAATCGCTGTTGTCAGAAGGACTCGGCGAACCAGCGGAGAATGGCGCGCGGGCCGGTTTCGGCCGGGGCAGGACGCGTCACGCGAACCGATCCCGCCACGCGCGGGGGTCCTGCAATCGCTTCCGCCGCGCCCCGCGTTTCCCGCAGAATGATGCCGGAGGCGGCCGCAAAGGCCGGACCGGACACGGCATCGCCGAGACCTGCAACACCATGGGGCCGCGACAGGCGTGCGCGGCGGCCGAAGACGCGGCTGGCGACTTCTTCGGCTCCGGGAAGCTGTGCCGCACCGCCGGTCAGGATCAGCTGATGATCGCGCGGGCCATGGGCGCCCGCCTCTTTCAGGCGGTCGCGGATCATCTCGAACGTCTCGTCGAGGCGCGGGCGGATGATGGCGTTGAGCAGCGAACGCGGGGCCGACCCCATGCGGTCGGACGCCCCTTCCAGCGGCGGCACCTCGATCATCTCCCGGTCGTCGTCCGGGCTGTCGAGCGCCGAGCCGTAGAGGATCTTGATGCGTTCGGCGGCGACAAGCGGTGTCGACAGGCCGCGCGCCACGTCATTGGTGACATGCGCGCCGCCGATCGGAACCGTATCGACATGGATCAGCGCGCCATTGTCGAATACGGCAGCGCTGGTCGTTCCCGCACCCATGTCGATCAGCGTCGCGCCGAGTTCGATCTCGTCATCGGTCAGTGCCGCGAGACCGGACGCATAAGGCGTAACGACCACGCTCTTGAGGTCGAGATGGCAGGCCTGGATGCAGTGAAGCAGATTGCGCAGCGGACCGGCCGCCGCGGTGATGACATGGACGGTCACGCCCAGCTTGCGGCCGAACATGCCGCGCGGATCGCGGACGCCACGGCTCTCATCGACCGTCCAGCCAATCGGGAAAGCGTGAAGGATCACCCGGTCCGGCGCGTCCGCTTCGGCGATGGCTGCATCGAGCAAGCGCTTGAGGTCGCGGTCTCCGACCTCGCGTCCCGAGAGCGAGGCCTCGGCGCGGATGCGGGCGGAGCGGATCTGACCGGCGGTCAGGGTGACGGTCGCCATGGACACGGCGTGGCCGGCCATCTTCTCGGCGCGCTGCACCGCTTCCCTTATCGTATCCCGGGCAATGTCGAGATCGACGATGGCGCCGCCGCGCATACCGCGCGCCGGCAGATGCCCGACACCGATGACGCGCGGACGCGGGCCGGTAGCCGTCTCTTCGGTCTTGGAGATGAAGCAGGCGATCTTGGACGAGCCGAGATCAAGCGCCGCGCAGATGGCGGGGCGTTGCGGCGACTGGGCCGCCTTGCGGTCCGATCCGAAGGGCCAGAGCACACTCATGCGTCGCGCTCCCCGCCCATGCGCTCGGGCAGTGCGCGGACGATCATTTCGCCCGGCTGGCGCAGATCGATGACTTCCGCATCAAGACGCAGCACGCCGCGTTCCGATTGCATCGCGGCGAGCAGGGCGAGCGCGGCTCCCGCCTCCTCCTCCGGCAGCTTCACGTCGGCCCCGGTATCGAGGCGCAGATTCCAGCGGCGCGATCCCACCCGGACCACGGCGACGGTGCGCCGGGCGATTTCCGGATAATGCGCCAGCACATCCAGGATTTCAGCGGCGGCTTCCGGGGCGCCGGCATCGACGACGAGCGGCAATTCGGGGTGCGACCCGGCCGCGACTTCTTCCAGGACGACCCCGTCCCGGTCGATCAGATGGAAGCGGCCATTCATCTGCCAAAGGGCGAAAGGTGTGCGCGGCTCGACGACCACGGCGATCCGGTTCGGCCATAGCCGGGCGACCTGTGCATCGCGAACCCAGGAGATCGCGACGACCTGTTCGCGCGCGACGGCGGGGTCGAACGCAAAGGCGGGCTGGCCGTGCATCGCTCCGGTCGCTTCGGCGACGGCCGCGACCCGGCCTTCCTCGACACCGGTCACGTCGACATTCCGGATTTCGAACCCCAGCGAAGCCAGCCGGTTCTGCGTCGCCGTCGCAATACCGCCGGTGATCGACGACAGCTGGCCGGTCAGAATGATGAAGAGGGCAAAGGCCGCGAAGGCGAAGATGGCAAGACCGGCACCCAGGCGTGCAGCATTGACCGCGCTGTAACGCGCGCCGCGAACCTGGGCCTCGGCCCAGTTACGCAAACGCCGCGGAGCGGACCCCGCGGCGATTGTCTTCCGGCTCGTCGTGCGGCGGGCTCCCTTTCGGGCCGACCCCGCACGTCTCACCTGGGACATGTCGCATCCTCCGCCATCCACTGAACGAAATCGTCAAATTCGATCCCGTTCCACGCCGCCTGTTCCGGGGCGAGAGAGGTGGGAGTCATGCCGGGTTGGGTGTTAATTTCGAGTAACCACAACTGGCCATCGCCCTGTTCATCCCAGCGGAAATCACTGCGCGTGACACCGCGGCAGCCGAGGGCCTCATGCGCCAGCAGGGCGAGGCGTCTGGCCTCGTCGGCGATGGCATCGGGAATTTCGGCGGGGATGACGTGGCGCGAACCACCGGCCGCGTACTTGGCCTCGAAATCGTAAAAGGCCGTCCGCGGAATGATTTCCGTGACGCCCAGCGCCTTGTCGCCCTGAACGGCGACGGTCAGTTCGCGGCCGGGGATGAATTTCTCGATCAGGATTTCGCTGCCGAGTTCCCAATCGGTCGCGCCAAGGTCGGCCGGCGGACGGTTCGCGCCCTCCAGCACGATGAACACGCCGACCGAGGAGCCTTGTGCATTCGGCTTCGCCACATAGGGCGGCTTCATCGCGTGTTCCTTGGCGGCTTCGAAGCGGTCGACCAACCGGCCTTCCGGACACGGAACACCGAAGCGCTCGAACACCGCCTTGGCGCGTTGCTTGTCCATCGCGAGTGCTGAGGCCAGCACGCCGGAATGGGTGTAGGGCGCGCCGAAATGCTCGAGGATGCCCTGGACCTTGCCGTCCTCGCCCCACTCGCCATGCAACGCGTTGAACACGACGTCCGGTGCGGCTTCCGCCAGCTGGCGGGCGAGCTCGCGGGTCGGATCGATCTCGACCACGTCCCAGCCCTTGCGGCGCAGCGCGTCGGCGCAGGCCTTGCCCGAAACGAGCGAGACCGGACGTTCGGCGGACATGCCGCCCAGAAGAACCGCGATGCGCTTGGTCATTTGCCTACCTCAGAAATTTTCCGGCCCGAACCTCGAGCAGGCGGATCAGCTCGGGGTCCATGAATTCATAGTCGTCGGGGATACCGAGACAGATCACCCGCTTGCCGTCGAGATAGCGGCGAAACTTCTTCGACAAGCGGTTCCGATGCGTCTTCTCCATCACGAAGATGACGTCGGCCCACTCGATCTGTTCCGGCGAGAGCGGAACGCTGGCGTCATCGGACAGTCCGGCGGAGTCCGTCTCGATCCCGTCCCACTTCGCGAACACATGCTCTGCCGTCGGACTGCGAAGCTTGTTCGCCGAACAGACAAAGAGCGCGTTCACGCGTCTTTCTCCACCCCGATGCGCTTGACCTCCCATTCGAGGTCGATGCCGGTCGCGGCGCGGATGTCGGCGCGTGCGCCCTCGACCACGGCTTCAAGGTCTGCGGCGGTCGCCGTCCCGTCATTGATCAGGAAGTTGGCGTGCATCTCGGAGAAGCGCGCGCCGCCAATTCGCTTGCCGCGCCAGCCGGCTTCGTCGATCAGCTTCCACGCCTTGCGCTGGTCCGGCGTGCCGGGCGGATCGGGATTGCGGAAGGTGGAGCCAGAGGTCTTCTCCCGGATCGGCTGGGTCGATTCCCGGCGCGCGGTGATCTCGTCCATGCGGGTCGTCACCGCGTCGGCGTCGTCCGGCTCACCCTGAAACAGCGCCTCGACGAAGATCCAGTCCTCCGGCGCGTCGCTGTGACGATAGGCATAGCCAAGCTCATCCGCCTTCACGACGATACGGCGCCCCAGGCGGTCCAGCGCGGCGGCCTCGATCAGCACGTCCTTGGTCTCGCGGTCGTAGCAGCCGGCATTCATGCGCAGCGCGCCGCCGATCAGGCCCGGCACGCCGGTGAAAAATTCGAGCCCGCCGATGCCCGCCTTCGCGGCGGTCTGGGCGACCTTCTTGTCGAGCGCAGCGGCCCCGGCGCGGACGTGCGCGCCGTCCTCGGCCGTCACCCGGCCAAACGGCGCGGTCAGGCGCACGGTCACGCCGGGCACACCGCCGTCACGCACCAGCGTGTTCGACCCGGCACCCAGAATGGTGACGGGGATGTCTTCGGGCGTTTCAGCCAGGAAGCGTGAGAGATCGGCCTCGTCCGCCGGCAGGTAGAGCACCTGCGCCGGACCACCGACACGCAGCCAGGTCACGTCCGCGAGCGGGGCGTTCTCGACATATTTCCCGCGCACCTGCGGGAGGCGGTCTATGAGCGGCGGCCAGCTCACCCGAACGCCTTCAGCTCTTCCGGCAGGGCGTAGGCCCAGGCGGTGATATCACCGGCGCCGAGGCAAACGACGAGGTCGCCCTCGCCCGCGCGCTTCGAGACCGCTTCCGCGACGGTTTCGCGGGTCACGCCCGAAGCGTCACGATGCCCGTGCGAGCGCAGGCTGGCGACGAGGTGGTCGCGGTCCGCGCCCTCAATCGGGCTCTCGCCCGCCTCATAAACGTCGGCGACGAGCACGCTGTCGGCGTCGTTGAAGCAGGTCGAGAACTCCTCGAACAGATCGTGCAGGCGGGTGTAGCGGTGCGGCTGCATCACCGCGATGACCTTGCCCAATGTCGCCTGACGCGCCGCTTTCAGGACCGCGGCGATCTCGACCGGGTGGTGGCCGTAATCGTCGATGATCGTCGCGCCCTTCCATTCACCGGTGCGGGTGAAGCGGCGCTTCACGCCGCCGAAGCCGGCGAGCGCCTTGCGCGCGCTGTCCTCGCTCGCGCCGAGCTGGCGTGCGACGGCCAGTGCCGAGATGGCATTCTGGACATTGTGCTGGCCGACCATGGGCAGGAAGAAATCCTTCCAGATCTCGGTCGCGCCGTTGCGGAAGACGATGTCGAACATCGTGCCGCCGGTTTCAGGGCGGAGGTTTTCGCCGCGCACATCGGCCTGCGGGTTGAAGCCATAGGTGATGACCTTGCGGTCCTCGATCCGGCTGGCGAGCGACTGCACTTCCGGATGGTCCGTGCACAGAACGGCGAAACCATAGAAGGGCAGGCCTTCGACGAATTGCCGGAAGGCGGCGCGGATCGCATCGAAGTTGGAGTAGTGCTCCATGTGCTCGGGATCGATGTTGGTGACGATACCGGCCGTGGCGCGCAGCTTCAGAAAGCTACCATCGCTCTCGTCGGCCTCGACGACCATCCAGTCGCCCTCACCCATTTTTGCATTCGATCCGTATGCGGAAATGATGCCGCCATTGATCACGGTCGGGTCGAGATCGGCGGCATCGAGCAGCGCGGCGACCATGGACGTCGTCGTGGTCTTGCCGTGCGTGCCGGCGATGGCGACCGAGTATTTCAGGCGCATCAGTTCTGCGAGCATTTCTGCGCGGCGGACGACCGGAATCTTGCGCTCGCGCGCTGCGGCCAGTTCGGGATTGTCGCGCTTGATCGCGGTCGACACCACGATGGCGCCCGCCGCGTCGATATTCTCCGCCTTGTGGCCGATCGAAACGCGCGCCCCGCGTTCGCGCAGGCGTTCCACATTCGGGTTCGCCTTGATGTCGGAGCCCTGCACGTCATAGCCGAGATTGAGCATCACCTCGGCGATGCCCGACATGCCGATGCCGCCAATGCCGACGAAATGGATGGGGCCGACACGCAGGGGCAGGGCCGCGGATTTCTTCACTGGGATGTTTCCTTCGCAATCGCTTCCAGCGCGTCGGCGAACAGGCCGGCGGCGTCGGGCTTGCCGAGCGCCCGCGCCCGCTCGGCGCGCTGTTTGAGGTCTTCGATGTTCGCCAGCCGCACTTCAAGCAGGGATGCCAGCGCCGCCGGGGTGAATTCATCTTCCGGGATGCTGTCGGCCGCGCCCGCCTCAACGAGGTCGGCGGCATTGGCCGTCTGGTGATCGTCGGTCGCGATGGCGAGCGGCACGAACAGGGCCGGACGCCCGACAGCCGCGATCTCCGACACGCTCGAGGCGCCCGCACGGGCGATCACGAAATGCGCTGCGGCGAGCCGCTCCCCGACATCGGAGAAGAAGGGCGCGCACTCCGCCGTCACACCTGCCTGCTGATAGATTTCCCGTGCCATCGGCAAGGATTCTTCACGGGTCTGTTGGGCGACTTCAAGGCGCGAACGTAGCCATTCCGGGAGTTCCGCGACCGCCTGAGGGACGGTTTCGGACAACAGCCGGGCACCAAGACTGCCGCCGAGGACGAGCAGCCGGATCGGCCCCTCGCCGTCGAGTGCGGGAAAACCTGCCTCGCGCGCCGCGAGGATTGGCGAACGGAGCGGGTTGCCGGTGATCAGGCGCTTGGTGTTTCGCGGTGCGCGGTCCAGCCGGGCAAAGCCGCTGGCGACCACGCCGGCCTTCTTCGCGAAAACCCGGTTCACGCGGCCGAGGACCGCGTTCTGCTCATGGATCGCGAAGGGGATTTTCTCGGCCCGCGCGGCCCACAGGGCCGGGAAGGCCGGATAACCGCCGAAGCCGGCGACAACGTCCGGCTTCCAGTTCCGGACGATCTTTTTCGCCTGGCCGATGCCCGCCATCAGGTCGAGTACAGCCTTGGCCAGTTTGACGGGATTTTTCGTCGACGGACTGGCGGCGCGGATCTGGTCGATCGTTTCGGCCGGAAAGCCGTCAGTGTGTTTCAGGCCGCGTGCGTCGGTGATCAGACGCACGGTCCAGCCGCGCGCGATCATCTCGTCGGCCAGCGCCCGGGCGGGAAAGATGTGACCGCCCGTTCCGCCCGCCGCCAGAAGCAGCCGGCGGCCGCTCATCGTGCAAACCTCATGGCGTAGGCGCCCGGTCTGCGGCGGGTGAAGGCCAGCATGAAGCCCGCGCCCAGCGCCAGGGCGACCATGGACGAACCGCCATAGGACACGAAGGGCAGAGTCATGCCCTTGGGCGGAATGAGACTGAGATTGACCGCGATGTTGACGATCGCCTGCAGACCGAATTGCAGCGCCAGACCGGCGACGGCCAGCTGGGCGAAGTGATCCGTCAGCCGCATGGCGTTGGTCCAGGCGCGGGCGACCAGAATGGCGAAGAGGCCGATGATCGCCAGCGAGGCGAAGAGGCCGAATTCCTCGGCTGCCACCGCGAAGATGAAGTCGGTGTGGGCGTCGGGCAGGAAGCGTTTGACCTCGCCCTCACCCGGACCGGCCCCGGCGATGCCGCCGCGCGCGATCGCCTCCATCGCCCGGTCGATCTGATAGGTGTCACCCGATTCCGGGTTGATGAAGCGTTCGATCCGCGAAGCCACGTGCGGCAGGAAGACATAGGCCGCGACCGCGCCCGCGACGGCAAGGCCGGACAATCCCGCGACCCAGCGCCAGCTGAGGCCCGCGGCAAAGAAGACCCCGCCGAAGCAGAGCGTCAGCAACACCGTCTGACCGAAGTCCGGCTGTGAAATGAGGAGTGCCACGGCGAACAGGTAGAGACCGAAGGCGACCAGATGACCCGGGATCGGCGCGCCGCGTCGGGATTCCGCGAACAGCCACGCCGCCACGACGATTAGCGAGGGTTTGAGGAATTCCGAGGGCTGGACCGAGAACGGTCCGAAGCGCAGCCATCGCGCCGCGCCATTGACCTCGTAGCCCATCACCAGCGTCAGCAGCATCAGGCCAAAGGACCCGACGAGGACGAGGCCCGCCAGCCGTCTGGCCCCTTTCGGCGACAGGCTCGACACGAAGAGCAGGGTCAGAACGCTGACGCAGGAGAAGAAAATCTGCTTGTAGAGAAAGATGAACTGGTTGGCCTGCGAAGCGTCGCGGCCGGCCGCGCGCGCGATGCGTTCCGCTGCCGCCGGGCTGGCGGCCAGCGACAGCACCAGACCGACGCAGATCAGGGCAAAGACCACGAAGAGAAGCGTCCGGTCGAGCCCGCGCCACCAGTCGTTCAGTTCCCGTGCCCGTGCCGCGATCATGCCGCCCCCCGCTCCGGCCCGTTCAGCCGGTTCTTCACGAGCGCGCGGAAGACATCGCCGCGATGCTCGTAGCTCTTGAACTGGTCGAAGCTCGCGCAGGCAGGTGAAAGAAGAATGACCGGATTTTTCCGTCCGCCTTCGGAGGCATCCCGCAGGGCGAGATCGAGCGCGTTTTCGAGGGTTCCGGCCTTTTCGTGGGCGACTTCGTTCCCGAGGGTCTTGGCAAAGGCGTTCTGGGCCTCGCCGATCAGATAGGCCTTGGCGATGCGCGGAAAGAAGGCCCGAAGCGGTTCGATCCCGCCTTCCTTCTGCTGCCCGCCGGCGATCCAGTAGATCGTGTCCCAGCAACCGAGCGCCTGCGCGGCGCTGTCGGCATTCGTGGCCTTGGAGTCGTTGACGAAGAGAATGCCGTCCCGCTCGCCCACCCGCTCGGCGCGGTGCGGCAGGCCGGGGAAGGATTTCATCGCCTGCGCCGCGGTCCGGGCATCGACACCGAGCGCGCGAACGGCGGCAAAGGCCGCGGCAGCGTTCTGGGCATTGTGCCGGCCGGGCAGCGCCTTCGCCTGCGCCAGGTCGGCAACGGCTTCGGTATGACCGTTGGTCGCGTCGTAGATCTTGCCGCCGAGCGCATACTTGCCCTTGGACAAGGCCCGTCCCGACGAGACCGGCACGACCGTCATCGAGCCGCCGGCCATGAGGGAGGAACACACGCCGCGCGTATGGTCGTCGTCGACCCCGATCACGGCCGTGCCGGTCGCATCCTGATTGAGGAAGATGCGTTTCTTGGCCGCCAGATAGCCGGCCATGTCGCCATGCCGGTCGATATGGTCCGGCGTCAGATTCAGGAAGACCGAGACGTCCAGCTTGAGGCTGGACACCAGATCGAGTTGGTAACTGGACAGTTCCAGCACATAGACCGAGCCGGGGCGCGGTGCAGGCAGGCCCAGGACCGCCTCGCCGATATTGCCGCCGACATGCGTCTCGCGGCCCGCCTTCTTCAGGATGTGGCCGATCAGCGCCGTCGTGGTCGATTTTCCGTTGGTGCCGGTTATCCCGACGATCTGCGGACGCTCGCTCTCCGGCAGGGCGTTGATCGTCCGGGCGAACAATTCCATGTCGCCGATCACCTCCGCCCCGACCGTCCGCGCGAATTCGACCATGCGATGCGGCGCGGGATGGGTGAGCGGCACGCCGGGCGAGAGGACAAGCGCGGCGACATCGCCCCAGTCGCGGCGGCCCAGATCTTCCAGTTCAAGGCCGGCCTTCTTCGCGTTCTCACGCGTCTCGGCATTGTCATCCCAGGCCAGGACGTTTGCCCCGCCCGCGGCGAGCGCTTTCGCAGCCGCGATCCCGGTGCGGCCGAGCCCGAAGACGGCGACACTGCGCCCCTCGAATTCGCGAACCGGGATCATGAAAGCACTACCTCAGCTTCAGGGTGGAAAGACCGACAAGCGCCAGAATCACCGCGATGATCCAGAAGCGGATCACAATCGTGGGTTCCTGCCAGCCCATCTTCTCGAAATGGTGGTGGATCGGCGCCATCTTGAAGACGCGCTTGCCGAACAGCTTGAAGCTGGCGATCTGGACCATGACCGAGACGGCTTCGAGCACGAACAGGCCGCCGATGATCGCCAGCACGACTTCGTGTTTCACGGCGACGGCGATGGTGCCGATGGCCCCGCCAAGCGAGAGCGAACCGGTATCGCCCATGAAGACCATGGCCGGCGGAGCGTTGTACCAGAGGAAGCCCAGCGAACCGCCGAGCAACGCGCCGCAGAAGACGGCGAGTTCGCCTGTCCCGGGTGTGAAGTTCAGCTGCAGATAATTCGCGAAGACGAAGTTGCCGACGATGTAGGCGATGAAGCCGAAGCTGGCCGCGGCGATCATCACCGGCACGATGGCCAGACCATCGAGCCCGTCGGTCAGGTTCACCGCATTCGACGCCCCGGCGATCACCAGCGTGCCGAACACCAGAAAGAGCGGGCCGAGCGGGATCAGTATGTCCTTGAAGAAGGGCATGGCGATCGAGGTCGCGAACCCTTCCGGTACGTCCGGCGCGTTCGACAGAAGCTGCGTCATCCAGAAGACGGCAGCCCCGGCGATGAGGAATTGCAGCACCAGCTTGGCCGAGCCCGGCAGGCCCGCCGACGAGCGTTTGGTGACCTTGCGATAGTCGTCGACGAAACCGATCGCGCCGTAGCCGGCCGTCACGAAGATGACGATCCAGAGATACTGGTTCGACAGATCACCCCACAGCAGCGTCGCGAGCAGCATTCCGGTCAGGATCAGGAAGCCGCCCATGGTCGGCGTTCCGGCCTTCTCGATGATGTGACGCTCCGGCCCGTCGGCGCGGATCGGCTGGCCTTCGCGCTGCTTCTTGCGCAGCCATTTGATGAAGGGCGAGCCGAAGATGAAGACGAACATGAGCGCCGTGATCAGCGCGCCGCCGGTGCGAAAGGTGATATAATTGAACAGGTTGAGGAGGGTGACGTCCTCACCGAGCGGTGCGAGCAGCCAGTAGAGCATGATCTAGCGGTCCTTCCCCCCGCCGAAGGCGCGGCCTTCGGTCAGCGCACGGGCGATCCGGTGGACGCCCGACGCATTCGATCCCTTGATGAAGACGACATCGCCGTCGCCCAGATGTTCGGCCAGCGCCCCGGTCCCGGATTCGGCGTCGAGCGCATAGATCGCTTCGACCCCAGCGGGCAAGGCGTCGTGCAGATGCTTCATCAGCTTGCCGCACAGAATGACCGTGCTGACGCCGGCCGCATCGACAGCGCCCGCGAGTTCTGCATGGAGTTTCGGCGCGTCCGGGCCCAGTTCCAGCATCTCGCCGAGCACGGCAATCCGCTTGCCGCCCCGTTCCGGCGCGGTCGCAGCCAGCACGGACAGGCCGGCGCGCATCGACACCGGATTGGCGTTGTAGCTGTCATCGAGCAGGGTGAATTCGCCGTCCGGGAAGGCGATCTTCGCTGCCCGGCCCCGGCCTGCTTCCGGCTCGACCGCTGCCAGCGCGTCAGCCACCTGTTCGGCGTCGATGCCTGAGGCTATCCCGGCCGCGAAGATCGCCGCAGCATTCCAGGCCCAGTGATCCCCGACGGCGCGGACAGCAAACGGCACGCTCTTGCCCAGCACCGAAACCTGACCGCTCGACCCGTGCGGGCTGCTCTCGAAATCCGTCACGGCAATCGCGGCGCCGGGCGTGACGCCGAAGTCGAGCAAGAAGCCCGCTGCGGTCTCTTTTGCATGCGAAGCGAGGCGCGGAGCGAAAGGATCGTCCGCCGGATAGATGGCCACACCGTCCGGCAACAGGCCCTCGAAGATTTCCGACTTTGCGTCGGCAATCGCTTCCATCGACCCCAGGTTTTCGAGGTGCGCCGGCCCGATGCGCGTGATCAGCGCGACATGCGGCCGGACCAGCGTCGTCAGCTCGCGGATCTCCCCGGCATGGTTCATGCCCATCTCAAACACGGCGCGCTGCGTATCGCGCGGCATGCGCGCGAGAGTCAGCGGCACGCCCCAGTGATTGTTGTAGGACTTCTCCGACCAGTGCGCCTTTCCGGCGGCGCGGAACACCGCGGCCAGCGCTTCCTTGACCGACGTCTTGCCCACACTGCCCGTCACCGCGACGCGGATCGCCTTGGACCGCTCCCGGGAAGCCCGTGCGAGGGCGCGCAGGCCATCCAGGGAATCGGGGACGAGCAGATGCGGACCGGGCCCGCAATCGCCGCGCTCGACCAGTGCCGCAGCCGCGCCGCGCGCCATGGCGTCGGGGACAAAGTCGTGGCCGTCGCGCTGGTCCTTCAGGACAACGAAGAGATCATTCGGCTTCAGCGTGCGCGTATCGATCGACACGCCTTCCGCGACCCAGTCCTTGGAATCGGTCAACAGCCCGCCGGTCGCGGCGAGCGCCTCTCGGGCGGTCCACAAGGGTTCGGTCATTGTCCGGCCTCCCGTTCGGCGATGGCCTTGCGGGCCTCTTCCCGGTCATCAAAGGGATGGACGATGTCGCCCACCTTCTGACCGGTTTCATGCCCCTTGCCGGCGAGGACCAGGGCGTCGCCCGGCCGCAACATCGCCACGCCGGAACGGATCGCCTCGGCGCGGTCGCCAATCTCGGTCGCGCCTTGCGCGCCGCGCAGGATCGCCTGCCGGATGGTCGCGGGATCTTCGGACCGCGGATTGTCGTCGGTGACGATCACTTCGTCGGCCAACTGCATGGCGATGGCGCCCATCTTGTCGCGCTTGGTCGGATCGCGGTCGCCGCCGCATCCGAACACGAGAATGATCCGGCCCTTGGTGTGCGGACGCGCGGCGCGGAGCAGCTTGTCGAGCCCGTCGGGCGTATGCGCGTAGTCGACCAGAACCGGCGCACCGTCCTTCGTGCGTGCGGCTTCCTCGAGTCGGCCCGGAACGCCGGTCAGGTGATTGATCGCCTCGATCGCCGCTTTTGCCTCGACACCGGAATGCGCCGCCAGCGCCGCGGCACCGACCGCGTTCGCCGTCTGGAACTCGCCAACCAGCGGCAGTTCAACCCGGTGCGTCTTGCCACCGACGGACAGCACGATCTGCTGACTCGCCGGGCGCGGGGTGATCTCGCGGATTTGCCAGTCGCGTCCCCGCCAGCCGACGGTAATCACGTCGAGCTTCGCGGCTTTCGCGGCCTCGACATATTTGTCGCCCCACTCGGAATCGACATTGATGATGGCCGGCGACCCGGGCTGCGCGAGCTGCGTGAACAGCAATCGTTTGCTTGCGAAGTAATCGGCGAAGTCCGGATGGTAGTCGAGGTGGTCCTGGGTCAGATTGGTGAAGCCGGTCAGCGAGACCCGCACGCCGTGCATGCGCCGCTGTTTCAGGCCATGACTCGACGCTTCCATGGCGAGGTGGGTGACACCCTGCCCCGCGAGTTCGTCGAGCGATCTGTGAAGCGCGATCGCGTCGGGCGTGGTGTAGCCGGTCTCGACCCGCCCGTCGCCGCGCGCAACGCCCAGCGTTCCGAGGCTAGCGCCGTCGATGCCGGCGCGCGTCCACATCTGACGCAGGAAATCGACGGTCGAGGATTTGCCGTTCGTGCCGGTGACCGCCGCGATGGTTTCGGGCTGGCGCGGATAGAGCCGCGCGGCCGCTCGCGCCAGAACGAGAGCCGGATCGTCAACAGCAACGACCGGAACGGACAGGCCGGACTTGCCTGTCTCGGTGAGCACGGCAACCGCCCCGGCCTCGACCGCCTTTTCGGCGAATTGCCAGCCATGGGTCTTCACGCCGGGCAGCGCGGCGAACAGGTCGCCGGGCTTCACCGCCCGGTTGTCGAGCGCAAGGCCGCGAATGTCGATCTCCGCCGTCCCGGGAGGCAACAGCCCCGTGTCGATCAGTTCACCGAGTTTCAATGCTGGATCCTCGGCTCGGGCATGTCGGGATCGGGCGAGAGCGCAGCGCGCACGAGGGCCGCGCGCTCCAGCGGGTCGTCGATGCGCTCGACGCCCAGGATCGGCGCGATGCGCTCAATGATGGCACCGGCCGCCGGCGCGGCCGTATAGCCGGCCGTCGCATAGCCATAGGTCGAGGCGTTGCCGTGCGGCTCGTCGAGCATCACGAGCACGACATATTGCGGGTCGTCATACGGGAAGACGGCCGAGAAGGAGGAGATCAGCCGGTTGCGGCTGTAGCCGCCCCGGTCGGGCTTTTCCGCCGTGCCGGTCTTTCCCGCAACGCGGTAACCGGGAACTTCCGCGCGGCGCCCGGTCCCGTCCGCGACGACTTCGCGCATCAGGTCGAGCACGTGCTGTGCGACGTCCGGATCGAGCACCTGTTCGCCGGCAACCGTCTCGCCCGGGCGAACCGGCTGCAGGGTCGGCTGAACATAGACGCCGCCATTGGCGATGGCGGCGAAGGCCGCGGCCACGGAGAGCGGGCTGACGGCGAGGCCGTGACCGTAGGAGATGGTTGCCGTTTCAGTCGGGCCCCATTGGCGCGGCAGAAGCGGCGCAGCCGTCTCCGCGAGTTCAATCGGCGCCGCTTCAAGAAGCCGCAGGCGCTGCAGCAGGTCGCGCTGCGCCTCGGCTCCCACCTCAAGCGCGATCAGCGATGAGCCGATATTCGACGAGTGGGTGAAGATTTCCGACAGCGTCAGCTCCCGGTTCTGGGCGTGGAAGTCGTGGATGGTGTGACCACCGATCCGGAGCGGGTTCGACGCATCGAAGGTCTCGCCTGGCCGGGCGATGCCGGTTTCCAGCCCCAGCGCGACGGTGAAAGCCTTGAAGGTCGAGCCCATCTCGTAGACAGCCTGCGTGGCGCGATTGAGGCGATCGTCTGACCGCGCTTCGGCAGGCCGGTTGGCGTCATAGTCGGGGAGCGACACCATGGAGAGCACTTCGCCGGTGTGGACATCCATCACCACGCCGACGGCCGCGAGCGCGCGGAATTCCTGCATCGAGGCGCGGAGCACCTCATCCACGTGATACTGAACGCCCATGTCGATGGAGAGCGCGACCGGCCGGCCATCACCGGCCTCCAGCGCGCCATCAAAGGCCCGCTCGGCCCCGGCGATGCCGATGAGATCTCGATCGGAGAAGCCGACGACGTGCGAGGCCAGACGTCCGCGCGGATAGACGCGGCGCGGTTCGGTGCGGAAGTCGAGGCCCGGCATGCCAAGCGAGAAGACGGCCTGGCGCTGGCGCGGCGTCAGATTGCGCTGGATCCAGACGAAGCGGCGGCGCGTGGACAGATCGCGCGTGACGCGTTCGACATCGAGGTCCGGCAGGACGGTGGCCAGCGCCTCGGCGGTTTCGCCGGCGTCCCAGACTTCTGTCGGGTCGGCATAGAGGGACCAGGTTTCGAGCGTGGTGGCGAGCACATTGCCGTTGCGGTCGACGAGATCGCCGCGCGGCCCGTCCGCCGCCACGATTTGCTCGGCCGGGCCCGCCTCGCCCGCAACCGCGAGCATGACGGCGCGTCCACCGAGAATGGTGAAGGCAAACCCCAGCGCGATACCAATCATGGTGAGGCGCCGACGCGCGCCTTCCAGAGCGGATGTTTCCTCGTCCTCAAGCGTCAAAAACCGCGCCATGTCGGAGGGCGCGGCTTCAACAACCGGCGGCAGGCCGGCAGACTGGGTTTCCGCCGTTACCCGGCGGCGGGCAAAAGGCCAGAAACGCTTCATGGACGCCCCCCGGCTGGAACCACCTCCGCACCCGATCCGTCATCGGATGCCAGCAAATCGTCGGAATAGGTCTCGCGGCCCTGCTCGATCAGCAGCGGCAGATCGCTCATCGCGACCTCTCGGGAGGGGTCGAGCGGTTCGAAGCCTAGATAGCGGCGCGCCAGCGTACGCAGCCGCTCGGGGTCTTCCAGATGCGCGACCTCGACCTGCAGCACATTGATCTGGCGGCGCTCTTCGGAGAGCTGCTCCTGAAGGTCGGCGAGACGTTCCTGGGCCCCCTGGGCTTCCGTCTTGGCGATGTAGAGCGCAACGGCGAGCGCCGCGGCGACCACAAAGGCCAGAAGATTGAGCGCACGGATCATAGAGCGGCCTCCAGACGGGACAGCGGCGGTGCGGGGGGCAGGAGATCGTCCGAGGCCGGCCAGACCGGCGCATCGGTGCGGATGGCGGCGCGAAGCTTTGCGGAGCGCGCACGGGGATTTTCGAATGTTTCCGCCTCACCGGCCTCCTGCGCCTTGCGCTGAAGCAGGCGGAAGGACGGTTCGGCTACCGGTTCGGCTTCCGGCATGTGGCGCGAGCCGCCCCCACCGGACAGGCCGGAGCGCTCGCGCAGGAAGCTCTTCACGATGCGGTCTTCCAGGGAATGGAAGGTGACGACGACCAGCCGTCCGGCCGGCGCGAGGATCTTTTCGGCGGCATGAAGGGCGCGGACCAGTTCGCCGAGCTCGTCATTGATGTAGATGCGCAGCGCCTGAAAAGTCCGCGTGGCCGGGTGGATGCGGCCCGGCTTGCCGCCGACCGCCTTCGCGACGATTTCGGCCAGCCGCTCGGTGGTCGCGATCTTTTCCTCGGCGCGGGCGCGGACGATGGCGGATGCAACCCGGCGCGACTTCTTCTCCTCGCCATAATGCCAGAAGATTGCGGCAAGGTCGGCTTCGGGCAGGAGCATGACGGCGTCTGCCGCACTCGGCCCCTCACCCGACATGCGCATGTCGAGCGGACCTTCCTTCGCAAACGAAAAGCCGCGCTCGGCCTGGTCAATCTGCATGGACGAAACGCCGATATCGAGCACGATGCCGTCGACGGTCTCGCCACCATTGACCGCGACCACCTCGTCCATCGCCGAGAAGGGCGCGCGGACGAGCACAAAGCGGCCGGGGAAGAGCGCCTTCACCTGCTCGGCCATCGGGGCGACGGTCGGGTCACGGTCGATGCCCAGAACGCGGCAGTCCGCTTCGCCCAGAATGGCGCGGGTATAGCCCCCGGCCCCGAACGTGCCGTCGATATAGAGCGCGCCATCGCGCGGCTGCAGGGCGGCAACGACCTCATTGAGCATGACGGGAGCGTGGCTCATCTACGCCCCCACCGGCCGTGACGGCGGCAGTTTCATCGCGCGCTTGTTCTCGCGGGCGAACTTGCGGGCCTCGACCTCATGCGCGGCATAGACGTCCGGATTCCAGATCTCGAACCGCGCCCCAAGGCCGACGAAGGTCGCCTTGTCCGACAGGCCGGCATGTTCGGCGAAGGGCTTCGGCAGGGTGATGCGGCCATTGGCGTCGAAGGAGAGCGGACGGGCGGAACCGAAGATGGCGCGCTCCAGTGCAACGCGCGCATCGTCATAGGGGTCCATGCTTTCGATCATCTGCAGGTAGCGATCCATCAAGGATTGCCCGCCACCTTCCAGATAGTCGCCGTCGAAGGACGGCCAGACATAGATGCCGTCGAAGGGTCCGTTGCGGACGATCGCGCGGAAATCGGCGGGGACGGACAGGCGCCCCTTCGCATCGATTCCGTTGGTCGTCGTCGACAGAAACACCCTGGATCTCCCCTCGCCACGGAGCCGCCCTCGTGGTTAATGATGGGATAACATGGGATTTCATGGGAAACAACGCGGAATACGTCTCCGGCCCTGCTTTTTCTAGGGTCAGGACAGTATTCGCGGCCGCCTCAACGGCCGCGCGAAAAGAACATATAAAGAACAGATTGAAGCGGCTTCGTGAAAAACCGGGAGGTTAGAGGGGTCAGGCGGCCTGTAAGCCGGGTTCTGTGCCGCTGTTTCCGGGATGGAAACAACGCGGCGGCCATTCCTCTGCGACACGCCTCGCGGCGTGCCTGACGCGACCTACCCGAATGGCACCCAAGGGCGGGTGTGCCGGACGAGCCAGCATCCATTCCTATTCGGTCTTGCTCCGGGTGGGGCTTGCCATGCCCCCTTCCTTACGGTCGGGGCGGTGCGCTCTTACCGCACCGTTTCACCCTTGCCTGCCGCAAGCGGCCGGCGGTCTGTTCTCTGTGGCGCTATCCCTGGGGTCGCCCCCGCCAGGCGTTACCTGGCACCCTGCCCTTGCGGAGCCCGGACTTTCCTCCCCCGCGTCCTTTCGGAGCTTGCGGGAGCAGCCGCCCGGCCGCCTGACCAGCCGTCTATGTCGGCTCAGGAGGGCTTCGCGTCAAGCGCGCGGGCATAGCGGTGGATCACACCCCTGTCGCCGCGCCAGATCCAGATCGCCCCGACCAGGGCCACGGCGAGCGTTGCGAGCACCACCGCCCACCAGAAGGTCGACATGCCGCCATAGGCGACGGCGAAGCGCGTCGCGAGCTGGGACACACCCGCCGCGACAAGGCCGACATAGGACCAGGCCATGAATTTGTAGTGGCCGAAGACGAGCTGGGCGCGCCCCTTGGCGGTCTTTGCCCGTTTCGAGGCGAGGATCATCCACAGGCCGGCGATCAGTGTCGCGGCGCTCAACAAGGAGAGCCAGTGAAAGGCGGTGATGCCGTCATCGGCCATCGGCAGGCCGGCCAGGATCAACACCCAGAAGGCCGCGAGATAGGTATAGCCGGTCAGCTTGTGCTGCCCGTCCGCCTTCGGGCGGATCAGCACAAACGCGCCCGTGATCAGTGCGACCAGCGCTGCCGCCGTGTGGGTTGCGCCCCAGATGTCATGAATGATCTGCATCAATGCCTCCTTGAGAATGAATTACTTTATAGTTTGAAGTTTATGGATTTTGAAGGGGGATTGGATGGGCGCGGGTCCCGGGGGTGGCCGATCAAGTCGAAGAGTCGTTCCTGCCCCGGCTCAGGTCCGGGGTGAACTCCGGCGGAAATCCAGAACAACCTGTGACACTGCACTCCTGCCTTCGCGGGAGTGACGGCGCATCTCGTATGGTTTCGAGGGAAGCCGGAGTCTGACGGGACAGACGCTTTGGACCCCGGTCCTCGCTTCGCGATACCGGGGAGCGTCAAAGATGTACGAGGGGGAAGTACGTGTCCTCTCTTCTCGAAGGGGAGGGACGCGAGCGGCTTGCGAAAGCAAGACGGGAGCGGGGTGGGGAGATGTTTGCTTCCAACGCACCGGGTTTCCTGCGCAGGCAGGAAACCCGACTGGATCCCTGCCTTCGCAGGGATCCCGGGAGATTACCTGCCCCCCGCCCCGGATATATTCCGAGGCCCGTCCACGCTTCCGGTTAACCCTCAAGTTGGACAGGTCCCGGCATCCCCGCCTTCGCGGGGACAGGTAAGGCCGGGACAGAGCAAATCGATCATGTCACGACGTCATTCCGGCGAAGGCCGGAATCCGGAACCAAGGAATACCTGGACTCCCGCCTTCGCGGGAGTGACGGAGGGTTATCCAGAAATCGCCGCAACGCCCTTGATCAGGCGCCGAGTCTCTTCATCCGCCTCGCCGGTCACGGCGGAGGGGCGGAAGCGACGCTGGAAGGCCTCGATCACCGCAGCCACGCCCGCATCGAGCCCGTAGCCAATCTTCTTGAGGTCGCCCTCGACGTCATCGGAGGGCTCGTCGATCAGGGACGGCCAGACGGCCGCGCCGACATCCGCCAGCCGCCTCCACTGAAATCTCTCGCCTGGGTCCTGTTTGCGACCCGGGGCGAGGTCGGAATGGCCGATCACCGCTGACGGATCGAGGTCGTGGCGTTCGAGAATGTCCTGAACGAGGTCGATCACCGCGACGATCTGGTCATCCGGGTAATCGGGAAGGCCGAAATCATGCCCGCCATTGACGATCTCGATCCCGATCGAGGCCGAGTTCATGTCGGTCTCGCCCCGCCATTCGCCGACACCGGCATGCCAGGCGCGTTTCTCCTCGTCGACTAGGCGCAGGACGTTTCCGTCCTCCTCGACCACGTAGTGGGCGCTCACGCCGGCGTCCGGGTCGCGCAGGCGCTCGATCGCCGCCTGTCCCGTCTCCATGCCGGTGTAGTGCAGCACGACGAAGCGGATGGGCGTCTTCCGGTCGTTGAAGTTCGGCGACGGCAGGTCGGTGATGGTCATAACGCTTCTTCGCGCGTCAACGGGGCCTTGGGCAAGGCCTTGTTCGGACGCGCCGCGACAAGGGCGACGCCGGCCAGTGCGATCGCCCCGCCAACGGCCAGTCGCCAGCCCAGCGGATCGCCCGCCACCAGAATGCCGAAGGCGACGCCGGAGAGCGGTGCCATCAGCGTCAACGGCGCAATGAGATTGGTCTCGTAGCGCTGGATGAGGTGGTAGAAGACGCCATGGCCGAACACGTTGACCAGCCCCACCGTGTAGATCAGGGCCAGGACAAACAGGAAGCCGCCGCTCATCACAGCCGCGATCTGCCCGCGTTCCAGGAGAAGCGACAGGACCAGCAGCGGTCCGATCGACAAGACCCCGATCCACGCCTGCAGCCGGAAGGGCTTCATGTCGATCTTCTTCACGAGGATCATGCCGACGGCCGACACGGCGGCCGCGGCGATGCCGAACAGAAGCCCGAGCGAAATGGTCAGATTGGCCGGGTCTGCACTGACCAACGCTACGCCTGTGAAGGCCGCGACCGTGCCGATCACGCGAAGCGGGCCGAGCTTCTCGCCCAGCCAGACGACCGACAGGATGGTTGCGAATGGCACGCCGAGCTGCAGCGTGATCGCCATGCCCGACGGGGTGGCAGACTGCAGCCCGATGAAGATGAGCGCGTATTGGACACCCCCCATACAGGCCGCAACGCCGATAAGGCGCGGCCAGTCCTTCGGCATGGGCCGCAGGAAGGGCGCCAGCACCATGGCCAGCAGCAGGAAACGCAGGAAGGCGAAGAAGATGGGCGGGCTGCCCTCGAAGCCCGGAACCCAGGCCGGTATTCCCGCAATCGAGAATTTCGCGACGACGAAGTTGAAGCCCCAGATCAGGCACATGGCCACAAGGCCGAGAGCGTCGCGCAGCGTCATGGGTCCGGGCGTTAGCCCGGAATGCCGGTTTCAGGCAAATGATTTGATCTAGAAGCGGCCGGTGCCTTCGACGGTCCAGCCATTCGGGCCGCGGCGCGCGACCAGCAGGGTCGGATCGCCATTGTCGTCACCGCCCCGGTTGCGCGGTCCGCGGATCTTCGTCCACAGCCACCAGGCCCCGCCGGCCAGCAGGGCGACACCGATCGCAGCTATGGCCGCGGCGGTCAGGACGGCGGCGAGGAAGAGGACCAGACCGATGAAGGCGATCGCGATCACGCCCGCAGCGAGCGCGCGGACGAAACGTCCGGCCCCTTGGGCAATCCGTTCGGATGAATTGTTCGCTTCGGTCATGCGGCTACTCCAGTTCTTGCCCCCGCATCCTGACATCAATTTTGGGGCCAGAATGCGCCGCGTCAATTGCCGGGCCGCGATTCCCTTGCCCGGATCGCGCGAATTTGAGCGTAAGCGGCATTGATCATGGCCATTTTCTCATCGGCGAGGCGCTGCATTTCCGGCGGCGCGCCGCGCGCGACGAGCGCGTCCGGGTGATTCTGGGCCGCGATCCGGCGGTAGGCGCGCTTCAACCCGGCCTCGTCGATATCGGGATCGATTCCCAGGATCAGCCAGGGGTCGTCCTCAGGCAGGCCGACATGACCCATGCGGATGCGTCGGTATTCCCGCTCCGAAAAGCCGAAGATGTCGGCCACGGTTTCAAGGAAGGTCAGCTCCGCCGGCGTCACGCGGCCATCCGCCTTGGCGATGTGGAACAGCCCGTCGAGCACGTCTTCCAGCACTGCCGGGTGGGCGCGGAAACGGCGCGCGAGCCGCTGCGCATAGCCTTCGAAGCCGAGCGTGGTTTCCTTCGCGAGGTTGAACAGGCGGGCAATCGCCTCCTCGCCCTCTTTCGGGGCACGGAAGACCCGGCGGAAGGCTTCGATCTCGTCGGTCGTGACGACCCCGTCCGCCTTGGCCATTTTCGCGCCGAGACCGATCAGCGCCATGGCGAAATCGGCATGGTCCACGCGCCGGCCCGGCCCGCATTCCTCGATCTCGCAATCGAAGGGGTCGGACCGCCCGGCGATGAAATGGGTCAGCTTGCGCCAGAGGGACATGGGTCTAGTCTCCGGCCCGCATGTAACGCGGGAATCGGGCGGGCGCGAGTCGTGAACGGCAGGTGGGAATTCTGGATCGACCGTGGCGGCACGTTTACCGATGTGCTGGCACGCGAGCCCGGTGGCCGCGTTCGCGCGATGAAGCTGCTGTCGGAAAGCCCGGATTACCCTGATGCCGCCTCGGAAGGCGTGCGCCGGTTTCTGGGCCTGAAGAGTGGTGAGCCCATCCCCGCCGACACCATTACGGCGGTGAAGATGGGCACGACGGTCGCGACCAATGCCCTCCTGGAGCGCAAGGGCGCGCCGACGCTGTTCGTCGTGACGGAAGGCTTCGCCGACCTCCTCGTGATCGGCGACCAGACCCGGCCCGACATCTTCGCGACGAAGATCGACCGGCCGGACCCGCTGCACCACCAGGTTCTGGAAGTGAAGGAACGGCTCGCCGCGGATGGCAGCATCGTGGCTCCTCTGGACGAGGCCGCCGCCCTTGCCGGTCTCAAGGCAGCGCGGGGCGCGGGATGCCGGACCGCGGCGATTGCCTGCCTTCACGCCTATGCCAATCCAGCGCACGAAAAACGCCTCGGTGAACTGGCGAGAGAGGCCGGGTTCGACACAATCATCCTGTCGAGCGAGGCCAGCCCGCTTGTGAAGATCGTGCCGCGCGCCTCAACCACGGTGCTCGACGCCTATCTGACGCCGGTGCTGAAGGATTATGCCGGACGGGTCGCCGAGCGGCTCGACGGTGCGCCGCTCTACTTCATGCAGTCGTCCGGCGGGCTCACCTCGGCGGACACGTTCGCCGCGCGCGATGCCGTCCTGTCCGGTCCGGCGGGCGGCGTGGTGGGCATGGCGAAGACCTCGGCCGCGGCCGGTTTTCCCAAAGTCATCGGCTTCGACATGGGCGGCACCTCGACCGATGTGTCGCGCTTCGATGGCGACCATTATGAGCGCGTGACCGAAGCGCGCATCGCGGGCCAGCGACTGCGCGCGCCGATGATGGCGGTCCATACCGTGGCGGCGGGCGGTGGTTCGGTCCTGTTTTTTGACGGTGAGCGTGCCCGTGTCGGCCCGGACAGCGCAGGCGCAATGCCCGGACCCGCCGGCTATGGCCGCGGCGGCCCGGCCGCGGTCACGGACGCGAATATCGTGCTTGGCCGTATCCAGCCCGATGATTTCCCGCAGGTTTTCGGATCAACCGGCGACGCGAAGCTGGACGTGGCTGCCAGCCGCGCGGCTCTGGCGGCGCTCGCTCAAGCGATGGGCACGGACGGGCCAGAGGCGGCCGCAGAGGGTTTCCTCGCGGTCGCCGTCGAAAACATGGCGCAGGCGATCAAGCAGATCTCGATCGGCCAGGGCGTCGACCCGGCGGGCTATGCCCTCTCCTCCTTCGGCGGCGCGGGCGGCCAGCATGCCTGCAAGGTCGCCGAGGCCCTCGGCATGACGGCGGTGCTGATCCATCCCTTCGCCGGGCTGTTGTCGGCGCTCGGGATCGGGCTCGCCGAGCTGCGGGAGACGCGCAAAGCGGCCTCCGGCCTGCCCTTCGATACCGGGCTTGGTGACGCGCGCAAGCGCGTCGAGGCGCTGGCCAACGACGCACGTGACGCCCTCATCCGGCAAGGTGCGATGGCGGAGGCGATCCGCTCGCGTCTGGAAGCCCGGATCAAGGTGGCCGGGTCGGACACCGCCTTGCCTGTCGGGTTCGCCGAATCTGATGCGATGCGCGCGGATTTCGAACGGGCACACAGCCAGCTGTTCGGCTTTACGCCGGGCGATGCCGCTCTGGTGATCGAGAGTGTCGCCGCGGAGGCCGAAGCCGACCCGCCGGGTGCCGGCGGCTGGTCGCTCGACCTGCCAGACGTATCTGGCGATCCGAAGCCGCGCCGCATCACGCAGGTCTTTTCCGGCGGTGCCTGGCGAGACACGCCGGTCGTGGCCCTGGAGGATTTCGGACCCGAGGCGCGTTTCACCGGACCGGCACTGATCGTCGAACCCAACTCGACCATCGTGGTGGAAGCGGGCTGGACGGCTCGGCGCAAGGCCGATGGCATGCTGGTGCTGACCCGGGATGGGCGCACCGTGAAAGAAGCCGGGTCCACCGCACTCGACCCGGTGCGTCTGGAACTCTTCAACAAGCGTTTCATGGCCGTCGCGGAACAGATGGGCACGGCGCTCGAACGCACCGCGCACTCGGTCAACATCAAGGAACGGCTCGACTTCTCCTGTGCCGTTTTCGACGCGGAGGGCGGCCTCGTGGCCAACGCGCCGCACATGCCGGTGCATCTCGGTTCCATGTCGGCGAGCGTGAAGGCCGCCGCCGAAGCGCACCCGGACCTCGAGGCCGGTGACGCGGTGGCGGTAAACGCGCCTTATGACGGCGGCACGCATCTGCCGGACATCACGCTGGTCGTGCCGGTGTTCGACGAGGCGTCGGGCGAACGCCTGTTCTGGGTCGCGGCACGCGGTCACCATGCCGATGTCGGCGGGATTGCGCCCGGATCCATGCCGCCCTTCTCCAAGACGATCGACGAAGAAGGCGTGCTGTTCCGGAATCTGAAGGTGATGGAAGGCGGGCGTTTCCTCGACGCCGAGGTGCACGCTGTCCTCAACGGCGGCCCCTACCCCGCCCGTAATCCGGACCAGAATGTCGCCGACATGAAGGCCCAGCTGGCCGCTTGCGCCAAGGGCGCGGCGGAGCTGAAGCGGATGGTCGCCGATCACGGGCTCGACGTCGTGCGCGCCTATATGGGCCATGTCCAGGACAATGCCGAGCGCGCCGTTCGCCGGGTGATCGACGCGCTGGAGGATGGCGAGGCTATTTCGCGTCTGGAAGACGGGGCGGAAATCCGGGTCCGGATCACGGTCGACCGGGACGCTCGCACCGCCAAAGTCGATTTCACGGGCACCAGCGCCCAGCGCGCCAACAACTTCAATGCGCCGTCGAGCGTGGCACGGGCCGCCGTACTCTACGTCTTCCGCTGTCTGGTCGGCGACGCGATCCCGCTCAATGAAGGCTGTCTGAAGCCGCTGGAGATCGTGATCCCGGAGGGCAGCCTGCTCGATCCGAGGCCGCCCGCAGCGGTGGTTGCGGGCAATGTCGAGACCAGCCAGCTGGTGGTCGATGCCCTGTTCGCCGCCACGGGGCGGATGGCGAATGCGCAAGGCAGTATGAACAACTTCACCTTCGGCAATGCGCGCTACCAGTATTACGAGACGATCTGCGGCGGGTCCGGCGCCGGCATCGACGATGAAGGCCGGGGCTTTGCCGGGACCAGCGCAATCCATACCCACATGACCAATTCGCGCATGACCGATCCGGAAGTGCTGGAGGCGCGCTTCCCGGTGCGTCTGGCCTGGCACCGTGTGCGCCCCGTTTCGGGCGGCGACGGGAAATGGCGTGGCGGCGACGGATCGAG
This sequence comes from Alphaproteobacteria bacterium, assembly GCA_016124205.1. Lineage (GTDB taxonomy): Bacteria > Pseudomonadota > Alphaproteobacteria > Caulobacterales > Maricaulaceae > Hyphobacterium. The sequence continues at coordinate 235,565 of WGOD01000002.1, forward strand.
CCGGAAGCTGATCTTCCTCGAAGCGATGGAGGCGGCCCTGCTCTCCTCGCGCCGCAGCGAGCATCCGGCCGGACTGTCCGGTGGCGGAGATGCCCGCTCCGGCACACAGCGCCTGATCCGCGCCGACGGGAGCGAGGAAGCCCTGCCCGCCTTGTTCAGCGTCTCGGTCCAGCCCGGAGATGCCATCCTGATCGACACGCCCGGCGGGGGCGGCTTCGGCTCGGCGCATTAAACTTTCGCAATGTTCAAATCCGGTGGCGGGTTGGGCGCGTAGTACCTCGTGTCTTGCGCAAGACATCCCTCTTGAAGACTGGCGCCGCCCGGCCCCTACACGGGCGGCGTCATTTCCTCCCCCCTTAAAGCAATCCGAAGGAGCGCAAGCACATGCGTACTCTCTTTACTGCGACTGCCGCCCTGGCCCTTCTCGCCGCCCCGGCCTTTGCCGACGGTCAGGCCAAGACTGACCACCATGCCTCGTCCGATCATCACGCCATGCAGGCCGATATCGTCGACACGGCGGTGAATGCCGGTTCGTTCAACACGCTGGTGGCAGCGGTTCAGTCCGCGGGTCTGGAAGACACGCTGCGCGGTGACGGTCCGTTCACCGTGTTCGCGCCGACCGACGAAGCGTTCGCCGCCCTGCCGGAAGGCACGGTGGAAAGCCTGCTGATGCCGGAAAACCGGGATCAGCTGGTTGCGATCCTGACCTATCACGTGGTTGCGGGTGAATACATGTCCGGCGATCTGGCCGGCCAGGCGCTGTCCGTCGAGACCGTCCAGGGCGACACGGTCGACATTGATGCGACCGGCGACAACGTCATGGTCGATGGTGCAACTGTCATCATGGCTGACGTCGATGCATCCAATGGCGTCATTCACGTCATCAATGAAGTGATCATGCCCGAATAAGAGGCAGGATCCGGAGCTTTCGGACCCCCTTCCCAGTCCCTCCGGTCCGGAGCACCGAATTCGCGGGGCCGTCTGCCATGCAGGCGGCCCCGTTTTTCCTGGTTGTGGCTCCCTAATCAGACATTGCGTTTCTGCGATGGATTCCGTCCGCACGGCGTGTAGGATCGCGCCTGCGGTCGCGGCAGAAAGCGGACTATTGGAAGAGTCTCAGGAAGCCAGTCTGACCTGGCGGGTCACACCGGACATGATCTGCATCCTCGACCGCGACGGCCGTTTTGTCGCGATCAACCCTGCCTGGACGGCGACGCTCGGATGGTCGCGCGAGGAGATCGTCGGCCAACCCTATCTGAACTTCCTTCATCCCGACGATGTGGACCGGTCCAACGCTGCGTTCGAGACCGTAATGCGCGGCGAACCCGTCCTGCGCTTCGAGAACAGATATCGTGCGAAGAGCGGGGCCTTTCGCTGGTTCTCGTGGGTCGCCGTTCCGGAAGGCGACCGCTTCTATTGCACGGTCCGTGACGTGACCGATGACAAGGAGCAAGCCGAGTCGCTCGCCCGGAAGACCGCCGAAGGCGAGCTGCGCGAACAATTCCTTGCGGTATTGGGGCACGATCTGCGCAATCCGCTGGCGGCGTTCAGCTCCGGCACGCGCCTGCTCAGCGAGGGCATGGACGATCCCGAGAAACAGCTGATCGCCCGCCAGATGCAGTCCAGCGTGACGCGGATGTCGGATCTGATCGACAACCTGATGGACCTGGCGCGCGTTCGGCTGGGTGATGGATTATCGCTCGACCGGCAGACGACGGACACGCTCGCGGACCGGTTGATCGAGGTGATCGAGGAAATCCGATTGACCTCGAACCGGCACCGGATCGAAAGCCATCTTTCGATCGAGGGACCGGTGACGTGCGATGTGACGAAAATCTCCCAGATCGTCTCGAACCTCGTCGCCAATGCCGTGACACACGGCGACCCGAAAACACTGATCCGGTTCGACGCGCGAACCCGCGACGGCCGGCTGATCGTGCGCGTCGCCAATGGCGGCGAGCGGATCCCCGAAAAAGTCAGGGAGAACCTTTTCCGGCCATTCTTTCGCGGCGTGGCGCGGGAGAGTCAGCAGGGACTCGGTCTCGGGCTCTACATCGCGTCGGAAATTGCCAAAGCCCATGACGGCGAACTGACCGTGACATCGGATGACGATGTCACCGAGTTTCGCATGTCCATTCCCTGCTGAGCGCGGACGTCAGAGAATCTCGTCCTCGTCGAAGAGCGGGTCGCCTTCGGTTTCCTCACCGATGCGGACCAGAGGGTCCACCTTCGGGACGCGCGAGATTTCCGCGATATGGAAAAGCGCGTCGCCCTCGTTGACGATGGGCAGCATCGTCCGGCCGATGACGAGACCCGAGAAATTCGCCTTCACCACTTCCTCGCGCGATCCCAGCGGATCGGCGATGGCGGCGATCACATCGCCCTTTTCCACCAGCGCCCCGGCGGCCTTGTAGGCCCGCAGCACGCCGCCCATCGGCGCGCGTTCCCAGTGCGAATGCTTGGACAGGACGGGGCGGATTTTCGACGACAGTCCCTTGTCGCTGGCGATCATGCCGAGCTGGTGCAGGACGCGGAGAATGCCCTTCATGCCCAGGCGGATGGCCTGTTCATCGAAGCGCAGCGCCTCGCCGGCCTCGTAGACCAGCACGTCCTTGCCCATCTCGCGGGCCGCCATGCGCAGCGAGCCGTCGCGCAGTTTCGACTGGACGATGACCGGCGCGCAGAACGCCTGCGCCAGTTCCTGTACCCGCTTCGAACCGGCATCGATGCGGATCTGCGGCAGGTTTACCCGGTGCTCGGCGGCGGAATGCAGGTCGATCCCGACCTCGCAGCGCGAGACGATCTCGTCAACGAAGAGCCGGGCCAGCCGGGCCGCCAGCGACCCGGTTGCCGCGCCCGGGAAGGACCGGTTCAGGTCGCGCCGGTCGGGCAGGTAGCGCGTGTGGTTGATGAAGCCGAACGTGTTGACGATCGGCACGCAGATCAGCGTGCCGCGAAGCGACTTCAGCTGCGGCGTGCGCAGCAGGCGGCGAACGATCTCGACGCCGATGATCTCGTCGCCATGGATGGCGCCGGAAACGAAGGCGGCGGGACCGGGACGCTTGCCGTGGATGACCTGGCAGGACAGCGCCATCGGCGTGTGGTCCGACAGCACCGAGACGGGAATGTCGACGATCGCACGTTCACCGGACGGCACGGCGTGCCCGGCGATTTCGAAGACGCTCATCCCTTGCCCTTGGTCTTCGTCTTTCCGGGGCTGGCGTTCTTTTCGACGAAGTCGATGATGGCGTCGGCGACGTCGAAGCCTGTGGTTTCCTCGATCCCCTCAAGACCGGGGGAGGAATTCACCTCCATCACGACCGGGCCATGATTGGACCGCAGGATGTCGACACCGGCGACATTCAGCCCCATCACCTTGGCGGCGCGCAGCGCGGTCGAGCGCTCTTCCGGCGTGATGCGCACCTTCGCCGCCGAACCGCCGCGGTGAAGGTTGGAGCGGAAATCGCCTTCCCCGCCCTGGCGCTTCATCGCCGCGATCACCTTGCCGCCGACAACGATCATCCGGATGTCGGAGCCGCCGGCCTCCTTGATGAATTCCTGGACCAGGATATCCACCTTCGCGCCGCGGAAGGCCTCGATCACGGATTTCGCGGAGCGGCGGGTTTCCGCCAGAACCACACCCACGCCCTGCGTGCCTTCAAGCAGCTTGATAACCACCGGTTCGCCGCCGACGATGTCGAGCACGTCGTCGGTCATGCGCGTTTCGTGGGCGAAGGCGGTCACCGGCAGGCCGATCCCGGCCCGCGACAGGAGCTGAAGCGAGCGAAGCTTGTCGCGCGAGCGGCCAATCGCAACGGACTCGTTCAGCGACCACACGCCCATCATCTCGAACTGGCGCACCACCGCCGTGCCGTAGCTGGTGATCGACGCGCCGATGCGCGGGATGACCGCGTCATAACCCTCCAGCGAGCGGCCGTTGTGGCGCGCTTCGGGCCGCAGCGAGGTGATGTTCATGTAGATGCGCAGCGTGTCGAGCACATCGATCTCGTGGCCGCGTGCTTCCGCCGCCTCCACAAGCCGCCGGTGCGAATAGAGCGAGGCGTTTCGGGCCAGCATGAGAAGGCGCATGGGCGTCAATTCCTGTTCGGCGCGGGGTCAGTATGGGGCAAGCAAGGCGGAAGCTAAACCGGACCGGGCTCGCGCCCCGTCAGGAAGGAGGCAGCGGGGTCGATCAGGACACGGCGCTTCAGTGCCGTCCGGCCGATCAGCATCCGGAAACCCATCTGGTCCCGGCGCGCCAAAGTCAACTCGATCGGCCAGATGCGCCCGTCCATTTTCAGCTTCGTCTTCACGACAATGCGCACCGCAGTCTCTCCGTTCGAGGACCGCACTTCGCGTTCGTCGAAGATCGGCATGGCGCAAGGGATCCGGGTGCGATTGTCCTTCTGGACCGGGTGCAGCTCGAACCGCACCCACGGCGCGCCGCCTTCCGAAAAGCGCTGGATCTTCCAGGCATGGATCGCAGATGTCCGCGCGCCGGTATCGATCTTCGCCTTGATCGGCAGATCGGTCAGATCGGGCAGGCGCACCCATTCGCGCCAGCCGATCAGCAGCGGTTGTTTCTTCGCGGAGGCCAAACCGTCAGTCGCCCATCCAGCCCTGGAAGCTGACATTCTCGAAGACTTCGTCGCCGATGCGCAGCGTCCCGGTCAGTGCGCCCTCGGCGGGGAAGCCCTGGTGGAAGGCCTCGACCTGCGCCGCGTTGAACGTGCCTTCGAAGGAATAAGCACCGATCACGTCATGCGTGCCGGAGAAGGTCATCGCGCTATCCGTGATCAGGAAGTTCTCAGGGAAGACCGCATAGCTGACTTCATAATAGGTGTTGCCAAGCTCACCCACGCCGGTCGGGCTCGAGACATCGTCGAACGCCATGACCAGAGGCTGGTAGCGGTCGGGCTGTCCGGCAAAGAACTCCTCGAACTCCCAATCCATTCCGACCGAGATGTGGTCGAGGCGGATGTCGCCAGAACCCACATCCGTATCGGGGATGTAATAACCGAACAACTCGGTCTCGGCGGCGAAGACCTGGCCGGTCACGCCGTCGGACTCGTGCGTTCCTGACTCGCCAGCTGCGGTTTGATCAACCGCCGCCACATCCGCCTCGCCGGCGGTGTGATGGTCGGTCGATGCGGTGTCGGCCGCTTCAGTCCCGGCCGGATCGTTGGCCGCTGAATTGCCGCAGGCCATCAGGAATACGGAAGCGATGGCAGAAACGAAAACCGGACGCATGGTTGAACCCTCCCCGAGTCGAATTTCCGGACACACTACCGGCAAGCGCAAGCGCCGTCAGCCGAAACCCGATTGTCTCCGGATCGGAAAGAACAAGTGTCCGGATGCCGGGGTCGCTCCGGCGGGCGCGGCGCACTAGATAGCGGTCAAAGGAGATTGCCATGAGCCAGATCCGGACCCTTGCCTTCAAGACGAAGGGCGTTGCGACTTCCGATGGTGCCGGCGTGAAAATCCGCCGGCTTCTTGGTCACCGCGAGCTGCAGATGCTCGACCCCTTCCTGATGCTCGACCATTTCCACTCGGACAATCCGGGCGACTACATCGCCGGCTTCCCGCCGCATCCCCATCGCGGGTTCGAGACCGTGACCTACATGTTCGCCGGGCGTCTGCGCCACAAGGACAACAAGGGTCATGAAGGCGTGATCGAACCGGGCGGCGTTCAATGGATGACCGCCGCGGGCGGCATCGAACACTCCGAAATGCCGGAGCAGGAAGACGGGCTGATGTCCGGCTTCCAGCTGTGGATCAACCTGCCGCGCGAGAAGAAAATGGAGCCGGCGCGCTATCAGGAATTCGATCCGGCGCGCATTCCCGAAGACGTGCGCGAGACCGGCGCAAAGGCGCGGATCGTGACGGGGAAGACCTCGACCGGGGTCGAAGGCCCGGTGCGCGATGTCGCGACCGATCCCTTCTATGCCGATGTCCGGCTCGATGCGGGCGGCGTCTATGAGGAACCGGTCGATCCGGGCAAGACGGTGATGATCGCCGTGCGCGACGGGTCGCTCCACTTCCGCGATGCCGACGGAAAGGCCGTCACGCTTTCGGCCGGCGAGCTCGGCGTCCTGATGACGGGTGACACGGTCCGTCTGGAAGCGGGGTCCGAAGGCGCGACCGCGCTCTTCCTGGCCGGACGGCCGATCCGGGAACCTGTGGCGTGGGGCGGACCTTTCGTCATGAACACGGAAGGCGAAGTGCGCCAGGCGATGCTGGACTATCAGGCCGGGCGTTTCTGACAGAAGCAAACATGAAGGAGCGCGCCGATGGGCATGCTCGTTGACGGTCAGTGGACCGACAAATGGTACGATACGAAGTCGACCGGCGGGAAATTCAAGCGCTCCGAAAGCGCCTTCCGCGGCTGGGTAACGGCCGATGGCGGTCCGGGACCGGTCGGCCAGACCGGCTTCAAGGCCGAGGCCGGACGCTATCACCTCTATGTTTCGTTGGCCTGTCCCTGGGCGCACCGGACGCTGGTCTTCCGGCGCCTGAAAGGGCTGGAGGACATGATCTCGCTGTCAGTCGTGCACTGGCTGATGGGCGAGAATGGCTGGACGTTCAAGGACGGTTCCGGCGTCATCGCAGACCCGATCCACAGCGCCGACTTCCTGCATCAGGTCTATACCGCCGCGAAGCCGGACTATACCGGCCGTGTGACCGTCCCGGTCCTGTGGGACAAGGAGACCGGCACGATCGTCTCGAACGAAAGCGCGGACATCATCCGCATGTTCAACACGGCGTTCGACGGAATCGGCGCGAAGGAAGGCGACTACTATCCCAAGGATCTCCGCGACGAGATCGACGCGATCAATGCCCGCGTTTATTCGGATGTGAACAATGGAGTCTACAAGTCCGGCTTCGCGACGAAACAGAGCGTCTACGAGGCCGAAGTCGGCAAGCTGTTCGACGCGCTCGACTGGCTTGAAGTTATTCTGTCAGACGGCCGCCAATGGCTGACCGGCGACCGGCTGACCGAAGCCGACTGGCGGCTTTACACGACGCTCGTGCGCTTCGACCCGGTCTATCACGGCCACTTCAAGTGCAATCTTCGCCGGCTGCTCGACTACCCGCATCTCGCGGCCTACGGACGCCGGTTGCATGCCGTGGACGGGGTCGGCGAATTGTTCAATCTCGAACACGCCCAGCGGCACTATTACGAGAGCCATGGCATGATCAATCCGAACGGGATCGTCCCGGCCGGACCGATCGAACACATCGCCGACGGCAAGCCGGCCTGACGCAAGATCAGGCCGCGCTTTTCTCGTCGTTCTCGCTCGGTTCGTATCCGAGGATGGGCGCGAGCGCCTTTTCGGCCTCGGCCAGCGTCCAGCCCTTGCGCTTGGCATAGTCCTTCGCCTGGTCTTCCGCGATGCGGCCGACAGCGAAATAGGCGCTTTCCGGGTGACCGATATAGAGGCCCGAGACCGACGAGGCCGGCATCATGGCCAGGCTTTCGGTCAGCGTGACGCCGGCATTGTCCGGCGCGTCCAGAAGATCGAACAGGGTCAGCTTCTCGGTGTGGTCAGGCTGTGAGGGATAGCCCGGGGCCGGACGGATGCCGCGATAGGCCTCGGCGATCAGTTCCTCGCTCTTGAAGCTTTCGTCGGGCGAGTAGCCCCAATGCTGCCTGCGCACGCGCTCGTGCAAGTATTCGGCGAAGGCCTCCGCGATGCGGTCGGACAGGGCGGCGAACAGGATGCCCGAATAGTCGTCATTGTCCGCCTTGAATTCCTTGATCTTGTCCGGATTCTCGCCGGCGGTGACGGCGAAGCCGCCGATCCAGTCCGCGCCATCGGGCGAAACGAAATCGGATTGCGAGAGGTGCGGCCGGTCATTGTCCTTCGCCGCCTGCTGGCGGAGGCCGTAGAAGGTCGCGCGTTTCTTCGTGCGGGTCTCGTCGGTCCAGACCGTGATGTCATCGCCGTCGGAATTGGCGGGCCACAGTCCGACCACGCCGCGCGGCTGAAGCCAGCCTTCCTGCACCATCGTGTCGAGCATGCGCTTTGCATCCTCGAACAGGCTGCGCGCCGCCTCGCCGCGGTTCGGGTCATCAAGGATTTGCGGGAAACGCCCCTTGATCTCCCAGGCCGCGAAGAAGGGCGTCCAGTCGATATAGGGGATCAAGTCCTTGACCGTGACGTCGTCGATCTTGGTGACGCCCGGCGTCTTCGGCTGCGGCGGCTCGTAGCCAGCCCAGTCGATCTTCATCGCATTCTTGCGCGCCCCCTCGAGCGGGACGCGGTTTTTCGCCGCCTGGGCGTTGGCGCGGCGTTCGCGGATCTTCTGATACTCCTCGCGGATGTCGGCGACATAGCCGTCGCGGGCGGTTCCGGAGAGGAGTTTCGAGACCACGCCGACGGCGCGGCTGGCGTCGTTGACGTGGATCGCCGCGTTGTTCTTGTAGGCCGGTTCGATCTTCACCGCGGTGTGTGCCGGGCTGGTCGTCGCGCCGCCGATCAGCAGCGGAATGTCATAGCCCTGACGCTGCATTTCCGCGGCGACCGTGACCATCTCGTCGAGGCTCGGCGTGATCAGGCCCGACAGGCCGATGATATCGGCCCCTTCCTTCTTCGCCGTGTCGAGAATGGTCTCGGCGGGGACCATGACGCCGAGATCGATCACGTCATAGCCGTTACACTGCAGCACGACGCCGACGATGTTCTTGCCGATGTCGTGGACGTCGCCCTTGACCGTCGCCATGACGATCTTGCCGTTGGACTTGCCTTCCATGCCCGTGCGGCGCTTCTCCTCCTCCAGATAGGGCAGGAGATAGGCCACCGCCTTCTTCATCACGCGGGCCGACTTCACAACCTGCGGCAGGAACATCTTGCCGTCGCCGAACAGGTCCCCGACGACATTCATGCCGTCCATCAGCGGGCCTTCGATCACTTCCAGCGGCTTGTCGAAATTCTGGCGCGCTTCCTCGGTGTCCTCTTCGATATAATCGTCGATGCCGTGGACGAGCGAGTGCTCGAGGCGCTTGGCCACCGCCCATTCGCGCCACTCGGTGTTCTTCTTCTTCGCCTGCTTGCCTTCTTCGCCGCGATAGCGTTCGGCCAGTTCCAGCAGACGCTCGCCGGCGTCGGAGCGGCGGTTGAGGATCACGTCCTCGCAGGCCTCGCGCAATTCCGGCTCGATATCGTCATAGATGTCGAGCTGGCCGGCGTTGACGATGCCCATGTCCATCCCCGCCTTGATGGCGTGGTAGAGGAAGACGGAGTGCATCGCCTGGCGCACGACCTCATTTCCCCGGAAGGAGAAGGAAAGGTTCGAGACACCGCCGGAAACGTGGGCGCCCTTGAGTTCCTTGCGGATGCGCCGCGTCGCCTCGATGAAGGCGACGCCATAGTCGTCGTGTTCGGCGATGCCGGTGGCGACAGCGAAGATGTTGGGGTCGAAGATGATGTCGTTGGGGTCGATACCGACCGTGTCGACCAGCAGGTCATAGGCCCGCTTGCATATGTCGAACTTGCGGTCCGCGGTCTCGGCCTGACCGGTCTCGTCGAACGCCATGACGACGACGGCGGCACCATAGGACTTCACCAGCCGCGCCTGTTCCAGGAAGGGCTCTTCGCCCTCTTTCAGGCTGATCGAATTGACGACGGCCTTGCCCTGAACATTCTTCAGACCTTCCTCGATCACCTCCCATTTGGAGGAGTCGATCATGATCGGCACGCGGGCAATGTCCGGCTCGGCGGCGATCAGGCGCAGGAAGGTGCGCATGGCCGCCTTCGAGTCCAGAAGCCCCTCGTCCATGTTGACGTCGATGATCTGCGCGCCGTTCTCGACCTGCTGGCGGGCGACGGACAGCGCCTCGTTGTAATTGCCGTCGGTGATCAGACGGCGGAAAACGGCCGAGCCGGTCACATTGGTCCGCTCGCCGACATTGACGAAAATGGCTTGGGATTGTTCGGACATCAGTTCGGTATTCCTCACGCGGACAGGGCAAAGGGTTCGAGGCCGGACAGGCGCATGGCGGGCGGGCGCGGGCTGAATTCGCGCGGCGCCTTGCCCTTCACCGCCTTCGCGATGGCGGCGATGTGCCCCGGCGTGGTGCCGCAACAACCGCCGACGACATTCAGGAGGCCGCTTTCCGCCCATTCCGCGATGTGTTCGGCGGTTTCGGCGGGCGTCTCGTCATATTCCCCGAACGCGTTCGGCAGACCGGCATTGGGATAGGCCAACACGCGCGTTCCCGCGACCCGGGACATTTCCGCGACATAGCGGCGGAGCTGATCGGCACCGAGCGCGCAATTGAGACCCACCGCCCACGGCTTGGCATGGCGAACGGAGTTCCAGAAGGCTTCGGTGGTCTGCCCTGAAAGCGTCCGGCCGGACGCATCGGTGATGGTGCCCGACAGCAGGATCGGAACGTCCTCGCCGGTCTTGTCGGCCAGGTCGAGCAGCGCCTTGATCGCGGCCTTGGCGTTCAGCGTGTCGAAGATCGTCTCGACCAGCATGAAGTCCACGAAGGGCTGCATCGCCTCGGCCTGCTCGTAATAGCAGGCATAGACCTGATCGAAGTCCACTTCGCGGTAGCCCGGATCATTCACATCCGGTGACAGCGACAGCGTCTTGTTGGTCGGCCCGATCGCGCCGGCAACGCAGCGCTGGATGCCGGTCGCCTTGGTGACGTTATCAGCCGCCTCACGCGCAATGCGCGCGCCCTCGCGGGCGATTTCCGACGCGATGGATTCCATCTTGTAGTCGGCCTGGGCGATGGTCGTCGCGGAGAAGGTGTTGGTCTCCACGATATCCGCGCCGGCCTCGAAATAGTGTTCGTGGATCTCGCGGATCGCGTCGGGCTTCGTGAGATTGAGAAGGTCGTTATTGCCCTTCACCGGCGAGGACCAGTCGGCGAAACGCTCGCCGCGATAATCCTCTTCCGACGGCTTCAGGTTCTGGATCTGCGTACCCATGGCCCCGTCGAGAACCAGGATACGCTCCTTCGCGGCCGCTTCGATAGCGGCGATACGGTCTTTGCGGGACATGGGGCCTCCTCAGGCCGGTTCGGCAATGGCGGGTTTCAGGCCCAGAAGACGGCAGGTCGCCATCGTCAGGCTCGCCCGGTTCAGCGTGTAGAAATGGAAGTGCTCACAGCCGCCGTCGGACAGCTTCTGCACCAGCTCCGCGGCGGTCTGGGCGGTCAGCAGTTCGCGCGTCTCGGCATCGTCGTCGAGGCCTTCATAGCGATGCGCCAGCCAGTCCGGGATGGACGCGCCGCACAGGCCCGCCATCCGCGACAGGCCCTTGAAGTTCGACTGCAGCATGATGCCCGGCACGATCGGGATATCGATCCCGGCGGCACGGACGCGGTCGAGATAGCGGAAATAGACGTCGGGCTCGAAGAAGAACTGGGTAATCGCCCGCGTCGCGCCGTTGTCGACCTTCCGCTTCAGGAGGTCGATGTCATAGGCGTAGTCGCGGCTTTCCGGGTGTTTCTCCGGATAGCAGCCGACAGAGATCTCGAACCCGCCGATTTCCGAAATGCCGGCGGCGAGATCGGCCGCATTCACATAGCCGCCCGGATGCGGCTCGTACTTCTCACCGATGCCTTCGGGCGGATCGCCGCGCAGTGCGACGATGTGCTTCACACCGGCGTCGCGGTATTCGCGGATCACCTCGTTGATCTCGTCCTTCGTCGCGCACACGCAGGTCAGGTGCGCGGCCGGCTTCAGGCTCGTCTCGTCGACGATGCGCTTGACGGTGGCGTGCGTTCGCTCGCGGGTCGAACCGCCCGCACCATAGGTCACGGAAACGAAGCCGGGCTGGAATGCCTCCAGCTTCGATACGGAATCCCACAGGCGCTCGGCCATTTCATCGGTCTTCGGCGGGAAGAACTCGAAAGAAACGGACGGCCCCCCATTCGTTTTCAAACTCGCGCTCACGGGTTCTCTTCCTGTTTTTGTTGCTTGGTGCGCGTGCCCGGTTCGGCAGCGCGCTCGGATTTGGTTGCGGCCCAGATCTTCACCGTCAGGCGGCCGGCGGGCTCTTCCGGATGCAGGGCGATACGCCGCGTCAGGTCGAGTCCGGCGGCGTCGACCCAGTCGCCCATTTCCGCGTCGGAGAATCCGAGGCGGCGATGGGCATGTTCGCTGCGGAGATATTCCAGCTGGTGCGGGGCGAAGTCGGCGATCAGCAGAATACCGCCGGGCTTCAGAACGCGGGCGCATTCGGTGATCGCGCTGGCCGGGTCGTCGAGATAGTGCAGCACCTGGTGAACGGTCACGAGATCGGCGCTGCGATCGGCGAAGGGCAGCGCCGTGACGTTCGCCTCGCGGACGAAGAAATGCTTGATGCCGGCCTTTTCGAGATTGAGCCGGGCGAGATTGAGCATGGCATGGTTCACATCCACGCCGACACCGCGTGCGGCCCGGTCGGCGAAGACTTCCAGCATGCGACCGGTGCCGACGCCAACATCGACGATGAGGTCGAACGGTCCCTGCCCCGCCGAAGCGAGAATGGCGGCCTCGACCTCGTCCTCGGACAGGTGAAGCGAGCGGATCGTTTCCCAGTCCGATGAAGCGCGGTCGAAATAGGCCTGTGCTTCCGCGGCGCGCGCGGCCTTCACCGCCTCAAGGCGTTCGAGATCGCGGCGGAAGGACGGGTCGCTTTCCGGTACGAATTCGGCAATCAGTGCGGCGAGGCGCTTGCCCGCACCCTGCCCGGTCAACCGGTAGAAGACGAAGGCGCCCTCCGGCATGCGTTCGGCCAGATTGGCGTCGGTGAGCAGCTTCAGATGGCGCGACACGCGCGGCTGGCTCTGCCCGAGAACATGCACCAGCTCCGACACGGTCAATTCACCGCGCGACAGCAGGTGCGCCACGCGCAAGCGTGACGGATCGGCCAGGGCCTTCAGCTGTCGAACCAGTTCTTCCATGCGTCTCGCGTCGCAAAACCTATAAAGATATCTTTATATCGTAATTGCGAGACGATTCAACGTGCAATCCTTCGCAGGTGCGGAAAAATCAGGGCCGATCGCATCACCCCGGCGCGGTGAGGAAGGCGGGCAGAAACCCCTGCGTGGCGAGGGCCGAGAGCAGCGTCCCGGCAACGTTGTTGACCGCATGGGCGAGTACAGCCGGCCAGATCGAGCCGGATTTCTCGTACATCCAGATCAGGACGAGGGAGAGAACGAAGGCGTTAATCGCTTGCGGCGGGATGATGTGCGACGCGCCGAAAATGGCGGAGGAGACGAGCGCGGCGAGCCAGACCGGCCGGTGCCCCTTCATCCACTTGTAGAGAAAGCCGCGGAAGAAGACCTCCTCCGCGAAGGGCGTGATGGCGAAGGTCAGCACCAGAAAGGCGGCTGACATGGCCCATCCGTTGGTTCCACCGAAAGCGAAGGGCGAACGTGTCATCCCGGCCCAGTCAGGTATGAAAGCGATCATTGCCTTGACCAGCACCAGCCCCGTTACCACGAAGCTCAGCCCGGCAACCGCGCCGAGGATCAGCCAGCGGGCCTTCACAGGTTTCAGCCCCACAGCCGACCAATCGAGTTTCTTGGGCAGCAGGCCGAGCAGCCAAAGCGCGCCGAGCAGTGCGGCGGCCTTGGACGCCTGGCTGATCACGAGGATGGAGGCCGGCAGGCGGTCGCCGGACCCCAGATAGGCTTCCATCCCGACCGTGCGGGCGACGATGGCCATATGGCCCCAGCTCATCAGCGTATAGGCGAGCATCGCGGCCCCAAGCACGACGATGCCGTCGCGGAAACTCCAGAGCCGGGCAGGTTTGGTGGCGGTTGCGGTCATTCTTCCCTCCGTTTCGATGACGGGAGGGTGCCGGGCGCAGGCGGACGCGCCCATCGACAGATGTCGGCAATCTGTCAGTCGACAGGTGTCAGTTGCCGGATTTCGCGATGCGGATCGCCTGGGTCCGGCTGGTCGCCCCGAGCTTCTGGTAGAGCGCGCTGTTGTAGGTTCGAACCGTCGACGGCGAGAGGTTCAGTCGCCGGGCAATTTCCTTGTCCGTCAGGCCCTCCGCGATCAGGGCGAGAAGCTCCTGCTCGCGGCGCGTCAGGTCTGCAGCGATGATCGCGGGCTGCGCGCCGGCCGTATCGGCAGCCTGTGCTATCGACAGCAAAGCGCCCGAATGCGGCGCATATCGCACCGTGACGGTTTGTCCGGGCACGATCGTGTCGGCGAAGGCCGCGTCGATGGAGAATTCACGATCGCCGACGAGCAAGCGGTCGCGCGGCCCGGCAAATATCCCCGGGCGGTCCTGCTGGCGCAGGCGTGCCGGCCCGGTGATGGTGTCGACCTCGTCCTCGCGCACATCACGCCGCGCCGCCCACCATTGACGGTGGGCACGGGGATTGAGCGCGATCCATATGAGCGCCGGGAAGACGAAGACGATGACCGGGCTGCGAAACACCGCATTCGGGTTTGCCAGCGCCAAGGCGCCGATCGCGAGGATCAAAAGCAGGGACGCGAGGACGAAGACCGCTGCGATCGCGCGGCCCCGCCGGTAGCTGGCGAGGCGCGCGCGTTCGGTGTCGGTCCGGTCAGTCGAATCCATGCCCTTGGCTTACCGGGTCACGCCCGGCGCGTCACCCGCTCCCTTTCGTGCTAGAGTTCGCCTGACAGGGGAGGTGATCATGAAAATCATGCTGACCGCCGGCGCTCTCGTGCTGGCCTTTTCCGCCACCGCAGCCGCTCAGGATGGCGAGCGGCGTTGCTGCCATCTGACCGAAGGCGTCTGGCTGGACGGCACCTACACGCCTGAAGCCTGTACGGCACTGGGCGAGGATTACGCCCCGCAGGGTGATGGCCGCACCATGATGTGCACACCACTGGAAACCACCGACATTCCCGGCAATCCGCCGGGTGCGCCGGGATCACCCGGCGATGGTGATGGCGGCGATGGGGACGGCGCTGGTGGCGGCGGCAGTGGCTCAGGTGACGGAAGCGGGGGCGGCGGCGCAGGCGTTCAGATGCGCGAAGACGCCAACCTGACCGAACAGCGCTTCACCTACGACGAGGTCGGCTCGGCGGACCTCGCCGGTCTCGGCCACTTCCTCGAGCGTGCCGAGTTGCAGCGCGATTTCTGTGACGACCTGATGCGGACCGGCGCGGACAACCGGGCTGCGGGGCAGGCCGGCGCGACGTGCTTCACCAATCTGCGCGGCAATGCACACCTGGTCTCGCAGAATGCTGGGCGCATGCGCAATGACCGCTCGATGGATGCGAGCGAACGCGAGGAAGCTGCACACATCATGCAGGACGCCGGCGCGATCCGGGATCACGCCGACGCCGTGCTCGACAACTAGGTTCGACCCCTAGCGGGTGAACTTCTGGAACTTCACGCGGGTGGGGACGATGGAGTCCTCACCGAGGCGGCGCTTCTTGTCTTCCAGATAGTCGTGGAAATTGCCCTCGAACCACTCGACATGACTGTCGCCCTCGAAGGCGAGGATGTGCGTCGCGATCCGGTCGAGGAAGAAGCGGTCGTGCGAGATGATCACCGCGCAGCCCGGGAAGTCTTCCAGCGCCGCTTCGAGCGCCGAGAGGGTTTCCACGTCGAGGTCGTTGGTCGGTTCGTCGAGGAGGAGCAGGTTGCCGCCCTCCTTCAGCATCTTGGCGAGATGGACGCGGTTGCGTTCACCGCCAGACAGGAGGCCTACCTTTTTCTGCTGGTCGCCGCCCTTGAAGTTGAACGCGCCGACATAGGCACGGCTCGGGACTTCCTTGCCGCCCAGCGTGATCATGTCATTGCCGCCTGAGATTTCCTCCCAAACGGTCTTCTTCGCATCGAGCGCGTCGCGCGACTGGTTGACGTAACCAAGCTTGACCGTTTCGCCGATCTCGATCTTGCCCTCGTCGGGCTGTTCGTCGCCGACGATCATCTTGAACAGCGTGGTCTTACCGGCACCGTTCGGACCGATCACGCCGACCACGCCGCCCGGCGGCAGCTTGAAGTCGAGATCGTCGATCAGCAGGCGATCGCCGAAGCCCTTCTTCACATGCTCGAAATTGACCACATTGCCGCCGAGGCGCGGGCCCGGCGGGATGCGGATGACGGCGGTCGTGATGTCCTGACGCTCGGCAGCGTCGCGCATTTCCTCATAGGCCTTGATACGCGCCTTGGACTTCGCCTGACGTGCCTTGGGGCTTGACCGAATCCACTCCAGTTCGCGGGCGAGCGCGCGGGACTTCGCGCCCTCTTCGCGGGATTCCTGCGCGAGGCGTTTCTGCTTCTGCTCCAGCCAGGACGAGTAATTTCCCTCATAGGGAATGCCGCGGCCGCGATCGAGCTCCAGCGTCCAGGTGGTGATCGAGTCGAGGAAGTAGCGGTCGTGGGTCACGACCAGGATCGCGCCGGGGAAGTTCTCCAGATAGTGCTGCAGCCACTCGACCGATTCCGCGTCGAGGTGGTTGGTCGGTTCGTCGAGCAGCAGCATGTGCGGCTCGGACAGAAGCAGGCGGCACAGCGCCACGCGGCGGACTTCGCCGCCCGACAGCTTGGACACGTCCGCGTCGCCCGCCGGGCAACGCAGCGCTTCCATCGCCATTTCAATCTTCGAGTCGATGTCCCAGGCGTCGCGGGCGTCGATCTTCTCCTGAAGCTCGGTCATCTCCGCCATCAGCTCGTCGGTATAGTCCTCGGCGAGCTTCATCGAGACGGCGTTGAAATCGTCGACCAGTTTCTTGTCGGCCGAGCCCTCGATCACGTTTTCCCAGACGGTCTTGGTTTCATCCAGCTTCGGCTCCTGCGGCAGGTAGCCGACGCGCACGCCCTTCTCCGCCCAGGACTCGCCGGTGAATTCGGTATCGATCCCGGCCATGATCTTCAGAAGGGTCGACTTGCCCGCACCATTGACGCCGACAACGCCGATCTTGGCGTCGGGCAGGAAGTGCAGGGAGATGTTCTCGAACACCGGCTTGGACGCGCCCGGATAGGTCTTCGACAGGCGGTCCATGTGGTAGACATACTGGTAGGCGGCCATGGGGGCGGCTTCCTTCAAATCAGCGGGAAATTCCTTTGCCGCGCGCTATAGCGGAGTGCGCCCTTGGCTGGCAACGCCGGGAGTCCTAGCTTGCGTCCCGAATTGTAAACCGGAGACGCCGATGCGCCGCGCTGCCCTGATCGCCCTGCCCCTTCTTCTCGCCCCGTCCGCGCTTGCGCAGGAGGCGGACCAGCTGACGATCGAGCGGCTCTACGGCAGCCCGAGCCTCAACGGCCCCGCGCCGCGCGCGCTGCGGTTTTCCCCTGACGGCGAACGGATCACCTTCCTGCGCGCCAAGGAAGAAGACGCCAACGTCCTCGATCTGTGGGCGATCGATGTGGCGGGCGGCGAGGCCTATCTGCTCGTCGACAGCGATGTGCTTGTCCCCGAAGACGTCGAACTGTCCGAAGCCGAGCGCCAGCGCCGCGAACGCCAGCGGATCAGCGCATCAGGCATCGTGGAGTACGACTGGGACTCCAATGGTGATGCCATCCTCGTCCCGCTCGGTGGCGATATCTTCTACGTCGATGTCGAGACGCAGGAAGCCCGCCGCCTGACCGAGACGGAGACTTTCGAAACCGATGCCCGGATCTCGCCGAACGGCAATTTCGTCTCCTTCATCCGCGACCAGAATCTCTACGTGATCGACCTCGCAACCGGCGAGGAACGCGCGCTGACCAGCGAGGGCGGCGGCGTCATTTCGTGGGGCATGGCGGAATTCGTCGCTCAGGAGGAAATGGACCGCGACACCGGATACTGGTGGTCGCCGGATGAGGCCTACATTGCCGCGGCGCGTGTCGACGAAACCCTGGTGGAGATCATCCCCCGCCTCGAAATCGGCGCGGAAGGCGCGACCGTCGTCGAACAGCGCTATCCGCGCGCCGGCGACGCGAATGCGCTGGTCAGCCTCCACATGATCGCACTCGATGACGGCGAGACGGTCGAGGTCGATCTTGGCGAAGATACCGACATCTATCTGGCGCGCGTGAACTGGCGGCGCGACAGCTCCGAAGCGCTGGTCCAGCGCCAGAACCGGCAGCAGACCGTGCTCGACCTTCTCGCCGCCGATCCGGCGACAGGCGAAACGCGGACGCTGCTGACCGAGACGGACGACGCCTGGATCAACCTCAACAACGACCTGCGGCCGCTTGCAGATGGCAGCATTCTCTGGACGTCGGAGCGGTCGGGATTCCGGCATATCTACCGCTACGTCTTTGACGGTGATGACACGACAATGATCCAGATCACCTCAGGCGACTGGGTGGTGGATCAGATTTCCGGTGTCGATCTCGACGCGGGCACTGTCTGGTTCGAGGGCTGGACCGAGGACCCGACGCAGCGCCATCTCTATTCCGTTCCGCTCGACGGCGGCGAGCCGACACAGATCACATCGGGTGACGGCTGGTGGTCGGCGACGGTCAATTCCGGCGGCACGGCCTTCATCGGCAGCTATTCCGATCCGGTGACGCCGACCCAGACGGCGCTCTACGACATGTCGGGCGAGCGTATCCGCTGGCTCGAGGAAAACGCGCTGGTCGAGGGGCATCCCTATTTCCCCTATGCCGACGATCACATCACGCCGGAGTTCGGCACGATCGCGGCCGAGGACGGCACACCGCTACACTGGATGATGTATCTGCCGGCCGATTTCGACCCGGAAGAGACCTATCCGGCGATCGTATATGTCTATGGCGGACCTCACGCGCAGCAGGTGCGGCGCAACTGGGCCGGCGGCACGCCGCAGATCTTCGCCCAAGCTGGCTATGTCTATTTCATCCTCGACAATCGCGGCTCATGGAATCGCGGTCATGCCTTCGAAACCCCGCTCCATCGGGCGATGGGTCAAGTCGAGGTACGCGACCAGCTGGCCGGGCTCGACTATCTGCAATCGCTCGATTTCGTCGATGCCGACCGGGTCGGGATCTGGGGCTGGTCCTATGGCGGCTACATGACGCTGATGACGACGCTCCAGGCGCCGGGGCGGTTCGCCGCGGGCGTGGCAGGTGCGCCGGTGACCGACTGGTCGCTCTACGACACGCATTACACCGAGCGATACATGGGTACGCCGGAGGACAATCCGGAAGGCTATGAGCAAGGCTCGGCCTTTGCCCATATCGACAACTATGAAACGCCGCTGCTGATCATTCACGGCATGGCCGACGACAATGTCATCTTCGCCAACACGACACGGCTGATCGACGCGCTGCAGTCGCGCAGCCTTCAGTTCGAGCTGATGACCTATCCCGGCCAGCGCCACGGCATCCGCACGCCGGAACGCCAGACGCACCGCACGCAGCTGATCCTGGATTATTTCGACCGGATGCTCGCCGAGTAAGACCAGTGCCTACTGACGCAGGACGTGCCACGGCATGGCGGTCGACACCCGCCAGGCCGGAGCCAGTCCGCAGACCGCGCCGCTGCCAAGGCCGAGGGCCAGGGCGATCAGGAAGATCTGGCCGTCGATCACGACTTCCCAGTCCCAGATCCGGGCGAGCGTGATGCATAGCCCGATGCCAACGAGGCCGCCCAGCCCGCCGCCGGCGAGGCCGGACAAGAGGCTTTCGGCGAAGAATTGCCGGACGATCTGCCGTGTGCGGGCGCCAATGGCCATGCGCGTTGCGATCTCGCGGCTGCGTTCATTGATGCTGGACATCAGCACGCCGCTATAGCCGATCAGCGCGGCGAGCATGGAAACGGCAGCAATCGCCGAGAGCAAGGCCCCCAGCAGGGCGCGCTCGCGTTCCACCGCGCGCCGCGGGGCACCGGGATCGTCATAGCTGTAAGGTGTCGGCCGGCTCATCGGCACGCCGCGCGCCCGGCGCAGGGTCCGGTCCGCGGCCACCCTTGCGTCATGAAGGTCGCCGCCCGGACCGATCACGACCGTCATCCAGCTGGCTTCGTCCGGCGCCATGTATTCGGTGGGCTGAAAGTAGCGCGCGGCGGCCGTGAACGGCGCGATGACCGCGCGGTCGAAGCGGTCAGAGGTCCGCGCCTGCGACGGCTCCAGAACGCCGATCACTTCGCAACTGATGCCGCCCAGGCTCAGGGATTCGCCAAGCGCGCCGCCGGGGAAAAAGCGCTCGGCCGCCTCCTCGCCGAGCAGGCAGACGCGGTTGGCACTCCCCGCCTCTTCATAGGACAGGTCCCGACCCTCAGCGACCTCCATGCCGGTTTCGATGCGATGGTCGCCATAAACGCCGAACACATCGACCTCGCCGCTAAGCTCATCGGAACGCGCGGCGACGCGCGCCATGCGCCAGGCGAGAATGGTGTCGACGAATTCGACCGCGTCCTGAAGCCGGGGAATGTCCGACAGGATGGGCGGGCCATAACGGTCAAGCGAATAGACATTCTCCCGGATGACGAGGGAGCGCGCATAAACGCCGTAGGCGGCCCGTTCCGCGGCCGCGCCATAGCCCCGGATGATCCCGACTGCGAGGACGACCGCCGCGACGCCGGCCGCCAGCGATCCCACCACGGTGGCCGACCGGACCGGTCGGCTGAGCAAACCCCAGAGGGCGAAGCGCAGCGTATCGCTCAGCCGCACCCAGGCGGTTGAAAATCGAAGCCGTGTCACACCCCACCCGCGGACTGACGATGGCTCCAGACCGCCGCCATGTTCCGGAGACCGCAATCGCGCAGGGCGTCACCGCCCTGGACCTGAGCCAATCGGCCCCGGTCGAGGAGATAGGCCTGATCCGCGCGTTCGATCACCGCCGGATCGTGCGTTGCGATCAACACAGCCGTGCCGCCCGAGGCGACATCGCGCAGCAATCCGTTGAGTTCCGACGCCCGGCCTTCATCAAGCGCGGCAGTCGGTTCGTCGCAGATGAGGATTTTCGGTTCCGCGATCATCGCGCGGGCCAGCGCCGCCCGCTGACGTTCGCCGCCTGACAGCTTGCAGGGAGAGAGACGCGCCCGTGAGGCGAGGCCGACGCGTTCGAGCCAGGCGAGTGCGCGCCTCTCGCGTGTCTTGCGGTCAATCCCGCGATAGGCGAGCGGAAGCGCGACATTCTCGACGACGCTCATGCGTTCGATCAGCTTGGCGTCCTGAAACAGGAAACCGATCAGTTCCGACCGGGCTTCCGCCATATCATGGGACGACATCGTCAGCGCGCAGCGGCCGGCGATCCTCAATTGCGACGTGGTGTCGGGCCGGTCCAGGAGGCCGATGAGCGCCAGAAGTGTGGACTTCCCCGAACCCGACGCGCCGACGAAGACCGTCATGCTCGCGGGCGGTATGGAGAGGGCCACATCGCACAGCGCGGTCGTCTGCTCATGCCCGTGCCGGAAGGTGCGGTTGAGGTTGGTAGCGTGGATCACCCAATTCATCGCGAACCTTCCTAGTTCACCGCACCCCAGTCGTAATCGAGGTGATCGCGCAGGATCACCTCGTCACCCGGCTCCAGATCGCCCTCGACGATCTCGACATAGTCGTTGTCTTCAGCCCCGATGCGGACAATGCGAACTTCATAAGGTCGGGGGCCATCCGGCGTTCGTACGAAGACATCCTGCTCACCGGCTATGATGAGCTGCGCGGCCCGCGCGCCGATCAATGCAGCGCGGCGGAAGCGGGGTTCTTCGGGGAATGGCGGGATTCCCAGTTCTGCCCCCTCTCGTTCCAGCTGCGCGACCTCATCTTCCGTAAAGTCCGGCGACCAGTCCGACATCATGGCATAGAGGGCCTGGACGGGGATGCGTGTCACCTCGCGCGCTTCAGCGTTCACGAATTCGACCGACGCCGTCATGCCGGGAAGCAGGCGTTGATACGGGTCGCTCGCCTCGATCAGGACCGGGTAGCTGACGAAACGCCCCTGGCGCTCCGGTGCGCGGCGGACCGGCCCGCTCGTGCCGGTGAAGTAGGCGTTCGGGAAGGCGTCGACGCGGAAGCGGACCTCCATACCTTCCTCGATCCGGCCGACATCCGCCTCGGCCACGCGCGCCTCGATCACTACGGCGTCGAGACTGGCTGCCACGACGAACAGGACCGGCGTCGACAGCGCGGCGTTGACGGACTGGCCGGTTTCGACCCGTCGTTCCAGAACAAAGCCGTCGATCGGGGCGCGGATTTCCGTGCGGGCGCGGTTGATCTCGGCATCGCGGACGCGGGCCTGCGCCGAGGCGACCATCGCCTCGGCCCGGTCGGCCTGGGCCACGGCCTCGTCATGCTCGAGTTGAAGATCGTCGAGCCGGGACTGTGTCGCCACGCCCCGCTGGTGCAGTTCGAACGTCCTGTTCAGTTCCGCGCGAAGACGGGCGGAACGGGCCCGTGCCGCGGTCAGGTCCGCACGCGCCACGGAAAGAGCTGATTGCTCGCGTTCCAGCGCGGCTTCCCATGGCCCCGGATCGAGCCGCGCGAGAAGCTGCCCCTCCTGCACAGGATCATCGAAGTCGACCAGTATCTCGGCCACACGACCGGATATCTCCGCGCCGACTTCAACCGAGGCCGCCGGGCGGATCGTCCCGATCGCCGGCACGATATCGGAGATGTTTCCCCGGTCCACGACCGCAGTCTCGAAACGCGTGTCCGTCTCTGGTTCCGAACAGGCGGAAAGCAGGGAAAGTGAAGCAAGCAGAAGGGAAGAGACAAAAACTAATCGTCGGGTGCCATGTCCCGTCGTGGCGCTCACAATTCCCTCCCCCGGTCGCGGGCCGGACAGTGGTGTACCTGCCTCTACTGCACCGCCAGTGCTATTTTGTAACTTAATACTACCTCTGATATGCCGTCAAACAGAACTCGCGCAATAGTGCAATTATTCCGTTAATCGAAATCAGGCCGGGTCCATCCGGCTGAGCCGCGTGAAACCTGAACTGCCTTCGCTCTGGGTCCGAATGAGCCAGACCTGTTCCGGGTCGATCCAGACCCGGTTCACTGTCGCATGACGACCGCCATTCGTGTCCAGCCGGTCGTAACGGGTTTCAAAAAGGGCCGCGGTCGCGCCGCCCGGCCCCTGCACGCTCGTGTCGCAACCAATGAAGCTGACTTCAAACGTCCCGACGTCTCTGAGTGTCTGACCATTCGCGGACGACGGGAGGGTTTGCGTGACCTCAAGCGTCAACGTCTCGCCCGTCTCCAGTGATCGCAGCGCGTCGAACGGATCCCGGTCGTAGCGAAAGCGGCGTTGCCGGGTCAGCGTTTCCTCGGACAAGGGTATGATGCCGGCCACGGTCGAGATGACCATTGCGGGCTCGTCGTAGACGGGGTGTCCGTCCTCGTCGATCTCCATCCAGTGACGGACCGTGGTGATGCCGTTCCGGCTGGATGACACGGTCTGCGCGAAGGCGGGATCTATCTCGTTCCCCGGGCTTTGCTCGATCGCGTAGACAAAATGTGTCCCGATTGCTGGTGCTGTCGCCAGAAGCTGGCAATCGGCGGCCGCCAGGGACGGTCCCGCGATGGAAACAGCAATTGCCGTAAGTGAGTGTCGAAGCATCACAAGCTCCCGGGTCGCGCCAAGGTTGAAACTATAGAGACGAAGCGGCCGGGAAGGATAGACCTCCCCGGCCGATGCCATCAAAGACCGGACATGGGACAGTAGTGCGCCCCGCACCGCGGCAGACAGTCGTGGTAGCAATAGAAATGTGCCTGCGAATACGGGTCGGCCCATGAGCAGTTGTCCGTGCATTGACTGACGCACTGCGGGCAATTGGCCCAAGCTGCGGGCCCTGTCAGACCCATGAAGCCGGCCGACATGGCGGCCATCAGCAGTTTCTTCATGATGTGTCCTCCCAGTTCGCGAAATCCTGTTTCGCAAAAACACAACCTATTGGTGTGTCGTTCGGGAGTCCATATCTTTCGTTGTTTTTCTGATTGGCGCAACTTTATAGCTAGAACGGCAGGGGCAGGACGGACTTCATCCGCTTCCGCCTGGTCTTCCAGTCCGGCATCAACCGCTCGACCACCGCCCAGAAGGCCGGTGAGTGGTTCATCTCGACCAAGTGCGCAACTTCATGCGCGCAGACATAGTCGATGAGGTCGGGCGGCGCGGCGGCCAGCCGCCAGCTGAGCCGGATCACACCCTTCGTATCGCAACTGCCCCAGCGGCGCTTCTGGTCGCGAACGACAACTTTCGGGATGGGACGACCCAGCGCTTCGGCGTGACGCGCGACCAGAGGGTCAAAGTGCCGTTCGGCCTCCGCCTTGTAAAACCGCTTCAGGCCACTGCGTACGGCATTCTCGCGGATCACACCGTCCGCATGGGGGTCGATTTCGACGAGCAGCCCTGCGCCATTCCGCGTCAGCCGTGTCCGCACGCCACGTTCCAGCGGCGCGACCGTCACAGCCAGGTCCTGCCCAAGAAAGGGAAGCGTTCCGCCATTGGAGAGATCGAAGTCCGGCGCGGGCCGCGCGGCCCACTTCGAGAGCTTCACCGCGATCCAGTCCGACTTTTCGTCAAGCACGCGCTCGATCCATCCGGCCCGTGCCGAAGCCGGCGCGAGCACGCGCAGGCCGGTCTCGTCGATCGACAGGGCGAGCGTGCGCCGGCGCGGCGAGCGGACCAGCCGATACTCGACCGGCCGTCCGCCAATTGTCAGCGTCTTCAGTTCTTCAGAAGCTCGGCGCAAATCGCTTCCAGTCCCGCCCGGTCGGTTTCGTCGAAGGCGCCATATTCGGTCGAGTCGACGTCGAGGACAGCCGCAAGACGTCCATCGGCATCGAAGACCGGCACGACGATTTCCGAGTTCGACCGGCTGTCGCACGCGATATGGCCGGGGAAGGCATGGACGTCTTCCACCAGTTGGGTCTCGCCCGTGGCGGCCGCCGCGCCGCAGACGCCCTTGCCGAAGGGAATGCGCAGGCAGCCGAGCGTGCCCTGGTACGGGCCCACGACCAGCTGGTCGGGTTTCGCCGGATCGACCTCGTAAAAGCCGGTCCAGAAAAAGCGCGGACCGAACGCCTGCGCCAGAAGACAGGACGCCGTCGCAAGGCGCGCCGTGCGGCTGGTTTCGCCGGCGATCACGGACGCGATCTCCTTGCGGACCTCTTCGTAGCGCGATGCCTTTTCGTGGGTGTTCATCAAGAGGGACTCCGGAACTGCGGCGTCCCATTTGGCGTAATCAGAGAGAAATGCAATGGTCCTCCCCCAGCTTCTCCCGGCGAAACTCGATGCGCCTTACCCTCGATCTCCGCTTCTTCCTCGCCGTGCTCGGCGTGATCTTCCTCGTCTGGCTGCTGAACGCGGCCGGCTCGGTCGTTCTTCCCTTTCTGATCGCCGCCCTTCTGGCGGTGATCCTCGAACCAACCACCAAGTGGATGTGCCATCGCGGCCTGCCACGATGGGCCGCAGCACTTCTCTCGACGCTGCTCGCCATCATCGTGATCTTCGCGCCGCTCGTTGCAATCACGCCGATCCTGGTGATCGAGGGCGGCGAGCTCTTCAACCGGCTCCCCACCCTCATCGACAACGGGGCGGAACTGCTCGCATCGCAGCTTCAGGGCACGGGCATCACGCTACCGGACTTTTCGGCCCAATCCCTCGCAGCTGAGGGCGGACCGCTGCGGTCGCTCGGCGCGCAGGCCGCCGGGTCGATCGGTACCGTCCTGTCGGGCGCGCTCCTCGTCCTCCTGACCCCCGTGGCCCTGTTCTTCTTCCTGAAGGACTGGCCGGAAGTAACCAAGACACTCTCCGAACTGCCGCCGCGTCCCTATGCGCGGGAGGTCCGGCACATCGCCAAGGACACCAATCTCCAGCTCGCACGGTGGGTGCGCGGCCAGAGCCTCGTCATCCTGTCGCAGATGATCTACCACGCCGCCGGCCTGTTCCTGCTTGGCCTCAACTACTCGATCGCGATCGGTGTGCTGACCGGGCTGTCCTCGATCATCCCGGTCATCGGCAATGTGATCTTCTTCGTGCTGGCGCTGCTCGTTGCGATCAACCAGTTCGACTCGATCTGGCCGATCCTGGGCGTCGTTGCCATCTTCGGCAGTTCGCAGGTCATCGAAACCGTCTTCCTCGCGCCGAGGCTGGTCGGCGACCAGCTGAAGCTCCACCCGTTGTGGATCATGGCGGGTCTTCTGATCGGCGGCTCGCTATTCGGTTTCCTCGGCGCCCTCCTCGCCCTTCCGGCGACGGCGGCGATCAGCGTTTTCGCGAAGCACGGGCTTCGCCACTACAAGCAATCGAGCCTCTATCGGGGCGACGACGAAATGTCGGACAAGGGTAAGTCAGCGTGAGCGAATTTCTTCTGATCGCCGGCGGGCTGGTTCTGCTCGCCATTGGCGGTGATGTGCTGGTACGCGGTGCGGTCGGCACCGCGTCGAAACTGGGCGTTTCTCCGCTCCTGATCGGCCTTGTTCTCGTCGGCTTCGGCACGTCCATGCCCGAACTGACGACCAGCGTTCAGGCGGCCCTGTCCGGCTCGCCGGGGATCGCGGTCGGCAATGTCGTGGGATCGAACATCGCCAACATCCTGCTGATCCTGGGCGCGGCCGCCCTGATCGCGCCGATCACGGTCGCCCGGGGCGTTCTGAAGCGCGATGGCAGCTTCCTTGCCCTGTCGCAGATCGCGCTGGCAATGGCGCTCTTCCTGACGCCGGTGGGACGGACCTCTGGTGGGATGCTGTTCGCCGGGCTGATCGCATATATCGGGCTCAGCTACTGGTTCGACCAGCGCTCGAAAGGCCCGGAGGCCCGGCTGCACTCCGCCGAAGCGGAAAGTGTCGCCCCGCCCAAGGGCGGTCTGCTGGTTTCCCTGCTTCTGCTCGCCGCCGGGATTGCCGGCGTCGTGTTCGGCGCAAAGCTGCTCGTCACGGGTGCAATCTCGATCGCGGAAGGTTTCGGCATTTCCGATGCCGTGATCGGCCTGACGGTCGTGGCGATCGGCACCTCCCTGCCCGAGCTGGCCGCTTCGATAGCGGCGGCGCTGAAGCGTCAGGGCGATATCGCGCTCGGGAATGTGATCGGTTCGAACATCTTCAATGCGCTCGGCATTCTCGGCGCAACGGCCATCATCCAGCCGATCGACGTCCCGGCCAGCATTCTCGGCTCCGATGTCTGGATCATGCTCGGCGCGGCCGCGCTGCTCTTCCTTGTCGCCGCGACCGGCCGGCGCGTCGGACGGATGGAGGGCGTCGGCCTCCTCGTCCT
Organism: Alphaproteobacteria bacterium; assembly: GCA_016124205.1. Lineage (GTDB taxonomy): Bacteria > Pseudomonadota > Alphaproteobacteria > Caulobacterales > Maricaulaceae > Hyphobacterium. The sequence continues at coordinate 262,622 of WGOD01000002.1, forward strand.
ATACGCAGCCTATACGGGGTGGCTGGCCTACGGGTCGCTCGCAGCCTAGGGCGCGGGTGTCAGGGCCAGTCTCAACCCTTCGTTTGGCCACGCCGCCAACAGGTAAAGTGCGAGAGCTCCGCCTTCATCCAATCCGCGATAGATCACCGCGTGTCCCGCCCCGGTCGATCCCGCGCATGATGAAAGCGTGAGCGAAAAGCCGGTTACCCCCGATGAGATCGCGTCCGCAGGAACCGCAGATCCCGTTGCGGCGCAGTCGCCGATCGCACCCGAAAGATTGCCCTCCGCGCTTATCGCCAGATAACCACCTCCCTCAACGGAATAACTACCCGACAGGCCGGCGATGCTCGTCCCGTCGCCGGGAAGGCTTCGCGCGTCGAACACCCCCATGATTTCGGCCGCAAGGATGCTGTTGGTTTCGAGTCGCAGTTGTCGGAACGGGAACCAGTATCCCGTCAGGTCCGATGCGCGGCCGGTCGTATCGTAGAACGAACCGCTGATGTTCCGGCGGCGTGCATTGTAGTTCTCGGCGGCAATCTCGGCAGAGTAGATACCCGTCCCGGTCCAGATCAGGGCTTGGCCATTGGGAAGCAGGAAGAGTTCGCCGCGTTCGAAGCGGTTGGAATCCTCACGGAGCATCGAAATCGACCACCGACCCGCCGGCAGAGTGTCGCGCGCAACGTCCAGATTGATCGGGTTGCCCGATACGATACCAACGCTGGTCAGGCCGCGCGTCACGCCCTCCTGATCGTTGAACCGGAGGAAAGTCCGCGCATTGGCCGCGTCGTCGGGGATTGATGTGGCTTCCCCGTCTTCATCGACAGCGAGGACCGAGAACAGCACGGGATCCGCTCCCATATTCACCTCGACGCTCGGCGATCGCGGGACCAGACACACGCCATCCGGACCGGTCTGGCAGAGCGTGAAGGTCACCGGCAATTCGGCGCCGCCATTGTCAATCGACACGGAAATGTCGGCGGGAGCGCCGATATTCACCGCTGCCACACCCATGGCAGCCCGGCCGCCGTGGGACGCAATGCGCAGACTGCCGTCACCCGTCGGTGTCGCCGCGATCGCGATAATGTCGGGAACCGGATCCTCGGCAATCGAGAGAAAGACAGAAATGACCGAGGGAATGATCTCGGCCGCCCCGTTGGTGCAGACGAAACGTACGTCAACGTCCTCGCCTGCCCCGGAGGTCGTCCGGATCGGGGTGAGCGCCAACACGTATGAAAGCGGGAATCCTTCCGTGAAATCGGTGACCGGGTTTTCGAAGCCGATGGGCTCGTTGCGGCCATTGACAAGCCGATAGGTGAGGCTCACCGGCGCGTCCTCAGCGAGTTCGATGCGGCACCCCGCCGCGCGTCCGCCTCCTGCATTCACCAATGTTCCGAATACGGTGAGATCGCCGCCCGACAAAGACCCAGACCGCGCCGCCGGCAGAATTGCGGACCGCAAGACCGGTCCCGAGAAAATCGCCTGGGCGGAAACGGGATTGTCCAGAGACCGGCTGCAACTCAGCCCGCTATTCCCGTAGCACGAGCCATTCCAGCTCAGGAATTCGGTCGATGCCGCCGCAGCAGCCCGAAGGATCACCTGGGTTCCCTGTTCGAATTCCACGGTACATTCGTCTGTACAGGTATAGGGCGACGGCTCGATGGCCACGCTGCCCAAGCCTGCAACATTGACGGACACGGCGAGACCGGCATTCAAAAGATTAACCGTTACGGTCGCGGTACTTTCCGCTCCGGAACCGTCGCGTATCGTATATTCCAGCTGGTCGGAGGTTCCGGCAAAGTCCGCTGGCGGCGTGTAATATAGGCGTCCGGACTGGACCGAGACGCTTCCGCGACCGGCAATAACCGGTGCGGCAGCGACGATTGTGAACGCATCACCAGAGTCAACATCCGCGTCATTCGCGAGAACGAACGGCGTGATGTCGCGAGGATAGACTTCACGCCCGATATCGATCGCATCGTCATTCGCATCCGGCGCATCGTTCACGCCAACGACCTGCAGGCTGACCCGTGCCCGGACGGGTTCGATCGACATCAGATCAGTCGCGAGATAGTCGAATACTTCGGTAACCGAGTCCCCCGACGCGAGCGCGTCGTAGTGACCAATGGCATCGAAAATCAGTTCGCCCCGCGCCAGGGTGAGTTCACCCGGCATGACGGGGGCTTCAAACGCCATCATCAGAAACTCCCGCGGGAGATCAATGTCGATGTCGTTCGCGAAAACAAACTCGTTCAGGATCACCCGATCATCTTCGGTGATCGTGATGAAGTCATCGACGGCTGTGTACGGGTCGTTGGCACCCCGCACTAACAGATCGGTCTGAAGCGCGGCCTCCGCACCTCGCACATCCCGCACGACGAATTCGATCGTGTGTTCCCGGACATGCCCCACACTCAATGTCTGGTCGAATTCAGGAGAGCGGTAGTAGAAGCGCCCGTCCCCTTCGACGATTACGCCGTCTTCAGGGTCAAGGTTCACAGAAACGAGATCGAAAGCATCGCCTTCCGGGTCGCGGACCGCGGCCCAGTTCCACAATTGGTAGCCCAGATCGATCGCGTCATCCTCGCTGACCTCGACCTGACCATACCATTCGACCGGTGGCTGATTGACCTCCGTGACGGTCACGCCAATGACGTGATCATCGGCCTCCAGGGTCATCGGATGATAGTATATGCCGCCTGCATCGTCGCCCACGACGAGGTCCGCGCGCGAATCCCCGTTCAGATCACCGAGACTCAATCCGAAGCTCCGTTCGAACACCTCCGCGGCCAGCACGCTGAATTTTGTCGCGAGCGGTCGGAAATCGGGTTGCTCCGCCGTGCCGATATTTTCGAGGAATTCCGCCAGATTATAGGCGGTCGACAGCACCGCGTCCTGATCGCCGTCATCGTCGACATCGTGGAATGCCAGGGACAGGACGTAGTACTTTCCATCGACGAATGCCGCGAACGGATTGTCCTGACCGGTCCGGGCGGCGAACTGCCAGTTCGCGCCTTCGGAGAGATTTTCGTAGTAGAAAATGCCCTGGTCCTGGGAGCCGACAATCAAGTCCGGGTCCCCGTCGCCATCCAGATCCGCCAGGGAGGGTTCGCCGTTCGATCCGACGTCGGCCGTCAGAGGCGCGGGTTCGGAACGCGCGGTAAAGGCGGGCTCGGTTCGGCTGCCCGTGTTCTCGAAGAAGAAGAAACCGCCGGTATCGTCGGATACGACGAGGTCCAAATCCCCGTCCCGGTCGATGTCCCCAAACGCAGCGCTGCTGCGCAGGCCAAGATCGATCTGCGAAAACGGGCTGGCGGCACCGGTCCGTTCCGTAAACTGTGGATTGCTGGCAGAACCGGTATTCTCGAAAAAGATCAGCTGCCCGTTCGCGTTGCCGACGACAAGATCCAGATCCGCGTCGCCGTCGATATCGACCAGTTCCGGATCCGAGATGCCGCCCGGGGCGCTCGTCAAAGCTCCTCCGCCATACGGCGAGGTTGAAAATCGCCATTGCGGGTCTGCCTGCGTGAATGCGCCAGTGGCGTCCGTAAACCGGAACTCGATGACCCGATAGGGCGGGGGAAGGCTGGACCCGCCTCCAGACAGGTAGAGTGCCCGCAAGGTAGCCTGGGCCATTTCGACGGTTGCGTTTTCCTGGAAATCCATCCGCCATGCATAACCGCCCCGTGCGGCACTGAACTCCTTGTAGAGGCGTGCAAACCGGACGCCCTCGAACGAAACCCATGCACCGTTTTGCGTTATGCGCGGATCACCGGTCGCCGACGGAATGACGTACAAATTTTCGGGCGTGTAGTCGTTGTAGAGGTCGAATCGGCCACCGGCCACGCCGTTCGGTGCGACCAGTTCGATTTCGGGAAAGAGGTAAGCCGAGCGGCTCGCAAGATCGTCTTCCGTAAACCGCAATTGCCGCTCATACCCTGAGAGCATTGGTTGCAGCGCAATCGCCGGAGCGGCAAACAGAAAGGCCGTAACGACCGACACAAGCACGCGAACCATCAAACGCCCCCCGTCAACGAAGGGATTGTTCCAAAATTCTCGGTCTTTGCAACGAATTAAACCTTCGATTGATTTGCGGCCCCGTGCTCCGGATATCCGCGAGGCGTCAGTCCCCGAAACTGCCGGCCGGTCCCGGGAAGACGACCGGGCTTTCCGCGCCATTCTCGGCCACCGAAGCGACGCCGAAATAGTAGTTGTCGATGACGACGTTCTCGAGCGTGTAGCGGGTGACGTTCCCGACCCAGCGCGAATGCGTCCACTGGTTCTCGTCGGTCAGGCGCCAGTAGATGCGGTAGCCGGCGAGATTGCCCGCCTGCCCTGCGTCCGGCGCGGACCAGCTGAGGGTCGTGTCCGGGCTGACCGCGCCTTCGATCGTCACGTCCGCCGGGAAGGGCGGCGCGCTGGCGAGCAGGGCGAGCGTCGCGGCGTTGAGGCTCGTCAGGCGCGCGGCATAGTCGAAATCGACATAGTCGATCGTGTCGCCATAGTGCCGCCCGTCCTCGTTGCGGAGGTCCTGGTGCTGGCGGTCATAGTGTTCGTGCGTTTCCATGATTCGCACGCCCGGGAAGCCGGCATCGTTGAACGGGCGGTGATGCCCGCCGCGGCCGAAGCGGTCGAGCCGGTAGACCATCATGATGTCGAGGTTGGGAATGTAGTCGTCCGCCACGCGGTCGATATAGCGCGCCAGATTGCGTGACGGGCTGTCGACTTCGCCGCCGGTGAAGCGACGGATGCGCGCTTCCTCCGGCGTTTCGACGGCGCGCGTGCCTTCTGAGAAGACGCGGGCGGTGGAATTGTCGATGACGCCGTCGATGCCGGCGATATTGCCGATCATGTCGTTGTTGAGCACCGCCTTGATGCGCCAGTCATTGTCAAGCGCATGCTGGGCCACGATGCGGCCACCGAACAGGCCCTGCTCCTCGCCCGACAGACCCATATAGATGATCGAGCCCGCGAATTCGTGCTGCGACAGGACGCGCGCCGCTTCGATCACGCCAGCCATTCCGGACGCGTTGTCGTTGGCGCCGGGGCTGTCCGACGTGCCATCCAGCGGGTCCGTGACGCGGCTGTCGATATCGCCTGACATGGCGACATAGCGGCCGGGGTCCATCGTGCCGCGCTGGATCGCGACGACGGACACGACTTCGGTCGGCTCGGGGATGCGCGTTTCGCCGGAGATCGTGTCGGAGATGTACATGACTTCCAGACACCCGCCGCAGTCCGCCGAGATGCGTTCGAACTCCTCGAAGATCCAGCGCCGGGCCGCGCCGATGCCGCGCGTGTCGCTCTCGGTCTCGGACAGGGTGTGGCGGGTGCCGAAATCGGCGAGCCGGCGGATGTCGGCCTCGATCCGGTCGGCGGACACGTCTGCCACGATGCCGCGGATCATCGGCACTTCGGACGGCGGCACGTCCTGCGCAGCGGCGGTACCGGCAAGCATGGCAAGGGCGGAGGCAGCGAACACGGTCTTCATGAAAGTCTCCCCGGACATCTGATTGCCGGGGAGGCTAGTGCGTGCGGCGGCAAGAGCAAGTCGGCCGCCGTCTGATCATCCTGCTCGCGCATAGCGGCTTCCCATCGCGCCTGCGCGCCTTGCCCGGTCCGCGATATGTGCTAATCGCCCCTCTTTCTCCGCTGATCCTGTCAGCCCTCAAGCGCCCGCCGCCGCCATATCGCGGTGGTTTTGCGCGCCCGATGGATATTGCCATGCGCCTGCCCACACTCGATGCCGCCCTGATCGACCGCACCCGCCGCGAATGGTTCGGCAATCTGCGCGGCGACGTGCTCGCCGGCCTGGTCGTCGCGCTGGCGCTGATCCCGGAAGCCATCGCCTTCTCGATCATCGCAGGCGTCGACCCGCGGGTCGGGCTCTATGCCAGCTTCTGCATCGCGGTCGTGATCGCCTTTGCCGGCGGGCGGCCCGGCATGATCAGCGCGGCGACGGCGGCGACGGCAGTGTTGATGGTGACCTTGGTTCGCGAGCACGGCCTGCAATATCTGCTGGCCGCCTCGGTGCTCGCCGGGCTGATCCAGATCGTCGCCGGTTTCCTGAAGCTGGGCGATCTGATGCGCTTCGTGTCGCGTTCGGTGATCACCGGCTTCGTCAATGCGCTGGCGATCCTGATCTTCCTCGCCCAGCTGCCGGAACTGACCAATGTCAGCTGGTTCACCTATGTGCTCGTCGGCGCGGGCCTCGTGATCATTTACGGCTTTCCCTTCATCACGAAGGCGATCCCCTCGCCGCTCGTCTGCATTGTCGTGCTGACGGCGCTGGCGATCGGTTTCGGCTGGGACAATATCCGCACCGTCGGCGACATGGGCGACCTGCCTGATACGCTACCGATGTTCCTCTTGCCGGACATTCCGCTCAATCTCGATACGCTCCTGATCATCCTGCCCTATTCGGCGGCGGTCGCGGCGGTCGGCCTCCTGGAATCGCTGATGACGGCGCAGATCGTCGACGATCTGACCGACACGAAGAGCGACCGGAACCGGGAATGCGTCGGCCAGGGCGTCGCCAACACGGTCAGCGGCTTCTTCGGCGGCATGGCGGGGTGTGCGATGATCGGCCAGTCAGTGATCAATGTGAAATCGGGCGGGCGCGGGCGCCTGTCCTGTCTTACGGCGGGTGTCCTCCTCCTGTTCATGATCCTCGTCCTCGGCGACCTCGTGGCGCAGATCCCGATGCCGGCGCTCGTCGCCATCATGATCATGGTGTCGGTCGGAACCTTCTCCTGGAGCTCGATCCGCAATCTGCGCCACCATCCGAAAAGTTCGAGTGTGGTGATGATCGCGACCGTGATCGGCGTGGTCTTCACGCACAATCTGGCGATCGGCGTCGGGGTCGGCGTCCTCCTCAGCGGACTGTTCTTCGCCTGGCGGATATCGCGCGCCTTCACGGTGTCGAGCACGCTGTCCGACGATGGCCGCACGCGCACCTACAAGGTCGAGGGCCAGCTCTTCTATGCCTCGTGCGAGGACTTCATGCGCGCCTTCGACTTCCGCGAAGCGGTCGATACGGTCGTGATCGACCTCGGCGATGCGCATGTCTGGGATTTGTCGAGCGTCGCCGCCGTCGACATGGCGGTGCTGAAATTCCGGCGCGAGGACGCCGAGGTAAGGCTGATCGGCATGAATGAGGCGAGCCGGACGCTGGTCGACCGGCTGGGCATTCACGACAAGCCGGGCGCGCTTGAGCGCCTGATGGGCCACTAGGAGCGATTGCCATGACCAAGACCATCATCGCCCTTGTCGACGGTTCGGCCTATGGCGAAAGCGTCTGTGATCACGCGGCCTGGGTCGCGCAAGCGCTCGGCGGCCAGGTCGAGCTGCTTCACGTCCTCGGCCGGCGGGATACCGCCATCGCCCCGGCCAACCTCTCCGGCGCGCTCGGGCTCGGGGCGAAGTCGCACCTGCTGGGTGAGCTGGCCGCGCACGACCGGGAGCGGGTCCACCTCGCCAAGGAACGCGGGCGCGCCATCCTGGACTCGGCGGCGGCCCACCTGTCGGAACGCGGCGTGACGGCGAACTCCCGTCTGCGCAATGGCGACCTTCTGGAAGCCGTTCAGCAGGTGGAAGCGGACGCCGACCTCATCGTCATCGGCAAGCGCGGCGAGGCGGCGGATTTCGCAAGCGAGCATCTCGGCTCGAACCTCGAGCGCATCGTTCGCGCCGCGCACAAGCCGGTGATGGTCGCGTCGCGCAGCTTCCGGCCGATCGAACGCGCGCTGATCGCCTTCGATGGCGGCGAAAGCGCAATGAAGGCGGTGCGCCATATCGCCGCCGGCCAGCTCTTCCGGGATATTCCCCTGCATCTCGTCATGGCCGGCGAGGGCAATGAGCGCCGCTCTTCCGCGCTGGCATCCGCCGCAGCCGAGTTGCGCGCCGGCGGGCATGACGTGACCGAAACCATTCTATCCGGCGAGCCGGAGGGTGCGATCGCCGGTTACGTGACAGAACAGGCGATCTCGCTGCTCGTGATGGGCGCCTACGGCCATTCCCGCATCCGCAACCTAATCATCGGCAGCACGACGACCGCCATGATCCGCGACTGCCACATCCCGGTGATGCTGTTCCGCTGAGCGGAGGAGCCTGGTGAACCCCGAGGGACACGAACCCGCAACCCGGCGCGCGCGAGCCGCCCGCCTGACTCGGAACGTTAGATCGCGACGTCGAGACTTCGAACTCGCCTATTGATTGGTGAATTGAACGCGGCCCGACGAGATGAAGATCTCCCCGACCAGCCGGTCGTCGAAGCCGACATCGGGGCGATAGGCGGTCGGGTAGATGTAGACGTCGAGATCGCCCTGGCTGTTTTCCGGCGTGATTTCGCAGACGAGGGTTCGTCCTTCGATGAAGGACTGCCCCGCCGCCCCGCCGGAAATGAAGTCCGACTGCTCGCCATCGGGTGAAAACATGCAGGTCGCGGCCTGCGGTCCGTCGGAGGTGCGAAGTGACAATGTCGCGACGACCCATCCCCCCTGGGGGGCTGCGTCATCGAGATCGAAGGCGAGCCTGATCCCCTGCCCCTGCGCGTCGATGCCCTCGATCGTCCACACCAGAACGGTGCGCGATGCATCATTGCGGTCGGCCAAGGCGAAGACGTCTCCGTCCCGCCTCACGAAAGCGCTCGCACTGCCTCCGAAATTGCCCGTGCGTTCAACCGCGCTGACATCAAGAAACTCGTTATAGCCAGCCCCCGCGACCTCGGCCCATTCGCGGCTGTCGGGCATGCCCGGATCGACTTCAGCGGAACACGATACGGCCGCAAGTCCCGCCGGGACGACAAACGCAAACGCGAATGAACGAAGCTGCTTCAAGAGGCACCCGATAAGCTATGTGATCCTGATTCCGGAGGCGTCTTCCTAGCCGAAAAATCGGGGGCCGCCCATTATTGCGGCACTTGTGGTCAGGAAAACGGTTGTAAACTCCTGCGCCCGCCGTCAAACCAGCGACCGAAGGTGCCCGAGTGGTACCGTGACGGAATGGGGGCACGACGATGATCGGCGGTTTCGAAACGCGTTGGTTCGGGCGGGACCGGCTGGCCTTTGTCGTCGGATTCGCGATTCTGCTGGTCGTCGCACTCGTCGCCTATTTCCCGCCGCACAACCTGTCGATTGAATCGAATGACCAGCTCGATTCCGTCATCCCGCTCTACGACACGCTTCCCTCTCCGCTCGCGACCCTGTTCCGTCCCGGCTATGTCCATGACCAGCTCATGCACGGCCTGCCGCTGGACATGATGGGCGTAGGCGATCTGAAAATCGTCCGCCTGATCTACGGTATCTTCCCGCAGTATTGGGACACCTCGATCTATTTCACCGTCGCGCTTCTTGCGCTCTACCTCTCCGCGATCCTGCCCTTCTCGGTGGCGCGGCGGCATTTCGCCGACAAATCCTGGATGCCGCAGCTTGACCCGGCGGCGATCGCATTCGGTGCTGGTGCGGTCGCGCTGATGCCGCACAGCTTTGCCGTGCTCGGTGCGATCATCGGGTTCAATCTGTTCGTTGCCGGCGCGATGCTCAGCTTCGTGCCGAACCGGACCTGGTCGGCGCTCGGCCTGTTTCTGTTGGCGGCCATGTTCGCGGATTTCGTGCTGGGCGGACTTTTCTACTATCCGGCTGCACTCGTGGCATTCGCCATATTTGGCGGCATAAACGGGAACTGGCGCCCGCTGAAGCTCGTCGCCCTCGGCCTCCTGATCACGATCTTCATCGAATACCGGCTGTTCTGGGGGTTGCTTTTCTCGGACACGGAGAGCCACCGGGTTGTCTGGATGGAAGGCCGGCACTTCGTGTTCGGAAATATGTTCAACGGCACATACTGGACGCGCGCATTCACCGAGGCGCAGTCACTGATCAACGGCACGACGGCGCACTATCACTACCAATGGAATACCGCCCTGATCCTGCCGATCACCGCCGGGATCGCGATCCTCGCCTATCTCGGGGTCTGGAGCGTTGTTTCCATTCGCGGCCGCGCTCTTGCCGCAATTCCGCCAAGTGACACACGCCTCTTGGCCTGGATCGCCGGAGTGATGGTGCTGATGGGGGTGATCGCGTTCGGCTTCGGCATCGTTCAGAGCAACATGCTCGACTTCGAAGCGCTGGTCGGGGTTCCGGTCCAGCTCTCGCGATTCATCGTCGTACTCCCATTCCTTTCGGTTCTGCTGCTTGCGCTCGTCGTCCATCTGGCCACCGAATGGGTGTGGTGGGGCGTGAAAGCCGGTCTGGTCGCGGTCGCTCTGGCCGCCCTTGCCCTCACCATCCATGTCCCGCTGGAACGCCGGATCGATAACATCGCTTTCCATGCCGAGAACGGATGGGACAATCCATATGTCGCTCAGTACACCGTCGGCACCTATTTCAGCCGCGGCAGCTACGAGGAAGTGAAAGCCTATCTCGGGGCTGGCTGGACGGAAGAAACCGTCCTGACTGTCGGCCTGCCCACGATGGCGGCGGCCTATAACGGCTTCCACACGCTCGACGGCTACTACCAGTCGCATCCGCTCGATTATCACCTCGCCTTCCGCCGGGTGATCGCGCCGGCACTCGAACGCGATCCGGCCCGGGCGAGCAATTACGACGGTTGGGGCAACCGGGTCGAGGTGCCGGTGACGACCTATAACCCGGACGCGACGATCGAAGTCTTCGTGGACGGTTGCGCCCTTGCCGATCTGGGGGGAACGCTGGTCCTGTCGCAGTACGAATTGTCCAATCCCGAGGAGAGCTCTCTTCGCCGGGAAGCCTTCCTTTCTGGCAGCACCGACGGATTGACCGGCAACATCTTCCTCTACCGGCCTGACTGCGCCGAAACGGAATCCGGCGACGCGGAACGGGTCGAAGGTTGACGCATACCGGGGGCTCGCATAGCTCTCGCCGCGCATTTCAGGGACATCGGGAACAGCACCATGGTTGATCGTAATTTCTGGAAGGGACGCCGCGTCCTTGTCACGGGCCATACCGGCTTCAAGGGCGGATGGCTGTCACTCTGGCTCACGGAGATGGGCGCGGAAGTGACCGGGCTCGCGCTCGATCCCTCCACAGACCCGTCCCTGTTCTCCGTCACCCGTCTGTCTGAACGTCTGGACGATCGCCGCGGCGATATCGCGGACCTGAAGACCGTTGACGAGGCCTTCGCCGCTGCGCGTCCCGAAGTGCTGTTCCACATGGCCGCCCAGCCGCTTGTTCGCCGGTCCTACAACGACCCGGTGGAAACCTACCGCTCCAACGTCCTCGGCACCGCGCACGTGCTCGACGCCGCACGGCGGTCCGACACGCTTCGTTCCATTGTCGTGGTCACCTCGGACAAGTGTTACGAGAACGAGGAGTGGTACTGGGCCTATCGCGAGACCGACCGGCTCGGCGGCAAGGATCCGTATTCCAATTCCAAGGGCTGCACCGAACTCGTCGCGTCCTCCTTCCGGCAAAGCTATTTCACCGCCGACGCAGCCAGCGGCCAGGCCAGCGGGGCACGCCTGGCGACCGTGCGCGCCGGCAATGTGATCGGGGGTGGCGACTGGAGCGAGGACCGGCTCGTTCCGGACATCATCCGGGCCATTCTCGCGGGCGACACGGTGGAAATCCGCAACCCGTCGGCCACCCGGCCCTGGCAGCACGTCATGGAGCCGCTGCGTGGCTATATCATGCTGGCAGAGCGCGTCTTCGAGGGCCGCAACGACGTCGAATACAATTTCGGCCCGGACATCGACAACGAGCGTACGGTCGGCGAACTCGTCGACCGCCTGACGACGCTCTTCCCATCCGCCAAGGGGCGGCACGCAACGGACAAGAAACACCCTAAGGAAGCGCAATTCCTGCGGCTCGATTCCTCGCGCGCCAAGGCTGAACTCGACTGGCATCCCGTCCTGGGTCTCGAGGACACGCTGAAGACAACCGCCGACTGGTTCGTCGCCTGGATGGATGGTGCGGACATGCAGGAAGTTACCCTGCGCCAGCTGCGTGAGTACGCGGAGAAGGCCGCGCGCTAGGCCAGGAGTTCGCGCAAGCGCGCATGCATCGCGATGTGCGTTTTGAGGTCAGCGACAATGGCCGGCTGACCGCCATCGAGCGCACGAAACCAGGCTCCCAGCTCTAGGCGAAGCGTACTCGAAAGCGCGCCGAACCGCGGATCAAGCGCGACCGAGCGGCCTCCGCTGGTCAGACGCGCGGGCGTTTTCGCAAAATCGAGCACGAAATTCCGTCCATCCTGGCATTCGATCTCGAACCGGCGCGTCCTTTCCGGCATTGCCTTGCTGGCGAACAGGCGGAAAGCCCGCTTTCCGTCCTGCAACGACAGCTGAGCCGAGCGCACGCCGCGCTCGAACGCCTTTTGCATTACCCAGTCCGGTTGGCTGCCAGCGATCACGCCGAAGATCGACAATGCGTGCGGCAGGATATCGTCAAGCAGGCTGATCTCGTCATGCGGCCGCTTCAGATGGCCATGCCGGACCTCCGCATCGGGGTCTTCCCAATGCAGGGTGGCCGTGCCAGCCCACGAACCCAGCATTTCTCCGAGCGCATGCAGTTCGGGTAGAAGGCTGAACTCGACCCCGATGCCATAAACCAGCCCGGCTGCCGCAGCCCGTTCCACCATTCGCGCGCTTTCGGCCGGATCGTCGCTGAACGGCTTCTCGACGAGTGCGGGTACTCCGGCCCGTAGACACAGGTCGACATCGCGAATGTGGTCCTTCGGTCGCGATGCGATCAAGGCGTTCCCACCCTCACCCATATCCCGGAGCACAGACTCCGGATCGCCGGTCACCACGATCTCCGCACGGGAAGGGTGCTCGGCCTGCCAGGCTCGCGTATCGTCCAGATTGCTGCGCGCGATCAGCGCAATACCCTCGCCTGTGCCGCGCGCTCCGGCCGCGACGCTTGCCCAGACACGGCCCCACCGGCCAGCGCCGAAGACAACCAGGGGGCGTGGCTCCGCGGCCGCAGCCCAGTAGTCCTCAAGTGTTTCGAGCGCGTTCGACATCGTCCTGCCCGTGCGAGAATGTCCAGACCCGATGCCCAACATAGGCGATCACGGTATAGACGCTGAAGGCGAGAAACTGCGCGAGGGCATCCGGCACCGGCGCATAGGTCAGCAGCGCCTGCAGCACCAGCAGATTTACGCCATACGCCACCGCCACCACGATCGAAAAGCGCAGCACCGCTGCCCATTGCTGGCCGGTATGCCGGAACACGAAATTCCGGTTGAATAGATAGGACATGGCCAGGCCAAACATCAGCGTCGCGAAATTCGCCGGTACGTTGGGAACGTCGAAGACAAGGACCAGCGTGAACAGGAACAGATAAGACGCCGCGGTGACGATGAGGCCGAACAGCGCATACCGCCGGGCCGTAGCGTCGACCACCTGCTTGAGTTTCGAAAAAAGGCTTCCCATCCTGTCCCTGCCTCGCGTCAATAAGGGCTTTTACGCTTTGCCCAGAGCCGGTTTCGTGCGACACGGCCCGCAGGCAGGAAGCCAAGAAGGGACGACTTACCATGCAGCCGGACAGTGGCAAGACGGTCACTCAGGAAAAAGTTTCCGAGGATTTCGACCGGTATGTCGAGAGCTATACCCAGCAAATCGACGACGCGGTGTCCTTCTCCGGTCTGAAGGCGGACTTCTTCGTCAAGGCGAAGTGCGAATACCTGCTTCGTCTGACCGAACGCTATCTGGGTGCGAATGCCGATCTCGACGTGCTCGATCTCGGCTGCGGCGTCGCCAGCTACCACCACCACCTGGTGACGAAGTACAAGAGTCTCACCGGCATCGACGTCTCGCGCAAGAGCATCGAATACGCGGAACAGCATAACGAGGACGTCCGCTATGACGTCTATCCCGGCGGCACCCTGCCCTATGACGACAACCAGTTCGACGTCGCCTTTGCCGTCTGCGTGATGCACCACGTGCCGACCGGCGACTGGCCGGTTTTCGTCGAGCAGATGAAGCGAGTCCTGAAGCCCGGCGGCCTCGGCGTCGTGTTCGAGCACAATCCGGTCAACCCGCTGACCTGGCGCATCGTTTCGAACTGTCCGATTGACGCCGACGCGGTTCTCCTGAAGCAAAAGGAAATTCGTGCCCTGTTCGAGGACGCCGGTTTCGACGCGATCCGTACGCGTTCGATCCTGTCCATTCCGCCGATTGCCGGACCGCTCTATCCTGTCGATGAGACCCTCGGCCTCATCGGGCTTGGTGCGCAATACTACATGACGGCGCGCAAACCGCTCGGCTGAGTTCCGGCACACGATTGTCACATAACGAATACGGTGCGTTTTCGAACCTGATAGGGCTTTACAAGCGCGCTCGGCCCCGTTCATAACCCGCTCGCCGCACGGGGGCGCACGTGCTGGATGCGGCGAGGAACAACAGGGGGTTCCCATCAAAACGGTCTTGCTCGCAGGCGGACTCGGGACGCGACTGTCCGAGGAAACGCATCTGAAACCCAAGCCGATGGTCGAAGTCGGCGGGGAACCGATCCTGTCCCATATCATGCGGATCTATGCCGCATCCGGGTTCAATGATTTCGTTGTTTGCTGCGGCTACAAGGGCGAGATCATCAAGGAATACTACGCCAGCTACTTTCTGCGGAATTCCGATGTCCAGGTTGACCTGAACACCGGCGAGGTCACCTACCTCAACACCTGCGCGGAAGACTGGAAGGTGACGATGATCGACACCGGCCAGGACACGCTGACGGGTGGCCGGTTGAAGCGCGTGGCGCCCTATCTTGGAAACGAAACCTTCTCCCTCACCTACGGCGACGGTGTGAGCGACGTGAAGGTTCGCGACATCTACGACTTCCACAAGAAGCACGGAAAGCTCGCGACCGTCATGGCCGTTCCGTCTCCGGGCCGCTTCGGCATCCTGGAAATGGACGGGCCGGAAGTGAACGCCTTCCGCGAAAAGCCCACCAACGAGATGGGCTTCATCAATGGTGGCTTCTTCATTCTGGAGCCGGGCGTGATCGACTATATCGAGGGTGACTCCACGACCTGGGAGCGCGACCCGCTGGAACGGCTTGCCGCTGACGGTCAGCTCAACGCCTTCATTCACAAGGGCTTCTGGAAGCCCATGGATACGCTTCGGGACAAGATGGATCTCGAAGCCATGGTCAAAAACGGTACCGCGCCCTGGCTCTAGACCGCCCGCGCGTAGCAAGGAAATTCACGATGTCTGACGGTCTGATCCATATCGACTCCTGCGAAGTCTGCGGCTCGAAAACGCTCGAACCGGCCCTCGATCTCGGCAAGCACCCGATGTGCGACGATCTCGTCGAAGTCGGCAATGATCGGGTGTGCAAGGAATACCCGATCGAGATTCTCTACTGCCCGACCTGTGCCACGGCGCACCAGAAGTATCAGGTGCCGAAGGCCGAGCTCTTCCCGTCGAACTATCACTACCGCTCGCGTCACACGAAGGACGTGCTCGACGGCATGCAGAAGCTCGTCAAGGAATGCGAGGAGCAGATCGGCTCGCTGAAGGGCAAGAAGGTTGTCGACATCGGCTGCAATGACGGCAGCCTGCTCGGCTACTTCCGTGACGCCGGCGCTGAAACCTACGGCATCGAGCCGACCGGTGCCGCCAAGGAAGCCAACGCCAACGGCCACACTGTCTGGGAAGAATTCCTCACCGAGGAAATCGCCGAGCGCTTCGTCTCGAAGTTCGGAAAGGCCGACGTCATTACCTTTACGAACGTTTTCGCCCACATCGAGGATCTGCCCGCCGTCCTGCGCGCGCTGCAGACCATGATGCACGAAGACACCGCCCTCGTGGTCGAGAACCATTATCTCGGCGCGGTTCTGGACCGCCGCCAGTTCGACACCTTCTATCACGAGCACCCGCGGACCTATTCCTACCAGTCCTTCGCCTACATCGCCGACACGCTGGGCCGCCGCATCATCCGCGCCGAATTCCCCAAGCGCTATGGTGGCAATATCCGTGTCATCATGCAGGGCAAGCAGACCGACGCGGGTCACGACCAGTTCGCCGAGCGCAAGGCCATCGAGGACGATTTCGGCCCGCGCCTGAAGAAGATGCAGGGCGAGATCGAGACCTGGAAGACGCGCAAGGCCGCCGAGATCGATGCCGCGTTCAAGAAGTATGGCAAGCTGCCCGCCAAGGCCTTCCCGGGCCGGTCGGCCATTCCGGTGAAGCTGCTCGGCCTCGACGCCGACACGATCGAACGCGTCTATGAAAAGCCCACCTCGGCGAAGGTGGGTCACTACGTTCCCGGCACGCGGATCGTGATCGCCTCGGACGACGACTTCGACCCGGCGAACCATGACGGCCCGATCCTCAATCTCGCCTGGCATATCGGTGCCGAGATCGAGGGCTATATGCGCGGTCGTGGCTTCAAGGGCGAGTTCATCAACATCATCTCGCCGTCCGATTTCGAATAGGCCTCAAACGGCGCCGATGGCGCGACGGAGTTTCGCGTGAACAAGCTGATCTCGATCATCATCCCCGTCTATAACGAGGAAGATAATATCGAGCGGACTTTCGCCGAGCTCCAGCGCGTCACCGGTGCCATCGAAGGCTACGATTTCGAATTCATCTTCACGGACAACCATTCGACCGACGGCACGTTCGCAAAGCTGGTAGTGCTGGCGCGCGATCATGAGAATGTCCGCGTCGCCCGTTTCGCGCGGAATTTCGGCTTCCACAAATCAGTCCTGACCGGTTATCGCCTGGCAAGGGGCGATGCGGCGATTCAGGTCGACGCAGACCTTCAGGATCCCCCCTCCCTCTTCGTCGATTTCATCAAGAAGTGGGAAGAGGGGCATGACGTGGTCGTCGGCATCCGCCGCAAGCGGATCGAGCACGGCCTGCTCGTTCAGGGCCGGAAGATGTATTACCGCCTCCTGGCGAAACTCGACGGGCCTCACCTGATCGCCGACGCGGGCGACTTCCGCCTGATCGACAAGTCGGTGATCGAGGCGCTGCGCCGCATCAATGATGCCCATCCCTATCTGCGCGGCCTGATCTCTTCGCTGGCGCGGAACCAGACCGGCATCGTCTACGACCGGAATGAACGCCTTCACGGCCAGAGCAAATTTCCGATCGGCAACCTGATCCGGATGGGCACCGAAGGCATCATCGCGCATTCGCGTCTGCCGCTGAATTTTGCCTTCTATATCGGGATGCTGACGCCGCTCCTGGCCTTGGTGTGCATTCTCTTTTTCACGATCAGCCGCCTCGTGTGGAGCACCGAATGGCCGCCGGGCCTCGCGATCACGCTTGTGCTGATCCTGGGCTCGATTGGTCTCAACGGCCTCTTCATGGGCATTCTCGGCGCGTATATCGGTCGCATCTACGACCAGGTTCGGCATCGGCCCACTACGGTCGTTTCCGACATGCTGAATTTCGATGATGTGCCCGAAGGCGTCGACGACAACTCCATTCTTCCACCTGATCCGCGGCGCTAGAAGCGTCAGCTGGCCGGAACGATCCTTCAGGCTTTTCCCTGAGGGAATGACCTGGACGTTTGCCTGGCGATGGCATGACCGCCCCTTCTGCAGCCGGCGAAAGCTGGAATGCCGTTCGCGCGCTCCAGAATCGCTATCCGACGCCCGACCAGCACGGTGTCCAGAGCGCGAGCTCTCCGGATCCTCGATAGAGCCGATGCAAGGTTTCCCGCGACATCCGGCGGTCAGGATTGGAAATTAAATTATTGATTTTGTTGGTGGGCCCGGCAGGACTCGAACCTGCAACCAAGCGGTTATGAGCCGCCGGCTCTAACCAATTGAGCTACAGGCCCCACCTTCAGGAAGTGCGATGGATACAGGCGACGCCCCGGCTCGCCAAGTGCGGTGTGAAGCGCGGCCGACGCAACCTGACAGCCGGATGAACCGTTTCGCCACGGCAAGGGCTTTTCGCCGCCCTTCCTGCGTCACCCCGATCAGGTGCAAAGTTATCCGATCAGAAAATCAGGAGTCTTTCATGCTTCGAGCGCTTCTACTTTCCACCGCCCTTCTCGTCCCCGCTGCCGCCGGTGCGCCGGCCTTCGCGCAGCAGGACCCGCACGCCATGCACCATGGCATGCAGGAAGGCCGTCTGACCCTGAACGCGACGGGCAGCGTCCGCATGGCCCCGGACATGGCAACCGTCTCCGCCGGCGTGGTGACCGAGGCGGAAACCGCCGCGGAAGCCCTGTCGGCCAACAGCCGTGCGATGAACCAGGTGTTCGCCGCGCTGCGCCGGGCCGGTATTGCCGAGGACGACATCCAGACGTCGAGCCTGCAGATCAGCCCGGTCTGGTCCGGCGGATATTCCTCCAACGGACGCGAGAGCGAACGCCGCATCACCGGCTATCAGGCGACCAACACGGTCACCGCGCGGGTGAGCGAGCTCGACAGCCTGGGGCAGACGGTCGATGCGCTGGTTTCGTCGGGCGCCAACCAGCTTCAGGGGGTGAATTTCGGCCTTGAGGACCGTGATGCCGCCATGACCGAGGCGCGCCGCCGCGCGGTCCGCGAGCTTGGTGAGTTGCGGACGCTTTATGCCGATGCACTCGGTGTCGAGATCGGCCGGCTGGTCGAGTTTTCGGAAGGCAGCAACTACTCGCCGCCGCAGCCGATGATGTTCGCCCGCGCCGAGGCGATGGATTCCTCCACGCCGATCGCAGGCGGCCAGATCGAGGTGTCGGTGACGGTCACCGGTGTCTACGCGATCGAGGACTGATGGACGGAAGCTGGCCGGGTCCGATCGGGCCCGGCTAGCCCTCCGCTTGCGGCGGGTCGAGTGCGCGCGGGGCGCTGGCTGCCGACCGGTCGGCGCCCAGCTGGGCGAAGATCCAGGTTTCCGCCTCCAGCGGATCATTGAAGCCGCGGACCTTCAGTCCTGCGGCGTTCAGTATCCGGGTCATGACCATGATGTGGGCCGCCTGTTCCGGCTGATACACGTAGGCGAAGGCCATGCCCTTCGGCATCCCGGCAGCGAAAACGTCGGCAATCTGGCGGTATTCGTGGGGCTGATGGCCCAGCGTGCAGTCACAATAGTCGCTGATCAGCGCGTTCAGCCCGCCTTCGGCGAAGCGGTCGCACAGCTTGCGGGCATTTGCAGCGCTGACGTCGAAACGGTTCGGACCCTTCAACCGGGCGACAAAAACGCCGACAGGCAGGAATACGAAGCGCTCAACTGAAAAAGCCGTGTTCGGCAAAGACCTCTCCCATGGGGGCAGGACATAGGCCTATCCGGGCAAGGTCAAGAAATTCCGAATATTTCCGGACTTCAGGCCGCGTCGGCAGCCTTCACCGGTTGATTGTGCTCATCCAGCACCAGCACGTCCGGCACCCAGCGTTCGGCTTCGGCAGCTTCCATCCCGGCATAGGCCACCACGATGATCCGGTCGCCCACCTGCGCCAGGCGTGCGGCGGCGCCATTGATGCCGAAGGTCCGCGAGCCGCGCGGGGCTTCGATCGCATAGGTCGTGAAGCGTGCGCCGGTGTTGATGTTCAGAACATCGACCTGTTCATGCGGCAGGATGCCGACGGCATCGAGCAGGTCGCGGTCGATCGAGATCGATCCCTCGTAATGAAGGTCCGCCTGGGTCACCGCGGCGCGGTGAAGCTTGGCTTTCATCATCGTCAGTCGCATTGGCGAGCTCCGGCGCGTCTTTGCTGCGCTGCGATATAATCGATACCGCAACGCAGATATAGGGGCCGGGCCAGTCCGCTTCCAGAAGGCCGCCCTTCGCGGACCACCCCTGTCGCAGACTTAATTCCCCTGTCAGGAGACTGTGACTCACACCGCGCCAAATTATCGGGCATGATGGCGACAGGGAGGGGAGTCATGCGATCGATCATGACCATCGGGGCCGTGCTGGCGTGCGCGTGCAGTGCCTTGGCGCACGCAACGACACCGCCTGCTCCACTGTTCTCTCCCTCCACGACGGCCATCGATCCGGGATTTCGCTCCACGCTTCTGTCCGAAGCCGCCATGCGGACAGGCGAGAGCGACATGCTGGAAGTCTCGCCGCAACAGATGCCGATCGACTGGGACGCGGCGCGCGCCGATCTCGCCGCTCAGGCGGGGGATCCGATGGAGCCGGTTGCGCGGCCGGTGCCTGTGCGCCCGGTCAATGCCACGCGCGAGCAACTCGACGCCGTCAGCCTGCCCATCCTTCTTCCGGATCGCGATGCGGTCGACTTCGACGGCGCAACGGCGCGCCTGTTCGGCCGGCAGGGTTTCTACACGGCCTCGATCGAGGGCGACGATGTCGTGATCGAAGTGTTCGGCACGCGCCAGCGCGTGTCCGCACCGTCCGACCCGAGGATTGCCGACCAACTGGCCGACGCGCGGGACGGGGAAGGCTTCATCATCACGCCGGGCGAAGGCAGCTGGGACGTCGCCTTCAATCGCTATGGCGCGGCCTATTCGGTGACGGTCGAGTGCGGTGATCCCGGCGCGGCGCGCTGCGCCAACGCGGACTATGCCCGCGAGGTCGCGCGCGGCCTGCTGATCGCGGGGGGCCAGCCGGGCGGAAACTGATGAGTCGGATTGCCGAACTTTCGACCGCGGCGGTCATTGCCGCGTCCGGGATTGCCGCCATGATCTGGTGGCCGGACCCGAACGGGCCCTGGCCGCCCGTTGTCGAGATCGCGGAGACGCCGGAGGTGGCCGCCCCGGCGGTTTCCACGCAGACCGCGATGGCGATTGAAACCACGCCGATCGAACGCTCTGGACCAGCGCCGGACTATGATCCGGCGCTGGCATCGGACCTGTTTGTCTCACCAGTTGTCCGCGATGCATCCGGTACAGAAGCCGACTTCGAGGCCCCCGGCGCGTTGGTGGACGGCTCAGGCACCGGCGTTTGGAACACCAGAAATTTCGCGCCTGAGATGCGCTTCCCGGTCGAGACGGCGCAGGCTTTCGCGAACTCCCAAGCGTGGAGCGCGGGCGGGTTCTACGGCCCGGACGGCGAGCAGTGCGCGCCGGAAAACTACGCCTATCCCTGGCGTGACACCTTCTGCGAGGACGGCGGCCCGGGCGCGCCGATCTGCCCGGCGGGCGCCGGCCATATGGGACAGGATCTGCGACCGCCGACCTGTCAGGGCGGCAGCCATTGGGCGGTCGCGGCAGCGGACGGCGTGGTCACGTCGGTCGGCACCTATTCCGTCCGTCTGATGAGCGAGGACGGGCTGCGCTTCACCTATCTCCATCTAGACCCGGCGTCCGTAACGGTCGAAACCGGCGACGTCGTGAGCCGTGGCGAGCGGCTCGGGCGTATCTCCAACGCCTACGGCGGAACGCCGGCCACACTCCACCTGCATTTCGAGATCCGCGCAGCCTTCGTTGCCGGCGATGCCGAGCTGATCGCCGTGCCGGTGCCGCCCTATGCGACGCTGGTCGACGCCTATGCCCGTCTCGCCGCCGGAGACGATGGCGGCGAAGGCGCCTGACCGCCTGCCGCAATCTTGACGGGATTACCCGCCAGCGTCGAAATGCGGGGAACGGGACAGGGAGATAATCATGCGCAACTGGATGCTGGCGGCGGTGGCCGTTCTGGCGCTATCGGCCTGCGAGGATGGGACGGAGACCCACTCGGGAAATGGCGGCTATCTGTCAGACGAGGATTCGATTACCGTCACCGGATCGCGGACGCGGCGGGATACATTCTCCTCGACATCGCCGCTGGCCGTGATTGACGCAGAAACCGTGACCGAAGCCGGTCTGGTCGATACGGCGGACATCGTCCGCAGCGTTCCGGATATCCAGAACGAAACGCCCGAACCCGAGACCGAGACCTACCTCGCCTACCGCTATGCCTACGGGTTGCGCGCGCCCGCCGAAGCGGTTCGACCGCTGGTCCAACAGCATCAACAGGCCTGCGAGGCGGCAGGGCCGTCCCTGTGCCAGATCGTGAATTCCAACGTGACCGAAGCCGGATCGGACCGGGTGAGCGCCCGTCTGGTGATCCGCGCGGAGCCGGGCTGGCTGACAACCTTCCGCGAGGGTCTAGAAGCCGACGCGGAGAACGCGGGCGGTGAAGTCACCTCGTCGAGCCAGAGCGCTGAAGACCTGACCCGCCCCATCCTCGATACCCAGGCGCGTCTCGACGCCCAGATCCAGCTGCGCGAGCGGCTGACCGGCCTGCTCGACCGGCAGGGTGCGAATATCGAAGAACTGATCCGGGTCGAGCGTGAACTGGCGCGGGTCAATGGCGATATCGAAAGCGCCACCGCGCAGCTGCGCGCCATGCGCGCCCGTGTCTCGATGTCGATCGCCGACCTAAACTACCAGTCTGAAATCCGGCCGATCAGCCAATCGACAGTCAATCCCGTCGGCGAGGCGATCCGCGACTTCGCCGGCATCGTGCTGGGCGGTCTCGCCGTGATGATCCGCCTGATCGCCGGCATCCTGCCCTGGCTGATCCTGATCGTTCCCGCCGTCTGGCTGCTGGCGCGCTGGCGCCGGGGCGTCAACGGCCGCAAGGCCGCCGAGAAAGCGAAGTGAGGCGCGTCATGATACGTCTTCTTGCCATTGCCGCCGCCTGGCTGGTCCTGCTGCCCGCCGCCTTGGCGCAGACGGTGAGCGATCCGGAAGCCTTCATTCGCGACAGCTACGAGACGCTGGAGCGAGGCGGGGAGCCGCCGCAGTGGGGCGCCCCCTTCTATACCGACCGGATGCTCGCCCTGTTCGCCGAGGACGAGCAGGTGATGATGAATAATGACGGCATGGGCCGGCTCGACTTCGGCTTCTGGGTCGCCGGTCAGGACTGGGACATCAGCAATGTCTCGGTCACCGCGCGCGCCGTCACCGGCGATGCGGACCGGCGCGTTGTCACGGCCGAGTTCAGCAATTTTGGCGAGCCGAACACGCTGCACTTCTACTGGGAGCGCACGCCGGCCGGCTGGCGCCTCGACGACGTGTCGTCTGACAGTGGATGGACGCTGTCGCTGATCCTGAAATACGGCTGAGGCCGAAAAGCGCTGCCTAGCGCTTGGCGTCGCGCCAGTGCTCCATCGCCGAGGAGATCGCGAAAGTCTCGCGGTATTTCGGGCTGTCGGACGGGCGCGGGGCCTTGCCGCGTGTCAGCTCCATGATTTCCGCCAGCTTGTTGTGTGCCGCGCCGGCCTGACCCGCGCCGATATAGGCGTGAAGTTCCACCAGCGCGCTGGCCAGCGGGTCGTCCGCGCGGATCACGAAATAGGGCTCGTCATCGGCGAGGTCGGGATAGCAATCATATTTCGACGGGTTGGCTTTCGAGCCGACGGGTGCAGCCATGTCGTCCTCCGGGCGCGGGAATCAGTTGCCCCATCCTAACGCGAACCGCCGGTGCGGCCATCGCGGCGAAATGACTCTTATGCCGAAAGATGCAGCACGACCTGGCGCGTGTGCGGCCGGTCGCGATGTTCGAACAGGTAGAGGCCCTGCCAGGTGCCCAGCGCGAGGCGGCCGCCACTGACGGGAATGCCGATCGAGGTCTGGGTCAGCGCCGCCTTGATATGGGCCGGCATGTCGTCGGGGCCTTCGGTGGTGTGCCGCAGCCAGCGCATGGACGGATCGTTCGCGGGCGGCACCAGCCGGCGGAAGAAGTCATCGAGATCGCGGCGCACATCCGGATCGGCATTCTCCTGGATCACCAGCGAGCAGGAGGTGTGGCGCACGAAGACGGTCAGCAGCCCCTCGCTTGCGCCCGTCTCGCGCAAGAAGGCCTCTGCGGCGCGGGTGAAATCATGGAGGCCGGGGCCCGTGGTTTCGACGGTGATGACGGTCTGGGGCATAGACGAACTATAGCCCGTTCAATTCCCAGCGCTTCACGCCCTTGGAATATCCGCCGGAGCTTTCATAGAGGCCTTCGGCGGCGTCGGTTTCCGACGAGGTCCACATCATGAAGGTGGCCGGGCTGTCCTTCACGTCTTCCACGACGGCTTCGAACAGGGCGCGTCCCGCGCCCTCGCCGCGGCCATGCTTGCCGACGCAGACCTCCGCCAGCCAGGCCCCGGCCCCGCCATGACCGCTGTCATAGAAGGCGTGCCAGACGGCATAGCCGATGACTTCGCCGTCTGCCTTCTCGGCGACGAGCACGTGGAAGCTGGTGTCGTGGTAGAAGAGCGTCGCCTTGATGTTCTCCGGCGTGCAGTGCTCGGTGGAGTCGTTGACGACCTCGTTCAATTCCTTCGACAGCCGGGCGATGGCCGCCGCATCCTTCGAACGCGCGGCGCGAATGGTCAGGTCGGTCATGGAGAGTCTCCCGTAAAGCAAATCGGCCCACCGGGCTTGCCGATGGGCCGAATTATAGACTGGATCCCGGATCAAGTCCGGGATGACGAAATCGGTCAGTTATCCAGGAAGCTCCGCAGCTTCCGGCTCCGGCTCGGGTGCTTCAGCTTGCGCAGGGCCTTCGCCTCGATCTGGCGGATGCGTTCGCGGGTCACCGAGAATTGCTGGCCGACTTCCTCGAGCGTGTGGTCGGTGTTCATGCCGATGCCGAAGCGCATGCGCAGCACGCGTTCCTCACGCGGGGTGAGCGAGGCGAGGACGCGGGTCGTCGTCTCGCGCAGGTTCGCGTGAATCGCGGCGTCGATCGGCAGGACGGCATTCTTGTCCTCGATGAAGTCGCCCAGATGGCTGTCTTCCTCGTCGCCGATCGGGGTTTCGAGCGAGATCGGTTCCTTGGCGATCTTCATCACCTTGCGGACCTTCTCCAGCGGCATGCCGAGCTTTTCGGCAAGCTCCTCCGGGGTCGGCTCGCGGCCGATCTCGTGGAGGACCTGGCGGGAGGTGCGCACGATCTTGTTGATCGTCTCGATCATGTGGACCGGGATACGGATGGTCCGCGCCTGGTCGGCAATCGAGCGGGTGATGGCCTGGCGGATCCACCAGGTCGCATAGGTCGAGAATTTGTAGCCGCGGCGGTACTCGAACTTATCGACCGCCTTCATCAGGCCGATATTGCCTTCCTGGATCAGATCGAGGAACTGCAGGCCGCGATTGGTGTATTTCTTCGCAATCGAAATAACGAGGCGGAGATTGGCCTCGACCATTTCCTTCTTGGCGATGCGCGCCTCGCGCTCGCCCTTCTGGACGGTCTTCACGATGCGGCGGAAGTCGTCGACCGGAACGCCGGAGCGTTGGGCCAGGTCCGCGATCTGCAGGCGGATCGCCTCGGCATCCTTGGCTTCACGCTCGATGAAGCGGTCCCAGGCTTTCGAACTGCCCTTCTGGGCGGCGATCCAGTCCGGGTTTGTTTCGTTTCCGAAGTAAGCCGTCATGAAGCCCGAACGCGGCACGCCGTGGGCGTCGGCCATGCGCAACAGCTTGCCTTCCAGCGCCATCAGTTCGCGGTTGATCGCGTAAAGCTGGTCGACCAGCGCTTCGATACGGGCGTTGTTGAGGTGCAGCGAGTTCAGCTCGTTGACGATGCCGGACTGCAGCTCCTCAATCTTTTCCCGGTCCTTCTTGGACAGGTCCTTGCCGGCGAGGCGGGCCTCGACCAGCTTGTCCTGCAGCTTGCGGAAGGCCGCGAAATCGCGGGCGACCGCGTCGAGGATTTCCATGACGCCGTCGCGCAGCTCGGCTTCCATGGCCGACAGGGAGAGGTTCTGGCCCTCGTCCTCGTCGTCCTCTTCGTCGTCCGGCTTGTTCTCGTCGTTCTCGGTGTCTTCGCCGTCTTCATCGTCGTCGTCCGACTTCGATTCAGGGCGCTGACCCGGCTTCTTGTTCTGGGCACCGGGCTGCTGATCCGGGCGGCCGCCTTCGGAATAGTCCGGCTGCGGGTTCTTGCCCGAGAAGGTGGCTTCCAGATCAATGATGTCACGAAGCAGGACCTGGCCCTCGGCCAGCTCGTCGCGCCAGACCATGATGGCTTCGAAGGTCAGCGGGCTTTCGCACAGGCCGCGGATCATCGCGTTGCGGCCGGCCTCGATGCGCTTGGCGATGGCGATTTCGCCCTCGCGCGACAGAAGCTCGACCGAGCCCATCTCGCGCAGATACATGCGTACGGGGTCGTCGGTGCGGTCGGCGGAGGCGGGCGTGTTCTGGCCCGCAACGGCGGTCGACGCCTTGCCGGAGACGGCGCGGGAGCGCGAACCGCCCTCCTCGTCGTCCTCTTCTTCCTCATCATCGTCGTCGGACGACGCCGCGGCGCGCGCCTTGCCCTTGCCGGCCGGCGCATCGTCCTTCGGCTCGCCGTCATCGTCCTGCTCTTCGGCGTCGATGACGTTCACACCCATTTCGGACAGCTTCGCGAGCACGTCCTCGATCTGCTCGGAGGTGAATTCATCCTCCGGCAGAACCTGAACGAGTTCCTCATGGGTCACGTAGCCGCGCTTCTTGGCGGTCTTGATGAAGGTCTTCACGCCCTGATCGTTGAGATCGAGGATCGGGCCGTCCTGCGGCTCCTGCGTGGTGGCCTCTTCGGTGGTTTTGCTCATTCGCCCTTCAAATCCCACTTGGCGTCTACGCCAGATGTGATGCCGATAACCGGCCCCCGCCCGTTATTCAAACCGGCCCGTCGCCTTCACCCGTCCTCCGGAAGGCTTCCACGAGTCGGCGCAAATTGTCCGAATCGCCCCGGCCGATCTCCTCGTCCAGGCGATTACGGATTTCCTCGCGCTTGGTTCTCTTGTCCAGCCGATCCATATAGGAAGCCGCCAGCTTATTCCAAGCGGTCTCGCGCTGTGTCAGCGGCGCCTCGGATCCGCCCAGCGCCGCGCGCATGGGAATCCGGTCGCTCTCCAACCGACGCAAGATGTCCGAGAACCCTTCTGCCTCCAGTGCCGCCCGCAAACCGCCGTCGCCGGACAGTTTTCCGGAAGCGCAGGCGTCTAGAACGGCGTTACGCAAGGAGTCAAGCGAACCGCAGTCGAGCGCGGCCAGGGTTTCGGCGTTGTTTTCGGCAATTTCCGGGAATTCGATCGCGGCCAGCAACAGGTGTTTGAGCGTCGGGGTCGCCCGGTCGCCCGAAATCTTTCGCTTCAGTTCGCCTGTGGGGCCGGGTGCCGGGCCATGGCGCCGCCACTCGCCGGCGCGCCGGTCGCGGCGCTGACTGCCGAACAGGGTCTGCATGCGCGCGTCGAAATCGCCGCGGTATTCCTCTCGCACGTCCGGGTTGGCGATTTTCTGCAGCAGGCCGCGGATCCGGCGACGGAAGGCGGCGCGGCGGTCGGGATCGTCGAGCGGTTCAACCTCGGCTTCGCGGTCCCACAAAAGCTGCGCCAGTGACCGGGTCTGCGTCGCAGCCGCGCGCAGCGCCGCGGCCCCTTCCTCGCGCAACAAGTCGTCCGGGTCCTTGCCGTCGGGCAGGAAGACGAAGCGCAGCGTGCGGCCCGGCTCGATCATCGGCAGGGCCCGGTCGGCAGCGTTGGCCGCGGCGCGGCGCCCGGCGCTGTCGCCGTCGAAGCAGAGGACGGGTTCACCTCCGGCGCGCCACAGCAGCGTCAGCTGGTCATCCGTAAGCGCCGTGCCCAGCGGCGCGACGGCGTACTCGATCCCGGCACGGGCAAAGGCGATCGCGTCGAGATAGCCTTCGGCCACGATCAGCCCTTTCGCGCCGGACGTGGGGTCGGAGGCCGCGCGGCGGGCTTCGGGATAGCGGTAGAGGGTCGAACCCTTGTGGAAGATCGGCGTCTCGGGCGAGTTCAGGTATTTCGCCCGCGCCTGCTTGTTCAGCGCCCGTCCGCCGAACGCCACCAGCCGGCCGCGCGGATCGCGGATCGGGAACATCACCCGGTCGCGGAAACGGTCATAGGCCGGGTTGGAATCCTCGGGATTGATCAGCAGGCCGCACTCGATCAGGTCGCGCGCATGCGCGCCGGCCTGAATCAGCTCGTCCTTCAGGGCGGACCGGCTGTCCGGCGCGTAGCCGATGCCGAAGCGCTTCCAGTCATCCGGGCCGATGCCGCGGCCTTCGAGGTAGCGGCGGGCATTGGTACCGGCGCGCGAGCGCAGCGCGTTCTCGAAGAAGCGCTGCGCAGCTTCCATCCACTCGATGAGGGATTTGCGTTCCTCGGCCTTCTGCGCGGCCAGCGGGTCGGGCGCGGGCAGCGACATGCCCGCCTCACCCGCGAGGCGCTCGGCGGCCTCCATGAAGTTGAGGCCTTCCATCTTCATCAGCCAGTCGAAGGCGTCGCCATGCTCGCCGGAGGCGAAGCAATGGTAGAAACGCTTCTCGTCATTGACGAAGAAGGACGGCGTCCGCTCCTTCTTGAAGGGGGAGAGGCCGGCAAATTCGCGGCCCTGACGCTTCAGCGGTACCGTCCGTCCGATCAGGTCGGACAGGCGGATACGCGCGCGAATTTCATCCTTGAAGTCGTCAGTGAGGCGCATGCGGACAGACTAGACCGCGGCGCGGCAAGGCGCCATCGGTCAGGCAACTTCCTGCAGCAGGGATTTCACCTTGGCGCCCGCCTTGGCGAAGTCCATGCGGCCGGCATAGCGCTCCTTCAGGGCGCCCATGCACTTGCCCATATCCTTCAGGCCGGACGCGTTCAGCTCATCGACGACGCCGCGGGCGGCCTGGTCGATTTCGCTTTCGTCCATCGGCTTGGGCAGGAATTCGCGCACGATCTCGGCTTCCGTCCGCTCGCGCTCAGCGAGGTCGAGACGGCCAGCCTTCTCGTAGGTATCGGCGCTCTCGTCACGCTGTTTGGCGAGCTTCTGCAGGATCGCCATCATCTCGGTGTGGTCGCAGCCACCGCAGCGATCTTCCGCGCGGGCGGCAATGTCCCGGTCCTTGATGGCCGCAGCGATGAGGCGGAGCGTCGACAGACGCACCGGGTCCTTCGCCTTCATGGCGGCCTTCAGTTCGGACTGGATTCGTTCACGAATGGACATGTGTTTTGATACCTGTGTGGACGTTCAGCAGATCACGAGATCAACACTTTGTTTTTCCAGTGATAATCGGCGCGTTCCATTTCTTGACGCCTGCCGTTCGCCTGCCTATCGTCGCGGCAAATTTCGGACCGGTGATGTAGTCACTCCCCGTCCGATTTCCAAGGAGCGCGCTGATATGACGGCCCCCAGAGAAAATCAAGCCCCGGCAGGTCGTCCGACCGGGGTGATCGTTCTTGCCGACGGCACGGTCCTGCAGGGCTTCGGGGCCGGCAAGACCGGTTCGGCCATCGGCGAAGTCTGCTTCAACACGGCAATGACGGGGCATCAGGAAATTCTGGCCGACCCGTCCTATGCCGGTCAGATCGTCTGTTTCACATTCCCGCATATCGGAAATGTCGGAGCGAACAGCGAGGACGAGGAAGCCTCCAGCGATCTCGGCCGCAAGGCTGCCGTCGGCATGATCTCGCGCGCGCCGATCACCCCGCCTGCCAACTGGCGCGCCGAACAGAGCTTTGGCGACTGGCTGGCCGATCGCGGCATCGTCGCCGTTACCGGGATCGACACGCGCGCCCTGACCCGCCGCATCCGCGACGAAGGCATGCCGATGGGCGTGATCGCGCACGACCCCGATGGCCAATTCGATCTCGACGCGCTGAAGGCGCAGGCCGCCGCCGCGCCGACGATGGAAGGCCGCGAACTGGCCAAGGCCGTCTCGTCGACCGGCGCGTCCGACTGGGACAAGGGCGACTGGGCCTGGTCGCAAGGCTTCACCGCCGGGCCGAAGGACGGTCCGCTCGTCGTCGTGCTCGACTACGGGGTGAAGGCCAACATTCTCCGCCGCCTCGCCTCCGCCGGGGCTCGGGTTCACGTGGTGCCGGGTTCGGCGAGCGCCGCCGACGTGCTGGCGCTGAAGCCGGCCGGCGTGCTGGTCTCCAACGGTCCGGGCGACCCGGCCGCGACCGGCCAGTATTCGCTGGAAACCATTCGCGGTGTGATCGATGCCGGCGTGCCGACGCTCGGCATTTGCCTGGGGCACCAGATGCTGGCCTTGGCGCTCGGCGGAAAAACGCTGAAGATGGTTCAGGGACATCACGGGGCGAACCATCCCGTGAAGAATCTGGAGACGGGCCAGGTGGAAATCGTGTCGATGAATCACGGCTTCGCAGTCGATGCGGACTCGCTGCCCGCCGACGCCGTCCAGACCCATGTCTCGCTGTTCGATGGCACGAATTGCGGCTTCAAACTGAAGGACCGGCCGGTCTGGGCGGTGCAGCACCACCCGGAAGCGAGCCCCGGCCCGCAGGACAGTTTCGCCGTGTTCGACAAATTCGTGAGTGCGCTGAAGGAAGCGGCCTGAGATGATCGCCCAGGTGGAGACGTGCCCGGTGTGCGGCGGTAGCCGCGAGACGATCTACGGACCGGTCACCGTTCCCATCAACCAGACCATCACGGTCGAACAATGCCAGGCCTGCGGTCTGGCCGAGCGCCAGCCCGGAACGGCGTTCGATTTCACCAATCTACCGGCCAAAGCCTATATGGACGACTGGGAGGCGCTCGACCTCTCCGGTCTCCGTTTCAAGTACGAGCGGATGAGCGAGGCCGCCCGCGACCTCGCCCCGTGGGTCGTCAAGGACGGACCGTGGGGCCGGGCCCTGCTCGATGTCGGTTGCGGCCCTGGCTATTTCTGCATGCACGCCCGGGCCAATGGCTGGCGCGCGCAGGGTGTCGACAACTGGCGCGAAATCGCCGACTGGGGTCAGAAACACCTCAAGATCGCGATCGAACCGAAGAAGATTGAGGACAGCGAGACGCCGGAGAACGAGTTCGAGGTGGTCACCGCCTTCGACGTGATCACCTTCACCGAAGACCCGGTCGCCTTCCTGAAAGCCTGCCGTACGCGCCTGAAGCCCGGCGGGATGCTGATGATCTCGACGACGAATTTCGACGCGGAAGGCCGCAAGGCCGAAGGCGTCGACTGGCCGCCGCTCGGAGCGAATGTCCGTCGCTGGTTCTTCTCGCCGAAGAGCCTTGAAGAGGCCTGCCGCAAGGCTGGATACGGCGCGTCGCGCGTTCTGCTCGCCGGCGGTCCGGACCACGATCAGGAACTCATCCTGTTCGCGCAGAACCCGTTCAAGACCGCGATCAGCTGGACCGACATCGCCGAGGACGAGCACAGCGACAACATGCTGCCGCCGCTCGACCGCAAGTCGGTCGACGTCTCGACGCTCAATGAAGACCAGCGCTTCTGGCGCGAGAACGGCTATCTGATCCTCCGGGATTTCATCCCCGAGGAGGTGATCGACCGCTATTGCCGCGTCCGCGAGAAGGTGAAATCGCCCGGCGGCTGGGATGACGAGACGCCCTATATGGAGATCAAGGAGATCCGCGATCTCTGCCTGCACGGCGCGCTGATGGACAAGCTGGAAACGCTGATCGGCGAGCCGATGGTGATGAATCTCAACCTCACCGGCTGGAAGACAACGCAGCGCGACTGGCACCAGGACGACTATCTCAATCCGGACGAGGTGCGCGGGCGCTATGTCGCCTGCTGGTTTGCGCTCGACACGATCACCGCCGACAGCGGCCCCTTCCAGTTCGTGCCCGGCTCGCACCAGTGGCCGCACATCAAGAAGAGCAAGATTCTCAACTTCGTGCCGGAAGAGGTGCGTACCCAGCGGTCATGGCCGATCCATTCGGAGCGGGTGCTGACGCCCTTCTTCGAATCCAAGATCGCCGAGGAAAATCTCGAGAAGGTCGATTTCCTGGCCGAGAAGGGTGACGTGCTGATCTGGCATGCCCGCCTTCTCCACCGGGGAACGGTCGCGAAGAATCCGGACGCTGTACGCAAGGCGATCATCACGCACTACACCGCGCTCGGCGCGATGTCGGCCTATGGTCCGGTGGAGCGCTGGAATACCGGCGGTCTCTACTTCGCCGATCCGAGCAAGCGCGAGGTGGATCCCGAGCGCGAGGTGCTGGGCTGAGCCCTCCCCGGTTTCCGGTCGATCGCCGTGCCCTGATGCTCGGCGGGCTCTCGCTCGCGGGATTGTCCGCCTGCGGTCAACGACAATCGGTGTCGGAGGGCGATCTTCTGCGCGTCGCGATCGGCGGCATGCCCGACTCGCTCGATCCGGCCATCGGCCAGTTCGCGACCGCGGCGCTTGTCTACAAGCAGATCCACGGCCCGCTGACCGATTACGGCCCGAACGGCGGTGTCGTGCCCGGGCTGGCGGCGAACTGGTTCGCCAACGACAACGCCACGCGCTGGACGTTCCGGCTTTTCGAAGGCCTTCAATGGTCCGACGGGACACCGCTCAACGCCGAGGACATTGTCTGGTCGGCGCGCCGGATCGTCGATCCGGCCTCCACCTTCGCGCAGATCGGGGATTTCTACTCCGTCCTCAACGCGCCGGAAGTCCTGCGCCAGGAAGCCCCGCCCGAAGCTATGGGCGTGCGCGCGCTCGATCCGTTGACGGTCGAGTTCGAGATGACCGCGCCGATCAGTTTCTTCCCGCTGCTGATGCGCGAATTCTATCCCTTCCCGCGCCACGCCATCGAGGCGCATGGCTCGGGCTGGACGCGGCCGGAGAATTTCGTTGGGTGCGGGCCCTTTGTGGTGTCCGGAGCCGGCGCCCTGTCGCTGCAACTGCGGCGTAATCCGCTGGCGCGCAATCCGGCGCGGATCGAGAATGTCCATATCGAGGCGGTGGAGGATGCGGCGACGCGCCAGCGCCTGTTCCGGGCGGGCGACTATGACCTCGCCGACAATCCGATGGCGAACCAGATCGCCCTCTTGCGCGAGCAGATCGGCGACCGGCTTCATGGGTATGCCGCGCCGAAATTCACCTACCTCAAATGCAATATGGCCCGGGTGGACGCTGTCACCCGGCAGCGCTGTGCCGAGGCCATCGACCGCGCCTTCATCGCCGACAATCTCCTGCCCGGCGTGGCCACACCGACGGAGACGATCATTCCGGGGTCAGAGTTCACGTCCCAGATCCTGGCCACGGTCGCCGTCCAGCGCGAGCGCGGACCACTTCTCCTGCGCTGTCTCAGTGGCGAGCGCGAACGCATCGCCGTCGTGGTCGCCGACGATCTGCGGCGCGCGGGACTGGAGGTCGACATCCTCGCGACCCCTGCGACCGATCTCTACCAGGCCGTCGACGCGGGCGATTACGACCTCGCATTGGCGCATTTCGACCGGGGCCTGAAAGGCGAGCCGAACTTCATGCTGGAGCCCTTCGCGCCCGGTCAGTTCGCCGACAACATGAATTGGTATTCGAGCGAGAACCCGGCCTCGGCGGAGTTCACGGCCCTGATCGCTCAGGCGCGCGCGGCGGTGGACGACACGGAACGCGATGCACTCTATCGCGCCGCCGAGGCGATCATTCTCGGCCAAAATGTCGTCGTTCCGCTCTTCCACGAGCGGGCCTTCTGGCTCATCTCCGACCGGGTCGAAGGCCTGCCCGAGACGATCCAGCCCATGCTATGGGGCGGGGCTGAAATAAGGGCCGTTTAAACCCCTCGCCATGGCGGCGATTCACGGTTAGTACGGGCGCTTAGCACGACAGTTCAATCGACACCCCGCCGGACCCGCGCGATAAAGCGGAGCCGGGCCGGGTGTTCGCGCGCGAGACGAGACGGGAAGAACCATGCCGAAACGTACCGATATCGACAGTGTCCTGATCATCGGCGCCGGGCCGATCATCATTGGTCAGGCCTGTGAATTCGACTATTCGGGCGTTCAGGCGGTCAAGGCGCTGAAGGAAGAGGGTTACCGGGTCATCCTGGTCAACTCCAATCCGGCGACGATCATGACCGATCCCGGCCTTGCCGACGCGACCTATGTCGAGCCGATCACGCCGGAAATGGTCGAGAAGATCATCGCCAAGGAAAAGCCGGACGTCCTCCTGCCGACAATGGGCGGGCAGACCGCGCTCAACTGCGCGCTGGAGCTCGACCGCCGCGGCATCCTGGAAAAGTACGGCGTGGAAATGATCGGCGCGCGCGCCGACGTGATCGACAAGGCAGAGAACCGCCAGCGTTTCCGCGAGGCGATGGACTCCATCGGCCTTGAAAGCCCGCGTTCCGGCGTCGCACACACGCTGGAAGAGGCCAAGGCGCTGCAGGCGGAGATCGGCCTGCCGGCGATCATCCGCCCGTCCTTTACCATGGGCGGCACGGGCGGCGGCATCGCCTACAATATCGAGGAGTTCGAGGAGATCTGCGCGGCGGGTATCGCCGCCTCTCCGGTCAATGAAATCCTCGTCGAGGAAAGCGTCCTCGGCTGGAAGGAATACGAGATGGAAGTGGTCCGCGACCGCGCGGACAACTGCATCATCATCTGCTCTATCGAGAATATCGACCCCATGGGTGTGCATACGGGCGACAGCGTCACCGTCGCGCCTGCCCTGACGCTGACCGACAAGGAATACCAGCGCATGCGCTCGGCCTCGATCGCCGTGCTGCGCGAAATCGGCGTGGAAACCGGCGGGTCGAACGTGCAGTTCGCCGTCGATCCGAAGACCGGCCGCATGGTCGTGATCGAGATGAATCCGCGCGTGTCGCGCTCCTCGGCGCTGGCGTCGAAGGCCACCGGCTTCCCGATCGCCAAGGTCGCCGCGAAGCTGGCCGTCGGCTACACGCTCGACGAGATCGCCAACGACATCACCCAGGGCGCGACCCCGGCCAGCTTCGAGCCGACGATCGACTATGTCGTCACCAAGATCCCGCGCTTTGCCTTCGAGAAATATCCGGGCGCCTCGAACATCCTGACGACATCGATGAAATCGGTCGGCGAAGCGATGTCGATGGGCCGCAACTTCCAGGAATCCGTCCAGAAGGCGCTGCGCTCGCTCGAAACGGGTCTCAGCGGCTTCGACGAAATCCATGTCGAAGGGCTGAGCGAGGCCAAGACGCCGGAAGCCCGGCGCGAAGCCATGGTCTCCGCCCTCGCCCGACCGACGCCGGACCGGCTGCGCTATGTGGCCCAGGCCTTCCGCGAAGGCATGAGCGTCGACGAGATCAACGCGGCCTGCGCCTATGAGCCCTGGTTCCTGCGCCAGATCGAGGAGATCGTCGCGGTCGAGCACCGCGTCCGTATGGAAGGTCTGCCGAAGGATGCGGCCGGCTTCCGCGCGATCAAGGCGATGGGCTTTTCCGATGCCCGCCTCGCCAAGCTGACCGATCAGGACGAGGACGCTGTCCGCGCCGCGCGCCGCGATCTGGGCGTGCGCCCCGTCTACAAGCGGGTCGACAGCTGCGCGGCGGAGTTCGTCGCGGCAACGCCCTACATGTATTCGACCTACGAGACCGCGCCCTTCGGCGGCGCAGCCGACGACGAGAGCCAGCCGACCGATCGCCGGAAGGCGATCATCCTCGGCGGCGGTCCGAACCGCATCGGCCAAGGCATCGAGTTCGACTATTGCTGCTGTCACGCGGCGTTCGCGTTTGCCGAGATGGGTCTCGAATCCATCATGGTGAACTGCAACCCGGAGACGGTCTCGACCGACTACGACACCGCCGACCGGCTCTATTTCGAACCGCTGACCACCGAAGACGTGCTCGAGCTGATCGAGACCGAACGCTCGAACGGCACGCTGGCCGGCGTTGTTGTCCAGTATGGCGGCCAGACGCCGCTGAAGCTGGCGGGCGACCTCGAGAAAGCCGGTATCCCGATCCTCGGCACACAGCCGGACGCGATCGACCTTGCCGAAGACCGCGAACGCTTCAAGGCGTTGCTCGACACGCTCAATCTGCGCCAGCCGCCGAACTCGATTGCGCATTCGGAAGCCGAGGCCTTCGCGGCGATGGAAACGCTCGGCTTCCCGCTCGTGCTGCGCCCGTCCTACGTGCTGGGCGGCCGGGCGATGGAAATCGTCCGCGAACCGGAAGGCCTCGAGCGCTATCTGCGCGAGGCGGTCCATGTGACCGGCAAGACGCCGCTTCTGGTCGACCGCTATCTCGACAATGCCGACGAGGTCGATGTCGACGTGATCTGCGACGGCGAGGATGTCTTCGTCGCCGGCGTGATGGAGCATATCGAGGAAGCTGGCGTCCACTCAGGCGACTCGGCGTGCTCGCTGCCGCCCTTCTCGCTGCCGCCCGAAACCGTCGAGGAGCTGAAGACCGAAGCCATCGCGCTGGCCAAGGCGATCGGCGTGAAAGGCCTGATGAACGTCCAGTTCGCGGTGAAGGACGGCGAGATCTTCGTGCTCGAAGTCAATCCGCGCGCTTCCCGGACCGTGCCCTTCGTGGCCAAGGCGATCGGCATTCCCGTCGCGAAGATCGCCGCGAAGGTGATGGCCGGTGAAACTGTTCCGTCTTTCAAGCTGAAAGATCCGGCGCCGAAGCATGTCGCGGTCAAGGAAGCCGTGAT
Source organism: Alphaproteobacteria bacterium (assembly GCA_016124205.1). Lineage (GTDB taxonomy): Bacteria > Pseudomonadota > Alphaproteobacteria > Caulobacterales > Maricaulaceae > Hyphobacterium. Next base: position 298,786 of record WGOD01000002.1, read on the forward strand.
GCCGTTCGCGCGCTTCCCCGGTGTCGACCCGGTGCTCGGCCCGGAAATGCGTTCCACCGGCGAGGTGATGGGCATCGACGCGGATTTCGAGAGCGCGTTCGCGAAGAGCCAGCTCGGCGCGGGCGTGAAGCTGCCCCGGTCGGGCGCGGTGTTCATCTCGCTGAAGGAATCCGACAAGGCGATGATGGTCCCGGCCGCGAAGATGCTGGTGGAAATGGGCTATACCGTGCTCGCGACAGACGGCACGGCAGCGCATTTCGAGTCGGCGGGCGTGGCCGTGACGCGCGTGAAGAAGGTGTCGGCCGGCCGGCCGCACATCGTCGACGCGATCAAGAATGGTGAAGTGCAGTTGATCTTCAACACGACCGAGGGCCGCCAGTCGCACAAGGACAGCTATTCCATCCGCCGCACGGCGCTGGAGTTGAAAATCCCGTGCTACACGACAGCCTCGGCGGCCGAGGCGGCGGTGAAGTCACTGAAAAAGATCGATGCAGGCGCGCTTGAACCGCGCTCGCTCCAATCCTACTCTCGTGGGGATTGAGAATAGCTCCCCATTTCCGAGCGAGATTACCGAACATGAGCAAAGTACCGATGACCGACGAGGGCTATCGGGCCCTCGACGAAGAATTGAAGCGTTTGAAGACGATTGAACGGCCCGCCGTCATTCAGGCGATTTCCGAAGCGCGCGAGCATGGCGATCTGTCGGAGAACGCCGAATACCACGCGGCGAAGGAACGCCAAGGCTGGATCGAAGGCCGTGTCGCCGAGCTTGAGGACAAGATCGCGCGCGCCCAGGTGATCGACGTGTCCAAGCTGGACGGCGACACGGTGAAGTTCGGCGCGACCGTCTCGGTCGTCGACGAGGACACCGAGGAAGAGGCGTCCTACAAGATCGTCGGCGAAGACGAGGCGGATGTGCGCTCGGGCAAGATCTCGATCACCTCCCCCATCGCGCGCGCCATGATCAACAAGGAAGTCGGCGACGTGATCGAAGTGAACGCTCCGGGCGGCCTCAAATCGTACGAAATCCTGAAGGTGGAATGGATCTGAGGATCCATAGCATCGAGACGAATCGGGCCGGCCTTTGTGCCGGCCTTTTTCGTTTCCGGTTCAGAGCGTTTCGGTCACGAGACCTTTCGCGCCGCAGTCGAGGGGAATGGCATCCCTGTCGCCCATTTCAATACTCGCCCGTCCGCGCAACTGAAGGACCATCGCCTTCATGCGGGCATCGAGATTGTTGTGGTTGAGCGCCGACGTCGCATCGCAGAACACCGCGAACCAGTCGGGCTCGGCATCCAGAGCAAACACCTCATGCAGGGCTGGCGGCAGGTCTGACACTATGGGAGTTATATTTTCGGTTTCGACCTTGCCGATCTCCCCGCGGCTGACTCGTTGCCATTCGGGACGGCACTCGAACTCGAGTTCACCGATCAGCTCGTAGCTGGCTCGGCCTCGAAGCTGCAGCACAATCATCTTCTCGTAGGCGCTCAACTGTCCGTAGTTGAGCACATCCGAGAGTTCACACCAGGTCTGTCTGAAATCCTCCGGACCAGTGCGGAAAATGTAGTCTCCGACGATCTCACCAAATTCCGTGCTGAAGGTACGTTCCGACGGTTCGCTGTCAGGCGTCGTGGTGAATGCCTGCGCGGTGACCGCCACCATTGAAACAATGACAATCAGGACGAAGCGCATCGAAACCCCAATTCGTTACACAGTAACAATGATGGGTTTGCGCGCGTCAGGCAAGCGAAACGCCGGGACGGTCACCGTCCCGGCGTTTCTGTTACCGGCGGCGGTTCGGGGTCAGCCGTCCGATGGCGTGGCCGGGGCAAGGCCCGGCAAGTAGTCGGCAGGATCGAGGCGCTCGCCATCGCGGTGCACTTCGACATGCAGGTGCGGACCGGTGGACACGCCCGACGACCCGACGCGGGCGATCACCTGACCGGCGCGGACCGTGTCACCCGGGGCGACGGCATAGTCCTGAAGCTGGGCGTAGACCGTCGTCCAGCCACCGCCGTGGTCGATCTCGACGACATTGCCCCACCCTGCCTGACCGTTATAGCCGCTGCCGGCAAAGGTGACGCGTCCGCCGGCCGGCGCGGTGACCGGGGTTCCGGCGGGCGCAGCGATATCGTGACCGGTATGGTTGCGCGGACCGTCGGGGCCGGGCGCGGCCGGACCGAAGCGCGACGTGGTGCGGCCCTGAACGACCGGTGCGGTGAAGTCCGGATCGGCGGCCATGCCGGAGGCTTCCGCGACCTGAAGCCCGGCGACCGGCAGCGCCATCACGGCAAGCGCGGCCAGCGCGACCATGCCGCCCGCTGAGCGGGTTTTCGGGGCGGGTGAAAGAATGGAACGTATACGCATTTCAAGTGCCTTCCTGGGTTCCACGCCAAAACCGAGAGCGGCCTGCGGCCCCGAATTCGCGCAGGCAGCCTGCAGCAGGGAACGGGCGTAGGAACGCGCCCTGCCGTTTCCGAGTGTTTCGAGCGCGGCGCGGTCGCAGGCGATCTCGACCGCCAGGCGGCGCTCGCGCTCGATGAGAAAGACGAAGGGATTGAACCAGAGCGCCAGCCCGGCGAGGCGCATCACCAGAAGCACGCGGCTGTCGCGGCGGCTTATGTGCGCCAGCTCATGCGCCAGGACGAGATCGTCGACCTCCGCTTCGCGCGGCAGGACAAGGATCGGCCGGAGGAGGCCGCAGACAAAGGGTGACGGCACCGCATCGGTCCGTGCGTCGATCACCGCGCTGACCGTCATGGATCGGGCGACCCGGGTGACCCGCATGCGGGTTTCCCTGTCCGCCGGGAGCGTCTTCCTGAGGCGCAGATGGAGCAAAAACGAACGGCGGAGTTCGATCGCTCCGCGCAACACCGCCCCCGCGCCCCAGAGCGCCAGCAGGACGAGGTCCCAGCGCAAGCCGGGCGTGATCGCCAGCGCAGCCGGTTCCGCACCACCGGACGGCTGCGGCGTGATCAGGGCTGTTACTGGCTCGAGCGGTTCGGCCAGCGACGGCAGCGCCGTGTTCAACCAAGGGGACACGGCTGCGACGATGAGGGGAAGAGCGGAGAGCACGTATCCCGTCAGCCAGTACGCTTCACCGCGTTCCCGTCCCCGGCCCAGCGTCCAGACGAGCGCGGCGATGGCGAGGCTGGTGATAGCCGCGAGACTGATTCCGGTGACGCTCATGCCTCGCCCTCCGGCTTCTCGGCGAGAAGTTTTTCAAGCTCGGCGATATCGGCGGGATCGAGCAGCGGGCTCGACGCGAAAGCCGAAGCCGGCAGCGGCTCGTCGAGATCGAAGATCTGCGCCGAAAAGCTGCGGATCATGGTGCTGAGCACCTTCGCCTTGGTGGCTTTCGGCGCGAAAACAGCGAGGCCGTGCGCGTCGCCGCGCTCGATCAGGCCCTTCTCGACCATGCGCGCGATCAGCGTGCGTGTGGTGGAATAGGACCAGTTCTGGCCGCTGCCCGCTCGATCATGGATTTCGCGCGCGCCCAGCGGCGATTGCGACCACAGGGCTTTCAGAACCGACATTTCGGAGGGGCTGGGTTTTTCCACGACACACCACAGGTTTGATGTGACATTTGTCGCATGTGTGCGGTTCGTGTCAAGCAGCATGTGATTGACGCCCCGGCCATGAAGCCTGCTAAACGGGTGTATGGGCACGACTCCGAAGGTCATCTGGGCGGTCGCAGACACGCGCCGCGGCGTCGAAAACCAGGCCATCGGCCTGGCCGAGGCCATCGCGCGCGAACTGGGCAATGCGGTCGTGGCGCGCGTCACGATCCGCGATGACGGCTTCGTCACCCTGCCCGAACACGATACGCCCGATGTGTGGATCGGCTGCGGCCGGCCGGCGCTGAAGCTGGCGCGGCGTCACCGCAAGATCTTCCGCGCCGCCCGCTTCATCTATGTGCAGGATCCGCGCAACCACTATGACCGTTTCGACCTGATCGTCGCGCCGGGGCATGATCGGGTGCGCAAGGCGAATGCGATCTCGATGATCGGCTCGCCGCACCGCGTCACCCCGGACCGGCTCGCGGAGGGCAAGGCCGCATTCGCGAAGCAACTGGCCGCCCTGCCCGCCCCGCGCGCGGCCGTGATGATCGGTGGGCCGAACAAGCGTTTCAAGGTTACCCCCGAAGTCTCCGCCAATCTGGAGGCGCGGATCGGCGATCTGCTCGATGCGGGCTATTCCCTGATGCTGTCGGTCTCACGGCGCACACCGAAAGCGTTGACCGAAGCGCTGAAAGCAAGGTTCGACGGCGACACGCGGGTCTGGTTGTTCGACGGCGCAGGCGCGAATCCCTATTTCGCCTTCCTCGCCGCGGCCGACGTGATCTGCGTCACGGAAGATTCCACCAACATGCTGGTCGAGGCGGCCGCAACGGGGAAACCGCTCTATTCCCTGCCGCTCGACGGGGACCCCGGAAAGTTCTCCCGGCTCTATGGCGCGCTGGAGGCCCACGGGGCGCTGCGCCCGCTGCTCGGACCGGTCGAGACCTGGACCTATCCCCCGCTCGACGCGACGTCGCAGGCGGCCCGCGAGGCGGTGTTGAGGCTCGGCCTTGAGCGGCAAGGGGCTGCGGCCTAACTAGAGGCCCACAGAGCCGATACCCGATTCCTCCGGAGCCCTTCTCTCATGTCCGAACCCCGCCATTCCAAAGTCGTCATCGTCGGGTCCGGCGCCGCCGGCTATACCGCCGCCATCTATGCCGCGCGCGCCATGCTGAAGCCGATGGTGATCGCCGGTCTTCAGCCGGGGGGGCAGATGACGATCACCACGGACGTGGAGAATTATCCGGGCTTCGCTGACGTCATCCAGGGTCCCTGGCTGATGGAGCAGATGCGCGCCCAGGCCGAGCATGTCGGCGCGGAAATGGTCAGCGACATCATCACCGACGTGGACGTGTCGAAGCGGCCCTTCACGCTGACGGGCGACAGCGGCACGACCTATACCGCCGACGCGCTGATCATTGCGACGGGGGCGAGCGCGAAATGGCTCGGTCTTGAGTCCGAAGAGAAGTATCGCGGCTTCGGCGTGTCGGCCTGCGCGACCTGCGACGGCTTCTTCTATCGCGAGAAGGAGGTCTTCGTGATCGGCGGCGGGAATACCGCGGTCGAGGAAGCGCTCTTCCTGACGAATTTCGCGTCGAAAGTGACGCTGGTTCACCGCCGCGATTCCCTTCGCGCGGAAAAGGTGATGCAGGAACGCCTGTTCAATCACCCGAAGGTCGAGGTGATCTGGGACAGCGTTCTGGAAGAAGTGGTCGGCGAACAGAATCCGCCGGGCGTGACGGGCGTGAAGATCAAGCACCTGAAGACGCACGACGTGACCGAGCACAAAGCGGACGGCGTGTTCATCGCGATCGGTCACCAGCCGGCAACAGAGCTTTTCCTCGACAAGCTCGACATGAAGCCGGGCAATTACCTGATGGTGAAGCCCGGCTCGACCGAAACCTCGGTTGAGGGCGTGTTCGCCGCGGGCGACGTGACCGACGACAAATACCGCCAGGCCGTGACGGCCGCCGGTATGGGCTGCATGGCCGCGCTCGACGCGGAACGCTGGCTGGCCGGGCACTAGCGCCCTATGTCCCGCCCGGGACTCATCGCGCGCGAGTCCCAGTCGACCGAAGGCTTAAATTGAATTAAGTGCCCGGTAAGCGCGCAAGAAGATGCGTGACGGCAGTAATCACGTCAGGTTTGTCGATTGAGTCAGGGACGCTCACACATGATCAAGACACTTTCTCTCAAGGCCGCCGCGACCGCGCTGGCGCTGTGCCTGTCTGCACCTGCGGCCATCGCCCAGGACGGGCTGGCCCCGCAATTCGCCCCGTTTGCCCGTTCCAACCATGCGAACGGTCCCGAGGTCGATTACGAAGTCTGGACCGGCCTGCTGCGCGACATCGTGCTGGACGTCGGCCTGTCGGATCGCGACCCGCCGGCCGGACGCCCGATCCTGACCGGTACGCGGATCAATACCGGCAATACCAGCCGGTTCCGCTTCGAAGGCAATCGCGTCGTCTATCACACCATGTCGGACGAATATCTGGACGCGATTTCGGAATATCGCCGCGACCTCGAAACTCTGCCGGACCGGGTCGATTTTTCGCGCCTGTCGTCGGACGAGCAGCTGGCCTACTGGATCAATCTCCACAATGCCGCGGTGATCGAACAGATCGCGCTCAACTATCCGGTGACGCGCCTGAACAATTTCCGGATCAATGGCCAGTCCGTCTACGACGCGCCGATCCTGAACGTGTCGGGTGTGCCACTCAGCCTGAACGACATCCGCCTGCGGATCGTGTTCGCGCAGTGGAATGATCCGCTGGTGATCTACGGCTTCTTCAACGGCGCGATCGGCGGGCCGAACATCCTCCGCCACGCCTATACGGGCGAGAATGTCTGGACATCTCTGCGCAACAATGGCGCCGAATTCGTCAACTCGCTGCGCGGTGTCGGCACGGCGCAGCACGAGCTGGAAGTCTCGGTCATCTATGAAGATGCCCAGCCCTACTTCTTCCCCGACTGGGAACGCGATCTCCGCGAACACCTGACGACGCTTGCGGTCGATTCCGCCTACGATCAGGTCCGCCGTGGCGGCCGCGTCGACGCCGATGTCGAAGCCTGGGAAATCGCCGACCTGATCAATGGGTCGAGCCGGTGCACGGGCGGTGCGGGCGATCTGACGATCCAGTCCTATTCGGGCAACGGGGTCCGGGGACCGAGCATGTGCGGCACGCTTCCCCAGCACGCTGTCGACCTCATGACCGAAGTCCAGATCCGCCGTCTTGAGCTGATCCGGAACGGCACCTATGGCCGTGTCTATGTCCGCGACATTCCGACGGATGATCCGGACACGCCGGAAGACGAATCCCAGCGTTGAGCCCCATTCAAAGCTGACGGGTTTACCTCCGGGGTTCGCGGTCTAGACTTGCCGCCGAACCCCGGAGGTTTTTCATGAAAAAGCGCAAAATCGGCCCGTTCGAGGTCAACCCCATCGGTCTCGGCTGCATGGGTCTGTCGGCCTTCTACGGCCCGCCCACCGATCACGCCGACGCCGTCCGCCTGCTGCGGCAGGCCGTCGATCTGGGCGTCGACCATTTCGACACGGCCGAGCTTTACGGCCGGAACGAGGAATTGCTCGGCGAGGCGCTGGAAGGCCTGCGCGGCAAGATCCGCATCGCCACGAAGTTCGGACCGAAGATCCAGTTCGACGAGAACGGCAAGCGCGTCGGTCAGACGATCGACGGCTCACCCGCCAACATGCGCCGCGCCGTCGAGAATTCGCTGCGCTATCTGCGCACCGATCACATCGATCTCTACTATCTGCACCGTCTCGACCCGAACACGCCGGTCGAGGAAACCGTCGGTGCGATGGGCGAGTTGGTGAAGGAAGGCAAGGTGCTCGCCATCGGTCTTTCCGAGGTTAGCGGAGAGACGTTCGCGAAGGCGAACGCCACCCACCCCGTCGCGGCGGTTCAGAGCGAGTATTCGATCTTCACGCGCGACGTGGAAACGGTGCTGTTCGATCAGTTGCGCAAGGCGGGCGCGACGCTGGTCGCCTATTCGCCGCTCGGCCGTGGCCTGCTGACCGGCAGCTTCACCAAGGACCACAAGCCCGGCGGCAAGGGCGAGTTCCGGTCCGGGGACATGTCCCCGCGGTGGGCGGAGGGCGCCTATGAGGCCAATCTGGCGCTCGTCGAGGAAGTGAAGGCGATCGCGGACGAGATCGGCGCGACGCCGGGTCAGGTCGCCCTAGCCTGGGTACTGTCGCGCGGCGAGGACATCGTGACCATCCCGGGCACGACCAAGCTGAAGAACCTTGAAGGCAATCTCGCCGCGGCAAAGGTGACGCTGAGCGCGGACCAGCTCAAACGGCTCGAGCCGCTCGCCGACAAGGTTCAGGGCGCGCGCTACAACGAGATGGGCATGGCCGCAGTCAATCGCTGACGCGCCGTACCTCTGCCGAAACGAAAATAGCGGGACCCGGACGGGTCCCGCCATTTGTTCGTCCGCGAAGGCGGGGCGCTGTTAGTGCGCCGGCTCTTCGGCGACTTCCGTGACGGTTTCGTCGGTCGGCTCGGCGGCGACGTCTTCGGTCACAACCTCTTCGACGACGGTTTCGTCAGTCGCGACGGTTTCGTCGGCGACAACGTCCTCGACGATCAGGGCTTCAGCTTCAACGCCAACGGTTTCGTCGGTCGAAACGACATCGGCGGCCACTTCGGTCGCGTCGGCGGTGGTGACGGCGTGGTCGTCGTGCTGCGTGGCATAGGCAGCGACAGAGATCATCGCCAGAGAGGCGACGGTAGCCAGAATAAGGCGGGTGCGCATTGCGCGGTCTTCCTGAAGAATGAGTTGGTGCGGACCCCGGGGCCGGCACCGCGATTTCTTGATCGCGGGCGGGCATATGCTCTTGCCGTCATGATTCCGCAAGAGCCGTGATCGCCTGTAATGAAATGTGATCAGGGCGATCCGGGCGGGGCCTTCCCGGCGCTTTGGCTTGACGGGCTGGCGCAAAGCCGGAACAACCGGGTACGGGGAGAACGCCCATGGATTGGGACAAGCTGAAAACCTTTCACGCCGCGGCCGAGGCCGGGTCGCTGACCGGCGCGGCCGATTCCCTGCTGCTGTCGCAATCGGCGGTCAGCCGGCAGATCGCGGCGCTGGAAGACACGCTCGGCGTGAAGCTGTTCCACCGGCATGCGCGCGGGCTGATCCCCACCGAGCCGGGCCGTCTGCTGCACGAGGTGACGAAAGAGATCGCCGCCAAGGTCGCGCTGGCCCGGTCCGTCGTTGACGACAGCCATGACAACCCGTCCGGCGACCTGCGCGTCACCGCGCCGACGGCACTTGGCGCGATCTGGCTGGCACCGCGCATCGCGAAATTCCGTGACGCCTATCCCGATATCCGGGTCCACCTCCTGCTCGACGACCACGAATTCGACATTGCGGGTCTGGAGGCCGATTGCGCGATCCGCCCGTGGGAATCGACCCAGAATGACGTGATCCAGCGCAAGCTACTGACCGCGCGCCAGCACCTGTTCGCCAGCCAGTCCTATCTGGACCGCGAAGGCGCACCGAAATCGGTCGCCGATCTCGATAACCACCAGATCATCCGCTATGGCCCGCCGCAGATGGCGCCGATCCGCAATCTGGAATGGGCGGCGTCAATCGGGCGGAAGCCGGGCGAGTCGCCCCGCCCCGCCGTGATGGAAGCGAATACGATCTACGCCATCCTGCGGGCCGTGGAATCGGGCATCGGCATTGCCGGCCTGCCCGACTATGTCACGCGCGACCACGACACGCTGGTTCAGGTGCTGCCGGAGACCGAAGGCCCGGAGTTCGACGTCTATTTCGTCTATCCGGGCGAGCTGCGCGGGTCGTCGCGCCTGTCGGTCTTCCGCGAATTTCTGCTGCAGGAAGCCAAGGACTGGGAAAGCTGAACGCGTCATGACGCAGTGCAGCAAAAACGCATGGCCGTTTTGACCTAACGTCTCTGGAACAAAAGCCCGGTCTCACGCATATTCGCTTCACGAACACGGCGCGACGCGCCACGTTCCCCTTCGAGATTGCATACCGTCTCCTCCCCGAGAGTATGCGACACTGCGCCGGGCCCGTTCCCTCCCCTCGGGCCCGGCGCATTTCTTTTTGGGCCTCCCCTAACCGTTTCACGCATGAAAAAACCCCGGACGCGGTTGCGCCCGGGGCAGTTCCGGTTTGGCCTTGGTCAGGCCAGAGGCGAAAGCCCTCAGCCCAGCGTCGAGCGCAGCATCCAGGCCATCTTCTCGTGCGCCGACAGGCGCGGCGAGAGGATGTCTGCGGTCGCTTCGTCGCCGGTTTCACCGGCCTTCGCCAAGGCGGAACGTATCGTGGCGACGACGGTTTCATGGCCGGTCAGCAGATCGTTCAGCATGGCATCGGCCTTGGTCTCGGTCGCTTCGGACTTCACCGTCGCGAACTTGTCCATCGCGGCGTAGGAATTCGGAGCCGCGACGCCCAGCGCGCGGACGCGTTCGGCCAGATCGTCAGTCGCCGACCACAGCTCGTTGTATTGCGTCTCGAACAGCATGTGCAGGTCGTGAAAGCGCGGCCCGGTCACATTCCAGTGGTAGGCGTGCGTCTTGAAATAAAGCGCGTAGGTATCGGCGAGCACGGCGGCAACCGCGTCAGCCATGGTTTCGCGCTGTTCTTGGGACAGGCCCATCTTGATCGTCATATCAGTCTCCTCGCATGGCGGCGGGGAGGCACCCGCCTTGCTTCTGTTCTGGATATGGGCTCAACCAAGCAATAAATCAAACAACTAATTACTGTCGAACCCATTGATCCGATCAATGGTCAGGAGAGGCCGTCGCAGAAGCGCTTTATCCGCTTGCCCGCCTCGATAAGCGAGGCATCGTCCGTGGCGTAGGACACGCGGAAACCGGGGGCCGCCCCGAAAGCGGATCCCGGAACGACCGCCACTGCCTCGTCCTGAAGAAGCAACGCACAGAAATCGATATCGGTTTCGATCCGGTGGCCGGACTCCGTGGTTTTGCCGATCGCGCCCGAACAGTCCGCGAAGACATAGAAGGCGCCTTCGGGCGTCGGCGCCGTCAGGCCCGGCGCGGCATTGATGTCGGCCAGCATGCGGTCGCGCCGCGCCTTGAAGGCGGCATTGCGTTCCGGAAGGAAGTCGAGCGGCCCGTTCAGCGCGGCGACCGCCGCCCACTGGCTGATCGAGCAGGGATTGGACGTCGTTTGCGACATCACCTTGCGCATGGCGTCGATCAGCGGCTTCGGCCCGCCGGCATAGCCGATACGCCAGCCGGTCATCGCGAACGCCTTGGACACGCCATTGGTAGTCAGCGTGCGCTCATACAGGCGCGGCTCGACCTCGGCCATGGTCGCGAATTCGAAGCCGTCATAGGCGATGTGCTCATACATGTCGTCGGTCATGACGAGGACATGCGGGTGATCAAGCAGGACGTCGGCGAGGGCCTGAATCTCGCTGCGCGTATAGCCCGCCCCGGTCGGGTTGGACGGCGAATTGAAGATCAGCCATTTCGTCTTCGGCGTGATCGCCGCGGCCAGCGTTTCGGGGCGCAGCTTGAAGCCGTCTTCCAGCCCGGCACGAGCCACCACGGGTTCGCCGCCACACAGGCGCACCATGTCCGGATAGGACACCCAGTACGGCGCCGGGATGATCACCTCGTCGCCGGGATTGAGCGTCGCGGTCAGCGCGTTGAAGATGACAGGCTTGCCGCCGGGCGCGACGGAAATCTGGTCCGCCGTGTAGGTCAGACCGTTCTCGCGTCTGAACTTGTCGACGATCGCCGTCTTCAGCTCCGGAATGCCGTCGACCGGCGTGTATTTCGTCTTGCCGGCGTGGATCGCCTCGATCGCGGCGGCCTTGATGTGGTCCGGCGTATCAAAGTCCGGTTCGCCCGCGCCCAGGGAAATCACGTCGATTCCCTGCGCCTTCAGCTCGCGCGCCTTCTGGGTGACGGCGAGCGTGGCGGAGGGCTGGACGCGCTTCAGCGCATCTGACTGCTGGATGGTCATGGAAAGGCGAACTCCGGCTGATTTGCGCCGAACGTAACGAGCGCCGGGATCAAGGCCAATAGGGCGATATGCCCCGTCTGCCCCAATCCGGTCACATATTGGCAACCATGGTCATAAACCTGCCCTTCACCCGCCTTTGCTAGTGTTCATGGTGGGAACAACACAGCGCTCAGGCGTGTTGTGAGGGGACTATGGCACAGCAAAACGCACATCGCAGAAACGCAGGAATGGGGTCGGTCACCGGCTTTGTTCTGGCGCTCGCGATGCTCGCCGCGACCGCCTTCGTGTTCATGCGCGCCCAGCCGTCCGATCAGGGCCTCGTCTGGGCTGACGTTCCGGCCGACGAACAGGTCGTTGCCGCCGCGATGGACTAGAGCCTTCCGGGCTCAGGTCTTCCGGTCCTTCACCGGAATCACGAATTTCAGACCTGACCAGACCGCATCGACGGCGCAGACCTTGATGTCGACCAGTCCGGCATCGAGCCCGATGCGCCGGACGGCATTGCCGTCCAGGGTCGTCGCCACGCCTGACGCCTTCTTGGGCCAGGAGATCCAGACCATGCCGGCCGGAACGAGGCGCGATTTCAGATCGCCGGCGAGCGCCTTGAGTGCCGCTTCCTGCTTCACGAAAACGTGGACATAGTCGAACCGGCCTTCGGGAAGGCTTGCTTCGTCGGCGTCAACACGCTCGGACCAGTCGTCAAACGCGTCGATCTCCGGGATGCCGCCCGGGTATCCGACGAACAGTGCCCGCATGCCCGGCCTGGCGCCGAGCTTCTTCATCAGGGGTGTGCCGGAATATCCGCTTTCGCTCATGCGGTGATGCTAGTGGCGCGAACGCATTCTGTCTTGTAGGGAGGAGGAGAGCGGGGTGCAGGTAGTTGAGTGAGGCGGCGTGGCCGATCTTGCCCGTACAATGCTGTCCCGGCACCAGCGTCTCGCCGCCCTCGGCGGCGGCGCGCTGATCAATGCCCTCCTGATTTTCGGTCTGATCCGGATGCCGCCCGGCACGATCGAGCCCTTCCGGGTCATCGACGTGACCTTCATTGTCCCCGCTGCCGAACCGGAGCCCGAGATCGTCGAAGAGGCAGTGCCAGAACCTGTCGCCGAGGATATTCCGCCCGAACCCGAACCGATCACGGAGCAACCCCCTGAAACGGTGCCGCCCTCATCGATTCAGGCCACGCCCAGCGAAGACCCGGTCTCGGCCCGGTTCGTGGACGAAGCCCCCGAATCTCCGCCCAGCGGGGACCGGGATGTCTATGCTGTCTCACCCGGTACGCGCTCGGTCCTGTCCGGCCTGCAATGCCCCGGCGATCCGGAAGGGTTCGCCCGCACCGGGGTGTGCGGCGACGGTGCGCGGCGCTATGCCCGGATCGAAGCGCCGGCGGAAGACCTGGCGGCCGGATTTGACCTCAGTGCGGACCAGATACGGGCGCTATTCGGCGATACGGATCACATCTATGCGGGCCAGCCGACGCTCGACAATCCGGCGGCCCGGCGAAACCTGTCGACGGCTGACCAGATGCGCGACGCCCTGCCCGCCTCGCGCCCGGATCCGGCCTTCGGGGATTAGGGGAGAGGGAAATGGGTTTGTTGTTGTTCGCAATCGCGTTGCTGCAGGCCTCGGAGGAACCCCCATCGCTTCTCGCGATTCCGGATTGCCCGAGAACCTTCAATGCGCACGACGGATCACCCCAGTGCATCCAGCTTTCAATCTATTCGGGGGCGAGCGAGCGAGCCGGGCGAACGAGATTCACGGAACTGTCTATCGGAGAAGTCCTCGCGCCTTTTCCCTATTTCGCGCAGGTCGTTCCCATCAGGGGGCGGCTGAATGGCACCGAAGCGCAAGTCTACCGCGTGACCCTCTATATCGAAGACTCCCCCTGCGCGACCGATGGCACGGTGGCTCTGGCGGGACTCACGGAGGACCGGCGCCCGATCATTCTGACGGATCTAGGCCCGTTCGAGATCATGGAAACGGGAATTCAAACGGGCGTAACATCATCGACCCTAATTGATCCGGCCTCCCGAACCGTCATCCGCCACTACATCGGGGATCCATTCTGGAGCCTCCCGCTTTTTTACCATGGTCCAGACGACGTGACGGTCTGGATTGCCGATAAGGGATTGTGCCTGACGGCAATCACGGCAGGAGAGACCGTTGATCTGGCGCGCGGCAGGTGCGGCGATAGCCGATGGGAGCGAAATTTCGTTCCGGCGTCAGAACACCGGGGGTTGAGCACAGCGCACCAAGGCGATCTCGAAATCGTTCGTGATGTGCTTGGGGACGACTGGTGGGAAGCGAATGGCCCATGGGCGGACGGATTGGTCTTCCGCATGCAGGAAGATGATGTGATCGTTGTTGAAGACCTAAGCACGTGCACGTGACGACGACGTCGCGGACATCATGATGATCTCCAGTTCCCTGCTTGCGAGGTACGGTGAATGCCGCTTTCTGCTCTGACGCTGTTCATCGTATCGGCGCTCCAGGCCGCAGACGCGATCGAAGCGCCGCAAGAAATCACCGCGCTGTACGATTGTTCGCGTTTGGAAGTCCCGGCGAGTTGTTTCAGCATATCGCTGTTTTCCGCCTTCGCTGACGATCGGGGCAATACCCGATGGTCGCGGCGCGTGCTCGAACTTCAGGAAAATGGCTGGAACCCGGCACTCGTGACGATCCCGGTTGAGGGACGGCTCAATGGTGGTGACGCGGCCGTTCATTTCGTGACCTTCGGCCGGTGGGAAGGACCCTGTACAGATGACGCCCAGATCCTGCTCCGAGGAGTGAGCGAAGACGGGCATCCGGTCATCGCCACCGAGCAAGGGGAGTTCGAGATTACCGAACCCGGAATCTACCCGGGAATGGAGCGCGCCGTTCTGATTGATCCGGAAACAAGAAGCGTGATCCGCCGGTATTATGGCGACGTCTATTGGCACACGCCGCTCTTCTATCACTCACCGGACGATGTGACCGCCTATCTGCCTCGCGAAGAGCGATGCATCACGGCGCCGACCGAGGGGCAGACCGTCATGGATGCCGCCGGGCGCTGCGATGTTGAAACGAGACCGTGGCCGGAACCGTCTGAGCGTGGTCTGACGGCCTCAACCGAAGCGGATCGCGAGATCGCACGGGAGGCCCTCACAGGCACCTGGTGGATCGATCAGAAATACTGGGGCGAGGAGACCACCTACCGCATGCAGAACCACGACATCATCGTCGTTGAGGACCAGACCGTCTGCACGTAAACCGTAACCCATGAACTTCCTGTCCGACACCACCGCCCCGGCGCATCCTGCCCTGCTGGACGCCATCGCCCACGCCAATGGCGGCTATGCCGCCAGCTATGGCAATGATCCGCTGTGCCAGCGTGTCGAGGCGCGGCTGAAAGAGGTGTTCGGGACGGATCTGAAAGTCCTCTTCACCGTCTCCGGCACGGCGTCGAACGCGCTGGCCCTGTCCATCCTCTGCCCGTCGCACGGCGCGGTCCTGTGCCATGACGAAGCGCATATCCACCGCGACGAGCGCGGCGCGCCGGAATTCTTCACCGGCGGGGCGAAACTGATCCCCCTGCCCGGCGCGCACGCGAAGATCGATCCGGCGGCGCTGAATGCCACGCTGAACAGCTGGCCGCAGGATTTCGTCCACACCACACCGCCGCGCGCGCTTTCGGTCTCGAACCTCAATGAGTCGGGCTGCGCCTACACGGCCGCCGAGCTGGCCGCGCTGACCGGACCGGCGAAGGCGAAGGGGCTCGGCGTGCATTTCGACGGCGCGCGCTTTGCCAACCTGTTGGCCGGGTCCGGGATGACACCGGCCGAGGCGAGCTGGAAGGCAGGCGCCGACATCCTCTCGCTCGGCGCGACCAAGAATGGCGCGCTGGCGGCGGAGGCCGTCATCCTCTTCCCGTCCGTCATGGACCGGTATGGCGAGTTGCAGGCCCGCCAGAAGCGGGCCGGGCACATGGTCGCCAAGATGCGCTATGTCGCGGCGCAGTTCGAAGCCTGGCTGACGGACGGGCTGTGGCTCGACCTCGCCGGGCACGCCAATGCGATGGCTGGGCGGCTGGGCGATGGCCTGTCGCAGATCAAGGGCGTGGAACTGGCCCACCCCGTCGATGGCAATGAAGTGTTTGTCACGCTCCCGGACGCGGTCGCGGAGAAGATGCGCGCTGCGGGGGCCGGCTTCTATCAATGGCCGGACGGCACGGCGCGGCTCGTGGCGAGCTGGTCGACACGGGAAGACGACGTCAACGCACTTCTGGACGCCGCCCGGGCCTAGGCAGCGTCGCTGTCCTCGCCTTCGTCTGAATCGCGCGCTTCGATCTTGTGTTCGTCGCGGGCGCGCTTCCACGGGCCATGGAAGCGGGGATCCTGACGGCGGCGGCGGTCGGGTCCGAAATAGTCGGGGACACGGACGAAGCGGCGGGGGCGTTCGATCATCGCGATCAGGCGCTGATAGAGGTCGACCGGGCGGACGGGCTTGGCGAGGAATTCGTTCACGCCAGCATTGATGGCCTCGATCACGCGCGAGCGGTCGGTGTAGCCTGTGACCATTAGGACGGGCAGATATTTGTTCGGGCTGCTCTCGCTGGTGCGGATGTAGCGGGTCAGCTCCAGGCCGTTCATCTCGCCCAGCATGTAGTCAACGACCAGCATGTCCGGGTTGAAGCCGGCGAGCGATTCGATCGCGGTTTCGGCGTCGCGGCATTCCTCAATGATACGCACGCCAAAACCCTGCAGGGTGACCCGCAGGATTTTAGACATATGCGGGTTGTCCTCGACGATGAGGACCCGCACGCGATCAAAGCTGCCTGACATTCCTTTGCGCGCCCTCGCGCTGAAATCCGCTCTTGCCCAGTGGCGAAACTGCGCTGGGCGACGTTAACCAAGAGTGTAAATTCACCCTGAATTGCCATGGAACCGGGGCGATCTAGATCAGTTTTTCCTGATGTCCCGTTCAGGAAGGAAGTCATGCTGAAGCCCCTCATCGCCGCCGCCGCCCTGTCCCTGCCGCTTGCCGCCTGCATGTCGTCGCCGCCGGACCGGCTCGCCGGAGACCAGCCGCCGCCGACGGTGGAGAGCGTCGATCTCGACCGCTATCTGGGGCTCTGGTTCGAGATCGCTCGCGCTGAACACGGTTTCGAAGAGGGCTGTCAGGGCGTCACGGCGTATTACGAATATCGCGACGACGGGGACATCCGCGTCATCAACCGCTGCTGGAAGGATTCGCTGAACGGTGAGCTGGACGTCGCGGAAGGCCGCGCGCGCCTCGCAGAACCCGGCGACACGGCGAAGCTGGAAGTCAGCTTCTTCGGGCCGTTCTACGGCGATTACTGGATCCTCGAACTCGCCGACGACTACAGCTGGGCGGTCGTGTCCGAACCGGCCGGACGCTATGTCTGGATCCTCAGCCGCGACCCGCAGCCGGGCGAGGCCTTCATCGAGGAAAGGCTGAGTTTCCTGCAGAGCCTAGGCTATGACACCGAGGGGCTGATCTACCCGGAGCAGTGGGAGAGCATCGCCGCCATGCCGACCGAAGGCCTGCCCGAAGGCGCGGTGCAATAGCATAGAACAAACTGGAAACAGGCCGCGCGCATCCCTATAAGGATCGCATGGCGAGACTCACCACAGATGACAGCGCGGTCAGCGATCTCGGCCAGGCCGATTTCGTGCTCGACCGCGTGGCGAACGTGCCCGCGGCCTGGACGCCGCACCGCCCCGACCGGCCGGAGAAATCCGAAGGCGGGGTGCGGTTCAAATGCGTCTCGGAATACGAGCCGATGGGCGACCAGCGCACGGCGATCCCGGAGCTCGTGGAAAACCTGAACGCTGGCGAGCGCGACCAGGTACTCCTGGGCGCGACCGGTACGGGCAAGACCTTCACGATGGCGAAGGTGATCGAGGCGGTGCAGCGCCCGGCCCTGGTGCTCGCGCCGAACAAGACGCTGGCGGCGCAGCTCTACGGCGAGTTCAAGAGTTTTTTCCCGGAAAATTCGGTGGAGTATTTTGTCTCCTACTACGACTACTACCAGCCGGAAGCCTATGTGCCGCGCACGGACACCTACATAGAGAAGGAGTCCAACATCAACGAGGCGATCGACCGGATGCGCCACGCCGCGACCCGGTCCATCCTGGAGCGCGACGACGTGATCATCGTCGCCTCGGTCTCGTGCATCTACGGCATCGGCTCGGTGGAGACCTACACCGCGATGACGTTCGAGCTGAAGGCCGGCGAGACCGCCGACCCGCGCGCCGTCGCCAAACAGCTCGTCGCCCTGCAATACACGCGCAACGAGGCGGCCTTCACCCGCGGCACCTTCCGCCTGAAAGGCGACGTGCTTGAAATCTTCCCGGCGCATTATGACGACCGGGCCTGGCGCGTGGATTTCTTCGGCGACGAGATCGAGAAAATCACCGAATTCGACCCGCTGACCGGCAAGGCGCAGGCCGACCTCAAATCGGTGAAGGTCTACGCCAATTCGCACTATGTCACGCCGCGCCCGACCCTCCACCAGGCCATCAACGGCATCAAGGCGGAGCTGAAGGAGCGCCTGAAATGGATGGAGGCGGAGGGCAAGCTGCTCGAAGCCCAACGCCTCGCCCAGCGCACCGAGTTCGACATCGAGATGCTGGAGGCGACGGGCAGCTGCGCGGGCATCGAGAATTATTCGCGCTACCTCACCGGCCGCAAGCCGGGCGAGCCGCCCCCCACCCTCTTCGAATACCTGCCGGAAGACGCGCTCATCTTCGTCGATGAGAGCCATGTCGCCATCCCCCAGATCGGCGCGATGTACCGCGGCGACTTCAACCGCAAGAAGACGCTGGCCGATCACGGCTTCCGCCTGCCCTCCTGCCTCGACAACCGCCCCCTCAAATTCGAGGAATGGGACCTGATGCGCCCGCAGACCATCGCGGTCTCGGCGACGCCGGGCCCGTGGGAGCTCGACCGCACGGGCGGCGTCTTCACCGAACAGGTGATCCGCCCGACCGGCCTCGTCGACCCGCCGGTCGAGGTCCGCCCGGTGGCGAAGGATGGCGCGAGCCAGGTCGACGACGTCATCGCCGAGGCGCGCGCCACGGCGGAGGCCGGCATGCGCACCCTCGTCACCACGCTGACCAAGCGCATGGCCGAGGACCTCACCGAATACATGCACGAGCAGGGGCTGAAGGTCCGCTACATGCACTCCGACGTCGACACGGTGGAGCGGATCGAGCTGATCCGCGATCTCCGGCTCGGCGCCTATGACGTGCTGGTGGGGATCAACCTGCTCCGCGAAGGCCTCGACATTCCCGAATGCGGCCTCGTCGCCATTCTCGACGCCGACAAAGAAGGCTTCCTCAGATCAGAGACCAGCCTGATCCAGACGATCGGCCGCGCGGCGCGGAACAGTGAAAGCAAGGTCATCCTCTATGCCGACCGCATCACCGGCTCGATGCAGCGCGCGATGGAGGAGACCAGCCGCCGCCGCGAGAAGCAGGAGGCCTATAATCTCGAACACAACATCACGCCGAAAACCATCGTGCGCGGCATTTCCGACGTGCTCGAAGGCGTGATGGAGAAGACCGCCAAGGGCCGGTCAGCCAAGGCGCGGGACCGTAAACGTCTCGCCGCCCGCGAGGAGAGCGCCGCCTTCGACGGCTCGAACATCAAGGCCGTCATCGCCGACCTCGAAAAGCGGATGCGCGAAGCGGCGGCGAATTTGGAGTTTGAAGAGGCTGCCAGGTTGAGGGACGAGATAAAGCGGCTTGAGGCTGAATAAGCGCGTTCTGCGAAGCCCGAAGGGCGAATGGGGATGGGGGAGCTTTTTAGCTTGCTGGCAAAACCCTAGAGTGGCTCAGGCGAGTTTTACTCGTCATGGAAGTGCGGTTTTGAACCGTTAGTAGCCACGTGGGGGAACCGATGAGAATACGCAGGCTGAGACTATCGAACTTCCGAAGCGTCGCCGACGGCGAGGTGATATTCCCGGGGCACACGGTCATTATTGGCGGGAACAGCGTCGGGAAATCGACGATGTGCGAAGCCTTGGACCTATTGCTCGGTCCGGATCGCTTGTCGCGGGCATCACCGATCGACGAGCATGACTTCTTCGAGCGCCGCTACCTCGATGAAGATGGTGATCCCATCGTCATAGAGTTGGAAGTGGTATTGACCGATCTTACCGCTGACGTCCTCACAAAATTCCGAACCCACCGCGAATACTGGAACACGACCACGAACACGCTGCTGGATGAGACAGCGAGACCGGAAGATGTCGAGGCCGACGATGTCGTGCCGGCGCTTCGGATCAGGTTTGAGGGCGCCTACGACATTGAGGAGGACGAGTTCCGTGCGGAGACCTACTTTGCAAGTCCACCATCGGACGATGAAAGCCGACGCGCCAAGGTCACACGCCCGGCAAAACGCCTGTTCGGATTTATCTATCTTCGTGCGCTGAGGACCGGCTCCAGAGCACTCAGCCTTGAACGCGGCTCACTGCTCGACATCATCCTGAAGCTTAAGGACGATGATCGCTCCGCCATGTGGGAGCAAACGCTTGGGGCAATGGAGTGTCTTGACCCGGCGATTGACGCCATACCCCAACTCAGAGCGATCCTTGACGAAGTCGATAGGCGCGTGCGTCAGTTCGTGGGTCTTTCCGATGATGATCGTACCTTCCGCCTGTATCCCTCCGCGTTGACACGAGAGAGCCTGCGTCGCTCGATTACGCTATTTGGTTCCTCAGAGCGCTCGAACATCCCGGTTCCGTATTGGCGTCTGGGGTCGGGTGTCATCAATTCGATGGTGTTCTCGCTCCTTACGTTCATCGCGGACCTCAAGTCCAATGTGATATTCGCGATGGAGGAACCGGAGATCGCGATCCCTCCGCATACGCAGCGCCGCATTGTCCAATTCCTTCAAAGGGAAATGGATCAATCGATCCTCACGACCCATTCCCCATTTGTGCTTGAGCAATACGACCCGGAAGACGTCATCCTCCTGGAAAGAGGTGGTGGCGGTAAGGTCGAAGGCCGTCGGATCGAAATCACAGGCATCAAGGCCAAGGCCTATAGGGGAAACCTTCGCCGCGTCCTGGCCGAAGCCATGCTCGGCAATGGCGTGCTCTGCGTCGAGGGCGTTTCTGACGGAGAGGCGATCTACTCCGCTTCAGCCATCCTAGAAGAGCACAGCACTGAAGGAACCTACACGCCGCTCGATCTGTCGGGCGTCACGGTGGTGCAGTGCGAGGGGGATGGCGGGCTGTTGCGATACGGCGAGTTCTTCTCTGGCTTGGGTCTCAAGACTTACGCCTTTTACGACCGACAGAAGAATGAAGCGATCAGCGAGGAGATAGTTGACGTTTTCGATGCGGCCTGGGAGTTGGAGCAGACGGGGATCGAGTATCTTCTTGCCGATGAAATAACGGTCGACGTTATCCGCACATTCCTCGTGGAGGCTTCGGAGTGGGACGACTATCCCCACAACCCGAAAAACGCAAACCTGTTCGAATATGACCCCGATGCGGATGACGAAGCCGTAAAGGCGCTCTGCAAGAGGGTTCTCAAGGCCCGGAAGGGTGCCGGCTATGCGCAGCGGTTGGTCGAACTTTGTACAGAAGCGGATTTGCCAGTCATCATCGTCGAAGCCTTGGAGCGCATCAGCGAGGATCTTCCCAACGAGTTTTCCGCCAGTGATGGAGACGATGACGACGATGATGATGGCGATCCAATAGCACCCGACCCCGAAACATGAACAATCCGGAAGACCGCTTCGACCTCTGCGATAAGCGCCGCGCCATTCTGGATAGCGCGGGTCACATGCTGGTGTTAGGCGGTCCAGGGTCTGGCAAGACGACCATCGCCCTCCTGAAGGCCAGACGCATAGTCCTCGAGCAACTGCAACCGGAACAATCGGTCCTCTTTCTTAGCTTCTCCAATGCTGCGATCCGGCGCATCCTGGAAAGTGCGGGTAGCGTCCTGACGCGCGAAGTCGGCCGCCAGGTGGAAATTAAGACCTATCATTCATTCGCATGGGACGTCCTGCAGTCTCATGGCTATCTACTGTCATCGCAACGCAAGCTTGGGATCGTCGCGGCGCAGGACGCCGCCGTCATTCGAGCCGGGCTGGAGGATGACGCGTGGCTTTCCGAGGAAAACAGGCTGTTTCACGAAGATGGCCGAGTAACTTATGACCAGTTTGCACCGCGTGCCGCTGATATACTTGAACGGTCTGCGGTAGTTCGAGATTGCTTTTGTTCGGCGCATCCGTTGATCCTGGTCGATGAGTTCCAGGATACCGATGAGGATCAATGGAGACTGGTTCGGGCATTGTCGGAGAGCTCCGAGATCATCGCTCTCGGTGATACCGAGCAGCGAATCTACGCATGGCGCAAGGGTGTCAGCCCCAAGCGTCTAAATGAATTCGCCAAAACGCTCGGCGCAACCACCTATGATTTTAAGAACGAGAACAATCGCAGCCCGGCAACTGGCATCGCCGGATACGCGCGCGGTCTACTTTCTCCTGACGTCCATCTTGAATTGCCTGATGAAATTGCATTCAAGCGATTTCGGCCTGGCCAGTTTGCGATTGGCCTTCGCGCCGCGCTCATCAAGACGTGGAACGAGACCGTCAAAAGAACGGGGCATCGCGACATAACCGTGGCCGTGGCTGCTCGGAGTCGGACGATGGTGCGGCTGATCTCTGATGCGTTGGCACAAAAACTCACGCTGGGTGTGAAGGAGCACGGGCCCATTCCGCACGATGTGATGTTCGATCAGATGCAGATCACCCTTGCATCGCGGGTGGTTGCCTATCTGCTGGCTTCGCAGCAAGACTCGCGAGATGAAAGGCTGGCCGGAGCGCTGGAACGGATAAGCGACGTTTTCCGGTCCTCTGGAAAGAAGACGGCGATCGAGACATCCGATCGCTTGTTGGGTTGGGCGCAAAAGTGTCGCCACGGAAAGGTGCCGAGCACGAAATGCGTCACGGCACTGTCGGCCGCATTTGATGCGATCGACGCCAACGGATTTTCAGGTTCACCGACCGAAGACTGGCTCCTGATCCGCCGAGCCTTGGAGCAGGCTGACGCGGACGAACTAAAACGCACAGGAGATCATGCTCGATATCTCCGATTATTGAGGCGTGGATCAGCAATCGAGGAGCAATTGGCGGAATTGTGGAAGCAAACTGGAACATACACCGGCGCCGAAACCGCGTTGGACAATGCGATCCTTCAAGACCAGTTAACAGACAGCCATCGCGAGGCTTCGAGCATCAGCGTCATGACGATGCATCAACTGAAGGGCCGGGAATACGATGCAGTCCTGCTTGTCGAAGACCAGCACCGGACTTTTCGGGCAAGAGACCCGGATCCGCCCTACATGGAAACACGGCGACTGCTGCACGTCTCGCTGACTAGGGCCCGGCATTTCGCTTATGTCTTGTCAGCAACGAAAAATGCCACGTTAGATTTGCTTCTCAAGGAATAAAAAATCCATCGCGAAGGAACAACGCCAACGACCGCCTGTTCGAGCCGCCTGTCCCGGCCTTGTGCCGGGACCTACCGGAGCAGGCGGGTAACCCGGAAGCGTGGGTAGACCCCGGCATCCCCCCCCCTTAGCGGGGACAGGCTTGGCCGGGGCAGAGAGGTTTTCGATTCAGGAGCTGCCTTCCCCTCCCCTTGAAGGGGAGCGGGGTGGGGTGACGGCGCGCTTGATACCCCCACCCCGGTCGGCTGGCTGACGCTCAGCCTCCCGGCCCTTCTCCCCTCGAAACGCTCCACTGGAGCGTTTCGCCCAATGGGTCGGGCCGAAGCCTCAAGGGGGAGGGCAATTCAACCGTCACGGCCTTACGCGCCCCTGCCCTCGCGCGGCCTATCCTCCCCTACATGCCCTTACCCATACGCACCCCCGAGGAAACCGACGCGCTGAAAGCCCGGGCGCGGGAGATGCGCGCGGGCGGGGCGAGCGTGACCGAGACCGCGCAGGCGCTCGGCCTGCCGGCCTCGACGCTCTATCGCTGGGCGGCGGAGGGCGGCTGGCGCGGCCGCGACCTGGCACGCGAGCGGTACAAACGCGCGATCGAGGAGGCGGGCCCGGTTTCCTCCCCCGTTCACGGGGGAGGTGGCGGCGAAGCCGACGGAGGGGGGAATTTCAGTGACGCCGGGTCTCCCCCCCTCGCCCCGGACCGGGTCCGGGGCACTCCCCCCGCAAGCGGGGGGAGAAACACCGCAGCCCATACCGACGAAGACACCCCCGCCCCGGCGATGACGCCGGAGGAGGCGCGGGCGAGCGGGGAGAAGGCGCTGCGCGCGGCGCGGGCGCTGATGGAGGCGGGCGATCTTCGCGGTGCGGATTTGGCGATGCGGTTGTCGGAGCGGATGCTGGACGCCGCGAAGGCGCTCGCCGCCCTGCCGAAGCCGGAGGGGGAAGACAAGAAACGCGGGACAAGCGGGCTGTCGCTCGACGAGGCACGGCTGATCATCGGCTATCGCCTCACGCGGATCCGGGCGCAGCGGCTGAACGCCGAACACTATCCCGCCCACCCCGAGGAAATGCCCGAGCCGCCGCGGCCCGGGGAGATCATCACCTGCGAGCATCTGGGCGCATCCGGCCTGCCCATGGCCGATGGCGGCACCTACCCCGTCGTGCCGCGCGCGGCGCTGCTCTGGCCCTGGCGGCCGGAGAAATGGGCGGAGGGGGAGGAGGAGTAGGTCTCGTCATTCCCGCGAAGGCGGGAATCCAGCGGAAGCGTCGTTCTGGACTCCCGCCTGCGCGGGAGTGACGGATAAATCCCTACCCGAACCTCTTCTCGTAGGCCGGCTTTTCCTTCGGGAAGAGCATGGCGGAGAACAGGGTGCCGACGATCGCGACGATGATGCGCGCGATGATGGTGAAGAAGAGGAAGGTGAGCTGTTCGTCGCCCAGGAAGAGCCGGATCCAGTTGTTGTAGCGGTCGGGCAAGGCGGTGTGGGTGAGCCAGTCCTCGACCATCTCCGCGCCGTTCAGCACCCAGTTGAGGACGTGCGGCGCGTAAAGCCCGAGGGAGACGAGCATGGCCAGCGCCAGCACGAAGGCCAGAAACAGCGTGACCGAGGTCGATGTGACCCGTCCAAAAATCATGCCCATGGAATGCACCCCTTCTTCAGTCCCCGGTATCCAACCAGCCTAACATGGCAAGAAACGGGCCGCGCCCGGCTTCGTGTCTGAGGGGAAAAGCGTTCGTGGGGGCAAGGGGGTTCCGGATTGCCTGGTCACCCCTCATCCGGCCTTCGGCCACCTTCTCCCCCAAGGGGAGAAGGATTCCCCTCTCCCCTCGGGGGAGAGGGGTCAGGGGTGAGGGGTCAGGACAAATCCCCTACCTCCAGCAGGGTATAGGTGAAGGCATTGCCCCAGAGCCGCGCGGCGATGCGGCAGACGCCCATGAAGAGCGCGAAGTCTTCTGCATTGGCGAAGACGGTGCAGCCCGCCGACCAGCGCCCGACCCGGGCCGTCGTGCCGCTGGCCGCGGCGCGGTGGAGGTTGAGGCCATACCCGTCCTCATGGCGCATGCCATTCCGCCAGACCGGCAGGGCGCGGCCGGGGCGCTGGCAGAGGGCGTCATAGCGGCCCTTGTGTTTCGCGATGCGGTGGCTCGACCGGTACTGGCCGGGGATCAGCACCGCCGTGCCGGCGGGGTGCACCGGGTGGTCGAGCCAGTGCCGCCCCGGATCGGTGGTGACGGGGAAGGCTAGGCCTTGCCAGCCCTCCCCCGCCCGCCAGTTCACCGTCAGCCAGTCGTCAAAGGTGCCCGGCTCCGGTTCGCTGGATCGCACCGCGACGATGTTGAGGTCATAGCCCCTCGGGCTCTCGAACAGCGTGTAGCCCTTCGCGCGAAGGGCGGCGTGGATCGTCTCTCGATCGGGGCGTGTCATGCCCGCGAGGATAGGCGGCGCGGGTGGGGGTGGGGATTAGGCGCGACCTTCCCCCTCTCCCCTCGGGGGAGAGGGCCGGGGTGAGGGGTGACTTTTAGAAAACCCCTCATCCGGCCTTCGGCCACCTTCTCCCCCGAGGGGAGAAGGAAGAAATGGCCCCCCCACCTCACACGCACAAACAAAAGGGGCGGCCCTTTGTCCGTGAGGAGTAGGGGCCGCCCCGAGATGGAGGGGTAGTTACGCGAAGTCGTTACTGGGAAGGCGGTGTCGGCGCGTCGTGGCCGCGGCCTTCCAGGATCGTGATGGTGATCGTGCCGTCGCCCCAGCCGTCGGTCTGCCAGCTGTCCCCGACTGCGAGATCGGGGTTCCAAGGGCCGCAATTGGACTGGGCCGGGCTGCCGTCCTCGTTCATCGCGCCGTCGGGCGGGTTGATGCAGAGTTCGTTGCCCGAGGCCGTCCAGCCGGCGCCGGAGCGCCCGAGGCTGTCGGAATAGGCGCCGTCGGCGTCGAAATAGGCGTCGAAGCCGTTGCCGGCGTCGTTGACGATCACGCGAACAGTGTTGCCCACGGCATTGTCCATACCGTCGGCGAGCGCGGGTCCGGCCATCAGGCCGGCCAGTGCGGTGGCAATGAGAAGTCGTTTCATGAGGATCAGAAACTCCGGTCCTTTTTGCACCGCCCCCCGGCGCGTACCGCAAAGTTAACCACAGGTTAAACGTCTGGGCAAACCGGAAACACGAATTCTCCCGATGTCCCTCCCCTGACAGGAGAATGGCGGGCCCGCCGCAAGCGTGGCGAAACAAAGATGCGAACCGTCAGGCGGCGTTCAGCGGCCAGACCCTAGGTTCGACAGCGTGCGCTCCTTGAGAGGCGGGCCGGCTTCCCACTCATCCCTCGCAGGGGATCCGGTCCGCCAATCTCCTTAAGCGGAAGAATCCTCGAGGGCGCACACATCTCCCTTCGAGTGACGACCAAACTCGCCCCGGCTGCCGATCTCCCTCCCAGGCGCCGGGGCGTTTGTCGTTCAGCCGCCCGGTATCGACAGGCTGGCGCGCAGACCGCCCATCGGGCTCTCGCTCAGCGTCACGTCGCCGCCATGGCTGCGCGCCACGTCGCGGGCGATGGCCAGGCCCAGTCCGACGCCGGAGCGGTTCTGGTTGCGCGCCTCGTCGAGGCGGGAGAAGGGCTTGAACGCCTCCTCATAGCGCTCGGGTGGAATGCCGGGGCCATCATCGTCCACAAGGATCTCGATGCGGCTGCCCGCGCGCCTGAGGCTGATCGCGACCCGCTCGCCATGCGCGGCGGCATTGGCGACGAGGTTCGCCACCGCGCGCTTGACCATGCCGGGCCGCACCGCGGCCTCGACCGCCTCGGCGGACTTCAGATCGATCTTCGCGCCCGTCCGCCCGGCATCGGCCGCGGCTTCGGCGACGAGGGCGGACAGGTCGGTGACCTGTGTCTCCTCGCCCGCCTCGCCGCGCGCGAAGGTCAGATATTCCTCCAGCATCTGCTCCATCTCGGAGACGTCGCGGCGCGCCTCCTCCCGGTCCGGGCCTTCCGGCATCAGGGCGAGGTGGAGTTTCAGGCGCGTCAGCGGCGTGCGCAGGTCGTGACTGACCCCGGCAAGCAGGCCGGTGCGCTGGTCGATATGGCGCTGGATGCGGCGGCGCATCTCCAGGAAGGCATGGGCGGCCTGGCGCACTTCACGCGCGCCGGCCGGCTTGAACCAGTCGGCGTCCTGGCCGCGGCCGAACTGCTCCGCCGCGTCGGCCAGCCGGCGGATCGGCTTGACCTGATTGCGGATGAAGATGACGGAGATGAGTGTGAGTATCGCCGTGGCGCCCAACAGCCACAGGATGAAGATGTGCCCGGTCGTCGCGAAGACGCGCTCGCGGAAGGCGATATAGCGCAAGACGCCGGTATCGGTCTGCACGCGGATGTCGACATATTGCGGATAGCGGGTGGTGTCGAACCAGATCGGCTTGTCGATCTGCGCCGTCAGGGCGCGGCGCAGCGTGCGATCGAGCGTTCGAAAGAAGGAGGTCCTTCGGCTCGTCGGCAGGGTGTCGCCGGGGCGGAAATCGACGTCGAGGCGCATCGTCTCCCGCGCATTGCGGGCATAGGGCGCGAAAGCCGCCTCGTCCTCGCCGACCTGTTCGAACAGCAGGGTCATCATCGCGACATCGCCCGCCACGCCTTCCGACAGGCGGCTGGTCACCGTCTCCCAATGCTCTTCGAAGAAGGCCCAGGCGATCAGCGCCTGCATCATCATCACCGGAAGGACGAAGATCAGCATCGACCGCGCGAACAGGCCTTTCGGCAGGTATCGCTTCAGCGGTCCCACGATCAGCCCCTATCCTCGAACACGGCGTCGGCGATCAGCTTGTAGCCCTCCCCGCGCACGGTCTGAATGTGCAGGGGCTGGCGCGGGTCGCGCTCGATCTTGCGCCTTAATCGGGTGACCTGAACGTCGACGGCGCGTTCGCCGCCGCCGGTCTTTTCCGACAGGGCGATGCGGCTGACCGCGCGCGACGGGGTCGCGGCGAGCGCGGAGAGAAGCGCGGTTTCCCCGCCGGTCAGGCGGGTCCGCGCGCCGCCCTTCGACAGGGTTTCCTGCTGCAGATCGAATTCCCAGCCGCCGAAGCGCACCTTGGCGTGCGCCGGTCCGGTCGGCCGCGCGCGCTTCAGGATGGAGCGGATCCGCAGCACCAGTTCTTCGGGCTCGAACGGCTTGGGCAGATAGTCGTCCGCGCCGAGAGTCAGCCCCTTGATGCGGTCATCGGCCTCGCCGCGCGCCGTCAGCAGGATGATCGGCACATCGCCCTTTTCCCGGACGGCCCCGGTCAATTCGAACCCGTCCATGCCCGGCATCATCACGTCGAGGATGAGGAGGTCGAATTCCATCCCCTTCATCAGCGACATCGCCTTCGCCCCGTCGGGCGCGGTGGTCACGCGGAAGCCGCGCTCGGCCAGGAAGCGTTTCAGCAGCGAGCGGATGCGGTCGTCGTCATCGACGATGAGAAGGTGCGGCTCGGTGTCCGCCGGAGCGTTCATGCGCGCTTCCGGGGCAGGAGGTAGCGGATCGCCGTGTAGAGGCTGAGCGCAGCGGAGAACCAGAGGAAGGACATCCAGATCTCGATGAAGAACCAGTCCGTCAGGCCGATGCCGTTGACGGCCAGCAGGCCGGCCACGAAGGGCAAGGCCAGGGTGATGAATTCCGCCGTCGTCTTCATCTTGGCGTCGAAATTGACGGGGATGGGGACGGAGTCCTGCCCCAGGCGCTGAAGCCGGATCACGGTCAGCACGATGTCGCGCGCGATGATGGCGGCGGCGGGCACGACGATCATCAGGTTGAAGGGCAGGATCCAGACCCAGACGAACAGCCAGAAGGCCACAAAGACCTTGTCCGCAATCGGGTCGAGCAAGGCCCCGGCCCGCGTCACGGCATTGAGCGCGCGCGCCAGCCAGCCATCGAACAGGTCCGTCAGCGCGCCCAGAACGAACAGGATCATCGCGCCCAGTGCCAGCGCGTCCGCCTCATGCTGGAAGGCCGACAGGTCGATGCCTGCGAAGGGCCGGCCCTCGCTGCTGCCATAGCTGAGGATCATCAGCACCGCCCCGGCCGGCGCCGACGCCATACGCAGGACGGTCAGGGCATTCGGCAGGGATCTAAGCATCGCGGAACCAGTCATAGATGCGTTTTGCCATGGCTTTGGAGACACCTTCCACCCCTTCAAGGTCGGAAAGCGCCGCCCCCCTCACCGCCTTGGCCGATCCGAAATGCGCCAGCAAGGCCTTTTTTCGCGACGGACCGACGCCGGGAATCCCGTCGAGCGGGTTATCCCGGATCGCGCGTTCGCGCTTGGCGCGGTGGCCGCCGATCGCGAAGCGGTGCGCCTCGTCGCGCAGGCGCTGGAGATAGTAGAGCACCGGATCATTCATCGGCAGTTTGAACGGCGCGCGGCCGTCCATGTAGAAGGCCTCGCGGCCCGCATCGCGCTCCGGTCCCTTGGCGATGGCGGCGAGCGGAATGTCCGACAGGCCCAGTTCTTCCATGACGGCGCGGGACGCCGAAAGCTGGCCCTTGCCGCCATCGATCAGGACGAGGTCCGGGACTGGTGCGCCCTGATCGGCTTCCTTCAGCATGCGTGAGAAGCGGCGTTTCAGCATCGCATTCATCATCGCGAAGTCGTCATTCGTGCCGACATCCTCCGGCTTCATGTTGAAGCGGCGATACTGGTTCTTCGTGAAGCCTTCCGGCCCCGCGACGATCATCGCGCCCAGCGCATTCGTGCCCTGGATGTGGGAGTTGTCGTAGACCTCGATCCGCTGCGGCGGTTCGGCAAGGCCGAAGACTTTCGCCACGCCTTTCAGAAGCTGGGTCTGCGTCGCGGTTTCCGACATACGGCGCGACAGCGCCTCCTCGGCATTGCGCCGCGTCTGCTCGACCAGCTTGCGCTTCTCGCCGCGCGAGGGCGCATGAACCGTGACCTTGCGGCCGGTCTTCAGCGTCAGCGCCTCGGCGATCAGCTCACCTTCCGGCAGGGCGTGCGACGTCAGGATCAGGCCCGGCGCCGGACGGTCGTCATAGAATTGCGCGATGAAGGCCGAGAGCACGTCTTCGGGCGCGCTGTCCTGTTCATGGCGCGGGAAGAAGGACTGGTTCCCCCAGTTCTGCCCCGCCCGGTAGAAGAAGACCTGGACGCAGCTCTTCCCGCCTTCCTGCGCCAGCGCGACAATGTCCGCCTCCTCCACGCCTTCGGCATTGATGCCCTGGTCGGTGGTCACGGCGGCGATGGCGCGGATGCGGTCACGCAGGCGGGCCGCGGTCTCGAAATCGAGATTCTCGGAGGCGGCTTGCATCCTTGCGCTTAGCTCCTCGCGCAGCGTGTTCGACTTCCCGCGCAGGAAGGCCTCCGCCTCGCCCACGAGTTCGCGGTAGTCATCCAGCGAGACGAGATCGACGCACGGGCCGGCGCAACGCTTGATCTGGTAGAGCATGCAGGGCCGCGTTCGGCCCTCATAAACGCTGTCGGAACAGGTCCTGAGGAGGAAGGCCTTCTGCAACGTGTTCAGCGTGCGGTTCACCGCCCCGGCGCTGGCGAAGGGGCCGAAATACTCGCCCTTGGCTTTCCGCGCGCCGCGATGCTTCAGGATTTGCGGCGCGCCGTGATCCTTCCGCACGAGGATGTAGGGGAAGGATTTGTCGTCGCGCAGGATGATGTTGAAGCGCGGCTTCAGGCGCTTGATGAGGTTCGCTTCCAGCAACAGCGCCTCGGTCTCTGTCGCCGTCACGACGAATTCCATCGAGCGCGTCAGCGCGATCATCAGCGCGATGCGATTGGTGTGCCCGCCGGACTTCGCATAGTTCGAGACCCGGTTTTTCAGGTTCCGCGCCTTGCCGACATAGAGAACCTCGCCATCCTCCCCGTACATGCGGTAAACCCCCGGCTTTCCGGGCAGGTTCTTCACATAGCCCGCAATGATGTCGGGACCGGACAGCTTCGCCGCGCCCTCGGGCATTGGGGCGGGTCTGTCGGCCGCTTCGATCGGCGGGCGTTCGGGACGGGAGGCTTTCATAAGCCTCTAGATAAGGCGTTTCGCACCTTCCGTCAGCGTCCGCGGTCATGGTCCGTCACCGGACAGCCGCGCTCGTCGGTCGTGTCGGTGCGGGTGAAGAGATAGAAGCCCGGCCCCAGATTCCGTGCCCAGCGAAACGCATCCCGGTCATTCCCGACATGGGTCATGTCCTCAAGTCCCGTGAAGCCATAACAGCGCTCAAGGATGTCCGGAGGAAAGGCGGTCAGTCCGGAATACCTTCCGTCTTCGGGTTCGCGGGTGAACAGGCGCGCGCGAAGGACCGAGAAAGTCGGCAGGTCCGGGTTGTGTGTGTCCTCGAGTATTCGCGTGCTCGCTCCGGTCAGCGCATAGAGGTCTTCGGTTCGCCGCCCCAGTTCCAGGACTCGTGCCATGTCGGCTTCGCTCGGCACCGTTCCGGGTGGCTCGTTCCGGACGATCCAGTGGCGCATGAACTCCTCGTTCGCGGTCGGACCGCCATGCCAGCCCACCACCCCGCCCTCGGGCACGATCCGGCGATGCGCCGCGGCAAAGGCGTAGTTAGCGCAACTCGAAAAGCAGGCCCCATCGACGATGATGAAATCGAAGGGCGGGTCGAGTGCCCAGATCAGGTCGAGCCAATCCCCGACCGCGCCACCCACCGAGCGCACGACCAGTCCATCCGGCGCCCAGTTGCCGACGCCGTCGACCAGGTCTCCATGAATACGCGGGTCTTCCAGTATCCCGTCGTACAAGCAGTAGATCGGCAGGCCTTCGACTGTGATCTGAGCGACCGGCGGATGCGCGTCGATGACGGCGGCGCGGCAGGCCTCTATGTATCTGTCTGCGGTGTCCAGATCGGGACCGGTCGAGGACTGCAATGAAGCGACGAGAACCAGAGGTAGCAACATGACGCAGAGGATTGCTCTGGTGACAAGCGCAGGCAAGCGTCTCGGTGCAGAGCGCGTCGAACCCATGCCCCGTTTTGCCGCGACCGCGCAACGCGCTAGATAGGGTTCGCAACCGAGCGAGGCGTCTTAGCGCAATGGAACTCTTCCAGAATCTGGCGAATGTCTTCGTGCCACCCTGGGTGCGGACGCTGATCGTTCTCGCCCTGACGACGCTGCTTGGCTTCTGCCTGTTTCTCACCATCGGGGCCTTGCTCGACAGTGCCGAAAGACCCGACTGGATCGAGGCTTCCTTCTACCTCATCGGCGTTCTTCTGCCGCTATTGCTGATCGTCTTCGTCGTGTCGTTCGCGCAGGGCGACGCGGCCCATCTCAGGCACCGGACCGATGCCTTTCTGACCCGGCTTCTGCCGCAGACCCTCGCCTTCTTCGACAATCCGCAGCCCGCCTTTTCCGATCCGGGCACGTCCCGCCGCAGCCGGCGCATTGCGCCGAAGACGAAGGTCAGGGTGCGCAAGAACGCCGACAGCTGCATCGCGCTCTATGACATCGAGTTGCCCGGTGAGCGCGGCTTCCGCGTCTGGATGAAGGCAGAACTCAATGTGCGGAAGATCAATATCGTGCTCTATGTCCCGAAGGATCGGGGTGAGCGCGAGGCGATACTGGATGCGCTCCGGCACTCGATCGAAGGTGCGGCGGCAGAAGGCTACAAGGTCAATCCCGCCATCGGCGAGTCCGATGCTCCCGGCTTTCCCTGCTGGTCGGTCGTCCTGATCCGGCAACTCGATGACGCCTTTCTGATCTCGTCGCGCCAGCAGCTCTATTACGCCCAGGACCTGCTTTTCTTCCTGCGCGCAGTGGTCGGCGATGCGCCCCAGCTGTTCGTTTCGGAGAAGGACACAGCATGAATCCCGTTGCCCTCGTGACCGGAGGTGCCCGCCGGCTGGGCGAAGTGTTCGTGCGGGCGCTCGCCGAGCAAGGGTTTCACGTCGTCATCCATGCGAACGCATCGGTTGATCGCGGCGAAGCGCTTGCAGACGCGCTTGCCGCAAACGGCATGTCGGCAGAGTGCGCCGGCTTCGACCTGACGGACTGGCGCGGCGTGCCGGATTTCATGGACGGGCTCGTATCGCGGCTCGGGCCGATGAGGCTTCTGGTCAATTCCGCGTCGATGTTCGAATACGATCAGCCCGGAGAGATCGATCCCGAACAGTTCAGCCGGACGCTCGACCTCAACCTGAAAGCCCCTGTCCTGCTCGCCCAGGCCTTCGCCCGGCCGCATCGCGGCATGGGCCGGGACAGCGGCGTGATCGTGAACATGCTCGACCAGAAGCTCTGGAATCTGAACCCGGACTTCTTTTCCTACACGGTCGCGAAACAGGCCCTGCACGGTGCGACGGAATTGCTGGCGCGCAGCTTCGCGCCGGACGTGAGGGTGTG
The DNA here is from genome assembly GCA_016124205.1 of Alphaproteobacteria bacterium. GTDB lineage: Bacteria > Pseudomonadota > Alphaproteobacteria > Caulobacterales > Maricaulaceae > Hyphobacterium. The sequence goes on from WGOD01000002.1 coordinate 332,130, forward strand.
CGGGCTGGCACCGGGCATCACCCTGCCTTCGGGGGACCAGACCGAAGAAGAGTTCGAGCGGGCCCATACACACAATCCGATGCAGGGCGGCTCGACACCGGAAGACCTGGTGCGCGCGCTGCAATTCATCCTCGACACGCCGTCCTTTACCGGGTCGACCCTGCTGGTCGACGGCGGGCAGCATTTCGACTCCCGCAATCGTGACGTGATGTTCGACCCCGCCGTGCGGAAGGATGCCAAACCGTGAACCTCGCCCAGATCATCGAAGACGCCCTGACCCAGTCCGGCGGCAATGACGTGTTCGTCTACCGGCTGGACGGCGTCGTTGTGGACGTCGAGATCGGCATTCACGACCACGAGCGCGGCCGCCGCCAGCGGGTGCGTATCGACGTGGTGACCGTCGTGTCGGCGAAAGGCTGGGACGGGACCGACCGGATCGAGACCGTCGTCGACTACGACTATCTGTTCAACGCGATCCGCGAGCTGAACGACCGGAAGTTCGATCTGCAGGAGACGCTGTGCGGTGCGGTCCTCGACGCCGCGCTGATGCCCGACGCGGTGCTGGCCGCGGCCGTCACGACCCGCAAGATGGACGTCTACAAGGAGGCCGAATCCGTCGGCCTGACGCGCTTCCGCAAGAAGTAGCCGTCCGTCAGAACGGGTTCAGCGTGTAGCCGTCCTGTTGCAGCAGGGCATGTGCCGTCATCGCCGACAGCGACATCTGGACGCCCGGCAGCAAATCGTCGCCGGTGATGTCGTAATAGGCCGCCGTCTGGCCACAGACGAAGAATCGCACGCCGCCGAGATCGATCAGCTGCGCGACGAGTTCGGCATTGGCATTTTCCGCGCCGTCCTGGTGCGCCGCATACCAATCCGCTTTGGTGACGTCCCAGGCCGCACGGCCGTGCAGCACGATGGCGACCTCGACATTCATCGGCTCGAGCCCGGCGCGGGCATGCATGTTGATGAAGCGCGCCGCGCTGTCGATCCGGCGGCTGACCTCGCCCGGATCCGCGCCTTCTGCGATATCGAAGGCAACGCGCAGCACCGTATCGGCCGGCAGGGCCTCGGCATCCGGAATGTCCGCGACACGGCCGTAGCTGTCGAACACCGGGCCGTAGCTGAAATCGTCGGGACCGGCATGGGCCGCGCCCGTCAGGCCGAGCGCGGCGAGGACGGCGATTGTGCGAATCATTCGGAAACCTCTTCCAGTTCGGTTTCGATCTGGCTGCCGACGGCCGTCAAATCGACCGGGTTCATCCAGGCCAGCGCGCCGATATAGACGGCGTAGGCGCCGAAGAAGACGAGACCCGTCAGGCGTCCGACCGCGCGGCCGGCAAACACCCAGAGCGCCAGAATCACGGCGGCTGCCAGCATGACCCAGACGTCGAACGCCATGATCTGTTCGGGCACGGCGAGCGTGCCGCCGGTCAGGCCGACGGCTAGCGATGCACCGCCACCGACGGCGAAGACGTTGAAGATGTTCGAGCCGAGCACATTGCCGATTGCCAGCTCCGCATTGCGGCGCATGACGGCCACCATGACGGCGGCGAGTTCCGGCAGGGACGTGCCGATCGCCACGGCCGTGAGGCCGATCACCGCGTCCGGTACGCCGAGCAGTTCGGCGGCGCGCGTGCCGCCCGAGACGATCATGTGCGCGCCGAGCGGCAGGGCGACGAGGCCGACGATCAGGAAGAGCGCGATGGCCGCGCCGGAATTCGGCAGGCCGGGCCCTTCATCGACCTCGATCAGTTCGGCGAGCGAGGGATCGTCGGGCTTCTTGCGGGCCAGCACGCCCATATAGCCGACGAAGAGGATGACGAGCGCGACCAGCACGCCGCCTTCCCAGAGCTGGATGCCGCCATCCCAGGCCGCCCAGATCAAAGCGCCGGAAGCGAGGAGCGCGAAGAACGCATTGCGTTTCACGCCCGGGGCGTTCGTCGCGATCGCACCGAAGATCGCTGGCAGGCCGAGCACGAACAGCACGTTGGCGATGTTCGAGCCGACGATATTGCCGACCGCGAGGCCGGGATAACCCGACAGCGAGGCGTCGATCGACACGACGAGTTCGGGTGCCGACGTGCCGAAGGCGACGATCGTCAGGCCGATCAGCAGAGACGGCACATTCCATTTCTTCGCGAGCGAGGTCGCACCGCGAATCAGGAAGTCCCCGCCGAACAGCAAGGCGACGATGCCGGCGAGAATGAGCGCGAAAGCTGCAAGCAGCGTCATGAGGTCAAGCCGTACAGGGCTCTAGTCGAGACGCTTGTATTCGATCAGGTTGAGAAGCGCGAAAACGCCGAAGCAGACACCGAAGACGACAAGGGCGGCCATGCGGATTTCCTCACACAAAACAGACAGACGTGGCAGGGTTCATAACCCGGACACGGCGTCCGGGCTAGCAGGGTGGCGCAGGCTTTTGAAGGAAATCCGGTGAATTTCAGAACACGCGCCGAACCGCTGATCCGGCCCTTCATCCAGCGATGGTGGCGAATCCAGCGCGGCATGACGCTGGGCGTGCGCGGCATCGTCGAGAATCCGGCCGGAGAAATCCTCCTGGTGAAGCACACCTATGTCGCGGGCTGGCATTTCCCGGGCGGCGGCGTGGAGCGCGGCGAGACGATCTATGACGCCCTGCGCAAGGAGCTTCGCGAGGAGGCCGGGATCGACCCGGCCGGCACGCCCGAACTCGTCGGCGTCTATTCCAACGAGGCCGTCTTCCGCGGCGATCATGTCGCCGTCTTCCGGGTGCGCGAGTGGTCGGACTGCGCGATGACGGCGCATCACGAGATCGCCGAAACGGGGTGGTTCCACCCCACCGCCCTGCCCGACGGGATCGTCGGCGGCGCAAGGCGGCGGATTGCCGAACTCTACGAGGGCGAGCCGATCACCGGCGTGTGGTGACGTTACCGACCATTGTCGCCGCCGAGGCGGCGGGACTGGCGTTCGGCGGCAGCGACGGCGTTGCGCATCAGGTCCGGCAGACCGGTCATCAGCACGTCGAGCGCGGCCTGGGTCGTGCCACCCGGCGAGGTGACCGCGCGGCGCAGCTCCGCCGGGCTCTGGTCGCTTTCAGACAGAAGCGCGGCCGCGCCGATCACGGTTTCGCGGGCGAGGCGTTCGGCGAGTTCGCGCGGCAGGCCTTCGGCGAAGCCCGCCCCGGCCAGTGCCTCGACCATGAAGAAGACATAGGCCGGGCCGGAACCAGACACCGCAGTGACCGCGCCCATATGGCGCTCATCGGTGATCCACTCGACCGGACCGCCGACCTTCAGGAGCTTTTCCGCCTGGCGCTTGACCGCAGCGGGGGCGTCGCTGGCGACGGCAACGGTGATCCCCTTGCCGATCGCGGCGGGCGTATTGGGCATGGCGCGCACGATCGGGCGTTCGCCCAGCGCGCTTTTCAGGCGGCGGATCGAGATGCCGGCGATGACCGAGATCACGGCGGCGTCCTCCGGGAGGATTTCCCCCAGTTTCGGACCCAGCTCGTCGAATTGCTGCGGCTTCACGGCGAGGACGACGGTCGACACGTCCTTCGCCATGCGCGGGCCAAGTTCGGGCACGCGCTTCAGCCCGTATTTCGAGACCAGCGCCTTGCATGTCTCATTGCGGCCCGGATCGACGATCAGCAGGTTTTCCGCATCGACCGCACCGCGCTTGCGCAGCCAGCCGGAGGCGAGGGCCGCGCCCATGCGGCCCGCTCCGATCAGAACGGTACGTCCGGGTCTTGCAGGGTCGCTCATGCTTCGCCGGCGGTTTCGAACATCGCGGCCTGCGCGGCTTCCTCGACCGACTTGCCGCCCCAGACGAGATACTGGAAGGCCGGGTAGAAGCGGTCGCCGGCTTCGCGGGCGGCCTGGATCAGCGCCGCGGCCTGACCGGGCGACAGGGATTCGCCGTGCGGCAGGGGAATGGCGTGGCGATAGAGAATGCCGCCATCCTCGGCCCAGACGTCGAAATGGCCGAACCAGAGCTTTTCATTGAGGCGCGAGACCAGCTCGCACACTTCGCGGAAGCGGTTCGGCGGCGTCTTCAGATCGAGGCTGGAGCAGATATGGATCGCCTCCAGTTCCGGCCGCCATGCGAACCAGATCTGGTGATCGCGCCACGCGCCAGGCGCGCTCATGTGGAGCTCGCCCGCGTCATCGCGTTCATAGGGCAGTTGTTCGGCAATCACCGCCTGTTCGACGGAATCGAGCGGGTCGATGATCGTCGTGGTGAATTCGGGAGCCAGTTCCATATCGGGTTCCCCTCCTAGGCGCGCGGTCGAATCGCGCGCGACAGCAAGACGGTAGGGCCGTTACCGGCACGCACGCAACTGCGCCGCCGGACGGGCCTGTGGATGAAAAACGGGATCAGTCTTTTTTCGGCTTCGCAGCCTTGCGCGCCGGCGGGTTGCGCGAGGCAGAGCGCGGGCGGGTCCGGGCGGCGGGCTTGGCGGATTTCGCCGCCGCTTTCGCCGCGGGCTTGGCCCCCGACTTGGCAGCCGGTTTCGCGCCGCCTTCAAGCGCCTCGACACGCTTGGCGAGTACATCGGCCTCGGCGCGGGCCTTGGCCGCCATTTCCTTGACGGCCTCGAACTCCTCGCGCTCGACGAGATCCATCTCGGCCAGGGCACGGCGCATCTGCGCCTTGAACGCGGTCTTCGCCTCGTCGCCCGCAGCCTGTGCGGCCGCGAAGGCATCGCTCATCAGCTCGGCGAAATCGTTGAGAAGCGGATTACGGGTCTGCATACCGGTGCCATTGGCTAAGTGTTCCGCCTCCTATATGCGTTGCCTGACCCGCCGACGCAATGCGGCGAACCGCACACAAGCACCGGACGCGCCATGAATGAATGTCTGCCGCCTTTCACGCTGATCGATCCGGTGATCTTCCAGATCGGGCCGTTTGCGCTGCGCTGGTATGCGGTGGCCTATATCGCCGGCCTGCTGCTTGGCTGGCGCTATATGGTGGCGCTGTCGCGGCGGCCGAAACTCTATGTACCGCAGGGCGTTCCCCCGCGTGGCACGCCCTTCAATGTCGAGGATATCGACGACCTCCTCCTGTGGGTCACGATCGGCGTCGTGGGCGGCGGTCGGCTCGGCTATGTCCTGTTCTATCAGATCGACGCGATCTGGGAGCGCCCCCTGTGGATCGTCACGGGGATCGTGGAAGGCGGGATGTCCTTCCATGGCGGGCTGATCGGGGTGGCGCTGGCGCTGTTCTTCACCTGCCGCAACCGCAAGCTGGACCTGTTCCGGGTCGGCGATGCCGCCGCCGTGGTGACGCCGATCGGCCTGTTCTTCGGCCGCATCGCGAACTTCATCAATGGCGAGCTCTGGGGCCGCCCGACCGATGTGCCGTGGGCGATGCGGTTCGAGAACGATCCGCTCGGCGCCTGCCGTCACCCGAGCCAGCTTTATGAAGCGGCGCTGGAAGGCGTGCTGATCTTCACCGTGATCAATATCGCGACCTGGAAATTCCGTTCGCTGGCGCGGCCGGGCATGAATGCCGGCCTGTTCCTGCTGATCTACGGCCTGTCGCGGGCGCTGCTGGAAACCGTACGCGAGCCCGACCGCCACATGCCCGAAGCGCTGCAGGGCTATGTCACCATGGGCATGCTGCTTTCCATCCCGATGATCTTCATCGGCGCCTTCCTGATCTGGCGGGCGTGGAAGAAGGGCCCGGCTCCGGCCCCGGCGGTGCGCGAAACCGAGAACACCGAAAAAGCGTGAGCCCGGTCGGCCAGCGCATACGTGACCGGATCGCCAGCGAGGGTCCGGTCTCCATCGCGTCCTTCATGACCGAAGCGCTGTTCGATCCGCGCGACGGCTTCTACGCGACCAAGAATCCGATCGGCGCAGGCGAGGATTTCATCACCGCCCCCGTCATCAGCCAGATGTTCGGCGAACTGATCGGGCTGTGGTGCGTGCAGGCCTGGATGGACCTCAAACAGCCGAAACCCTTCCGGCTGGCCGAACTGGGCCCCGGCACGGGCGCGATGATGGCCGATGCGCTGCGCGCGGGCCGGGCCGCGCCGGGCTTTGCCGAGGCGGTCGAAGTGACGCTTGTGGAGGCGAGCGCGGCGCTGAAAATGGTTCAGGGCCGCACGCTGACCCCTTCCGGCGTGATGACCGGCTGGGCCGATCGACTGGAACAGATTCCCGGCGGCCCCGCCGTGATCCTCGGCAATGAATTCCTCGACTGCCTGCCCGTGCGGCAGGCCGTGAAGCAGGACGGGGTCTGGCGCGAGCGCATGGTCGGTCTCGACCCCGAGGACGACAGCCGGCTGGCCTTCGGCACCGGGCCGCAGCTGACGCCGGCGGATATCGAGCTGATCGCTGCTGAATTGCGCGATGCGCCAGACGGCAGCCTTGTCGAACTCCGCCCCGGCGACCGGCAGGTGATCGATGCGCTGGCGGCACGATTCGCCAAACATCCGGGCCGCGCGCTCTTCATTGATTACGGCCCGGCCGAACCCGAATCCGGCGACACGCTGCAGGCCATCAAGGCGCATGAGAAGGTCGGCCCGCTGGACGATCCCGGCACGGCCGACCTGACGGCGCGCGTCGATTTCGCGAGCCTCGCCCGCGCTGCCAACGACGCCGGACTCGACGTGCACGGGCCGGTGACGCAGGCCGATTTTCTGATCCGCATGGGGATCGAGGTGCGCGCCACCGCCCTCCTCCGCGCCAATCCGGAGCGCAAGGCCGAGATCGCCCGTCAGCTCTGGCGCCTCACCGACGCGGAGCAGATGGGCCAACTGTTCAAGGTGATCGCGATTTCGTCGCCCGGATTGCCACAACCGCCGGGATTCGACGCGCACGGATGAATTGGCGGTTCAAATAAGCGCTCGCCTCTGATACGTGACCGGCGGGCCAAACGAAGCGAGGTTGCCATGGCGGGGCGCACTCCGATGAAGCTGATGTCCGGAACCTCGAATCCGGAGCTGGCCAAGCAGATCGCCGACTATCTCGACTCCCCGCTGACCACGACCGAAATCCAGCGCTTCTCCGATGGCGAGATCTTCGTGCGCATCGACGAGAATGTGCGCGGCGAAGACATCTTCATCATCCAGTCGACCTCGCACCCGGCGAACGACCACCTGATGGAGCTGCTGATCTGCATCGACGCGCTGAAGCGCGCGAGCGCGAAGCGGATCACCGCCGTCATTCCCTATTTCGGCTATGCCCGGCAGGACCGGAAAACCGGCGGACGCACGCCGATCACCGCCAAGCTGGTCGCGAACCTGATCGCGGAAGCGGGCGCGGACCGCGTCCTGACGCTCGATCTGCATGCCGGTCAGATCCAGGGCTTCTTCGACATCCCGACCGACAACCTCTTCGTCACGCCGGTGTTCGAGGACGACATCAACAAGCATTTCAAGGTCGACAATTTGCTGGTCGTCTCGCCGGATGTCGGCGGCGTGGTGCGCGCCCGGGCGCTGGCCACGCGCCTCGGCGCGGATATCGCCATCGTCGACAAGCGCCGCCCGAAGGCCGGCCAGTCGGAAGTGATGAACATCATCGGCGACGTCGATGGCCGCCGCTGCATCATCTTCGACGATATCGTCGATAGTGGCGGCACGCTGTGCAATGCGGCAGCGGAGCTGAAGGCGCGCGGCGCGATCGAAGTCGCGGCCTATGTCACGCACGGCGTTCTGTCCGGCAAGGCGCACGAGCGGATCCGGAATTCGGAACTGACCGAGCTGGTGTGCACCAACTCGATCGCCGCGGCGTCGGCCGGGGCCGATGGCGACAATGTCCGCGCGATCTCGATCGCGCCGCTGCTGGGCGAAGCCATCCGCCGGATCGCGAACGACGAATCGGTCTCGAAACTGTTCGACTGAGAAAGTTTCGGATTTTCCGGAACATCACCCCCCGGGGGTCCCGTTGCCTTGGCATACGGCACCGATACTGGTGCGCAGACCAAGGAGCGAATTCCATGACCCGCATCACCCTTATGAGTGCAGTGGCGGCGCTGGCATTCACCCCGGCGGCGCTCGCGCAATACGAAGACCCCGACAACGCCTACATGAACGAAAGCCCGACGCGCCAGGACCGTGTCCAGCGCAGCGAGGATTTCTACGACGATGACGGCGTTGATACCTCCGGTACGATGGGGCCGCGCCTGACCAATGACGACTGGGTCGAGGAAGACTTCTCCGACGATCCGGAACCGCAAGGTGACTGGCAGCGCGATACCCGCACGACCGGAACCGAAGGCATCCGCGCCGATATCGAGGTCGAGGACGACCCGATGGTCCGGACCGCCGCCATGGAAATGGACCGGATGTCGCGGCTGGAACAGCTGTTCCACGCCATCGACATGGACGGCAATGGCATGGTCTCCCGCGACGAGTGGGGCGAATGGCAGTCCGACAGCGGCCGCGCCTATCGTTTCGACGCGTTCAACACGGACAATGATTCCGCGCTGAGCTGGGACGAATACATGGCGGCCGCCGACGAGATGTATGCCTCGGTCGGATAACGCCAATCCATGACGCGGGCCCCTTGCCCGCGGTCAACGGGAAAGCCGGTGCTGCGACGCACCGGCTTTTCACGTGTCGGGACGGTTGCACGCCCTGCCGGGATCGGCTATTAGCCGCCGCTCAAACGCGCCGGGGCAACCCGGTGCGACCTCGGATGCCGCGGTTCCGGGCGATCGGAGACTGCGGCGTTCGCGTTTGATACGAAATTTTTCGAAGGACCGGACTGATGAGCGACATCGTTCTCCCCGTCGAGGTGCGTGAAGGCACCGGCAAAGGCGCCGCCCGCGCGGCGCGCCGTGAAGGCCTCGTGCCTGGCGTTCTCTATGGCGGCGACCGTGGCGCTGTCTCCATCGCGGTCAAGGCGAACGTCCTGCGCAAGGCGATCCATACGGGCAAATTCCTGTCCCACATGGTCACGCTGGAGCATGGCAAGGAAAAGCAGCCGGTAATCCCGAAGGACGTCCAGTTCCACCCGGTCACCGACGAGCCGCTGCACATCGACCTGTTCCGCGTCGAGCAGGACACCGTCATTGATGTCGAAGTGACCGTCCACTTCATCAATGAAGAGAAGGCCCCGGGCATGAAGCGCGGCGGCGTGCTGAACATCGTGCGCCACGCGGTCGAACTGTCCTGCCCGGCCGGCTCGATCCCGGAAGAGATCGTCATCGACCTCACCGGCAAGGATATCGGCGACTCGATCCACATCTCGGACGTGTCTCTGCCGGAAGGCGTCACGCCGACCATCTCCGACCGTGACTTCACGATCGCGACGCTGCAGGGCGCCCGCGTGATGGTCGAATCGGAAGACGGCGAAGCCGAAGAGTCCGAAGACGCGGACGAAGCCGAAGTCGAAGCGGCGGAAGGCGAAGAGGGCGAGTCGGAAGACTAGTCCCGGCCGCCGCGACGCCGCGCCGGATCACACCGGACCTAGCGGAGCGGTTCCATGCTTCTGATTACCGGTCTCGGGAATCCCGGCGCGAAATACACGCGCAACCGGCACAATATCGGGTTCATGACCCTTGATGCGATCGCCGCGGACTGGAATTTCGGTCCGTGGCGTTCGCGTTTTCAGGGCATGACCGCGGAAGGCAGTATCGACACCCCCAAAGGGCCGGTGAAGGTGCTGCTGCTGAAGCCCCAGACCTATTACAACGAGGCGGGGCGGTCGGTTCTCGAAGCCGCGCACTTCTACAGGATCCCGCCCGAGGACATCGTCGTCTTCCACGACGAGCTCGACCTTGCGCCGGGCAAGTTCCGCCTGAAGACCGGCGGCGGCCATGCCGGAAACAACGGGCTGCGCTCGATCGCCTCCCATGTCGGCCCGGACGTGCGCCGCGGCCGGATCGGCATCGGCCATCCGGGCGACAAGTCGAAGGTCACGAACTGGGTTCTGTCCGACATTCCCAAAGCCGACGAGGAATGGGCGGGCAATCTGCTTGACGCGATCTCGCGTGCCCTGCCCCTGCTCGCAGCGGGCGACATGGACGCGTTCCAGACGAAAGTCACGCACCTCGCCCCCGCGCCCGAAACGAGCGGCCCGGGCGGCGGCACGCCGGAAGCGAACTGACAGGAGCAGACGGGATGGATTTCGCGCTCGTCATCCTCGCCTCCGTTTTCGCCTCGCTACTAACGCTCTATTCCGGCTTCGGCCTCGGCACGCTTCTCTTACCGGTCTTCGTGCTGTTCTTTCCGGCCGAGATCGCCGTGGCGGCAACGGCGGCGGTGCATCTGCTCAACAACCTCTTCAAGGGCGGGCTGATGTGGCGCGGCGCGGATTGGGGCGTCGTCCTGCGCTTCGGCCTGCCCGCCATTCCGGCGGCCCTTGCCGGCGCCTGGCTTCTTGGCCAGCTGGGCGATACCGGCCCGGTGTTCGACTGGCGGGTGGCGGGGCAGACGTTCGGGCCGACCCCGGCCAGCCTCGTCATCGGCGTACTGATGATCGTCTTCGCCCTCCTGGAATGGCAGGACTGGTTCCGGAAGCTCGCCGCACCGCGGCGCTTCCTGCCACTTGGCGGGGTGATCACGGGCTTTCTCGGCGGGCTGACGGGCCATCAGGGCGCGCTGCGCTCCGCCTTCCTCATCAAGACCGGGCTCGACGCGAAGGCCTTCATCGCGACCGGCGTGATCATCGCCATCCTCGTCGATCTCTCGCGCCTGCCGGTCTACGCCGCCGGCATGGCAGGCGATGCGGCCTTCACGGACCGGGACCTGGCGCTGGTCGGCGCGGCGACGCTGGCGGCGTTCGCGGGCGCGTGGATCGGGGCGCGGACGCTCGACAAGGTCACGCTCGGCTTCGTGCGCCATGTCGTGGCGGTCCTGATGCTCGCCATCGGCGCGGCAATGGTGGCCGGACTGGTGAGCTAATAGCACCACCTAAATAAAAGCGCTCCGACTACAATAGGACTATTTTTTCGGGCGCTCGGTTGACTGGCTCCGTATTACTCTATTCTTACCAGTTATGACGTTTTGGCCCTTTACTTCCCAAGTGGTACTTTTTTTCGTGCCGTCATCATAGATAACTTCTTCTTTTTCAAACTTTTTTCCATCAGATTCCCAGTTTGATGTAGTTTTCTTTCCCATCGCACTCTTCCTTTCGGAATTGCAGTTTTCGTCTCCAAGATCGCTATTGTTACTGGATAAAGTGTTCTCTCACAACTAAAGGCGTTGACCGGAATTATTCCCTGGAATGGGCCTGAATCGCTTATCGCCCTCACGGCGCATCCCCTCTATAAGCACGCGCAAAATCTGAACGAGGACGCTATGGGTTTCAAATGCGGCATTGTCGGCCTGCCGAATGTGGGCAAGTCGACGCTTTTCAACGCCCTCACCCAGACGGCGGCGGCGCAGGCCGCCAACTATCCCTTCTGCACGATCGAGCCGAATGTCGGCGACGTCGCGATGCCGGAACCGCGCCTTGATGTGCTGGCCAAGATCGCCGGGTCGAAGGAGATCATTCCGACGCGGATGAATTTCGTCGACATTGCGGGCCTCGTCCGCGGCGCATCGAAGGGCGAAGGCCTCGGCAACCAATTCCTCGCCAACATCCGTGAAGTTGATGCGGTGGCCTATGTGCTGCGCTGTTTCGAGGATGGTGACGTGACCCATGTCGAAGGCCGGGTCGATCCGATCGCGGACCTCGAAACAGTCGAGACCGAGCTGATGCTCGCCGACATGGAAAGCCTCGAGAAGCGCACGCCCAATCTCGAGAAGAAGGCCAAGACCGGCGACAAGGACGCCAAGGAAGCGCTCGTCCTGATCGAGCTGGCGCTGGCGGAACTGCGCGAGGGCCGCCCGGCCCGCCGCGCCGACGTGCCTGCCGACAAGCGCCGCGAATGGCGCATGCTGCAGCTTTTGACCGCCAAGCCCGTCCTCTACATCGCCAATGTCGACGAGGAGAGCGCGGCAACGGGCAATGCCCACTCCGCCCGCGTCGAGGAATATGCCGCCGGGGAGAACGCGCCCTGCGTCGTGATCTCGGCGAAGATCGAGTCCGAGATCGCCGTGCTCGCTCCCGAAGAGCGCAAGGATTATCTCGACGCGCTGGGCCTTGAGGAAACCGGCCTGACCCGCATGATCCACGCCGGCTACACCCTCCTCGACCTGATCACCTACTTCACGGTCGGCCCGAAGGAGGCGCGCGCCTGGACGATCCGCAAGGGCTGGACCGCGCCGCGCGCTGCGGGCGTGATCCACGGCGATTTCGAGAAGGGCTTCATCCGCGCGGAAACCATCGCCTATGACGACTTCGTCGCGGCGAATGGCGAAGCCGGTGCCCGCGAGGCGGGCAAGCTGCGCCAGGAAGGCAAGGACTACGTGGTACAGGACGGCGACGTCATGCACTTCAAGTTCAATGTGTGATTTCGCCATTCACCGCTGAACCGCGCGCGCTTCATCCCTGAACCCTTGATCGCATCGCGATAGAGGCGCATCTGACGGTGACGGGCGCATCGCGTCGTCCGATTTCGCCGGAGACGCGCCGATGTCCCCTTCCCCCGCCAACCAGCGGCCCATGCCGGTTTCCCTCTGGGAGCTGATCGGCCTGATCGTGTCGATGATGGCGCTGGTGGCGCTGACCATCGACATGATGCTGCCGGCGCTGGGGCTGATCGCGAGCGATCTGGGCGTGGAAAACGCCAATGACCGGCAATTCGTGATCTCCTCCTTCCTTCTCGGCTTCGGTGTGGCGCAGCTGGTCTATGGCCCACTCGCCGACGCCTTCGGGCGCAAGCGCGTCTTCCTGACCGCGCTCGGCCTCTACGCAATCGCCACGCTGGTCTGCATCGCCGCGCCAAGCTTCGAGACGCTTCTGGCGGCCCGCTTCGCGCAGGGCTGCGCGGCGGCGGCAGCGCGCGTGATCGCGGTCGCCATCGCCCGCGACCTGACCAGCGGCCGGCGCATGGCCGAGGTGATGAGCATGGTGATGACCGTCTTCATGGTCGTGCCGGTCATCGCGCCGGGCCTGGGGCAGCTGATCCTGTTCGTCGCGCCGTGGCGGTGGATTTTCGTCTTTCTTTTCGTCTTCTCGCTGGCGCTCGGCGCGTGGCTGACCTTCCGCCTGCCGGAGACGCTGCACCCGGAATACCGCTTGCCGCTGCGCCTCAAGCCCACGCTGAAGGCCTTCTGGGAGACGACGCAGCACAGGTTGATGCTCGGCTATACGCTGGCCGGCGGCATGTTCTTCGGCGGGCTCTACGCCTTCCTCAATTCAGCGGAGCAGATCTTCGCCGTGCATTTCGCGCTCGGCGGGGCTTTCCCGCTCGCCTTTTCGGCGATTGCGGGCGTGATGGCGGTGACGAGCTTCCTCAATTCCCGCCTGGTCGGGCGTATGGGCCAGCGGCGGCTGTCGCACGGCGCGCTGATCGCCTTCACGATCATCAGCGCCCTGCATGCGCTGATCCTCATCGCCGGGTTCGAGCAATTCTATCTCTACACGGCGCTGCTGGCCGCGGCGATGATGCTGTTGGGGCTGATCGCGGCGAATTTCAGCGCGCTGGCGATGGAGCCGGTCGGGCATATCGCCGGCACGGCGAGCGCGGCCTATGGCTTCGTCACAGGCGTTGTGGGCGGGATCATCGGCGCGGTGATCGGCCAGCTCTACAACGGGACGGGCCTGCCGCTGATCGCCGGGCAGACGGTGATGGGCGCAATTGCGCTGGCCATCGTGTTCTGGACCGAGCGCGGCCGGCTGTTCGGCACCGGTGAGGAGGACGAAGCCGCCTAGGCTTCCGGCTCGCCCTCGAAATCCTCTTCCGCCAACGCTCCATCGACGCGCCAGCCCGCTCCGGCCTCCTGTTTCAGCAGGTCGCAAAGCCACGGCATCACGGTGACGAGGTCTTCTTCCAGCGTGAAGGGCGGATTGACCACGACGACGCCGGCCCCGGCCAGCTTGCCTTCGGACTCGAGGTCGCGGACCCAGAGGTCGGCGCGCAGCACCTTCTCCGGCGTCGCGTATTCCTCGTCGAACAGCCACTCGGCGAGGCCGGTATCGAAGCGCTCCGCCGCCCACATATCCTTCAGCGGACGCCAGAAGATATAGGTGCCGGTCGGCCATTTCGGCAGCGCATCCTTGATGGCCTCGGCCATGTGGGCCATCTCGTCGCGATGCTCGAAGGGCGGGTCGACGATGACGAGGCCGCGCTTCTCCTTGGGCGGAAGCAGGCCCTCCATCGCGCCATAGCCGTCGCGGCGTTCGACCTTGATCCGGCCTTCGAGCGCGTAGCGCTTGTCGAGCGTCTTCGCGTCGGCCTCGTGCAATTCGCACAGATGGATGTGGTCAGACTTGCGAGTCAGGCGGCGGGCGATCTCCGGCGAGCCGGGATAGGTGGTCAGATCCTGGGCGGTGTTCATCGCGCGGACGATGTCGAGCCAGGGTTTCAGAACCCGGTCGACCTCAGCCGGGCGGTCGGCCTTAAGGATGCGGCCCACGCCTTCCTTCCATTCCGGGCTGCGCGTCGCCTCGTTGCCGGCCAGGTCGTAGACGCCGATCCCGGCATGGGTGTCGATCACCCGGTAGGGTTTCGGCTTCTTGTTCAGATGCGCGAGGCAGAGCGACAGGACGACGTGCTTGAGCACGTCGGCGAAGTTTCCGGCATGGAAGGCGTGGCGGTAATTCATGGCCCCCCTCTAGCGCCAAATCGCGGTCGCTGGCCAGTGCCTTGCTCCCACCTGTTCAGGGGATCGACGCCGGGCCAGTTGCAGGGCAGATTTCACGGCGGACAGGGAGATTCCGATGATCATCATTGCAATGGCCGCCGCGCTTCTGATGCAGGAGGAGCAGGTTCTGACCCCGGAAGAGCTCGTCGAAACGCTCGACACCATGATGGGCGACCTCACCGAGATGTCTGACGAACTGGAAGAGGATGACGGGTCGGAGAGCACGGCCCGGTCACTTGTCCGGCTTTCGGAGACCGTGTTCGAGAACTCGCCCTTCGAGGTGTTCGCCCTGCGCGACCGCGACGACGTCATTGCCCGGATTACTCCGGCAATGGACGCGCTGATCAATTTCGAAGGCGAACATGACGGCGACTATTCGCTCGACTATGCCGTGAACGCCTTCCGGAACCGGGAAGGTCAGTCCGACGAATACCCCTTCTGCATGGCCGGATCGCCCGACACGATCGTTGACGAGCCGACGACCGATCCGGACGGCAATGTACTGAACATCCGTATCTGCTCGTATGGCCGTCAGGGCGAGGAGGAAGGCGAGCTGATCGGCAGCTATATCTACCAGATCAACAACGGCATTTATTACGTCCAGTATCGCGGCGGCGTGTCCGGCACGAACGAGGCCGGCATCCGCGAGCGTCTGGTGAATATCGAGGGCCTGATCGAGCCTCTGGTCCGGCACACCGTGATCGCGCGCGGCGAGCAGGAGCCGCAGCCTGCCCTCGACGCCGAATGACGATCCGTTAGGCTGCCCCCGGACATCAGGAGGCTTTCATGTTCGTATCCCTCGCCCTTCTCGCGCTCGCGCTCGACACGCAGGACGCGCAAACCGCGCAGGCCCCGGTCACACCGCAGGCAGAGCAGGAGATCAGCGACGAGGCCCGCGCGGCCGCCTACGCCTATGCGCAGCAGATCGCCGGCTTCGCCGCGGAGACGGTCGAACGCGAGGCGAGCGGTCACTACGCGCTCATCAATACCGAGACGTTGGCCGCCGAGCTGGCCGAGCATTTCGCCGTCGTGATGACCTATGGCGACGCCCCGGCGGGCGACTACAACATGGAAATGCGCGCGACCTTCTTCTCGGTCCCGGAGGGCGCGACGCCGTCAGGCATGTATTGCGCCGAGGGCGTACCCTCGACGATGATCGACCAGACCGTCGAGGACAGCGCGGGCAACGAGTTGCGCTTCCGTGGCTGCTGGGGCGGCGAGCAGGACGCGGAATCCGGCCGGCTGACCGCCGGGGTGATCTACCAGATGGACCGCAACGGGCATTACGCCCTCTATCAGGGGCTGATCGACGGGCCGGACGAGGCCGGTCTGCGCGAGCGTCTCCTGCTGCTGGAACCGGCGATCGGCGTGCTGGTCACGCACACGGTCTTCGTGCCCGAAAGCGAATAGACTTCGCCCTGTTCACGCATTTGTGCGGTCACGAGCGCGCCGGACCGGCTTAACGTGACCGCATGACCGCGACCCGCACCCATCTTTCCGAGGATCTCTCCCGGCTTTCCCTGAAGCCGGGGGATCTTGTCATGGTGCATGCGTCCCTGCGCGCCATCGGCCCGGTCGAGGGCGGGGCGGACAGCGTGATCGGCGCCATCCTCGACACGATCGGCCCGGACGGCACGATGGTGATGGTGATCGGCACCGATCATTCGGCGCGCGAAGCCGTGAAGCATCTTCCCGAAGCCGAACAGGTCGAAGCGCTCAAGGCACAGGCACCGGTCGACATCCGCACCGCCCCTGCCGATCCGGAGATCGGAGCCCTGGCCGAGGCGTTCCGAACCACGCCGGGCGTGATCGCCGGACTGCATCCCGATTCACGCTTCGCGGCGATCGGACCGGCCGCGGAGCGCATCGTCAGGGACATTCCCCTGCACGACTATCTCGGGCCCGACTCGCCGCTCGACCGGCTGTGCGACAAGCAGGGCAAGATCCTGCGCCTCGGGGCTGACGAGAACACGGTCACGGCGCTGCATCTGGCGGAATACTATGCCGGCGTGGCGGACAAACGCCGCGTCCGGCGCTGGTACCACATCACCGACGACGCCGGGTCGCGCGTGGTCCATGTCGACAGCCTCGACGATTCCGACGGGATCGCCGCGTGGGACGGGGATTATTTCGGCGACATCCTCAACGAGTTCCTCGCCAGCGGAAAAGCGTCGTTCGGCCGCGTCGGCCGGGCGCGCGCCGAGCTGTTCTCCGCCAACGACATCGTCTGTTTCGGATCGAAATGGATGACCGCGCATCTGAACCCGAAGAAGCGCGCCAGCTAGCCCTTCCCGCGTATCGCCGTTAGGTTCGCTCCCGGAGAGAATTCGGGGAGGATCACCATGAAATTCTGGATCGCCGCGGCGCTCGGCGTCGCGCTTGCCGCCTGTTCGGCCGGTGCGCAGGAAGAGACCGAGACCGCCAGCACGGACGGCGCGCGCGTCTTCACCAGCGACGGGCAGGTCACGGCCAACGGCCAGCGCATCCGCTACCGCGTCACCGCCGGGGAGATGATCCTCAATGGCGAGGATGGCGAGCCGAATGCGGCGATCTTCCACACCGCCTATATCCGCGAGGGCACGGGCGACCCGACCGAGCGGCCGGTCGCCTTCATCTTCAATGGCGGACCGGGCTCGGCCAGCCTGTGGCTGCATATGGGCGTGTTCGGCCCGCGCCGGGTCGTGCTGCCGTCGGACGCCACCGATGATGGCGCCCCGCCCTACCCGATCGTGGCGAACGAATACTCCATCCTCGATGTCGCCGATCTCGTCTTCGTCGATCCGGTCGGCACCGGCTGGAGCCATCCGGTCGGCGACACGGATACGGGCGAGTTCTGGGGCGTGCGCGAGGATGCCGCCTCGCTGGGTGCCTTCATCCGCCGCTGGCTGACCGAGAACCGGCGCTGGAACAGTCCGAAATACCTCCTCGGCGAGAGCTATGGCACGACGCGGATCGCGGCGCTGATGAACGAGCTGCAGGGCGGCTGGACGGATGTGTCGATCAATGGCGTGGCGCTGATCTCCACCGTGCTCGACTTCCGCTTCGACGACACGTCGGAGGGCAATGACATCGGCTATACCGGCCTCGTCCCGGGCTTCGCGGCCACGGCCTGGTATCACGGCAAGGTCGATCGCGGCGCGTGGAATGGCGACATCGAAGCCTTCATCCAGGATGCGCGCGACTTCACCTACGACACCTACATGCCGGCGCTGATGCGCGGCGTGTCGCTGCCGGAAGACCAGCGCCGTGCCGTGGCCGAGGAGCTGTCCCGCTTCATCGGGCTCGATGCCGATTATCTCGTCCGCGCCAATCTGCGGGTCTCGCTGTCGCGTTTCATGCGCGAACTGCGGCGCGACGAGGGTCTGTCGGTCGGCCGGCTCGACAGCCGCTATACCGGCATGGAGCCGGACGGGGTCGGCGAGGATCCGGACTACGACCCGTCAGCCTACGGCATCGACGGGGCGTACACGGCCGCCATGCTCGACTATTTCACGCGCGAGCTGGGTGTCGACATCACCGACGAATATTCGGTGATCGACATCCCGACCGCGATCGGCTGGGACCGCTCCACCGGACAGGGCCCGGCCTATACCAATGTCGGCCCGTGGCTCGCCCGCGCGATGCGCCAGAACTCCGATCTCGATGTGCTGGTAGCGCAGGGCTATTACGACCTCGCCACGCCCTTCTTCGGGGCGGAGCTGATGTTCAACCAGCCGGGCTTCGACCCGGCGCGGGTCCACTTCCGCTACTACGAAGCCGGGCACATGATGTACATCCACGAACCCTCGCTGGAGGCCGTCGTGGAGGATGTGCGCGAGCTGATCCGCGGCGAGCTGGAGGGGTAGGTCTGATTGCCCTCGTGCTTCGAGGCCCCTTCGGGGCACCTCAGCATGAGGGCATTGATTACTCCCCACTCCCCTCATCCTGAGGTGCGAGCCCGGATTTGATCCGGGCGAGCCTCGAAGGACGAAGGGCGTTACCGCGCCACCCGGACCCGGTCGCAGAGCAGCCAGGCGAGGAAGGCGAGCAGGGTGTAGACACCGATCACGTATGGCCCGGCGACGGCCGGGTTGGTCGGCGGCGGCGAGGCGTGGCTCATCCAGTAGACGACGGCCAGCAGTGCGAAGAGGATGACCGGGCCGTAGTGGCCCACCGCGTTCTTCGCGCGCGTGGCGGACATGTAGAACAGCCAGCCGGCGATTAGCACGCCGAACTCGGCGATCAGCGTCCACATGACGTGGTTCCACAGGCCGAAGCCCACCGACGGGCCACCCGGCCAGAGCGGCAGGTCCGGCACGTGGACGAGGAGGTCGGCGAGCCAGTGCGAGAACACCGCCGCGGCGATAACCAGCCCGCCGGCCAGCTTCGACCGCTTGGCGATAACCGCCCAGACAAGTCCCAGCACCGTTGACCAGACCAGCGCCATGACCAGGCTGTGCGACCAGGGCATGTCATAGAGGTCGAACGGGCTCATCGCGGTGAAGCCGGGTTCGATGCGGACATGCTCGATCCCGAGCGCGATGAAGGCGCCCCAGAGATAGTCGAGGAATTGCACCGCGACGAAGAGTGCCCAGAGCGGCACCGGCGCGACGCGCGGCCCGGCAAAGGCGGGGCCGTAATGTCCGACGAACATGGGCGAGTCTCCCGTGTGGTTTGGGGGGAGAATAGGCCTGTTCGTCACCCCCGCGAAGGCCACCCTCAATGACCGCCCTTCGAGACGCGTCGGTAACGACGCTCCTCAGGACAGGTCATTGAGTCGAGCCTGTCCTGAGGAGGCCGCAATAGCGGCCGTCTCGAAGGGCGGCTCGATTGGTCTGATGGTCCCCGCGTTCGCGGGGAATTCAGCGTTGGATTGGGCCGGAATGACAAGGTTGCTTGCCCTCCCCCTTGAGGGGAGGGCCGGGAGGCTGAGCGTAAGCCAGCCGACCGGGGTGGGGGTGTCTTGTTTGCGCCTTCACCCCACCCCGCTCCCCTTCAAGGGGAGGGGAAAGAACGCCTATTCCCCCTCGAACGCCACCAGGCTGGCGACGGGGACGCCCATGTCCTCGATGCGCTTCGCGCCGCCGAGATCGGGCAGATCGATGACGAAGGTCGCGCCGACCACGTCCGCGCCGGCGCGGCGCAGGAGGTTGATCGCGGCCTCGGCCGTGCCGCCGGTGGCGATCAGGTCATCGACAATCAGGACGCGGTCGGTTTCTTCCACGCCGTCGGCGTGGATCTCGATGGCGTCGGAGCCGTATTCCAGCTCGTATTCCTCGATCAGCGTGCGGTGGGGCAGCTTGCCCTTCTTGCGGATCGGCGTGAAACCGACCGAGAGCTGGTGCGCGACCGCGCCGCCGAGGATGAAGCCTCGCGCCTCGATCCCTGCGACCTTGTCTATCTTCGCACCGGCCCAAGGCATGACCATCTGGTCGACCGCCGCGCGGAAGGCGCGCGCGTCCTTCAGAAGCGTCGTCACATCCCGGAACATGATCCCCTTCTTGGGGTAGTCCGGAATCGTGCGGATGGCGTCGCGGATGAAGTCCATGTCGTTGTCCCGTCAGTGGAAGGGGGCGTCGAAGGTCTCGGCCAGACCGGCGGCTTCCCAGGCGCGATAATCGGGGTCGGCGAGCAGCAAGTCCACATAGGCCTGCGCCGCGTCCGGCAGTTCGATCGCATAGGTGCGGAAGCGGGTGGCGACCGGCGTGTAGAACGCGTCGGCGATCGACCACTGTCCAAAGAGGAAGCCGTCCCCGCCCTGCGGACAGGCGGCCCACATGGCCAGGATCGTCTCGATGTCCTGCCAGGCCTGAACCGACACGTCCGTGCCGCCGACCGGGCGCTGCAAATCCATGGACAGGTCGCGGCGCAATCCGCCGAAACCGGAATGCATGCTGGCGGTCACGGCGCGGGCATGGGCGCGCAAGGCCGGATCGGACGGCCACAGCGACGGCGCCTGCTCGGCGGCCCATTCGCAGATCGCCAGACTGTCCCAGATTGTCAGATCCCCAATTTGCAGCACCGGCACGGTGCCGGCGGGCGACAGCGCTTTCAGCGTCTCTCGCGTGTCGGGCTGGTCGAGCGGAATGAGGTTTTCGTCAAAGTCGATGCCGGCCTTCTTCAGCATCAGCCAGGGTCGCATTGACCAGGAGGAGAGCCGCTTGTTGCCGATGTGAAGGACGGGCTTCGTCACGGGATCAGTAATCCGTCAGCTCGGCCGCGCGGGCGCGGGTCAGCGTCACGAGGCAGTCGAGCCGCTCGTCGTCGCCGTGGTCGCCCAGCAGGAGCAGAGAGGCGCGGCGGGTGCATTCGGCGTCTCGGTAGGCGATCCAGGCCGCGTGAGCCGCCTCCAGCGCCGCTTCGGTATCGGCCGCACCCGGCATGTCGAAATCGATCTCGCGGGCTTCCTCCCGCGCCGCGGTCAGCGCCGCGTCGAGCTGGGCTTCGGCCGTATCGAGCAGGTCTTCGAGGCAGCGCCTGCGCGCGCCGGAATCGGTCAGGTGTTCGGCACATTGCACGGAGGGGCGGAAGTCGCGCTCCAGCGGCGGCGGCAGGTCGGCCTCCTGAACGGAGACCAGCGCGAGCATGAGTGTCAGCATGGGAGCATCCTCGGAGCGTGCGACGGAAAGCGTTTGGTAGACCGGGGCGGGCGCAGCGTCCACCCGGCGGCGCGGCGGTCAGCGCAACGGCTGGCTCGCCTCGATGCCGCGCTGGATCATCGCGTCGAATCCGTCGCCGACACCGCGCGCGATGGCGCGCTGTCCCGGTCCGGCCCCGCCCGTCAACCGGCCGACATTGATGGCGATCACCGCCACCTGACCGTCGACGCGCGCGATGATCGGCGCACCGGACAGGCCGCGGCGCGAACCGCAGGTGTGGGTATAGATCAGGCGTCCGCCATCATTCACCCGGTCGGAACGTTCAAGGTGACAGTCGGGATTGGAATAGTCTCGGCCGACCATGGCGACAGGCACTTCACCCTCGACCGTGCGGATTTCCCGGACCGGCAAACGCGTGGCCGGCCCGACGAAGGGCTGGTCGGTCACGACCACGGCCCAGTCGTCCCACGAGGAGGAGAGGGTCGGCGGATTGAAGGTGCGGATCACGCGGTAGTGGGCCCCGTCCGGTCCGACCACGAAACAATTGTCGTGCGACGGGTCGCCATAGGCCCCGACACCGTGCGCGGTGGTGATCACAACCTCGCCGCGGCGTTCACCCGAGGGATCGTCGGAACGGATGACCACGCCGCTCGATACCCAGGCGCGATCCGAGTTCGGGATGCGGCAATAGACCGAGACCATGGCCGCAGCGGCCTGACTGACCTCGGGCGCGGCCAGCGGCGTCCAAGAGTCCGCGCGCGCCGGCGCGGCGGCGAAACACAGGGAAAGGAACACGAAAAGACGAACGAGCATGGAAATCAGCGCGCCAGCGCCCTCCCCGCCACGGCATCAAGCCGGGCCATCAGGCCGGGATCGCGGGCATCCGGCGCGGTCAGGATCGCGCCGTCGAGCGCGGTTTCGGCCCCGGACGGCGACGGCGTACGCGGCAACGCCGCCAGCGCTTTCGCCAGCTCCACGACGAGGCGCCGGGCCTTGCCGGTGTTGGCGTGCATCACTTTCAGGATGGATTGAACGTCCACCGCCGCCTCCCCCCGTCGCCAGCAGTCATAGTCGGTGACCATGCAGACCGAAGCGTAGGGCAGCTCCGCTTCGCGCGCCAGTCTTGCTTCGGGCATATTCGTCATGCCGATGACGTCGCAGCCCCAGTGCCGGTAGAGATCGCTTTCCGCGCGGGTGGAGAATTGCGGCCCCTGCATCGCCAGATAGGTGCCTCCGCGATGGGTGCGTGCGCCGGCCGCTTCCGCCGCATCCGCCGCCCGTTCTGCAAGGCGCGGGCAGACCGGATCAGCCAGGCCGACATGGGCGACACAGCCCGGACCGAAGAAGCTGCGCTCGCGCCCCGAGGTGCGGTCGACATACTGGTCCACCAGCACGAAATCGCCCGGCGCATAATCCTCGCGCAGCGACCCGCAGGCCGACAGTGAGAGAAGGTCGGTGCAGCCGAGCCGCTTGAAGGCGTCGATATTGGCGCGGAAGTTGATCGCATCGGGCGGGATGCGATGGCCCTTGCCGTGGCGCGGCAGGAAGCAGAGCGTGACCCCGGCAATCTCGCCGATGGTGAAGGCGTCGGACGGTTCGCCCCACGGGGTTTCCACCCGCTCGGTGCGGACCATCTCCAGCCCGTCGATCTCGTAGAGACCCGATCCGCCGATAATGCCGAGCGTCCAGCCGGTCATGCGCGCCCTCCCCTAGCCCGTCACTCTAGCGCCCTGAACCTGACGCGGAAACGAAAAGGGCCGCGGTGGATGCCACCGCGGCCCGATTTCGTTGCTCGGGACGGAGCCTAGTGCTCGACCCGGCTCCAGACCTGCTTGTAGGCGAACCACAGGAGGACGGCGAAGACGAAGAGGTAAATGAGAACCATCAGACCGGTGCGGTTGCGTTCCACAAGGTGCGGATCGGACGCCCAGGCGAGGAAGGTCACGACATCCTCGGCCATCTGCTCGGTCGTCGCTTCGGTATCGTCGGCATAGGTGACGATGCCGTCGGAGAGCGGAGGAGCCATGGCGATCTGACCGCCCGGGAAGTACTCGTTGTAGTGCAGTCCCGGACGCACGGTCATGCCTTCCGGCGCTTCGTGATAGCCGAGCAGCAGCGACCGGACATAGTCCGCACCGCCCGCACGCGCCTTCACGATCAGCGAGAGGTCCGGCGGATAGGCCCCGCCATTGGACGCACGCGCCTGTTGCTCGTTGGCGAAGGGCGACGGCCAGTTGTCGGCCGGGGTGCCGGCGCGTTCGAACATGTCACCGGCATCGTCGGGACCGTCTTCGATCATGTAGGCCGAAGCGATCTGCAGGATGACCGGGTTGTCGTTCGGATTGTCGTAGCAAAGGGGTTCGGCGTGGTGGCCGTCATCCTCGTGCGACGCATTCGGATCCGGGAAGCAGGTGAAGGGACCCGTGCCCTCGCCCAGATTCCGGAAGGTGATGTGCTCGAGCGCGTGGCAGGAGGCACAGACTTCCTGGAAGACCTGGAAACCGCGCTGCAGCTGGGTGCGCTCGAAGGTGCCGAACGGCCCCTCGAACGTCCAGGCGTGGTTTTCGGGCTCGTGCGCCTCGCCTTCCGCGGCGGCGGCCGGAGCCGCCGTCAGGAAAGCCGCACCGATCACGGTGCCGGCGAGGATGGCAAGATTGCGGATAAGCGTCTTCATCTTGCCCTCTCCTATTCCGCAGGCTGCGCGGTGGCGGGCTTGTTGCCCAGGACCGCGGCCTCGATGCTTGCCGGACGCTCCTTCGGCCGTTCCGTGAAGCCGAGAACCGGCAGGATCACGAGGAAGTAGGCGAAGTAGTAGAGCGTCAGGATCTGCGCGAAGTTCACGAATTTCAGCGGCGTGCCGAGCACGTGATCGTCCGGATTGTTCGCGCCGCACCAGCCGAGGCACAGGCAGACAATCATGAAGATCAGGAAGAACCAGCGGGCCACCGGACGGTAGCGCATCGAACGCACCGGCGAGGTGTCGAGCCAGGGCAGCACGAACAGGATGGCGATCGCGCCGAACATGGCGAGGACGCCGCCGAGCTGGGCCGAGATCGGGCCGATGTCGAAGGTGATGGCGCGCAGGATCGCGTAGAAGGGCAGGTAATACCACTCCGGCACGATGTGCGACGGCGTCACCAGCGGGTTGGCCTCGATATAGTTGTCGGCGTGGCCGAGCGCGTCCGGCATGTAGAAGACGAAGGCCGCGTAGATCATCAGGAAGACGACGATCGCGAAGCCGTCCTTCACCGTGTAGTACGGGTGGAAGGGCAGCGTATCCTTCTTGGTCTTCACGGTGAGACCGGTCGGGTTGTTGTTGCCCGGCACGTGCAGCGCCCAGATGTGCAGGATCACGACACCGGCGATCACGAAGGGCAGCAGGAAGTGCAGCGCGTAGAAGCGCGTCAGGGTCGCATTGCCGACCGAGAAGCCGCCCCACAGCCATTCGCGGATGCCTTCACCCACCACCGGCAGCGCGCCGAACAGGTTGGTGATGACCATGGCGCCCCAGTAGGACATCTGGCCCCACGGCAGGACGTAGCCCAGGAAGCCGGTCGCCATCATCAGCAGGTAGATGACCACGCCGAGGATCCAGAGGACTTCGCGCGGCGCCTTGTACGAGCCGTAATACATCCCGCGGAAGATGTGGATGTAGACCGCAAGGAAGAAGAAGGACGCCCCGTTGGCATGCATCGACTGGATCAGCCAGCCGAACGGCACGTCGCGGCGGATGCGCTGGACGCTGTCGAACGCCATGTTGACGTCGGCCGTGTAGTGCATGGCGAGCACGACGCCCGTGATGATCTGGATCATCAGGAAGATCGCGAGGATGCCGCCGAAGGTCCACCAGTAGTTCAGATTGCGCGGCGTCGGGAAGTCCACGAAGGAATCCCACATCAGGCGCGCGATGGGCAGACGCGAGTCGAGCCAGCGCTCGATTCCGGTCTGCGGTTCGTAGGTCGAAGGTCCGCTCATAATCCCCTCGCGCTCCCCTTAGCCGATCACGACAATGGCCGGATTGGCCTCGTCGGCGACGCGCAGCGGCGGCACCGGAAGATTTTCAGGAGCCGGGCCGCGGCGAATGCGGCCGGCGGTGTCGTAGTGCGAGCCGTGGCACGGACAGTACCAGCCGTCATAGTCACCGGCTTCCCCCAGCGGCACGCAGCCGAGGTGGGTGCAGTTGCCCTTCATGATGAGAAGGTCTTCGGTGAAACGGCGGTTCTCGTCCGTCGCCGGCGCGTCGTCCGACAAATTCTCGTTGCGCGCCAGGCCGTCCGGCAGGGCGCTGATGTCGACCGCGAGGGATTCCTCGATCTCGGTCTGGGTCCGGCGCCGGATGAAGACCGGTCCGCCGCGCCACATCACGGTGATCTGCTGGCCGGTTTCCACCGGCGAGGTGTCGACCCGGATGGACGCCAGGGCGAGCGTATCCGCCGCCGGGTTCATCTGGTCGATGAATGGCCAAAGGGTGAGCGCACCGCCCACCGCTGCCGCGCCGCCTGCGGCGATATAGATAAAGTCGCGGCGGGTGGGTTCCTGCCCGTGCTGGTCCGTCACTGCCGACCTCTTTTCCTTGTCACTAGTCCGGAAGCGGCCGCTTCCGGATGCCCCCGCTTGACGCGCCGTCGAAGCAGAGGGCTTGTTCAGCGCAGAAAATAAACCCGGTCAAAGGGAAGGCACAGCGGCACACCGCCGCAGGCACAGCCCCGACCCCAGCGCGGCTTAAAATGCGGATCGCTTTTTTTCAACCGGATATTCCGCAGAATGTCGGTGCGGCGATACGGCTCGCCGCCTGTTTCGATACCCCGCTCGACATTATCGAACCCTGCGGATTCCCCCTGACGGCAAGGGAAATCCGCCGCGTTTCGATGGATTATGGCGGCCTGGCGGACGTTACGCGACACGGCGGATTTGCCGCATGGCAGGCTGCTGCAGGCGGCACGCGCACCGTGTTGATGACGACGCGGGGGGCGACACCGCTGTGGGACTTTTCCTTCCGCCCCGGTGATCGCATCCTGATGGGACGGGAAAGCGCGGGCGTGCCGGACGCGGTGCATGACAGTGCCGATGCCCGGATCGTGATTCCGATGGCCGAGGGTGCCCGATCACTCAACGTGGTGATGAGCGCGGGGATCGCGCTGGCCGAAGCGATTCGCCAGACGCGGCGCTGAACCGCCTATTCCGCGAAATCGATGCCTTCGGCGTGCAGCGCATCGCCAAGGACTTTCGCCGCCGGCATGTAGCGCTTCCACGCCCCGACCGATTTCGCCGAGATCGGCTGGCGCACCTGCGCGAAGCTGGCCGTGGCGACCGTGCGGTCCTGTTCGTGGAAGCGCCGTGTCGCCGGATCGTCCTCGAGCCCGCAGAAGGCGACGATACGCGCAATCTCGGCATCGGGATCGGCGACGAGATCTTCGTAGATCACTTCGAGAATCCGGCCCGGGAAGAGCGCCGCCCAGTGCTGCATCAGCATGTCGTAATCGGCGAGGAAAGCGGCGATCGCGACGGGGTCGTAGCTCCAGCGATTGCCTTCCGCGAACAGCGTCTTCCAGGCCGACCAGGCGACGTCCATCGGATCGCGGCGGCACCAGATGAAACGCGCCTGCGGCAGGGCCAGCGCGGCGAGGCCGAGCCGGTTCACATTGTAGAGATTCTTGTCGATCCAGCGCTTCGCCGGTCCCAGCCGCCCCTCCACGTCGGATAGATAGCGCTGACCCAGTTCGGCCCACGCCCCCTCGCCTTTGCTCTCGAGCCATTTCGCGAGCGTGCCATCCGCCTGAACGCCCAGTTCCAGCGACGCCAGCCAGAACAGCTTGTGCTCTCCGCCCGCCTTCACGTCCGGGTGGGCATCCAGGATCGATTCCACCAGCGTCGTGCCGGATCGCGGCGGGCCGAGCACGAAGACCGGGCGTTCATCGGCGACGCCCTTTCCGGCATTGGCTTCGACAAGTTCCGGTGTGTAGAGCCCCATCAGGGCCCGGGTGAAACGGTGATTGGCCGCCGGATCGAAAGGTTCGGCCGCCTTCATGAAGCCGGCGCCTTCCGCGGTTCGGCTGGCGCTCAGCGCATATTCGCCGAGATCGTCATAGGCCTTGGCCAGCGCGTAGGAGATCGCCCCGGCGTGCCGGTCGGCGCGGCCGCCTTCGAGGATGCGGACACGTTCGGTTTCCAGCTCGATCAGATTCTCGTCGCCGCGCGCGACCTTGCCGATCCCGGCCAGTTCGGTGCGGGCGAGCCAGTGCTTCGGCTGCTTCGCGATGACGCCCTGATAGCGCGCACGGGCCTTGTCGAAATCACCCGCCAGCTTGGCGGCGAAACCCGCCTCATAGGCCAGCTCATCGTCATCCGGCGCGGCGCGGCGGATTGATTCGAGGATTTCGCTGGCTTCGGCGGCGCGGCCGATATTCTGAAGCAGGCCGGCATAGAGCCGCCACTGACGCGGGTCCTTGCCGTCCTCATTGCACAAACGTTTGGCGGCCTTGGCTGCCGTGTCGAAGTCGAGCAGTTCGGCGGCCATCATCGCCGGGATTACCCAGTCGGTCCCGAGGGGCTCGCCCGCCGCTACGATGCGGCGGACCCGGTCGATGCCGGCTATACGGTCACCGCGCGCGCAGGCCGCTTCGGCTTCGGCGAGCAGGGTTCGGGCGTTCGTCTGCGTTTCCATCATGGCGGCGGACACTATCCAGACGCGGCGGGCCGGACCAGACGGGCTGTCAGTTCTGCGTCATGCCGACCCGGATCACGAGTGCGGCGTCCTCGTGATCGAGCGTGACCTCCATCAGGCGCAACATGACGGCGCAGGCCGTCGCATAGTCCTCGTCCGACTCCGGGGCCACTCCAAAGAAAAAGCGGAAATCGGTGTTCGGGAACTCCGAACCGACCGTCATTCCCACTTGTGCCTGAGCTGCTTCCGCGCGGGCCCGGTCGAACTCGACGATCTCGTCGCCGGCGTTCCGGACCAGCACGGTCATCACATTCTCGAGGGGGCCCGTATCGGCGTACTGATCGATCCGGGCCATATCCTCGATCGAGACAGCCGACGGATTGATCTCGCCGTAGAACATCGAATAGCAGACGCGCGGCTGGCTCTGGACCTGACGGCCGACGCGGTAGGTTTCGCGGTAGAAGCCGATCAGCTCGGCGTCTCCGGCATAGGGTGCGAACTCGGCGACGGCGCGCGAGCCGAGCTCCCTTCCAGCCTCGGCGGCCTCGCGTTCCGCGGCTTCCTCCCCGCCGCGCTGCCAGGCGGCTTCGATCCGGCTGCGCAATTGAGGGAGTGCTTCCGGCCTGGCCTCGACATAGGCGGCGACCAGCGGCTGGTTCAGCAGAGCGGCTTCGATCTCCTCGCCCATATCGGGATTGGTCTGCTGCCGGATGGATGGCCCCATGACCGGTTCGAGATAGGGCGGCAGGAAGTAGATCGCTCCGACCACGCAAACGACCGTCACGATCGTCCGGACGATCCCGGCCGACTTGCCGGCCAGCGCTCCGAGAATCCAGCCCAGCAATCCCCCAGCGGCGCCGCCGATCGCACCCGCGACGCCCGCGACAATCACCCCAGCCCAATCCATCTCATCCCCTCCGAACAAAGACTTGCGCCATCAGGGCCCAATCGGGCGACCTGCACAAGTTCCGATTTTGCGTCTGGACAGGCGCGGCGCGGAGACGCAAGGGAAGGCCATGACCGGACACGACATCGAAACCCGCAAGGCCACCGCGCGCACCTGGTTCGAGGATTTGCGCGATTCCATCTGCGCCGAGTTCGAGCGGCTGGAGGACGAAGCCCCGACGTCGCTCTATCCCGGCACGGCCGGACGCTTCGAGCGCGAGACCTGGACGCGCGGCGACGGGTCCAGCGACCAGGGCGGCGGCGTCGCCTCGATGATGCGCGGGCGCTTCTTCGAGAAGGTCGGCGTGCATTGCTCGACTGTGCACGGCGAATTCTCCGAGGCCTTCCGGGCGCAGATCCCGGGGGCGAGCGAGGACCCGCGCTTCTGGGCGTCGGGCATTTCGCTGATCGCGCACATGCGCAATCCGCATATTCCCGCGGTTCACATGAACACCCGCTTCATCGTCACGACGCAGTGGTGGTTCGGCGGCGGGATGGACCTCAACCCGACGCAGGACGCCCAGCGCCGCGCCGATCACCCCGACACGCAGGCCTTCCACGCCGCCGCGAAGTCGGCCTGCGATGCGCACGGGGCGGACTACTGGCCGCGCTTCTCGAAATGGTGCGAGGAGTATTTCTGGCTGAAGCACCGGGACGAGCCGCGCGGCACGGGCGGCATCTTCTACGACCGGCTGAACACCGGCGACTGGGCGGCGGATTTCGCCTTCACCCAAGATGTCGGGCGCGCCTTCCTCGATGTCTGGCCGCGCATCGCGCGCTCGCACATGGGCGAGGCCTGGACGCCGGCCGACCGCGAGGAACAGCTGATCCGCCGCGGGCGCTATGCCGAGTTCAACCTGCTCTACGACCGCGGCACGAAATTCGGGCTGGAGACGGGCGGAAACGTCAATTCCATCCTCTCCTCCATGCCGCCGGAAGCGAAGTGGCCTTGATCGAGCCGATCAATTCCTCGCCCTTCGAGGCTCGCTGCGCGAGCGCCTCAGGATGAGGAATTGAAACGCGCCAACATTTTTCCCTCATGCTGAGGTGCTGCCTGTCCTGAGGAGCCGCGGAGCGGCGTCTCGAAGGGCGGGCAGCCTCGAAGCACGAGGGGAGTCTGGATTCCCGCCTTCGCGGGAATGACGCCTAAAGAGACCCCAACAACTCACCCTTCGTCAGCGCAAAGCGCGATTCCACCCAGCGGTCTTCAAGCCGGGTCAGGGTCTCGCCCAGTTGCGGGCCCTTCTCCATGCCGGACGCGAGCAGGTCCGCCCCGGCGACCGGGAAGACGGGCGGGGCGAAGCTGCGGGCATGGGCGAGCGCGCCGCCCCAGCCTTCGGGCGGGGTTTCCTGTGACGCGAAATAGAGCGCGAGCCGGTCAGCAACGGCCTGATTACCCTTCCGATAGACAAGCTTTTCCAGTCCGGCGCGGGTCTGCCAGTCATGAGCGAGCGCGACGGCGAAGTTCGGATCGAGCGCGGTGCGCAACCGGTCCTTCTCGGCATTGGACATCTTCATATCCTGCGCCAGTGTCTCGCCAGCCGCGTCGTCCGGGCAGAGCGCGAGGAAGCGCAGGAAGGCGTCCGCCTCGCCCATCTCGATCAGGCGGTCCAGCCGCATGCGGTCAAGGTTACCATAGAGCACCGCCATCACGCCGGCCTCGTCCATCGCCGCGAGCGCGGTACGCGGGTCTTCGGCGGCGAGCAGCTTCTTCGTTTCCTTCCACACGCGTTCGGCGGAGAGTTGGGCGAGCCCGTCCCTCATCGCCGCACAGGCGGCGAGTGCGTCCGGGTCCGGCTCGCCATGGCCGTACCAGGCGAAGAAGCGGAAGAAGCGCAAAATGCGGAGATAGTCCTCGGCAATGCGGTCTTCCGCCTTGCCGATGAAGAGGATGCGACGGTGCAGCGCGTCCTCCACTCCCGAGGCATAGTCGATCAGCGTGCCGTCGGGTTCGGCATAGATGGCGTTCAGGGTGAAGTCGCGGCGCTTCGCGTCCTCGGCCCAGTCGGTGGTGAAGGCCACGGTGGCGCGGCGGCCATCGGTCGAGACGTCGCGGCGGAGCGTGGTGATCTCGAAGGGCTGGTGGTCGGCGACGGCGGTCAGCGTGCCATGGGCGATGCCGGTCTCGTGCACGGCGATGTCGGCGGCCTTGAGGGCCTCGGCGGCGCGTTCGGGCACCAGCGTCGTGGCGATGTCGATGTCGTCGACCGGCTGGCGCAGCAAGGCGTTGCGCACGCAGCCCCCCACGAAGCGCGCGGACTGCGGCTCGGCGGCTTCAAGCGCCTCGATCACACGGCGCGTGGCCGACGCGATCAGCCAGTCATGCTCGTCCGGTTCGAGACGGTCGGGTGAAATCATTGCGGATCGCCGGCAGCGTCTTCCGTGGGGTTGGCCGGCGGGGCGTCAATCTCGGCGCCGTCCGGCATATCGGGTTCCGGTGCCGGATCGGCGTCGGGCGAATCGAAGGCGCCGGGATCCTCGTCCTCGCGGGTTGTCGACGTGCCGAAGGGACGACCGGGCAGGACGCGCCGTTCCTCGACCTCGTTGGAAAAGCCGGAACGTTGCACTTCACCATTCTCGAACCGGGTCGGGACGTAACGCCCGTCCTCTGGCCCGCCGCGTTCACCGACCAGAACGAGTGCGACCAGGCCGATCGCCGCCAGCAGGCCGCCGACCGCACCGAGGATCACGCTCGGCATCGGTTTGGGATTCTCCGGCACATTGGTCTGCAGGAGCCGCCAGGCCCCGTAGAGCGCGAACGGTGTCAGGAATAGGATGATCTCGATCAGGGTCAGTCTGAGCATGGCTCGTCATACAGCCTTTCATGCAGGGCCCGCAGCATGCCAGCCGTTGCCCCCCAGATATAGCGCCCTTCCCATGGCATGGCGTAATAACGGCGCATCCGGCCCTGAAATTCGCGCTCGTGGGTCTCGTGATTGGCGGCGTCCATCAGCCAGTCGAAGGGCGTTTCGAACACGTCCGCTACCTCGCCGGGGTCCGGCAGCATCGTGAAGCCCGGCTTCACGATGCCGACGAAGGGGGTGACGTGAAATCCGGTCACCGTCTCGTAGCTGTCGAAGCGGCCGACGAGGTCGATCCGGTCCGGCGTAATCCCGATTTCCTCATGGGTTTCGCGCAGCGCCGCCTGCGGCAGGGTCTCACCCGGCATGGCGCGGCCGCCGGGAAAGGAAACCTGGCCGGCGTGGGAGGGCAGATGGTCGGCGCGCAGCGTCAGGATGAAGCGCGGCGGACCGTCATGCAGGACGAGCGGGGCGAGCACGGCAGCGGGCCGCAGCGTGCGCTCCGGGAAGGTTACGTCGTTGAGGTCGTTGTCGCCGCGCCGCGGGCGCGCATCCTCCCCCTCGACCGGGTCGAGCTTGGCGCGCAAGAGGTCGATCAGCGTGCGTGTGCTCACGCGACCGAACCCAGTTCGAACGTTTCTCCGCCCGATTCGATGGTCAGCCGGTTGCCGTCCTGAGCCGCCATCTCCACGAGCTCGTAGAAAACCGCGCGCGTGATCAGCGCTTCCAGCCGCCCGCGCACCAGAACGAACGGGGTCGGCTCTTTCGTTTCGGGATCGATCTCGACGCGAATCGGGTGGTCAGGTCCCGCCTCGGCCAGATCACCGAGATTGGTCGTGAAGATCAGGACTTGCCGCCCGTCGCGTTCGGCGCGGTCGACCCGCACCGCCAGGAAGGGGGCGATCTCGACGCGGACCGCCTGCTTTTCCACCGGCGTCACTAGATAATGAACGCCATCGTCATCTTTTCGCAGGATTGTCGAAAACAGCCTTACAAGACGGTCGCGGGTGATGCGCGTCCCGTCATGCCACCACGACCCGTCCCGCCGGATTTCCATGTCCATGGTGCCGCAGTGTTCGGGATTCCATTTCTCGACCGGAGGCAGGCCGTCGCCGGCCGAGGCCGCGGCCTCAAGCAGCGACTGCATTGCTTTTCCGTCATGCGGGCTTGTGGTCATGGACACTCCGCACGCCCGCGTCCATTCTCCGGCGCAAACGGGGCGTGCGCCTCTTTTACAAATCTCACCACCTGAGTCAGGGAGCCCAGTGTGCCGAGAAAAGCTGTGAATTCAAATGGCGCCGATGTGGTGAAAGCCGCCGACAAGGCGACCGAACGCCTCGCCGAGGTGAAGGCCTCCATCGGACAGGTCATCTACGGGCTCGACGAAGTGGTCGAGCTGTCGCTTGCCGCGATCCTGTCGGGTGGTCACGCCCTGCTGGTCGGCGCGCCGGGTCTGGCCAAGACGCGCCTGGTCGAGACCATCGCCGTGGCGACCGGGCTCGACACCAAGCGGATCCAGTTCACGCCCGACCTGATGCCGGCGGACATTCTGGGTTCGGAAGTGCTGGAAGAAACCGAAGGCGGCAAACGCTCCTTCCGCTTCATCCCCGGCCCCGTCTTCTGCCGCCTCCTGATGGCGGACGAGATCAACCGCGCCAGCCCGCGCACGCAGGCGGCCCTGCTGCAGGCCATGCAGGAGCATCACGTGACCGTGGCGGGCGAGCGGCATGACCTGCCCCAGCCCTTCCACGTGCTGGCGACGCAGAACCCGATCGAGCAGGAGGGCACCTATCCGCTGCCCGAAGCCCAGCTCGACCGCTTCCTTCTGCGCGTCGACGTGCCCTATCCGAGCCGCGACGCCGAGCGCGACATCCTGATGGCCACGACCGGCCCGAGCGATGCCAAGGCGACGAAGGTGCTGAGCGCCAAGGAAATCCTCGAAATGCAGGCCCTCGTCCGCCGTCTGCCGGTCGGCGAGAAGGTGGTGGACGCGATTCTCGACCTGCTGCGCCTCGCGCGCCCGGACGTGTCGGATGAAAAGGACGTGCAGATGGGCGTCAGCTGGGGTCCCGGCCCGCGTGCCGGTCAGGCCCTGATGCTCGCCTGCCGCGCCCGCGCCCTGTTGCAGGGCCGTCTGGCCCCGTCGACCGAGGACGTCGCGGCACTCGCCGAGCCGGTGCTGAAGCATCGCATGGCGCTGAGCTTCGCGGCGCGCGCGGAAGGCATGACGCTGGAGAGCCTGATCAGCCGTCTTGCGGCGAAGGCGGCGTAACACAGCCACATGGCCTCTCCCTTCACGCGGCATGACGATTCGGAAAAGCTGACCCGGCTGAGACAGGCCGGGGAAGAGGCCGCGCGCCCCTTCCCCGAACTGCTGGCCGATGCCGAGCGGATCGCCGCGACGGTCGCGCAGGGCGTCCATGGACGCCGCCAGCGCGGCACGGGCGAGAATTTCTGGGAATACCGACACCACCGGCCCGAAGACGGGGCGGCGGCGGTCGACTGGCGCATGTCGGCCCGCGCCCAGCGCCTGTTCGTGCGCGAGAATGAGCGCGAGGCCGCGAGCACGGTCTGGCTGTGGCGCGAAGCCTCGCCGTCGATGACCTTCGCGTCTTCGAACGCCCTGCCCCTGAAATCCGACCGCGCGGCGGTGTGTCTGATCGCACTGGCCGCGCTCCTGACCCGCGGCGGCGAACGTGTGGCCGTGCTGGGCGAATCCGAACGCGCACGCACCCGTGCCCTGGGCCTCGAACGCGTCGCCGCACGACTGGCCACCGGACCGGGCAGTTCGCAATCGGTCGAAGCGCCCAGCCTGTCGCGCTACGGCACCGCCGTTCTGGCCAGCGACTTCCTCGATCCGATCGAGACCTGGTCGGCGCGCCTCTCGCGCTTCGCCGCGCTGCAATCGCATGGCGTGATGCTGCGGATCGTCGATCCGATGGAAGAGGAGTTTCCCTTCAAGGGCCGCACGCGCTTCGAAGCGCCGTCGGGCCATGACAGCCTGCTCTTCGGCCGCGCCGAAGAGGCGGGCAAGACCTATCGCAAACGCTGGGCGGAGCATGGCGAGGCGCTGACCGCGCTCGCCCGCCGCACTGGCTGGACGCTGGTCACGCACCGCACCGACCGCCCGGCCACACAGGCCGTGCTCGCCCTTTATCGCGCGCTGGCGCGGGAGGCGTAAGGCGATGTGGACGCTCGGCCCGCTCGGATTTGCCGCGCCGCTGGCGCTGTTCGGTCTCCTGACCCTGCCCATCCTATGGCGGCTGCTGCGCGCGACACCGCCGCCGCCGAAACGGGCGATCTTCCCGCCGCTGCGTCTGCTGCGCGATGCGCCGGACGATACCGAGACCCCGCATCACGCGCCGTGGTGGCTGATCGTGTTCCGCCTGCTTCTGGCGACGCTGATCATCATCGCCCTGGCGCGTCCGGTCTGGCAGCCGGAGCCGGACAATCTCGCACCGCGCCCGCTGCTGCTCGTCGTCGACAATGGCTGGGCATCGAACCCGTCCTGGGACGCGATCCAGCGCGAGGCGGAGCGCCACATCAACCGCGCGGACAGCGCCGGCCAACCCGCCGCGCTGGTGCTGACCGCCG
Organism: Alphaproteobacteria bacterium; assembly: GCA_016124205.1. Taxonomy (GTDB): domain Bacteria; phylum Pseudomonadota; class Alphaproteobacteria; order Caulobacterales; family Maricaulaceae; genus Hyphobacterium. The sequence goes on from WGOD01000002.1 coordinate 367,335, forward strand.
ATCTTGGCACGGAGGAAATCCGGCTCGACGATCCCGACATGGCGCGCCGGAGGCTCGAAGCCGCGGTGATACGGGCCTGGTCGCCGGACAGGACCAATGCCGCGAGCCGGCTCGCGGCCGCCGATTTTGACCGGGCGCTGGACGTGGTGTGGATTTCCGACGGTCTGCGGACTGACGGGATGACCGAACTGGCGGAGACGCTATCCGATCTGGGCCGCGTCATCGCGATCCGTCCCGATGCCGGGGGGGCCGCCATGGCGCTGACCCCACCGGAGGTGACGCCGGACGGCTTCGCGATCAACGTGCTGCGCAGCGAGGACAGCCTGCCGCGCACCGTTACGGTGCAGGCCACCAGCGAGGACGGCCGTGCGGTCGCGCGCGCTGAAGCGGTGTTCGAAGCCGGTCAGCGCGATGTGCGCACGACGATCGAATTGCCGCTGGAATTGCGCAACCGGGTCAGCGCGATCCGGATCCTGGAGCAGACCTCGGCCGGTGCGGTCCAGCTGACCGACGATGCATGGCGGCGCCCGACCGTCGGCATTCTCGACGCCGCGAGCGAGGACGGCCAGCCACTCCTGTCCGAGCTTCACTATGTGACGCGGGCGCTCGAACCCTTCGCCGAGCTTCAGCGCGCGAACCTCGACACGCTGATGGAGACCCCGCCGGCGATCATCGTGATGGTTGACGCGGCGCGCACCGACGATCCGCGCCTGGCCGATTTCGTCGACCAGGGCGGCGTGCTGATCCGCTTTGCCGGTCCGCGCCTCGCCGCGCGCGGCGACGAGCTTCTGCCCATTCCGCTGCGTGAAGGCGGGCGGATGTTCGGCGGCGCGCTGGCCTGGGACGAACCCCAGCGCCTGGCGCCCTTCGCGCCGACCTCGCCCTTTGCCGGGCTGGAAGCCGATCCCGAGGCGGTGGTGCGCAGCCAGGTTCTCGCCGAGCCGGGCACGGCAACCGACGACCGGGTCTGGGCGCGGCTCGAGGATGGCACGCCGCTGGTCACATCGGCTCGCCGCGGCCGGGGCTGGGTTGTGCTGTTCCATGTTACGGCCGGGCCGGAATGGTCCGACCTGCCGCTGACCGGCCTGTTCCCGCGCATGCTGCGCCGGACACTGTCGCTGTCCTCCGGGGGTGCGCCGTCGACGGCGCAGGGCGGCAGTTATGCCATCGACCGCGCGATCGACGGCCGGGGCCGCCTGTCTGATCCGCCCGCCAGCGCACGGCCGATCCCGGCGCAGCTGTTCGAACAGGCGCGGGCCAGTGCGGAAACGCCGCCGGGCCTCTATCGCGCCGGCACGGTCTCGGCCGCCCTCAACGTGATGCGCATCGGTGACGGGCTTCGGGCGCTTCCCGCCGAGATCGGCGGGGTACGCTTTGCCAATCTCGACGCCCCGCGTCAGACACCGCTCGCCGGAGTTCTCCTGGCGGTTGCCCTGATCCTCTTGGCGCTCGATGCACTGATCGCGCTGGCGCTGGCCGGGCGGCTGGCGATGCCACGCTTTGCCCGGGGCGGCACGGTCGCGGCTTTGGCGGTGCTGGTCCTGTTGCCTGCCCTCGCCCCGCGTGCCGAGGCGCAGGACACCGACATCCAGTTCGCGATGGAAGCCTCGCTCGATCTGCGCTTCGCCTATGTGCGAACGGGCAATGCCGAGATCGACAGTCGCAGCCGCGCGGGCCTGACCGGGCTGAGCCAGCAGGCGATGCGGCGCAGCGCGATCGAGCCCATCGAGCCGATGGCAGTCGATATCGAGAGCGACGAGCTGGTCTTCTTCCCGATGATCTACTGGCCGGTGCGCGAGGACACCCCCGCCCTGTCGCCGGAAGCCGCCGCGCGCGTGACGGCCTACATGCAATCGGGCGGGCTGATCGTGTTCGACACGCAGGATGCCGATACCGCCGCCCTGCGCGCCGGCCGGCCGCATCCGGGCCTCGTCCGGATTCTGGAGTCGGTCGATGTCCCGTCACTGGCACAAATGCCCGCGGACCATGTCCTGACGCGCAGCTTCTACCTGCTCGACACCTATCCCGGGCGCTTCCAGGGCGGACCGGTCTGGGTCGAGGCCGACCCCGACGGCGCGGCCCGCGACGGCACTTCCGGCGTGGTGATCGGGTCGAATGACTGGGCCTCGGCCTGGGCGGTCGGGCCGAATGGCGAAGCGCTCTATCCCGTTGATGGCGGTGACCGCCAGCGCGAACTGGCGCAGCGTTTCGGCGTCAATCTGGCGATGTATGCCCTGACCGGGAACTACAAGGCCGACCAGGTCCATGTGCCGGCGCTGCTCGAAAGGCTGGGGCAGTGATGCTGGAAGCCACAACGATCGATTTCGCGCCGATCCTGCCGGTCTGGGTCATCGCCCTTCTCAGCGGGACGGCCGTGCTGGCTGCGTTGTTCGGCGCGCTGATGCGCCTGAATGGCTGGCTGTGGCGATCCCTGACCGCGCTTCTGATCGCGCTTGTCCTCCTCAATCCTTCGCTCGTCGACGAACAACGCGATCCGCTGCCGGATATCGCCGTCGTGCTCACCGACCGCACGGAGTCCATGGACATAGGCGGCCGCAGTGAGGCAGCCGATGCGGCGCTCGCGGAACTGCGCACGTTGGCGGAGCGCGACGACACGCTGGAACTGGTCGAGGCCGAGATTTCTCAGTCGCCCGATGGCAGCCTGATGATGGATGCCTTCAACGCGGCGTTGGCCGGAGTGCCGCGCGACCGTCTGGCCGGCGTGGTGGCGATCACGGACGGGCAGATCCACGACGCGCCGGGCGATGCCAATGCGGTCGACCTCGATGCGCCCTTCCATCACCTGATGGCGGGCGACCCGGATGCCGGCGACCGCCGTCTGATCATCGTGGAATCCCCGCGCTACGGCCTGGTCGGCGATCCGGCGATCTTTACCGTCCGCGTCGAGGACGATGCGATGAGCGGCACCGCCACCGTGACCTTCCGTATTGATGGCGGCGATCCGGTGACGGCGCGTGTCGCCATCGGCGAGGACACGCGCGTCGAGGCCCCGATCGACCACCGCGGCGCAAATGTCGTCGAGATCGAGGTCGAGCCCGGTCCAGAGGAATTGTCGCTGGTCAACAATCGCGCCGCGGTTTCCGTCACCGGCGTGCGTGACCGGCTGCGGGTGCTGCTGGTGACCGGCGAGCCGCACAATGGCGCCCGCGCCTGGCGCGACCTGCTGAAGTCCGACCCGTCGGTCGATCTCGTCCACTTCACCATTCTGCGCCCGCCCGACCGGCAGGACGCGACGCCGATCGACGAGCTGGCGCTGATCGCCTTCCCGACGCGCGAACTGTTCGCCGAGAGCCTCGACGAATTCGATCTGGTCATCTTCGACCGGTATCGCCGGCGAGGCATCATGCCGCCGCTCTATTTCGACTATATCGCGCGCTACGTGGAAAACGGCGGGGCGTTGCTGGTCACGGCCGGTCCGCCCTTTGCGGCCCCGGTCAGCATCTATCGCACGCCGCTGGCCGCGGTGATCCCGGCGCGCCCGACCGGCTATGTCGCCACGGGTCCCTTCCGCCCGGAGCTGACCGATACCGGTGCGCGCCACCCAGTGACCGCCGGGCTGGCCCCGCCCGAAGGTGAAGCGCCCTGGGGCCGCTGGTTCCGGCGGATCGATGCCACACCGCTTGGCGGTGAAACCCTTTTGCAGGCGCCGGATGGCGGCCCGCTGCTGGTCCTGTCGCACGCCGGTGAGGGCCGCGCCGCGATCCTCCTGTCCGACCAGTCCTGGCTGTGGGGGCGTGGATTCGAAGGCGGCGGTCCGGACGCGGAAATGTTCCGCCGGGTGGCCCACTGGCTGATGCAGGAGCCGGAGCTCGACGAGGAGCACCTGTCCGCCGTCGTCCGCGACGGCCAGCTGGAAGTGCAACGCCGCACGCTGGCGCAATCTGCGCCGCCGCTTGAAATCACCTGGCCCGACGGGTCCGGCGAAACCGTGGACATGCAGGCCGGGGATACGCCGGGCATCTTCACGGCGGAACGCGAAGGCCGGTCGACCGGCCTCGTCCGGTTGCGATCGGGCGAGCTGACCACGGTTGCCGCGCTCGGCCCGCTCAATCCCCGGGAATATTCAAACCTGGTTCCGACACCGGACATGCTGAACGGCCTGGTCGAAACCAGCGATGGCGGCTTCGCCGCGATCGGGGAAGCGGGAAATGTGGACCTGCCGCAATGGCGACGGACGCGCGCTGACGCGGTCCATGCCGGTCGAAGCTGGCTTGGGCTGAAGCGCAACGAGCGTTTCATCGTCCGCGCCGCCGAACGGACACCTCTGGCCCCGGCCCTGATCGCCCTGTTGATCCTCCTGACCACTCTGGGTTTGGCCTGGCGCCGCGAGGGGCGCTAACCGCCCGATGCGGTGAGAGTTTGGTTACCTGACAGGTTACCAAAGTCGCGAATTCGCGCCTGCCAGCGAAGAGAAACGTCGTAAATGCGCCAATGAAGGCGTATAACCTCCCCCTCAGAGCAAAAATCGGGATCAGAACCAAGGGCTTTGGACAACCCTTGGTCGCTGTGCAGTCAGGGGGCTGTGTATGCAAGCATGGACTTTTTACATCTGGACGCTGGCCCACGTGGTTGTGGCGATTGCCGTCGCATTGACCGCGCCAATGTGGACCACGCTGGCCGTTCTGGCCCTGATCGCGTGTTCCCAGATCAGCGTCTATTTCAACGCGAAGCTCGACGAGGGCATATTTGAGGAAACCACCAGCGACGGTGCCGCCAGCCTGCTCCGATCAGCCTATATGGTCGGGCCGCTGGCGATCCTGACGCTGACCGGGGTTGTGCTGTTCTTGTTTGTCCGGTCGCTTTGACGTCGAACGGAATACTCGACGCCGGGTAAAAAAACACCGTAGTCTGATGGCCTTGCAACCGGCCGGATGATGACACCGCAACCCGCACCGCCCGAATTCGAGGCCCCCGATCTTGAAACGCTGAGCGATCCTCAGGCGTGGCGGGACCGCGTCGATACGGCGTGGAGCTGGCTTCAGAGCGAAGCGTTCAGCGTCGAGTTCGGCATCCAGGCCGCGGCCGTTCTCATCGCCGTGATCATCGGCTTTGCCCTGCGCCGGCCGGCCACCGCCTTCGTGGCGCGGGTATTCAGCCTGCCGGCGATCGAGAAATTCAAGGCGCGGGCGATCCGCTTCGTCGCCCCGGTCATCGGCCCCGCTGTCGCCTGGGCACTGCTGTCCGGCGTGCTGTTCACGCTGCAACAGCTGGAGATGGAGCATTTCTGGGTCCGGCTGGGCGCGAATCTGCTGGGCGCCTGGGCGATCATCCGTCTTCTGACGTCCTTCATCGGCGAACCGTTCTGGCAGAAAACGGCGGCCTCGATCGGCTGGACCCTCGCGGCGCTCAACATCATCGGCTGGCTGGGACCGATCGCCGAATTCCTCGATTCCATGGCGATCGGCTTCGGAGGCGGCCGGGTCTCGATCCTGACCGGCATACGTGCCGCCATCCTGCTCGTCGTGCTCTACTGGGTCGCCTCGCGGCTGGCGAAGCTATTGGGCTCGCGGATCGACACCCTGCCCAGCCTGACACCGTCGGCGCGCCTTCTGATCGGCAAGACGGTCCAGTTCATCCTACTGGCGACGGCGGTCACGCTGGCGATTTCCAGTCTCGGCATCCCGCTCGGCGCGCTCGCCATCTTCTCCGGTGCGGTCGGCCTTGGCATCGGTTTCGGACTGCAGAAGATCTTCTCCAACCTCGTCTCGGGCGTGATCCTGCTGCTTGACCGGTCGATCAAGCCCGGCGACGTGATCACCGTCGACGACACTTATGGCCGTGTGGCCTCGCTCGGGATGCGGTTCGCGTCCGTGATCACGCGCGACGGGATGGAGCATCTGATCCCGAACGAGGAATTCATCACCTCGAAAGTGATCAACTGGTCCTTCTCCGACCACGCCGTGCGGATCAAGAAGTCGATCGGGGTCGATTATTCGACCGATGTGCCGAGAGCGATGGAAATCGTTGTCGAGGCTGCGAACACGGTCCCGCGAGTCCTGCCTTCGCCGGCGACGAAATGCCTGCTGCGCGGCTTCGGCGACAATTCGATCGATCTGGAGGTCCGCTTCTGGATCGCCGACCCCGGCAATGGCGTGAACAATGTTGCCAGCGAAGTGCTGGTCGCCATCTGGCAGGCGTTCAGGGAAAATGACGTGCAATTCCCCTTCCCGCAGCGGGACATCCACTTCAAGGGCGGCACGCCGGTCGAGGTTCGCGTCGTGAACGACGCCGCCGATTAATTCCGAATCGGCACAAAAAAGCCTCCACAAGCCTCATTTTTCCGAACCCGGCGACGCTCCATCTGTCACGGCAACACCCCACAGGGAGATTGCCATGATTGACCACAGACCTTTCGACAGCCTCGGCCGGTTCGAAACCGACTGGCTGAAGGCGCGCCACCATTTCAGCTTTGGCGGCTATCACGACCCGTCCCGGATGGGCTGGGGCAGCTTGCGCGTGTGGAATGACGACGCGATCCGCGCCGGCACCGGCTTTCCGCCGCACCCCCATGCCGACATGGAGATCATCACCTATGTCCGGGACGGGGCGATCAGCCACCGCGACAGCCTCGGCCATAACGGCCGCACGGTCGCCGGCGACGTCCAGGTGATGAGCGCAGGCAGCGGGATCCGGCACAGCGAGTACAATCTGGAAGAGGAGACGACGCGCATCTTCCAGATCTGGATTCTGCCCGATCGACCGGGCGGCGAGCCGCGATGGGACACGATGACCTTCCCGAAGGGCGAACTTTCCGGACAGTTCGTGAGCCTGGCTTCCGGCAACCCGGAGCGCGATGGCGGGCTGATGATCCGGGCCGACGCCCGCGTTGTCGGCGCGACCCTCAAGGCCGGTGAAACCGTTACCTACGCGACTGCCCCGGACCGGCACCTCTATCTCGTGCCGGCCTCCGGCCGTGTCACCGTTGCGGATCAGGCGGTACCGGCGCGCGACGGGCTCGCCCTGACCGGCGTCGAGGCGGTGACGATCACCGCGGTCGAGGATTCCCAGATCGTGATGACTGACACGCGCTAGCGGTGTTCACGGCTTGGAAACTCCGCGCCGGACAGTCTGCGCGGGATCTCTCGAAAAGGATGTCCCGCATGACTGTCCGGCGCCTCGCCCTCCTGGCCATGACGGCCGTCCTCGCCCCGCTTCTGTCGGGGTGTCTCGTGATTGGCGGCACGGCCCTGGTGGCCGGCACCGCGGTCGGTGTCGCGGGCGATACGCTTCAACTCGCGGGCAATGTCGGGGAAGGCGTCGTGCGCGCGGCGATTCCCGGCGGCCGCGATGATGACGACGAAGACGCAGCGCGCGACCGGGATTGAAACCGGAAAACGCGGCACCACCTTCAGTGTCGATGACAAATCATGCCCGCTCTGCTAAACTTTAGGTGAGCGGGGACGATTCAACATTCGCCTAAGGAGCCTGAAATGACACGTTGGTTGATTGCTGCACTTGCCACGACCGCCCTGTCCGCACCGGCCCTGGCCGACGGATTCCGCGATGACTACACCGCCGCCCCGACCGGACCGGTCTCGATTGCCGACATTGCGATCGGCGAGGAGCTTGCCGGAGAGGCCGATGAACTGGGCGAACGCGAGATCACACGCCTGACCGGCATGCTGCACGACGACATCGCGCGCGAGCTTGCCAGCATGAGCTGGCTGGCCGGAGAAGGCGCGATGGGCGGCACCACGCTGTTCGTGACGCTGGAAGACGCCGATCCGAACCGCCCGACCTTCGCCCAGATGCGCGGCAACCCGTCGCTCGATTATCGCAGCCACAGCGTCGGCGGCGCGGAAATCTCCGCCGAGCTTCGTGATGCGTCGGGCAATGTCCTTGCGACCTATCACTATGAGTGGACGAGCAATGACATCCGCTTCGCGGCCCATGCCGGGACGTGGACGGACGCGACGCGCGTGTTCGACCGCTTCGCGCGGCAGCTGGGCGACAGCCTCGCCGAGCACGCCGAAACCGGCATGTAACCCATAGCCGCTTCGAAGCGGGGGAATAGGCGGGGCCTCCTGATTGCTCAGGGGGCCCCGATCCATTTGTGGGTCTGGAGACTGAGCCGCCATTGCGGATGCTTCAGGCAGTATTCGAAGGCGGCCCAGGCATTGGCCTGCTGATCCGGACCGTCCATCGGCTGCAGCGAGAAACGCTCGAAGGCGAGCCCGGCGAATTGCTCGGGCGGACAATCGGCCTGCGGATAAACCAGCTTCAGCTCGTGCCCGCTGGTCTGGACGAGCGGCGCGGTGGATTTCGGGCTGACCGTGATCCAGTCGATCCCGTCGGGCGCGGCGAGCGTGCCATTGGTTTCGATCGCAATCTCGAAGCCTTCGGCCTTGAAGGCCGCGATCAGCGGCGCGTCGAGCTGCAGGAGCGGCTCACCTCCGGTGCAGACCACCAGCGGCGATCCTCCGCCCGGCCAGTATCCGGCGACCTCCTTGGCGAGCGTCTCGGCGGTCTGGAACTTGCCGCCGCCCGGCCCGTCGGTGCCGACGAAATCGGTGTCGCAGAAGCGGCAGACGGCCGTGGCCCGGTCGCGCTCCAGCCCGTTCCACAGATTGCAGCCAGCAAAGCGCAGAAACACGGCCGTGCGCCCGGCCTGCGCGCCCTCGCCCTGGACGGTCAGGAAGATTTCCTTCGCCGAATAGGTCATGCGCGGCCCGCCTGCCATTCCTGCCAGCCCCTCGCGCGCAATTCGCACGCCGGGCAGGTGCCGCAACCATAGCCCCAATCATGGCGGTGCGAGCGGTCACCGCGATAGCAGGTGTGGGTGTCTTCCCGGATCAGATGGATCAGCGCATCGCCGCCCAATTCGCCGGCCAGCGCCCAGGTCTGCGCCTTGGAGAGGTGCATCAGCGGCGTCTCGATCGTGATTGGCGTATCCAGTCCGAGCGACAGGGCGCGCTCCTGCGCGTCGATCGTTTCGCGCCGGCAATCGGGGTAGCCCGAGTAATCCGTCTCGCACATGCCGCCGACGAGCACCGCCATGCCTCGCCGCCAGGCCAGCGCCGAAGCCACCGTCAGGAAAACCAGATTGCGGCCCGGCACGAAGGTGGTCGGCAGTCCGCTCTCACCAATCTCGATCGCGCGATCGGCGGTCAAGGCGCTCTCCGCGACGGCTCCATATCCGGAGAGGTCGACGACGTGGTCGCCGCCAAGGCGTTCCGCCCAGCCCGCCCGGATCGCCCTCATCGCATCGCGGACGCGCAGGCGTGCGTCCATCTCCACCGCATGGATCTGACCGTAGGCGAAGCCGATGGTCTCGACGCGGTCAAAGTGGTCGAGGGCCCAGGCCAGGCAGGTCGCCGAGTCCTGTCCGCCCGAGAACAGCACAAGCGCTGCGGAGGAGTGTGAAACGGGGTTCTTCATTGTGCGGCTTTATAGCGGTACATTGCGCGCCATGTCAGAGGCCGCGCTCATCTACTCGACCTGGCCCGACGGTGATACCGCCGCCCAGGCCGCATCCGCCCTTCTTGAAGAGAAACTGATCGCCTGCGCCAACATCTTCCCGGCCGGACGCTCCATTTATGTCTGGGAGGGCAAGGTCCGTGACGAGGCGGAAACCGTGATGTTGGTGAAGACCACGGCGGGCCGGGCCGCACCGGTCCGCGACCGCCTGCTGGCCCTGCATCCCTACGACACGCCCTGCGTGCTCGGGATTGACCTGAAACGGACGCAGTCATCGCCCGCCTTCACGCATTGGATCCGGGAGACGGTCGGAGGCTAGGCCGACCGGGCGACGGGGCTCTCGGCCTGCCCGCCCGCCAGGACCTCGTCGATCGTGGTGAACAACCGGCGCGCGTCGATCGGCTTGGAGACATAGCCGTCCATCCCGGCCGCCAGACAGGCCGCCTCATCCTCGCGCCGTGCATTGGCGGTCAGCGCCACGATGGGTGTCATCGCAGCCGTCGAAGGCAGATCGCGAATGGCCCGGGTGGCGGCCAGACCGTCCATCACCGGCATGCGCATGTCCATCAGGATCAGGTCATAGGCGCGGTTGTTCGCCGCCTCGACGGCCTCCTGACCGTTGTGCGCGAAGTCCACGGCCCAGCCCTTGGCGGCGAGGAAGCCTTCGAGCACCGAGCGGTTCACCGCATTGTCTTCCGCAGCGAGAATGCGAAGCGGACGGTCGCCATGCGACGGCGCGAGCGGAGCCGGAACCGGCGCGGCAGCCGCCGGCGCGGATGCGCCCGAAGCAACGCCCGAGTCCGGCATGCTGCGGCGGATCACCGGATCGGCCGCCTTGGAAACGGCCCAGGTCAGTGACGCTTCGAACCAGAAGATCGAACCGCCCTCTTCGCGCGGTGAATGGCCGATCGTGCCTTCCATCATGTCGACGAGACGTTTGCAGATCGCCAGGCCGAGACCAGCGCCTTCCAGACGGCGGTCCTCGCTCATATTGATCTGGGAATAGTCGCGGAACAGGCGCGCCTCCGCGTCGCGCGGTACGCCGCGTCCGGTATCGCGAACCTCGACGCGGAGGCGGGGGCGGCCGCCTTCTTCGCGCGTTGAGAAGACCACCTCGACCGAGCCTTCGCGCGTGAATTTCAGCGCGTTGGAGACGAAGTTGAACATGATCTGCTTCAGGCGAACGGGATCGCCGAGCATGCGGCGCTGGCCATCGCCGGTCACGGAGACCCGGAAATCGAGCTTGTTCGTCGACGCGCGGGGCGACCAGAGCGTATCGATCTCGGACGCGAGGTCGTCGACCGCGAACTCGCTTTTCAAAAGCGTCATCCGACCGGCTTCGATCTTCGAGAAGTCGAGCAGGTCACCGACCAGCCGATTCAGAATGCGCCCGGAATCCTCGACCACTTCGAGCTTGCGGCGATGATCGCCGCTGAGCGTCAGATCGTCCTTCAAACTGCTCGTCACGCCCATCATGCCGTTGAGCGGCGTGCGGATTTCATGCGCGACATTGCCGATGAAGGCGGACTTCGCGCGCACCGCCTCTTCCGCCTTGCGTGCGGCCAGCTCGTGCCGGCGGGCCAGTTCCTTCAGCGCACGGGCCTGGCTTTCGACGCGCGTGCGCGCGGCCTGGAGGGCGTGCGATGTGGACAGCGCCTCGGAGACCGCATTGCCGAACTGGTTCGCGAGCCGGGCGATGAAGAAATAATAGATCACGAAGAAGCCGGCGAGCGTGAAGCCACGCACCCCGCCCTGCGACACATATGTGGCTCCGAGAACGATCAGCGTCGGCAAAAGGAAGGCATTCACGCCGCGGGGATAGGCCGCCGCGGACAGGGCGGCCCCCGCGGTCATGCCGGCCACGAGAATGCCGGCCATCTGGGACACGATGATGGGCGCGCCTTCGGGCACCAGCATCATCGACGCCCCCCAGGCGGCGCCTAGGAATCCGGTCAGGGCAAGGTAAACATAGCGAATGGCACGTGCCGGCGGCTTATCCGACTTCAAAGCCGAACGCGCGATCACGAGACGCACGAGCGCCAGAGCGATGACGACGCCGTACCAGACCGACGTGTAGAGCAGGTTGGAGACGTTGAACGTGAACGCGAAGAACATGCCGCCGGTGATGAGATTCATCGGTACGGCCAGCATGGCCCCTTTGAAGTAAAGGCGGATCTTCTCGTTGCGGATCGCCTCTTCCGCGCCCTCCGCGAATTCGAGCGCGACGGCTTCCTGTTCGTTCGCCGGTTCCGCCGGTGCAGGCTTTACTGGGCGATCTCGACGCGGCGGCCGGGCTTTGGCGCGGTGCTTGAACAAGCGGAATCCCCCGAAAGCATTTCATGCGAATCGCACGGTCTCACCGGTCAGGGAGGCACGGGGAGAGTGGAAACAGGGTTAACGCGTGTGCATGACGGTGATCAGCCCGGTCCGCCCGTATCGACCTGGATGGGGTGAAAGACGAAGCCGGCGGCGCGGCTGCACCCGGGCGCTCCGGCATCGCGAGGTCCGCAGAAGCCGATCTCGCCAGTCTCCCGCGTCCCGTCATGATGCGTGAAGCGCATGTCCTGACGGATTGTCAGGCCCGCGATCTCGAAATCATGGCTGACGCGCCAGCGGGCGAAGGCGAGATCGAGCTCGGCGAAGAGTTCGAGAACCGGCACGAATTCCATCGTGAACCGGTATTCCGGATCCGACAGCGTCACGCCCGGCAGGCGGCTGGATCCGGCCTCTCCCAGGTCGAGCTGGAAGGCCATCGGCCGCGCGGCGTCATAGGGCCTGCTGAAGACGAGGCGGCAATCCCCGGACGCCAGCCGGATGTTCGACCGGCGCGGATCGCCGTTCGTTTGAGGGGCGCACTCCGTGGCCGTCGATGCAGAACCCGGTGCAGTGAACTGTCCGTCATCGGCGGTCGCACGCAGCGAGAATTCAGCGTTCGCGGCATAGACGTTCACGCCCGGCTCGATCCCGGCCCGGACGATCCAGGCGTCGATCTGAAGACGGGTGACGTCCGCGGGCAGGCGCGGCTGCGCGATCAGGGTGCGGCGGCCGATGGGCGGCGTGAAGTCGGCGCACGCCCAGTCCGGGCAGGTTCCCGCGCGCGGCACATCGATGGACGGGCAGTTGATCCGGATGGTCTTGACCACCGGCACGCGGGCCTGAAATTGGCATCCCGCCCACACGCCGAAGGTAAATTCGCGGTCGCCGAGGATCAGGTCTTCCGGCATGCCGGCGGCACGGTAGATCGACCCGCCTTCGAGTGTGTTCTGTCGTGCCTCGGCGTTGACCTGGAACTGGAAGCTCGACGCGTTCCAGCGCTGCGTCTGCGGGTCCTGTCTGAAAAAGGCGTCGCTCTCGACCTCGACCCGGAAGGGAAAGCGCAGCCCTGCCGCGTAGCCGATGCTGTATTCGAAGCCGACATAGTAGTTCTTGCGGCGGTTGAAGGTGTGCCGGTAGCGCTCCTCGATCCGATCCGACAGCGTGAAACCGGTGATGAAGTAATAGTTCGCCGAGTGGCTGATGCGCTGACGGTTGATCGGTTCGCGCTCGCGCGGCGCCGTCCCCGGCAGACGCCGTGTGGTGAGCGTGCGCGGATTGATCGGTCCAATGGTGCGCAGCGTGGTGGAGCCTGCCCCGCCGCCGTCGCGTTCCTCGACTTCGGGCAGGCGTTGCAGCTGGCCGGGCGGTACGGTGCGGATCTGCCGGTCGGGCCGCAGGGACCGCTGCGTCAGCGAATAGGGCGCGAGTGCCGGCGGCATGGCTCTCAAACGCGGACCGATCGGCTGGTCGAGGCCGAATCCGCGGCCCAGCGCCGCGTCATCCAGTTGGCGGTCGAACGGGCGCAGTACCGCGGTGCGCGGAGCGAGGGGAATGATGCTGACATGCGTGATCACGCGCTCGTCGCCATTGGCGTCGAGACGGATCAGCTGGCCGTCGCCCAGCCCCTGTGCTTCACGCACGGTGATGCCGCGCCGGAATTCGGCATCGGGATTCATGCGCGCCAGTTCGGCGCGAATTTCGGCCGCTTCGGCCGTGACGTCGTCCCGGGTGGGCGGCAGAAGCAGGCGCGTCCCGCCCTGGACCTCCCGCGATTGCCGTTGCAAGCGGGGCATCAGGGCTTCCGACGGGTCGATAATGACCGGGCGGCCGCCGCGATTGGCCGCATCGGCCAGATCTTCCAGCGAACGCTCGCCGGGAAGAAGACACAGCTCCGCTCTGGCGGTTGTCACGATGCCCAGCTCTTCACGAATGGCCCCCGCCATGCCGGATCGGCCCTCCGGGCGCTGTCGCTCACGGCGGGCGGACAGGCCGCAGGTCTCCGGTGTGACCTGCAACACGGCTTCGCGCGCGACGATGATCCGGTCCTCCAGAACGAACATCTGCTCGGTGAGCTGAACCGGGCCGGCCAGCGAAAGACGCTGGGGCTCGGCCGTCGCGATGGCCAGGAGGGGCTGGTTGGTGATGCGCGTTCCCGCGATGTATTGCTGAAGGTCCAGCTCGACCCCCGCCTCCAGCTCGATCGCGACGGGGCCGCCACGCATCAGGGCCTCGGTATCGATTTCGGCAACAAAGAGCGGCGAGCGCAGGATGTCCGCACGCAATTGCGGCGCGTTCAGGTCCGCCATCGACGCGCCGACCCGCAAGGCGTCGGTATCGAGCTGGGTCGACAATTGCGCCCCCGTCTGCGCGAAGACCGGAGACGTACCGGCCAGCAGGCCGGCGATGACGAGCGCTGCAGGACGCAGCGCGCAAATCCAATGATCGATACGCATATTCCCCCCGAAATCGCGAAAGCGTCACGAACCCTGCCGTCGTCGATCTGACTGCAGAATGAACGGGTTACGCAAGAATTTTCGGAATGGATCGGCGAGAAGATTACGGCAGTTCGATGCGCAGGGTTTCTCCGCCGCGCTCGACCTCCAGCGTCCGGGCGGCGGCGAAGTCGACGCCATCAGCGAGCCACAGCGCGGCGGAACAGAGCGGATTGCCCTCGCTGATGCGCGTCGAATGGCCATCAATGGTGACGACATGGTCGCCGAGTTCGAGCCCGGCCTCGGCCGCCGGTGAGCCCTCGAACAGCTGCGCCACGCGCGCCTCGCCATTCTCGTAGCCGATCGCGTAACCCGCATGCGGCGCACGCGGCTCCGGCGCGCTGCGCGGCGTCAGCCGAAACTCGCCATTCACATAGTCGAGCGTCACCACATAGCGGGAGAGCAGGCCCGCACCGGCGAGCGTCGGCGGCACCTGCCGGACCGTGCCGTCCAGCGGGCCGAGATTCACGCCGCCGAGTTCGAACTCCTGGAGCGTGAAGCGGAGGAGATCGCCGATCTCGCTGGCCCCGCCCGCCGAGATGCCCTCGATGCCGCGGCCCTCGCGCAGCGAGTCCGAGTCGACATGACGCCGGACAGGCCGGGCGTCGGCCACTTGAGCAAACAGGGTCACGGCCTCCGCACTGCCCGTGTCGAACAGGGCGCGGTCGGCAAGATCGCCGATCCGGTAGTCGATGATCGGGGCGTGGGGATAGCCGAAGTCGGACAGCGGCGCGCGAACCACCGGGCGGTCTTCCGCGCCGGGTCCGCTGGCGATGGTCAGCGTGCGGTTCTCGGTGTCGATCCGCCAGACGCTGCCGGGGAAGATTTCCGAACCGATCACCCCGCCGTCGAAGACGCACGGACCCAGCTCCAGCGTCGAAGGATCGAAGATCAGAACCGGGACGTCGGAGAAGGTCACGCCGGCGAGTGTCAGGGTCTCTGCCACCGCGATATCCATCGTGACCGGCGTGCCATGGGCGTCGACGCCGGTATTCTGCGCCAGCGTCGCCAGACCCAGCGCGTCGGCGAATTCGCGGGTGATCAGGGTCGGCGAGCCGGTGTCGAAGATGAATTCTCGGTTCTCGCCATTGATCGACGCGTCGATGAACAGCTTGTCCATGCGGATATCGATCGGGATGGACGTCGTCTCCTCGGCCCGCTCGATCCCGATCGGCGCGGAGAAGATGGTGCGGAGGTCGGCGTCCTGGGCGCGAGCGCTCATCGAGAGAACGGCGCCGGCCAGTCCGGCCGCAAGAATGACCCAAGGCTTCATGGTCGATATCCCGGTTGGCCAAGTTATTCTGATCGCGCCGAGCGTCGGTCAGACCGCAGCTACAAATTGATGAAAAAATCTGCGTTTACTTCGACCTCTTCAACCATTCGGATTGTGACTCCGATCCGGGCGTCCTTCAGGAGACGACACAGATCGTCTCCATCAATCAGATCAATCGCGGGCGCGCCGTCACGGGTTGCTTCAGCGCGGGCATCACGCGTGAACGATGAAGTCGTAATAATAAGCCCTTTGTCGGCACGGCCGACCATTGCGCCCCGAAAATCCCGAACAACTGAAGAACCGACGGCGCTCTGCCAGCGCTTCGCCTGAAAAAGCACCTGAAAACTGATCAGGTTCACTCTGAGAACGCCGTGTCCGTCGATCCCGCCGTCTCCGCTCTTGCCGGTCACCTCAACTTTCGTGAAGCCGCTCTCCCTTAGCAATCGCTGGCAAAGGCGTTCGAATGCGTCAGGAGGCATTGCCCCCATGATACTGAGCAGTCTTTCGGTCCAGACTGCGTCATCCGCCTCAAGGATTTCGGCACGCCCTGCCTCAGATTCCGCAGCGTCGGACTGCATCGCGACCGGCGCGTCTGATTTGGAATCCTTCGACCTCGCTGCCGCTCGTTCCCGATAAATCTGCGCTCGCTCGTTGTAGGCAGAGGCGACGAGTTTCTTGACGGCATCTTCCGACCCTGTGTCGAGTTGGCTGCGCCCTTCATCGGTGAGAACCCAAACGCCCCTGCCGCCTGAGCCGAGAAGTCCAGCAATTTTCAGATAGCTGCGAGCCCACGAACACCGATCAGGAAAGACTGGCGCACCGCTTTTCTCATAGACAACCGACAGTGCATCTTCGGAAAGACCAAGCCTCGTAAACAGCTCATCGTCGATTTCGGATAAGGTCCCAGAACCACCGAGCGCAGCGACCGCCTCCAGCGTTGGCCAAAGCAATTGATCGTATCTCGGAAGATCGACGAGTTTCATTCGGAACCCCGCTCCGCTTCGGTGAGCTCTCGGAGCAAGGCTATCGCCATCCATCACCAAGCGAAACCTAGAATAGATCTGACCGACCGGTCGGTCGTCGTTCCAAATTCATAGGAAGTTGGTAGCGGAGGAGGGACTTGAACCCCCGACACGCGGATTATGATTCCGCTGCTCTAACCAGCTGAGCTACTCCGCCCCGAAAGAGGCCCCGGCCCGAAGCCGGGAGGGGGCGATATACGCCGCACGGAAACGTCATGCAAGACGCTCATTCCACCCCGAGGCAGGCGATCACTTCGTCAGCCAGTGCGAGCGAGGCGGTGAGGCCCGGAGACTCGATCCCGTGCAGGCACACAAGGCCCCCAACACCATGTGCGTCGGGACCGTCGATGCGGAAATCGGCCGCCGGTTCACCGGGCCCGGAGAGTTTCGGACGGATTCCGGCATAGCCCGGCTGGAAGCTTCCCGGAACGACGCCGGGCCAGAAGCGCGCGGCGGCGGCTTCGAAGTCCGGAGCGAGCGCCGGATCGATGGCGTAACCGTCCGGCGCATTGATCCATTCGACATCGGGGCCGAAGCGCATCGCCCAGCCGAGATCGAAGGTGAGGTGCGTACCGAGCCCGCCCTCGACCGGGGCGGGATAGATGAGACGCTGAAAAGGGCAGCGGCCTGGCGCGGTGAAATAGCGTCCCCGGGCAAAGCGCAGCGCGGGGATATGCTCGGCCTCCAGACCGTCGATCCGCCGCGCGACCCGTTCCGATTCCAATCCCGCCGTATTGATCAGCGTGCGGCATTGCAGGCGCACTGCGGCTGAACCGCCGGTCATCACGTCGAAACCGCCCGGTGTTTTCTCCGCGCGTTCGAACGGCGTCGACAGCGCGACCCGGCCGCCGGCATCCTCCAGTTCGCCTTCGAGCGCGGCCATGAAGGCGTGACTGTCGAGAATGCCGGTTTCCGGCGAGAGGAGCGCAGCGCGGACATCGGGCGACAGGGCGGGTTCCATTTTCAGCGCCTCGGCCGCCGGGACCAGTTCCAGCCCTTCGACGCCATTGGCGATGCCGCGTTCGGCCAGCGCGGCGATCTTCGCCTCCTCGTCCTCGTCCAGCGCGACGATCAGCTTGCCGCATTTGCGGTGCGGGATGCCGCGTGTCTCGAGATAGGCGTAAAGGGCGCGCCGGCCGGCGACGCAGGTCCGGGCTTTCAGCGAGCCTTCGGGATAGTAGATGCCGGCATGGATGACCTCGGAATTGCGCGCGGAGGTGACCGAGCCGACCCGCGCTTCGGATTCGAGGACGATGACGTCGTGCCCGCGCTGCGCCAGCGCGCGCGCGACGGCGAGGCCGATCACGCCCGCCCCGACGACCACCGCATCTACCCCGTAGGTTTCCATCGCCCTTCCCGGTAATCTTGCCGTCACAATGGATTCGACCGGTACGCGAATACAAGCCGAGGCCCTGACCTCCTTCACCTGCGACGTGCTCGCCAAGGCGGGCGCGCGCGAAGACGATGCCCGCGCCGTCGCGGAACATCTCGTCGGCGCGAACCTCACCGGGCATGACAGTCACGGCGTGGGTCTGCTGCCCGCCTATGTGAAGCATGCGCAGAGCGGCCTCGTCAGCCTCGATACGACCGCAGAAGTGGTCCACCGGCATGGGGCGATCGTGAAGCTGGATGCCAAGCGCGGCTGGGGCCGCCCGGCGGGCGAACATGCCATGGCCGAAGGGGCGGAGCTGGCGCGGAAGATGGGCGTGGCGGCCGTCACGCTGTCGAACGCGCATCATCTCGGGCGGATCGGGGCCTATGGCGAGATGGCGGCACAGGACGGGCTGATCTCGATCCACTTCGTCAATGTCACCGACCATGACCCGATGGTTGCGCCCTATCGCGGATCGGATGCGCGCTTCGGGACCAATCCGGTCTGCATCGCCCTGCCCCCGACGCCGGGCCGCGCCATGTTCCTGCTGGACATGGCGACGAGCCGCATTGCGCTCGGCAAGGCGCGGGTCGCAGCGAACCAGGGCAAGCGCGTGCCCTTCGGCTCGGTGCTCGACGCCAACGGTCAGCCGACGGACGACCCGTCCGGTTTTGCCGATTTCGAGATCCATGGCGCCCTCGCCCCGTTCGGCGATCACAAGGGCTATGGCCTTGCCTTCGCGGCGGAGCTTCTTGCCGGCGGCCTGTCGGGAGGCGGCACGATCCAGCCGGGCAATCCGCGCCGCGGCGGCATCCAGAACCAGCTCCTGTCCATTCTGATCGACCCGGCCAGCTTCGGCGATGAAGACACGATGGAGGCGGAGATGGACGCGATGATGAATTACGCCCTCGCCTCGCTGCCCGCCGACTGGGACGCACCGGTCCTCTTGCCCGGCGATCCGGAACGGGCGAAGCGCGCGAAGCGGTCGGTACAGGGCATTCCGCTCGATCCTAAGACGCTGGACCAGCTCAATGCGGCGGCGAAACAGGCCGGGTCCGCCCTGCATCTCGCCGACTAGCCCGTTCGTGGTATTTCCGCTGTCATGACGACGTGCCAGACTGGACACGTCTGAACGTCAATCTCCGGGGGATCATCCATGAAACGGCTTCTGGCTGCGGCGCTTCTGGCCGCTCCGCTCTTCCTGTCGACCGCCAACGCGCAGGAGGTCCCGCCGCAGATGACGCCGGACCAGTCCAACGTGGTCTACGGCATGGTATCGGGCACCGCCCTCCTGATGGACGTCTACCATCCGGAGCTGGCGCGCGGGGTCGGCATCGTGGTGATTCCGGGCTCGGGCTGGTACCGCCCGCCGATCTATTCCGCGCCGCCGCTGAAGGATCTTGCGCCGCGCGACTATATCCGGGGGGTCGTGCATGACCTGACCGAGGCCGGCTTTACCGTCTTCGTGATCAATCACCGTTCGCATCCCGGCTTCCGCTTCCCGGACCCGGTGGATGACGCGCGTCGCTCGGTCCGTTTCGTGCGCGCCAATGCCGAAGCGTTCGGGATCGACCCCGACCGGATCGGCATTCTGGGCCATTCCTCCGGCGCCAATCTCGCCGCGATGACGGGCGTGATGGACGACACGCCGGGCAACGGGCTCGACCCGATCGACCAGACCAGCGCGGCGGTACAGGCCGTGGTCACGCTGGCTGCGCCGTTCGACCTGACGCTCGATCCGGAGAATGTCTCGGCCTATGGCGCGCAGACGATCACCAGCTATGTCGGCGAGGTCTGGTATGGCGAGGACAATTGGTACGAACAGCGCACGCCGCCGCACGTGGCCGCTTCGCCCGTCACCTATGTCGATGCGGAGGATCCACCCTTCCTGATCGTCTACTCGCCGGACGACACGGTCGTGCCGCCGAACCAGGCTGCGCGGATGGACGAGGTCATGAGTGAGGCGGGCGCGCGCCACGAGATGATCGAGACCGCCCCGAGCGGGCATGAGCCGGTCTTCCCGACCGACGCGGTGATCGCGTTTTTCTCGGAGGAACTGGGCGGGTGATATTTCCCCTCTCCCCTCGGGGGAGAGGGGTCAGGGGTGAGGGGTGATCTAAAGAAGCCCCTCATCCGCCCTTCGGCCACCTTCTCCCCCAAGGGGAGAAGGTAAGACTTCCTCACTCCCGCTCGACCTCGATGGTGATGTGAGCGATGCCATGATGCTCCGTCAGGCGGCGGCGCAGGGCCGAGACCGTGTCGATCTCGCAGGCCTCCGCCGTCAGCACGGCGTGCATGGTCGCCATCGGGCGGCCGGGCGTGATGCACCAGAGATGCATGTGGTGGATCTTGACGACGCCGTCCGTGTTGTCGGTCAGGTCGGTGCCGAGCGTCGCGGGGTCGATGCCGTCCGGCACCGATTCGAGGAGAATGCGGCCTGACCGGATGACGAGATCGAGCGCGGCGCGGCCGATCAGCAGCGCGATCAGGACCGACAGGATCGGGTCGATCGGCGTCCAGCCGGTGAAGATGATCACCGCGGCCGCCGCCAGCGCCGCAACCGAGCCGAGGATATCCCCGGCGACATGGGCTAGTGCGCCCTTGAGATTGAGATTCTCGCGGTCCCCGCCATGCAGCACGGCGAAGGCGGCAATGTTCACCAAGAGGCCGAGCCCGGCGATGATCGCCATCGGGCCGCCGGCGATGTCGCGGGGTTCGCCCGCGCGCTCGATCGCCTCGACGACGATCCACAGCGCCAGCATGAACAGCATGACGCCATTGGCGAAGGCGGCCACGATCTGGAAGCGGTCATAGCCGAAGGTGCGCTTGTCATCGGCCGGCCGCCGCGACAGGCGGAAGGCGAAGAAGGCGAGCGCCAGCGCGCCGGTATCGGCCAGCATGTGCGCCGCATCGGCCAACAGGGCCAGCGATCCGGTCCAGATGCCGCCGATCACTTCGGCGATCATGAAGGCGCCGGTCAGGCAGGCGGCGATCAGCGTACGGCGCTCGCCATCACCATGATGATGATGATCATGCCCGTGATGATGATCGTGACCGTGTTCCATGGTGCGCATCAGGCCAGATTTCGCGCGGCGATCAAGAGACCGGATTACGTAACCCGCTGACATTGTGCAGTGGCAGGGCTTTGCCCTTCGCCTCGCCACAATTGGGTGTCAGAAGACCGAGTCAGGAAACCCGATCACCGGTCGCGAGGGGATCTGTCCGACCGGGTTGCCCGTGTTCCCTTTGCCCTGAAAGGCCAAATTGATGAGACTTGCCTTTGCGATTGCCGCGTCCGCCGCCGCCCTGTTCGGCGCGAACGCCTCCGCCCAGAATGTGTCGCTCGACCCGAATTTCGGGACGGTCGGCCTCGTCGCCGGCTTCACGCCGGACCCCTACACCGTCCAGATCGTGTCCGGCGGCACGATCGACGCCGGGTCGCAGATCGGCGGCGAATGCCGCGGCATGATCACCGACGCGCCGGACTTCCGTCTGGAATACCAGCCGGGCGGGTTCGAACTTTTCCTGTCGGCGGTGTCGAGCGGCGACACGACGCTGGTCGTGAACGCGCCGGACGGCAGCTGGCATTGCGACGATGACAGCGGCGGCAATCTGAATCCCGCCCTCGTTTTCGCAGACCCGATGGCCGGCCAGTACGATATCTGGATCGGATCCTTCGGCGGCGGCAATCACGACGCCACGCTGCGGATTTCCGAACTCGGCTTCTAGCTGGACCGCATTCCGGACTGATGACGGCCCCGCCCCGGCGGGGCCGTTTTCGTTGGCGCACCCCATTTTGGCCGCAATGTTATAAATTAACTAATTGTCATCTGCAGGGGAGAAGCCGATGACCAAGCTGACGATTTTTCTGACTGTCGCCGCCACGATGACCGCGAGCGCGGAAGCGCAACAACCGCGTTTCGATGCGACCTATGGCCGGACGACGCTGGAGGCCGGGTTCGAGCCCAATCCGCTCACTGTCAATCTGACCGCCGGCGGCACGGTTGACGCCGGCGACCTTGGTGATGGCTGTACCGGACTGATCGCCATCGCGCCGGACTTCCGCGTCGACTACCGCTCCGGCGGGGCGGCGCTGACCATCGCCGCGAACTCGGTGTTCGACACGGTCCTCGTCGTGCACGGACCGGACGGCAACTGGCATTGCGACGATGATGGCGCGGGCGGGAATGACCCGCAGATCGTGTTCGACGACCCGTCCGAGGGCGAATACGCAATCTGGGTCGGCGCAAAAGACGGGGATGCGCGAGCCGTGCTAGAGGTCAGCGAAGAACGTTGAAGCCGTCGTCAAAGATCAGTGTTCAGAGCACTGAACTCAAAGACTCCGATATCAGTTCTGACCGCCGTTGAAATGACAGTCCGCGAGCGCTCGGGTGT
The DNA here is from genome assembly GCA_016124205.1 of Alphaproteobacteria bacterium. Classification (GTDB taxonomy): domain Bacteria; phylum Pseudomonadota; class Alphaproteobacteria; order Caulobacterales; family Maricaulaceae; genus Hyphobacterium. The sequence goes on from WGOD01000002.1 coordinate 389,643, forward strand.
ATGCTCGCAACGTGGTCAATTCGGAATTCGCGGCAAAATTTCGCTGCTGCGGACCCAAGAGCAACGACCGCGCGTCCGCGAAGTTCGTGTCGGGTAACCTGGTCAAAGCTTTTTCGCATATGTTCAGTTGGAACTGCTTGCGATCTGGTTTCAGGCAACAGATGAAAAACTTGAGTCATGTAAACGTCTCCGCGAGACAGCCCCGCGTACTCAAGCGCCTGATCAAGAACGATATTAAAATTGATGCTCGGCAAATATCCTAGCTTACGAAGTGTCCGCTCGTTTTTTAGGAATGAAGGCCTGTCAAACCAATTTAGAGCTACTAGAACCGGTCCACTCGAATTATCGGAAATGATTTGTAAGGGCGTCACCCAGTTTCCATCAAAATTGACCTCTCCTAGGGTCGTATAACCCTCAATTCTAAACCTGCGACGCCTATCGATTATTTCATTCCGATGCATGGCTCCATGTTAGTTTAAAGACCGAAAGTTTCAAACACTTCCGGCGGTACGCGCTTCGGGCGGCGGGTCTCGGTGTCGATATAGCCCCAGACGGTATGCACCGAGGCCGAGGGTTTCGCCGCGCCGGGCTTACGGATGTCGATATGACGGCCGTAGCGCGCGCCCTTCGCCTCGCCGAGCCAGGTCGAAACCTCAACCTCGTCGCCCTCGACCAGTTCGCCGCGGTAGTCGATCTCGTGGCGAAGCACGACCCAAAGGCCCTTCGCCTGCATCTCGTCCGACGCCACCGTCAACCAGTGCTCACCCGCCACTTCGGCCGCCCAGCGCAAATAGACGAGGTTGTTGACGTGTCCCATGAAATCGATGTCGTCCGGCTGCGCGACGCGGCGCGACCGGAAGGCGGTTTCATAGGATTTCGCCCCCAAACCCGTCGTCATGGGATCAGGCCGAGATGTGGATCGGGTGGCCGAGCGCGGCGAGGCAGGCCTCTGCGAAGCCTTCGGTCAGCGTCGGGTGGACATGGACCGTGCCGGCAACGTCTTCCAGGCGTGCGCCCATCTCGATCGCCAGGGCGAACTCGCCCGACAGTTCCGAGACATGCTTGCCGACGGCGTGGATGCCGAGGATGACGTGGTCGCTCTCGCGCGCCGTGACACGGATGAAGCCGCCGTCCGTGCCACCCTCCATGGAGAGGTAACGGCCATTCGCGGCGAGCGGGAATTTGCCGGTGATGACGGTCTCGCCCTTCTCCTTCGCCTCGTCCGGCGACAGGCCGACCCCGACCAGTTCCGGCTCGGTGAAGCAGACCGCGGCGATGGAGACCGGATCGAACGCTGTCTTGTGACCGGCGATGATTTCGGCGACGCGCTCGCCCTGGGCCGTGGCGCGGTGGGCCAGCAGCGGTTCGCCGGCGAGGTCGCCGATGGCGTAGACGCCGCGCATGCCGGTCTCGCAGCGCTCATTGACCTTGATGTATTTGCCCGACAGCGGGATGCCCATCTTGTCGAGGCCCCAGCCCTCGGTCAGCGGTTTGCGGCCGACCGCGACGAGGATGGCATCGGCCTCGATCTTCTGGGTTTCGCCCCTGGCGTCCTCGTATTCGAGGAAGGTCTTGCCGCCCTCCTCGGCCACGCCCTTGGCCTTGCAGGACAGCTGGACGTCGACCTTGTGCTCCTTCAGCCAGCGGCTGACCGGGCGGATCAGCTCCTTGTCATAGAGCGGCAGGATGCGGTCGAGCGCCTCGATGAAGGTGACTTCGCTGCCGAGCTTGCGGAAGGCGATGCCGAGCTCAAGCCCGATATAGCCCGCGCCGACGACGACGGCCTTCTTTGGCAGTTCGGTCATTTCCAGAGCGCCGGTGGACCCGATCACCTTCTTGCCGAAGGGCAGGAAGGGCAGTTCGACCTCGACCGAGCCGGTGGCGAGGACGACATTCTCCGCCGTGATCTTGACCGTCTCGCCGTCCGAGGTCTCGACCACGCAGGTCTTGGCGTCCTCGAACTTCGCCCAGCCGTCGATCGCCTGGACCTTGGCGGCCTTCAGAAGCTGGGCGACGCCGCCGGTCAGCTTCTTGACGATGGTGTCCTTCCAGCCGGTCAGGCCGGCCATGTCGAACTTCGGCGCTTCAGAGAGGGTAATGCCCAGCGCGCCGTCGCCGACATGTTCCATCATTTCTGCGTATTTGGTCGCGGCGTGGATGAAGGCTTTCGACGGGATGCAGCCCCGGTTCAGACAGGTGCCGCCCAGACCGTCGCGGTCGACGATGATGGTGTCGAGGCCGAGCTGGCCCGCGCGGATCGCGGCGGGATATCCGCCCGGACCGCCACCGACGACGAGCACCTGACAGGTCAGTTCCTTCATGACACGCCCTTCTCTGTTCGCGTTCGCCGCGAGGTTTAGACGCTGGACGCGGATACGAAAAGGGCGCCGGCGCGGTCAAAACCGCACGGCGCCCCTGCATCAGCGGCAAACCCGCGATCAGCTGCCGGAGGAGGAGTCGCTCGCCTCGACATTCACATTCGTCGTGTCGCTCTTCTTGCGCTTGGTCAGGCCCGCGCCCGACGCGACCGCAATGCCGACGATGATCAGGTCGGCGACCACGATCCACGTTGTGCCGACGCCCAGCGCGTAGAGGCCATAGCTGACCCCCGCGACGGCGAGGATGGTGCCGATCAGGAAAATTCCGAAAGCGCCCATGGTTCAAACTCCCTTTGTGACTTGGGAGGTGAACGCGGCGGCGTTGCTGCGGTTCCCCCAAGCCGGGTCAGGAGCAATCCGCCGGGCGGGCGTGGAGCCGGACACTGTTCACCCATTCGCCCGTCGCCTCGTCCTGGACCTGGCTGATCCGGGCCCACTCGCCATTCTCGTAGGTTTCGAAGAAGACACGGCGTTCCGGGGCCTCGGGATAGACCTGCCACAGCCAGAGCCGGCCATCCTCGCGAACCTGCTGTTGCAGTTCGCGGACCTCGTTGTTCGCCGTGTAGTGCCAGGCGGTCTTCCAGAGACCGGCCGCGGGATCCCAGAGACGGATATTGATCCCGGCTCCCGCTCCGTCGCGGTAGCCATAGCCGGGGTCGTACCACTCGTCGAAGATCGCCCGGCCGCCAAAGCCGTAATAGCCGTTCCAGCGGGCGTAGTATTGCGGTTCGCCCCAACTGCCGCTCTCGGCATCCCAGGGTTCGGAGCCGACGTCGAAATCGCCGATCAGGAAGGCGAACTGGCCGAACTCTTCCGGCATGCCCTCGGCGGGCTGGCCGTAATCCTCGCAGCGGCGAGTTTCCGCGCCCGTCACCTGCGCGAAGGCAGGCGCGGCGGCGAGGCTCAACAGGGCGGCGGTCAGCATGGCTTTCATGGCACTCCCCTCTTCTGCCGGGGAGACTGCCATGGTCAGCGTGCACGCGGTGTCACGTTGGTGTGAGTTAATCTCCGTCCCGGCCTTGTGCCGGGACCTACCGTCGGTGGCGCGTTCGCACGGACGGTAGGCCCCGGACTAAATCCGGGGCAGATCCTTTGAACGAAGCCAAATCGTCACTCCCGCGAAGGCGGGAGTCCAGTTTCTCGGATGTCCTGGATTCCCGCCTGCGCGGGAATGACCCTGCCGAAGCAGGGTCACATAAACAGCGTCGCCGGGTTTTCGAGATATCCCTTCACCTTCTGGATCAGCAGCGCGGCGTCATAACCGTCGACGATGCGGTGATCGAAGCTGGAGGAGAGGTTCATCAGCTTGCGCGGCACGACGCGGCCCGCCGCGTCGAAGCGCGGGAGTTCCTGCATCTTGTTGACGCCGATGATCGCCGTTTCCGGCGCGTTGATCACCGGCGTGGTCACAAGACCGCCGATCGCGCCCAGAGAGGTGATGGTGATGGTCGAGCCCGACAGTTCGTCGCGCGATGCCTTGCCGTCGCGGGCGGCTTTCGCCAGACGGCCGAGTTCGGCGGCGATCTCCCACACATCCATCGCCTCGGCGTGGCGGATGACCGGCACCATAAGGCCGTTCGGCGTCGCCGTGGCGATGCCCATGTGGACGCCTTCATACTGCTTCAGCACGCCGTTCTCGCCGTCATAGTGGGCGTTGGCCTGCGGCGTGTCCGGCAGCGCCTTCACCAGCGCGGCGACCAGGAAGGGGATGAAGGTCAGCTTGGGCTGATCGTCGCGCTTCGCGGTGTTCAGATGCTGGCGCAGATCCTCGAGTGCGGTGACGTCGATTTCCTCGACATAGGCGATGTGCGGAATGTCGCGCTTCGCCTTCTGCATGTTCTCCGCGATCTTGCGGCGTAGGCCGATAACCTTCTTTTCCTCGACACCGGTCTTCGGCGCACGGGCCGCTCCGCCCCCGCCTGCCTTCGAGATCAGGCGGCCGCCGGCAGCGATGAAGTCATCCAGGTCATTGTGCGTGATCCGCCCGGCCGGACCGGTGCCCGGAACGGCAGCAAGATCGACGTCCAGCTCCATGGCGCGCTGGCGTACGGCCGGGCTGGCGAGCGGGCGCTGGCCGGAGGAGGCGGCCACGGCGACCGGCTTGGCCGGGGCGGCCGGCTTCGGCGATTCAGTCTTCGGTTCCGGCTTCTCGCCTTCTTTCGGCGCTTCGGCCTTGGGTTCGGGGGCCTTCTCCTCGGCCTTCGGGGCTTCGGCCTCCTCTTCCTTCGCCGCCGCGGCGGTGGCCGCATCGGTCTCGATAAAGAGGATTTCGGTGCCGACCGGGATCACGTCGCCGGGCTCGCCGACGATCTTGGTGACCTTGCCGTTCACGGCGCAGGGCACTTCGACGGTGGCCTTGTCGGTCATCACGTCGAGAACCGGCTGATCCTCGACGACCGTGTCGCCGACCTTCACGCGCCATTCGACGATTTCCGCCTCGACGACGCCTTCGCCCACGTCAGGAAGCTTGTAGCGGTATTCCGTCATCAGACCGTCTCCGTCACGGACTTCATCGCATTGATGAAGCGCTGCTGGCCGGGGAAATAGGACCATTCATGCGCATGGGGATAGGGGGTGTCCCAGCCCGCGATGCGGTGGATCGGCGCTTCCAGCGACCAGAAGCAGTCTTCCTGGATCTGCGCGGCGAGTTCGGCGGAGAAGCTGGACGTGCGCGGCGCCTCGTTGGCGACGATGCAGCGCCCGGTCTTCTTCACGGAGTCCGAAATGGTCTCGATGTCGTAGGGGGTGAGCGTTTTCAGGTCGATCACCTCGGCGTCGATGCCGGACTTTTCCGCCGCGGCGAGCGCGACATGGACCAGCGTGCCGTAGGTCACGACGGTCACCGCCGAGCCCTCGCGCACCACTTCGGCCTTGTTCAGGTCGACCGTGTAATGGCCTTCCGGAACCTCGCCCTTGGGGTGGTTCGCCCAGGATTGCAGCGCGCCGTCGGCCTGGCCGTCGAACGGACCGTTATAGATCCGCTTCGGTTCGAAGAAGATGATCGGGTCGTCGCTCTCGATCGAGGCGAGGAGGAGGCCCTTCGCGTCATACGGGTTCGACGGGATCACGACCTTGATGCCCGGCACATGGGTGAAGAAGGCTTCCGGGCTCATGGAATGGGTCTGGCCGCCGCGGATGCCGCCACCCCAGGGAGAGCGCACCACGATGGGCTGGGTGAACTGGCCGGCCGAGCGGTAGCGGATGCGGCTCATCTCCGAGACGATCTGGTCGATCGCCGGGAAGATGTAGTCGGCAAACTGGATTTCCGCGACGGGGCGCAGACCCTTCGCCGCCATGCCGACCGCCATCGCGGCGATCGCCGCCTCGTTGATCGGCGCGTCGAAGCAGCGGTCGAGGCCATACTTCTTCTGAAGGCCGGCGGTGACGCGGAAGACGCCGCCGAAATAGCCCGCATCCTCGCCGAAGCAGAGGACGTTCGGGTCGTTTTCCATCGCGACGTCGAGCGCCGAGTTCAGCGCCTGGATCATGTTCATCTTGGCCATGATCTAGACTCCGAGATCTTGACGTTGACGGATGAGGCGCCAGTCGGTGTCGGCGGTGACATCCTCGAAGATGGAGGGCACGGGCGAGAGCGGGCCGTCATGCAGCGTGCCGTAGCTCTCGGCCTCCTTGTAGGACTTCACGACGAGGTCGTTCAGCTCCGCTTCCATCGCCTCGTGGCGCTGCTCGTCCCACTCTTCCAGGCCGATCAGGTGGTTCTTCAGCCGTTCGATCGGGTCGCCCAGCGGCCATTTCGTGGCCTCTTCCTTCGGGCGGTAGCCCGACGGGTCGTCGGAGGTGGAGTGCGCCGCGGCGCGGTAGGTGTAGAGCTCCAGCAGCGTCGCGCCATGGCCCGCACGGGCGCGGTCGGCGGCCCACTTCGTGGCGGCATAGACGGCGAGGAAGTCGTTGCCGTCGACGCGGATGGACGGCAGGCCGTAGCCCAGACCCTTCACCGCCAGGCTGGGCGCATCGCCCTGCGCGATGCCCTGGAAGGTGGAGATGGCCCACTGGTTGTTCACGACATTGAAGATGACCGGCGCACGATAGGTCGAGGCCAGGGTCAGCGCGCCGTGGAAGTCGCCTTCCGCCGTGGTGCCGTCGCCGATCCAGCTCGCCGTGACCTGGTCTTCATTCTTGTAGCGCGCGCCCATCGCCCAGCCGACGGCCTGGGGGAATTGCGTGCCGAGATTGCCGGAGATGGAGAAGAAATTCCCCTCCGCCCAGGTGTAGTGCACGGGGAGCTGGCGGCCCTTCAGATTGTCGCGGCTGTTGGAAATGCAGTGGCACATCATGTCGACGATGTCGCGGCCCCGCGCGAACAGGATGCCCTGCTGGCGGTAGGACGGGAACACCATGTCGCTGTCGCGCAGCGCCATGGCGGCGGCGACGGAGACCGCCTCCTCGCCCGTCGACTTCATGTAGAAGCTCATCTTGCCCTGACGCTGCAGCTTCTGCATGCGCTCGTCATAGACGCGGGTCAGCACCATGTGGCGAAGGCCCTCGCGCAGCGTGTCCGGGTCGAGCTCCGGATTCCACTCGCCGACGGCCTGGTGATTGTGGTCGAGCGCGCCGACGAGGCCGGTCGCGTGGTCGACGGTGTCCTTCCAGCTGCAATCGATGCCGGGGCGCTTCGCCTCGCCGGCGGGCTGCAGTTTCAGGTCGGAGAAATCGGGCTCGTCGCCGGGACGGAATTTCGGTGCCGGTACGCGGTAACGGGGCTGGGACGTTGCCATGGGGCCTCGCGCTTGAAAGCTGTACGGGGTCGTCGGCAGGGCGAATAGCGCGCCGGGCGGGGCGTTGTCCACTATCGGGCCTTGCCGTGGCGCATGACGGTCATGCGTGGCCAAGTCTTTGTGCGGCGCAGCAAATCGGGAATGTCACCGCCGGTAGATGATCGAGCCCTTCTCGACATTCATCAGCGCAAGCAGCGCTTCGAACTGCGCGTCCTGTCCGTAGTCGAACATCGAGGCGAAGTGTTCGTACGACCACTCCACCGCGTGACCGTTGTCGACGATCAGGAAGGTGCGGCTGCGCGAATTGTAGCCGCGCACGACGATCCAGTGGGCCGTCGCCGCCGCGTCATGCGGCGAGAAGATATCGGCTGCGTATTGCGAGCCCCAGCCCACAAGGGTGAGGACCGGGCGGCCCTGATCGAGCAAATCGCGGATACGCGCGAGCGCGCGCTCATTGTTCGCCCCGCCCAGCGGCAGCACGTCATGCACGAAGCCGCTGGAGAGGTCGTTCATCCGGTCGCGCAGCGTGCCCGGCGGGGTGCCGAGCGATTGGTCGGAGACGAAATTGCCCGAGCTTTGCACCCGGCGCTTGAACTGCTCGTATGTCGTGGGGACGCCGTAGAAACGCAGCACGCGTGACGCCGCCTGCGGGCCGCAGGAATTGCCGCCCGACAGCCGGTTGCCATAGTCGCCCGTCGGCACGTCGAGGAAGACGTCGGGTTCGAGATCCGACGCGCGGGCGCGCGCCGGATCGATCGGAAAGAGGGTGACCAGCATCGGCTGGTAGAAGGCCTGAAGGCCGGTGCGTGTGCCGGCTTCGTCGCCATTGGTGTCGCCGACGACGCGGAAGGCCGCGACCGGGCTCATCGCGCGGCGGCGGGCGTCGACGGTGGTGTCGTTGAACCAGATGCCGTTGCGGCCGCCCTCGCCCGTGCCCTCGACGAGGAAGTCCTGTTCGTGGTCACGGTCGGTGTAGGCGGCGGTCGTCGTGCGATCGAGCGCGGTCTCGTATTCCTGCTGCCAGACGCGGGCCTCGTCCCACCAGCCGTATTCCAGCTGGACCGCGTCGATCCGCCAGCCCGGCGGAGCGGTCCAGATCGTCTCGTTGTCGGACCGGCCCGACGCGCGGGTGTCGCCGCCGGTTTCGCTGGCATCGCCCGAGAGGCTGGCGAGGAGGCGCGTACGGTCGGGCGACAGGGTCAGGCGCGAGGTGACGTTCATGCGCGGGCCGTGGCCGTAGAAGTCGCGGTCGCCGCCGGTATGGCGCAGGGTCAGGAAGTCGCTGTGCTGCCCCCTCACCCAGATCGTGGTCGTTCCGGGCGGCCCCGAAACTTCGGGCTCCGAGACGATCGGCACGACGACGGAAATCTCGTTCCACTGGACCTGAACGCTGGTGCGTTCGACCGTGCGGCGGCCATTGGCGTCGAGATCGCCGACATCGCGGCCGTCATTGTCATTGCTCGCGACGTCACCATTGGTGTCGCCCATGATGATGAAGCTGCGGACCGGACCGTCGACAGCGGGCAGGCCGCGGCGCACGTCGATCTCGCCGCGCCCCGGGACGATGGTGTCGATCTCCCAGTCGGTGTCGGTGTATTCGCCGGTCGCGCGGGTCGGCGAGACGATCCGCTCGATATGGCCGCCTTCCGGATTGCACCACAGGCGGACGCGTTCGCGGACCCGGCCGCGCGTGTGATCGGGGCGGGTTTCCTCGGCGACCATATGGATATCAGCGAAAAGGCAGTCCTCTTCGGCCACCACCGTCACCGTGACCTGCACATGCGGACCGTTGCCGCCGAAATCCCCGTCACCGCCGCCGGACCGCACGGCGTAGAGACGCTCGGTGGGGGGCGGTTCGACCGTGACGGTGCGGCTGGTGATGCGTGGTGCCTCGAACCGCATCTCGGTCACCGCCGAGACGGTCGGGCGGGCCTCGACCGGGACCTGCAATTGGGGGGGCTGGACACCGGGCCGCTGCTGCGGCTGCGGGCGCTGGATCTGCTGCGGGCTGACGCGCTGGCCTGGTTGCTGCTGGACCTGCAGCTCCGGCGCACGCACTTGCGGCGAGACGGCAGACGGGATCTGCGCGGCGATGCCCGGTGCAAGTGTCGTCTGCAGGGCGGGCCGCGCCGCGTTCGCATTGCATTGTTCCAGCTGCGCACCGTTCAATCGCGCCCCGGGATGCCCGTATTCGCTGATCCGCCCGACGATCGCCGCCAGTTGCGCGCACGCCCCGACGCCGGGCTGCGGCCAGGGGCCCGAGACGGTGCAGGCCCGGTCCTGGCACGACCAGGTGATCGACCCGGCCGTCACCTGTCCGGTTTGCTGCGCGGGCGCGGCCGTCCGCGCAGTGTAGGTGTAGGTCTGGGCGAGGACAGGCGCTGACGTCAGCGAAAGCGCTGTCAGGGCGAAGACGGTGAAAGCGATCAGGCGGCGCATCGGCTTACTCCCCACAATCCGGGCGGGAGGTTACGCCGATTTCGCGCCTTAGGCGATTCACTCCGCAAAAGAAAAGCCCCGGACGATTGACGTCCGGGGCTCAACTCTCAAACCAGCCAAGCGCCTAGTTCATGCGCTCCAGCGCCACCGCGGTGGCTTCGCCGCCGCCGATGCAGAGCGAAGCGACGCCCTTGGTCTTGTTCTGCTTTTCCATCGCGGCAAGCAGGGTGACCATGATGCGCGCGCCGGAGGCGCCGATCGGGTGACCCATGGCGCAGGCACCGCCATTCACATTGACCTTCTCGTGCGGGATGCCGAGTTCCTTCATCGCGATCATCGGAACGACGGCGAAGGCTTCGTTGATTTCCCACAGATCGACGTCGTCAGCCGACCAACCCGCCTTTTCGAGCACCTTGCGCATGGCCGGGACCGGCGCGGTGGTGAAATAAGCCGGCTCGTGCGCGTGCGAGGCGACGGCGGAAATCTTCGCCAGCGGCTTCAGACCGCGGCGCTCGGCTTCGCTCTGACGCATCAGGACGAGCGCGGCTGCGCCGTCGGAGATGGCCGAAGCGTTGGCCGCGGTGACCGTACCGTCTTTGGAGAAGGCCGGACGCAGGCCCGGGATCTTGTCCGGCATCGCCTTGCGCGGCAGTTCGTCGGTCTCGACCGTCACATCGCCCTTGCGCGAGGAGATGGTGACCGGGACGATTTCGCGCTTGAAGTCGCCTTCCTTCGTCGCGCGCTGGGCGCGGGCCAGGGTTTCGAGCGCATAGGCATCCTGCTGCTCGCGCGTGAACTGGTGTTCCTGCGCGATCATGTCGGCATAGACGCCCATCGCCTTGTGTTCGTAGGCGTCTTCCAGACCGTCGAGCGCCATGTGGTCGAGGATGCGGTCATGGCCGTATTTGAAGCCGCCGCGGTGGCTCGGCATCATGTGCGGGGCATTGGTCATCGATTCCATACCGCCCGCGACGACGATGTCGGCTTCGCCGGCGAGAATGGCCGAACGGCCCATGATCGCCGCCTGCATGCCGGAGCCGCACATCTTGTTGAGCGTGGTCGCTTCGACGCCCTTGGGCAGGCCGGCCTTGATGCCCGCCTGACGCGCCGGAGCCTGGCCCTGACCGGCCATGAGCACATTGCCCATGTAGATCGTGTTGACGTCGTCGCCGGACACGCCGGCTTCGTCCATCGCGGCCTTCACGGCCAGCGCGCCAAGCTCGTTCGCAGACAGCGTGGCCAGTTCGCCGAGCAGGCCACCCATCGGGGTGCGGGCCATGCCGACGATGACGACGGGATCGTCCTGATTGCTCATCGGTGAAATCTCCTTTCGGGGAGGTCCGGGAAAAATTCGTGCGGCAGATGAAAGCCTCGCGCCGCACTGCGTCAAGTCTTCTCGCACATGCAACATTGGCGGGTCGCCATGCGGTTGCATCGACTGTCCAGATTACATCTTTTCAAATCAGGGGGTTGGGCCTAACCCTGTCGGCGGGGACATCAGGGACGGGGGTCACATGCCCGGCAATCGCAGGCGGCCAAGCCGCCGATCCTTTCTCGCGCGCGTTCTGGGCGCGGGTACGGCCTATGGTGCGACAGCGCTGGTTTCGGGCGCTCACGCCCAGCATGTGCGCACCTGGAGCGCCACTGAAGCGGCGTGCGCTTCGGGGCTGACCGACAGCGACAGCGGGCGGAATGCCGACCCGGCCGGCAATGGCCGAGGACCGCAGGGTGTGACTGATTCCGACACAGGCGCCGAGGCCGATCCGGTGGGACAGGGCCGCGGCACAGGCGGCGTCACGGACACGGACAGCGGGGCAGAGGCTGACCCGGTCGGTCAGGGCCGCGGGTCGAAGTCCGCGCATGGTTTGACTGACAGCGATAGCGGCGCCTCCGCCGACCCGGCGGGTCAGGGCCGCGGCGGCCGCCGGATGACGGATACCGATATCGGCTGGGGCGCGGACCGCGTCGGACACGGGCGCGGCGGCGAAGGCCGCGAACGCCCGGTGCCGCCCGTGAACTGTCCCACCCGGGAAACCGGTGATGAAGAATGAGCGAGTCGGAGATCACCGCCCCGGCGAAGAACCGGCTTGAAGGCATCGATTTCGCCCGCGCCATCGCCATGATGGGCATGACGGTCGTCAATTTCTCGATCTATATCGGCCGCGCCGAAGGCGATCCGCAGTGGCTGATCCAGCTGGAGAGCCTGTTCTCCGGGCGCGCGGCGGCGACCTTCGTCTTCCTCGCCGGTATCGGCGTGGCGCTGCTGACCTCCCGCGCGCGGCGCGAGCGGACGCCGGAAAACCGGCGGGCGGCGCGCATCAACCTCCTCAAGCGCGGAGCCTTCCTCTTCCTGCTCGGCGTGTCCTTCCGCGCGCAATGGCCGTACGACATCCTGCATTTCTACGGCATCTATCTGACGATCGCGGCGCTGGTCTTCCTGTGGCCGGCACGCTGGCTGCTCGGTCTCGCGGTCTTCACCACGCTGGCCTTCGTCGCTTTCTATTTCGCACTGCCGCCGCTTCTGGATCTCGACTACTGGGCAAGCCCGAGTTTCGCCAATCCGTCCGAAGCACTGCAGGACGTGTTCTTCACCGGACACCACCCGGTCACGCCCTGGTTCGCCTATTTCCTGACGGGCATGGCGGTGGGGCGGATCGACCTGCACCGCAGCGCCAATCACTGGCGGCTGCTGATCGGCGGGGCGCTGCTGATCGGTCTCGCCAAGGCGATCAAGTTCGCGGCGCTCAACCTGGCGCTTGTGAAGCTGATCCCGTCGGAGAACTGGGGCTATGCGCTCAGCTATGTCGCCGACATTTTCGGCACATCGGCCTATCCGCCCGCTCCGCTCTACATCCTGTTCGGGCTCGGCACGGGCATGATCGTGCTGTCGCTGTCGCTGATGATCTGCGCGTCGGAAGGACGGCGGAAGCTGTTCACCCCGGTGATATGGACCGGGCAGATGGCGCTGACCTTCTACCTCCTCCACGTCTATATCGGGGTGACGGCGGCGGAATGGTTCCTCCCGGAAGAGGCGGAGTCGGTCTACTGGCTGTTCGCCTGGGTGATCGGCTTCTTCATCTTCTGCCTGATCTTCGCGACGATCTGGCGGAGCCGGTATCAGCGGGGTCCGGTCGAATGGGCGATGCGCAGGCTGGTGGATTGATCGGAGCGTTCCGCGCCCCTCACCTTCGCGATCTGGCGGAGGCGGCCGGCCTGTTCGCGGTGTTCGCCGCGATCGCCCTGCCGCTCGGTCTGATCACCGGCGTGTTCGCCTTCGGAATTGCGCCGGTTCAGACGATCCTGATCGTCGCGCTCGTTGCGGTCCTTGTTCCGGCACTCGGTGAGGAAGTGGTCTTCCGCGCCCTGCTTCAGGGCAGGCCGTCATTCCCGCGAAGGCGGGAATCCAGTGGCGCGGCCGTTCTGGACCCCGGCTTCCGCCGGGGTGACGTGTTGGGAGTTGGATTCAGCCTCATCGCCTTCATCGCCTGGCACCCGGTTCAGGTGTGGCTCGGCCTGCCGATGGCGCAGCCGGTATTCCTCGATCCGGTCTTTCTCGGTATCGCGGCGCTGCTGGGTGCCGCTTGCACGATCAGCTGGCAGCGGTCCGGCTCTATCTGGCCGCCCGTCCTGATCCACTGGCTGACGGTCGTCGGCTGGAAGGCGTTTCTGGCGGGGTGATCTTCCTTCTCCCCTCGGGGGAGAAGGTGGCCTGAAAGGCCGGATGAGGGGTCTTCTGAGAGTCACCCCTCACCCCTGCCCCCTCTCCCCCGACGGGAGAGGGGAAGAGAGTTCAAATCGTCCCGGTGATCCACCCGCCGCCGAGAACGCGGGAGCCACCATCCTCCGGTGCGTAGAAGACCGCGGCCTGACCGGGGGCGACGCCTTCCTCTTCCGCGTCGAGGACGAGGCCGACCTTGCCGTCATTGACCGACAGCGCCGCCGGCACCGGCGGGCGGGTGGAGCGGACCTTCACGAGAACCGGCTCGCCTTCGAGGCTGTCCAGCGGCGTGTCGCCGATCCAGTTGACGTCGTGCAGGCGGATGCGCTTCACGCCCAGCGCCTCGCGCGGGCCGACGATGACCCGGCGGCCCGGCGCATCAAGGCGCACGACGTAGAGCGGCTCGCCCGCCGCAATCCCGAGACCGCGGCGCTGGCCGACCGTATAGCGGATGACGCCGTCATGCCGGCCGAGCACACTGCCGTCGACATGGACAATGTCGCCTGGCTCCGCTGCGCCGGGGCGCAGCTTTTCCACGATGGCGGCATAATTGCCGTCCGGCACGAAGCAGATGTCCTGGCTGTCCGGCTTGTCGGCGACGGCCAGACCGAAGGCCTCGGCGAGCTGGCGCGTCTGGTCCTTCGTCAGATGCCCGAGCGGGAAGCGCAGGAATTCCAACTGGTCCTGGGTCGTCGCGAACAGGAAGTAGGACTGGTCCTTGCCCGGATCGGCGGCGCGGTGAAGCTCCGCGCCGTTCGGCCCATCGACGCGCCGGATGTAGTGCCCGGTCGCCATCGCGGCGGCACCCAGCTGCTGCGATTGGTGCAGCAGATCGGCGAACTTGACCCGCTGATTGCAACGCACGCAGGGAATGGGGGTCGCGCCGCCCAGATAGGTGTCGGCGAAATCCTCCATCACCGCTTCGCGGAAGCGGTTCTCGTAATCGAGCACGTAATGGGGGAAGCCCATTTCCTCGGCGGCGCGGCGGGCGTCATAGATGTCCTGCCCCGCGCAGCACGCGCCCTTCTTCTTGATCATCTCGCCATGATCATAGAGCTGCAGCGTGATCCCCACGACATCATAACCGGCGCGGTGCAGCGCCGTGGCGGTGACGGTGGAATCCACCCCGCCGGACATGGCCACGACGACGCGGTGGCTCGCCGGGTCGCCGCCGAGCCCGAGCGGATCATCCGCCAGGCCAAACTCTCGAAGCAGGGTGTCGGCCCGCGAATCCGCGCGCGTCAGCGTATCGGTCATCTCTCGCCTCCACCGGGGTCAAGGCCCGGAGCAAACGTTCATGGGAGGCGGCGATATAGAGGATCGGCGCGGGCGATGGAAGGGCTGCCTACTCGCTGCGCGTCGCTTCGATACGGTCGATCGGGAACCAGTCCGTGCCCGGATAGCGGCGTTCGGTCGAGCTGCGATAGGCGTCGTCGGAGATGCGTTCGAACCGGGTGCGCGATTCAAATGCGCCGTAGGCATCCTCTCCTTCGGACGTCAGGGAATAGCCGTTCTCGGTCAGTTCGATCGCGTGGGCGGAATTGCTCCAGCGATTGTTGTGACCGTCAAAGTAGTAGACCTGCCACATACCGGCTTCGGGGTCGTAGGTATTCATCACCCGGCCGTACCATCCGCCATCCTCGGCATACCATTCGGACTGAAGGCCGAGACCGTCGAATGTCCGGGTGGTTGTGACGTGGAAATCGAGTTCCTGGCTGGTGCCGGGTCCCGTCGCGAGCCAGTTGTGCAGCTCCCACTCGCCCTCGAGATAGGACAGGCTTTCGATGAAGGCCTGCGCCTCCGGATGCTCGTCGCCCGAACGGGCTTCGGCCATCGCGGGCAGAATGGCCAGCGACAGGGCGGCGGAAACGAAAAGGCGCATGAAAATCCTCCGGTTTTGTCCGGAGGCAGACTAGGCACTCACGTTCACGTGCCTAGCGCGGCGCTCATCAAGTTTGTGTGAGGATGCGCCCTACCTCAGGAACGGCAGCAGCGAGACCTGGCTGAGGGTCGCGAAGGTGCGGGCCGAAACGTCGACCGCCGTCTGCGCCTGCTGGAAGCGCGTGGCGGCCTCGGCCATGTCGACATCCTCGATCGAGCCGATCAGACGGTCGAGATAGTCGGCCTTGTTCTGCTGACTGGTGATCAGACCTTCGACGCGGTTCTGCATCGCGCCGTTCGCGCCGACATAGTCGTTGATCCGGTCGAAGGCAGACAGAATGTTCTGCATCTCGGACTGGATGAAGGCCTGCTGGTTCGAGGTCAGCGGCCCGTTGAAGGGACCGTCGACGCCGGCATCGAATTCGGCGATCCGCTTGAAGGATGCCATCAGCTCGGTCCCGACATCGCTGGCCAGGACACCGGTCTCGATCGTCAGATTGTCATCCAGCTTGACCGTGTTCTTGCGCGCCGAGTTCTGGAACACGTCTCCGGCGGCTGGCGCGGCAACCAGATCCGCGAGCGAATTGGCGGTGATCGGGTCGGCATCGGCGCGCGTGCCGCCAAAGATGTAGGCCCCGGCATATTGCGTCGACAGCGCATTGCGCGCGCTGTCGAAGGCCTCGCGGACCTGGTCCATGATGTAGGTGCCGTCGGTCGTCGTCATGGCGAGGCGGAGTTCCGTCGCCGATTCCGACAACAGGCCGAGGGCGGCATCGGTAACCTCAAGGCGGTTGGCCGTGCGCTTGGCGGCTTCCTCGTACGCCCCGGCGCGAAGCTGGGCGCCATAGGCGGCCGACAGCGTTTCGGCCCGGTGGCCGACGCCGCGCAGATTGTCGCCGACCTTGCCGGTCGCAATCTGTTGCTGCGCCTCGTAGACGGAACGCTGGGCGCGCATCAGGTCGGCGAGCGCGGACTGGGCGGCGGCAGAGGTGGCGATGCGGGTCATGGCCTAGTTCCTCACACGAGCGACAACAGCGTGTCGGTCAGTTCCTTCGCGGCCTGTAGCAGGCGCGCGGATGCGTTGTAGGACTGTTGGTAGAGCGTCATGTTGGCGAGCTCCTCGTCGAGGCTGACGCCTTCGACATTGGCGCGCTTTTCAGCGGCGACCTGCTTCAGCGATTCCGCCCCCTGCGCCGAGCGTTCCGCCCGGGCCGAACGCGCGCCGATATCGCCGGCGAGCCGGGCCGCGTAGTTTTCCAGCGTCGACGTGCCGCCGGAGAAGCCGCCCGCCGTGCGGAAGGTCCGGGTCGAGGTGAGCGCCTGCTGCAGTGCCGCGCCGCCGCGCCCGTCGCCATTGGTCAGGACGAGATCGCCGGCCGTGCTGGTCCCGGAGATATCAAGCTGAGCAAGCGCCAGGCGCGAGGAATCGTTGCGAACGGCGTCCCGGACATTGGCCAGTTCAGCGCGGTTGGCCTTGGCCGCGAGGCCGACGCCGAACATCTGCGAGAAGCTGAGACCCGTCCCGCCGCGCGACGTGGAGTCGGCGGTCATCTGGACATCGAAGTTGGCGTAGCCGGAGACCGGCGTCTCGACGAGACGACCATTGCCGTCAAGCGAGAAGCTCGCATAGCGGCCGAGCCCGGTGACCGGATCGTTCAGCGACGTCAGGAGATCGTTGAAACTGGTCCCGCCGACGGTGATCGAAACATTCTGCGCGGTGCGGCCATCGGGGGCCATGACCTTGAAGGACAGGGTCTGACCGGCGGTAAAGCCGTGCGCATCGGTGGCCGCAAGGCCGGTTTCGAAGAATTGCGGACGGGCGGAATCGACGATGTCGTTGAGGCCGAAGAAATGCGCAAAGCCGCGCCCGCCCCGGCTGGCCGGGGCCGCCGGATCCTGCAGCGTCGCAATCCCGTCGCCGCCTGTCGCGGAGATCGTCAATTGACCATTGGTGAAGCTGGCCGAGCCGTTGGCCCCCAGCGCCGTGTTGATGTCGGCCACGACATCGCCGATCGTCCCGCCCGAGAAGGCCGTCGCCGCAGCGCCGTCGACCGAATAGGTTCCGGCGGTGAAATCGATGTCGATCCGCTTGACCAGCGTGCCTGCAGTGTCGACCACGGCGAGTGTCGTCGATCCCGTGAAGCCGTGCGCGTCACTGGCCAGCAGGCCGGTATTGCGGCCCGTCAGGCTGGCAGGCGGCGGCACGGCGGAGGCGTTGTTGTGAGCTGCGTTCAGCGCATCCGTGGCTCCCGCGACCAGTTCCGCCAGCTCTTCGGCCAGCGCCGGCAGCTCGCTGTCGCGCATGTCGATGAGGCCGCGCAGCTCGCCGGACGCAATGTGCGAATCGAGCTGGATGTTCGCACCGCCGGTTTTCGAGACGATCTCGATTGCGGCGAAGTTGGCTTCGTAACCGCCATTGCCCGCCGGCGCATAGCGTAGTGTCGCCGCTTCATTGTCGAGCAGCGGGATGCCGTCTCCGGTCCGCACGACGACGCGGCCATCGCTGAGCGGCTGGGTGCGGATATCGACATAGGTCGACAATTCATCGAGCAGTTCGGCCTGGCGGTTGGCGGCGCCGGTCGTGTCGGAGGTGTTTACCGCCAGGGACTGGACGTCGCGGTTCAGCTTCTGCAGCTCGATCAGGATCTCGTTCATGCGCGAGACGGTGGCCGAGATGCGCGTTTCGGTTTCCTGACGCTGCGACCGCAATTCGCCCGACAGGCGCTTGGCCTCGTCGAAGAAGCTTTGAAGGTCCGCGGCCGCCGACAGGCGTGCGACCGTCAGGGCCGGTTCGACCGAGGCGGAGTTGATCGAGTTGAAGGCGCGGTGCAGGCGCGAAAAGATCGACCCTTCGTCATCAAGCCCGCCGACCTGAGACTGGAAGCGGTCGAGCGCCTGCGAGGCGACATCGGCCGCGCCCGCGTCCGCCGAAGCGCGCAGGGCGGCCGCCTGAAGGTAGAGGTCGGCGACGCGCTGGACGCCCGAAACATCGACGCCCATCGCCTGGCCGCCGACATTGCGCGAGGTGAAGGTCGCGATCGTGCGGGCATAGCCAGGCGTGTTGACGTTGGCGACATTGTTCGAGGAGACCTGCAAGCCGACCTGGCTAGCCTGCAGCCCGGACAGGGCATTGCCGATGATCGAGCTCAGCGACATGGGGCGTCCTCTCCGTTCTCATGCGTACGCGTGGAGGATTCTGCCGGGATGCTGGCAGAAATTGCCGGGCCAAGGGGCAAGGACGGCCGGTCGCCGCAGCGATCGCAATCCATGACAAGTTGTTCTTTTTGAACCACTTTTCTGACCCATTCGTCTGAGCGCACCCGATGCGGGCGCGCGGTTTCGAATTCAGGTGTCGCAACCGGCGGGCCAGAGTGAGGTCACGGGTCCGGCTAGGCAGAATCGCCCGGCGGTGCCGGGTCGAATCTGCCGGGGCGGCAATAAACACCCCCGCCCGCCACGGGTGTTTTCCTATCCTTTTCTGATACTTAGGTCCCGGGACCCGATGGCACGACGCTTGCCAGACTTGTTTCGGGACAGGGTGCCTGGCGCCTTGAGACCGGTGGATGACAAGAGGGACGTGACCGCACCATGCATGCGGACGCTTACATTCCGGATTTTCGCGCAACGGGCGGAGCGAACGCTTCCGGCCCCGACCGCCGTGACGCCAAGGCCGGCGCGGGCGATACGGGCTTCGATGCGCTGCTCAATGAACCCGCACGCTCACGCGAGGCGATCACCGATCCGCGCGACCGTGGCATCGTGCCCGGCGGCCGCGGCAATCAGCGCCAGCGCCCCGGCACACCTTTCCCTGAAGGCACCGAGCCGCCCCGCCCCGCCGATGGTGGAGGCCAACCCGCCGAGACCGGCGTTCTGGCACCGGAAACCGGTGGCGGACTTCCTCCCGAACAGGTGGTTGCAGACACGACCAATCCGACCGGTGGCGGGACGCCTTTCGGCAACGCAGGACTGGCCCCCTCTACCGGCGGCGGAACGCCGTTCGGCAATGGCGGTCTTGTGCCCTCCACGGGCGGTGGGCTGACCCCCGAAACGGTAACGCCCGCCCCGTCCACAGGAGGCCCCCTGCCGACGGAAACCGTCACGCCTGCCCCCGCCACGGGTGGCCCTCTGCCTGCGGAGACCGGCGGACCTTCCGTCACGACCGGTGGCGGGACGCCGCATCAGACTGCGACGCTCGAACCGGCCGTGCCGGGCGGACAGCCGCCCGAAACAGGCGGCGAGGCACCGCGGACCGGCGGCGGTCTTCCCGCCGGGCAGGGAACGCTCGCACCGAATGCTTCAACCGGTACGCCGGCCGAAACCGTCACTGCCGCCGGCGCCAAGCCGAGCGCCAACGCCAAGCAGGCGGGTGACGCCGGCAAGGCCGCCGTTCCGCCGCAACCGTCCGCGCAGGCGGCCGCATCCGGCACTCCGGCAGCACAGACCGCCGCCGGCACCGGCAACACCAATGCGGCGACGCAAACCGTTCCGGGCCAATCCGCAATGGCCGCGCCAGTCGCGACGCCGGAACAGGCCGCGGCCGCGGTGCTGCAGGACGCCGGACGTCCGCGCGCGATCCTCGAAAAGCCGGCTACGAACGGCGCGAATACGGCGGCTGCGAAGCCGGGCGTTGCGCCTGCCTCCCCCGAGGCGCAGGCCACTACCCAACCGCAGGCCCAGCCCGCTGCTCGGCCGGACCGTCCGGTTCTGCCGTCTCAGGCCAGCGATGTCGCCCGCGATGCGGTGGACCGTTTGCCCGGTCAGGGCGATCCGCAACGGGCCGCTGATCCTGCGCCCCTGCCCGACGGCGATTTCGACGCCGAACTGACCGTCCAGCGCCAGGCAGCCGATGTCCGCTCTGCTGATGCGGCCGTCCGTGCCAATACCGCCCAAGGTCCGCGCTTGCCGGCGAACACCTCGCCGGCGCTGGCCGGGCATATCGTTCGCAATTTCCATCAGGGACAGCGCCAGTTCGAGATCCGCATGGATCCGCCCGAACTCGGCCGCGTGGATGTGAAACTGCACGTCAATTCCAATGACAACCGCGTCCACGCCATCCTGAGCGCGGAGCGGCCGGAAACACTCGCCGATCTGCAGCGCTCCGCGCGAGAACTGGAACGGGCACTGGCCGATGCCGGGCTCGACCTGTCGGAGAATGGCCTGCAGTTCGAACTTTCGCAGGGCGGTGACGACACCGCCGACCAATTCGGCCCGTCCGGTGACGGGTTTGCCGTTTATTCCGATGCCGCACCGAGCGGCGCCGTCGCCGATCCCGCTGCCGGTCCGATGACCCGGCTCTACGGGTTCGCGCTATCCGGCGCGTCCGGCATCGATGTGAGAATATGAGGAGCGCGACATGACTGACGCCGCCGCTGCCGTTGGTTCGGCTTTCGGGAATTCGAATGCGAATTCCGCCGTTCGCCTGGCCGAGAATTTCGAGATGTTCCTCACCCTGCTCACCGAGCAGATGAAGAACCAGGACCCGTTGAGCCCGCTCGATTCAACCCAGTTCGTCGATCAACTCGTCAGCTTCTCCAGCGTCGAGCAGCAGATCGCCTCGAACCAGAATCTGGAATCGCTCCTGGTGATCCAGTCGGCCGCCGCGCAGGGCGCGTCGATCGGCTTCCTGGGCCGGATGGCGACCGTCGATTCCCCGCAAACCGCGCTGGCCGACGGTCAGGCAGAGTGGAGCTACACCCTGCCCGACCAGTCGACGCAGACCGAGCTGGTCGTGCGCGATGCGACAGGCCGCGTGGTGGCGCGCATCGACGGCGAAACCGATCCCGGCCGGCATACGCTGAGCTGGGACGGTACGGACGGCAGCGGCAACGCGCTGGACGACGGGCTCTACACGCTGACCGTCAATGCGCTCGATGCCGAAGGCGAAACCATGTCCTCGAGCGTCAGTTCGACGGCCCGTGTGACCGGCGTCGACCTGTCAGGATCAGAAGTCATCATCGAGATGGGACAGCTTCGCGTCCCGCTCTCATCCATTCGCGCCCTCCGTGAGGGTGCGGCAGTCTAGCGAAGAACCGGGCCATTCAAGGTCCGGCACGGCACGCGCAGAATCCGCGGGCGGTGGGGTTTCATCAACAGCAGAACGCTCCTTTGCACCGAATGGGGAGCATTTCGTCATGAGTATCAATTCCGCCCTCTGGGCCGGTGCGTCGGGCCTGCTGGCCAATTCCAGCGCGCTCGCCGCGATTTCCGACAACATCGCGAACGTCAACACGGTGGGCTACAAGCGCGCCGCGACGACCTTCTCGCCGCTCTATGAAAGCCGGGGCGCAGCCTCGCGCTATGCCGCGGGCGGCGTTTCGTCGATCAACCGCCTCGAAATCTCGCGCGGCGGTCTTCTGACGCCGGGCAGCTCGGCGACCGATCTCGCCATCTCCGGCGACGGTTTCTTCGTCGTGCGCAACGCCTCACAGACCACCTCCACCACGGACCCGGTCTATTTCAGCCGTGCGGGCCGCTTCGAGGCCGATGCCAACGGCTTCCTGCGCAACGATGCCGGCCTCTTCCTCTATGGCTGGCCAGTGGCCGCCGACGGTTCGATCACGCGCAACCCGTCCGACCTCAACTCGCTCGAGGCGATCAACCTCTCGGCGATCGGCGGCGCGGCGGAGCCCACTTCGAATGTCGCGGTCAACGCCAACCTGCAGGCGAGCCAGACGGTGTCTGCCGACGAGGCGACCTATGTGGCCAGCACGTCGGCGACCAATATGGCGTCGGGTGCGATCACGCCGGACTTCCAACGCTCGATCCAGGTCTATGACAGCCAGGGCGGCGCGCGCACGATCACGCTGTCGGTGCTGAAGAGCTCGACGGCCAATCAGTGGCATGCCGAACTGCATGTCGAACCGGCCACCGACGTGACCACCGGAACGGGGCTTGTGGACGGCCAGATCGCCACCGGCATCATCGCCTTCGATGCCAATGGCGACCTTGACCTGACCAATACGACCCTGCCGACCACGCTCGACTTCCTCGCTTCGGCGAACACCGGTGCCCTGGGCGCGACCCAGTTCCAGTGGGCGTCTGGCGAAGGGATCGCGGCGCAGTCGATCGATCTTTTCCTGGGGTCGGCCACTCAGCCGGGCGGTCTGACGCAGTATGACAGCCCCTCCGTCCTGCTTTCGACGCAGGTCGACGGCGCGGTCTTCGGTGACTTCTCGGGCGTCGAAGTCGATGGCGAAGGCGTGGTCTTCGCGAAGTTCGACAATGGTATCGTCCGCCGGATCTACCAGATCCCGATTGCGACCTTCGTGAACCCGAACGGTCTGGCCGCGGAATCGGGCGGCACCTACTCGATCACGCCGGACAGCGGCACGTTCACGCTGAATGCGCCGGGCAATGGCGGTTCGGGTGCGATCGCGTCCTCGACGCTGGAAAACTCCAATGTCGATCTCGCCACCGAATTCACCTCGCTGATCACCACGCAGCGCGCCTATTCGGCATCGTCGAAAATCATCACGACAGCCGACGAGATGATGGACGAGGCGATCCGCATGAAGCGGTAAATCCGCTGATTCCGTATTGAGTTGACGGGACCTCCGGTGGCCACACCGGGGGTCCTTTCATTTTTAACGATAGCGTTAATTGCAAATTTACGACGGATTTCAGGGGTTTGTTAAAAGCCCTGCGTTAGGGTGCCCCCAACAACAAGAACACAAACCGTCAAAAACCAGGGTGTGTGGGGTTCGTATCATGCAAACGCGTCTGCGCCGCGAAAACTTTGTTATTGGACCGGACGGCAGTCCCCTGACGCTGGCAGACCTGCCGGCACCTTCGACGCAGCGCTGGGTCATCCGCCGCAAGGCCGAGGTCGTCGCCGCAGTGCGGGGCGGTCTTCTTTCGCTCGAAGATGCCTGCGAGCGCTATCGTCTGAGTGTCGAGGAATTCCTTGGCTGGCAGCGCGCCATCGACCGGCACGGCTTGGCAGGACTGCGCACGACGCGGGTTCAGCAGTACCGCTAGTTTCCCGTCGCTGACTCTCTTCCCCTGAGATCACAGCGTCCATCGACGGCGGTCCGGGCCACCCCCCGGCCGCCGTCTTTGTGTGCGTTTGCCTGAAATCGATTTCCCGTAATTAAACCCTCGTTTACGCGCGAGGTGGGAAAAATCTGCCCAGTGACCGGTTCGACAGGGCCGGCGGGGACGGATTTCAGGGCGGATCGCGCGTGAACGGACTTCTGGATCAATTGAGATCGCTTGGCCCTGTGCGGCTGATCGCCATTTTCGGATTGGCGGTCGGGCTCGCCATGGCGCTGGTCTTCTTCTCCACGAATCTCGGGGGCGGCAGCCAGTCGCTGCTCTATTCCAGTCTCTCGGCGTCTGACGCGGCGGCCGCGAGCGAGCGTCTGGACGAAGCCGGCATCCCTTATGAGTTCCGAAATGGCGGCAGTTCGATCTATGTCCCGCGCGACCAGGTGGACGAGGCCCGCGTCCGCGTCGCCAGCGGAGGCGCCCTCGGCTTCGGCTCGGTCGGCTACGAGATTTTCGACAATGGTGACGCGCTCGGCACGACCAGCTTCGTGCAGAACCTCAATGCCAAGCGCGCGCTTGAAGGCGAACTGGCCCGGACCATCCAGTCGCTGGACGGTGTGGCCACCGCGCGGGTCCACCTCGTCCTGCCGGAGCGCCGCCTGTTCGAACGCGAATCCACACCGCCGAGCGCGGTCATCACGATCGAGGCCCGCGGCGACCTGAATGACCGCCAGCTGGCCATCGTCCGGAATATCGTGGCGAGCGCCGTGCCCAATCTCGAACCGGGCCAGGTCACAGTCGCCGACACGACCGGGCGGTACTTCGTCGGTCCCAATCCGGGCGACGAGGCCGGGGCCGCGGTGATCGACGACCGGCGCGAGCAGGTCGAAGAGCAACTGCGCCAGCGCATCCTGAACATCGTCGAGGGCGTCGTCGGCGCGGGTGGAGCCCGAGTGCAGGTTTCTGCCGAGCTCGATCGGACCTCGATCACCGAAAGCCGCGAAATCTTCGATCCGGAAGGCCAGGTCATCCTGTCGCGCGACCGGACCGAGGAGGAATCGCTCGACACCGAGGGCAATGACGGCGCGGTGTCGGCATCGGAAAACCTGCCCGACGAGGCCCAGGGCAATGGCAACGAGCCGCGCGTTGCATCCACCCGAACCAATTCGCGCGACGTCGTGAACTACGAGAATTCGCGCACGACGCGAACCGAAGTCCGCGAGGCCGGAGCCATCGAACGCCTGTCCGTCGCGGTCGCCGTCGACGGGGTCTGGGAGACCGGCGAAGACGGCACGGTGACCTATCGCGAGCGGACGCCCGAAGAGATGCAGCGCATCGAATCCCTGGTGCGCGGCGCGATGGGCTTCATCAACAACGAGGTCCGTCAGGACTCGCTGGAAGTCACCAACGTCCAGTTCGCGCGCGCCGATCCCTCGCTCGGCACCCCGGCCACGGGCGGCTTCTCCTTCTCCAAGGATGACATCATGCGCGCGGCGGAAATCGGCGTGATGTTCATCACCGCGCTGCTGGTCATCTTCCTTGTCGCCCGTCCGCTGGCGAAGGGCGCCGGGTCCGCGCCGCAGCTTGCGGTCGCTGGCGCGGGAGCCGGCGTGGCTGGAGGTGAGGCAGGCGCGGCTGTTGCGGGCCCGACGCCGCAAGGCGCCGTGGGTAATCAGGCCGCGGCATCGGGCGGCAGCCTGCCTGCGCCCGAGGAATACGATTCCGGCATCGACATCGCGAAGATCGACGGTCAGGTGAAGCGATCGTCCGTGAAGAAGGTGGCCGGGATCGTCGAACAGCACCCGGAAGAATCCATGTCCATCCTGCGCACCTGGATGCATGAGGGCTGATCATGGCGCGCGAACCGAAACGCATGATTGAAGACCCCAACCGCCTCTCCGGCCCGGAGAAGGCGGCGGTCATCCTGCTCGCCCTTGGCGATGAGGAACACAAGCTCTGGGAGATGATGGACGAGGAGGAGATCCGCGAGGTCTCTTCGGCCATGTCCAATCTCGGCAATGTGTCCTCGAAGGTCGTTGAGAAGCTGATCGTCGATTTCGCCGGCCAGATGTCGTCCGGCGGCTCGGTCATGGGCTCGTTCGAGGCAACCCAACGCCTGCTCAACGGCTTCCTGCCCGAGGGCAAGGTCGAAACCATCATGGAAGAGCTGCGCGGTCCCGCCGGCCGGACCATGTGGGACAAGCTCGGCAATGTGAACGAGGTCGTGCTCGCCAACTACCTCAAGAATGAATACCCGCAGACGGTCGCCGTGGTGCTGTCGAAGGTGAAGGGGGAACACGCCGCCCGCGTGCTGGCCGCCCTGCCCGAGGACTTTGCCCTCGAAGTGGTGATGCGGATGCTCCGTATGGAGCCGGTCCAGCGCGAAATCCTCGACAAGATCGAAGAGACGTTGCGCACCGAATTCATGTCGAACCTGGCCCGCACCTCGAAGCGCGACAGCCACGAGATGATGGCGGACATCTTCAACAATTTCGACCGTCAGACCGAGAACCGCTTCCTGGCGTCGCTGGAAGAGCGCAACCGGGATTCCGCCGAAAAGATCCGTGCCCTGATGTTCGTCTTCGAAGATCTCTCGAAGCTGGACCCGGGGAGCATCCAGACCCTGCTGCGCGCGGTCGACAAGGACCAGCTGGCGCTGGCGCTCAAGGGCGCATCGGATTCCCTGCGCGACCTGTTCTTCTCGAACATGTCGGAGCGTGCCGCGAAGATCATGAAGGACGACATGGCCGCGATGGGCCCGGTGCGCCTGCGCGATGTCGACCAGTCGCAGCAAGCCATGGTCGCAGCCGCCAA
The DNA here is from genome assembly GCA_016124205.1 of Alphaproteobacteria bacterium. Classification (GTDB taxonomy): domain Bacteria; phylum Pseudomonadota; class Alphaproteobacteria; order Caulobacterales; family Maricaulaceae; genus Hyphobacterium. The sequence goes on from WGOD01000002.1 coordinate 415,595, forward strand.
GGATCTCGCGGCCAAGGGCGAAATCATGATCGCCGACGGCGGCGGCGACGACGAACTGATCTACTAGGACGGAACGCACGATGACGCAGAAATTCGCCTTCACGACGGTCTTCGCCGCAAACGGGGAAGTGCTGCGCGATGGCGATCGCATCCGCCGCATGCTGACCGAGGACGAGGTCGCCGAAGCCAAGAAGATCGCCTTTTCCGAGGGGGAATCGAGCCAGGTCGCGCGCGCCGCGCAGACCGAAGCCGATGCCATGCGGGCGATCGCCTCGCAGATGCAGCTGATCCTGACGCGCCTGCACAGCGAGAGCGAAACGCTGCGCGAAGACGCTGCGAAGCTGGCCATCGCCGCCGCGAGCAGGATCGCCGGCGCGGCGCTCGACCAGTTCTCGGTCGAGACCGTCGCGGCTCTGGCGTCGGATGCGATGGGCGAATTGCGCGGCGAACCCCGCCTGTCGGTTCACTGCGCGCCCGAGCTGGAAGCTCCGTTGTCGGAGAAACTGTCGGAAGTCGCGAGCCGCACCGGGTTCGAAGGTGCGGTCGTCGTGCGCGGCGAAGCCGGGCTGACCGGCGCGGACTGCCGTCTCGAATGGCGGCGCGGCAGCATTTCGCGGTCGCACGAAGAAATCGCGGAGCGGCTCGATGCGCTCGTCATGAAGTGGCTCGAGCGCGGGCCGGAAGAATCTACCGCCACGGACGACTCTGAGTCGGCCGGCGGCGAAGCAGACACGCACGCTGCGTGAGGAGACAGACCATGGCCGACGACAACGATCTCGATCTGCCGGAGTTCAGCGGCGACACCGCCGAGCAGAGCGCGCCGGTTCCCGCGCCGCAGACGAGCAGCCTCGCCGAGACGCTGGCTGATGACGACGAGAAGACCGCGATCGATCTTGAACCGGTTTTCGACGTTCCCGTGAACGTGTCGGCTGTGCTCGGCAAGATCCAGCTCGATGTCCACTCGCTTCTGAAGCTCAAGGCCGGATCGGTCGTCGAGCTCGACCGGAAGGTCGGCGAAGCGATCGACATCTACGTCAACAACCGTCTGGTCGCGCGCGGCGAAGTCGTCGTCGTCGACGAACGCCTCGGCGTGACCATGACGGAAATCATCAAGGACGGAGACAGCAACTGATGACCGTCTCCATCCGTACACAGAAGGAGGGTTGAGCCATGCGAGTGCTCATCGTCGGAAGCCTCGGCGGACAACTCCACACGGCCACCAAGATCGCCATCGATCGCGGCGCGCGCGTCGCGCAGGTCGATACTTTCGCCCAGGCCACAGCTCACCTCCGTGCCGGACGCGGCGCCGACCTTCTGATGGTCGATGCGGCGCTCGACATCCAGGCACTGATCACCGCCAATGAGGCGGAACGGATCACCGTTCCCGTCGTCGCCTGCGGTGTGAACATCAAGCCGGAAGCGGCCGCCGCCGCCATCCGGGCCGGCGCGAAGGAATTCATCCCGCTGCCGCCCGATGCGGAGCTGATAGCCGCCGTGCTCGAAGCCGTCGCTGACGACGAACGGCCCATGATCGCACGCGACCCGGCGATGAAGCAGGTCATCGAGCTGGCGGACCGGATCGCCGCGTCCGACGCCTCGGTGCTGATCACCGGCGAGAGCGGCTCGGGCAAGGAAGTCATGGCCCGCTACGTCCATTCGCGGTCGAAGCGCGCCTCGAAGCCCTTCGTGTCGGTCAACTGCGCCGCGATCCCGGAAAACCTCCTCGAGTCCGAATTGTTCGGCCATGAGAAGGGCGCCTTCACGGGCGCCGTCGCGCGCCGGGTTGGCAAGTTCGAGGAAGCCGACGGCGGCACGCTGTTGCTCGACGAAATCTCGGAAATGGACGCGCGTCTCCAGGCCAAGCTGCTGCGCGCATTGCAGGAACGGGAAATCGACCGGGTCGGCGGTTCGCAGCCGGTGAAGGTCAATATCCGCGTTCTGGCCACGTCGAACCGCGACCTGAACAAGGCCGTGGCCGAAGGCATCTTTCGCGAAGACCTGCTGTTCCGCCTGAATGTCGTGAATCTGGCGCTGCCGCCGCTGCGCGAACGTCCGGCCGACATTCTCGCCATGGCCGAGCACTTCGCCAAGAAGTACGCCACGGCCAACGGGATCGGCGACCGGCCGATCTCCGATGCGGCCCGCGGCGCGCTGACCGCCCGGCCCTGGCCCGGCAATGTCCGCGAACTGGAAAACACGATGCACCGCGCCGTCCTGCTGGCGTCCGGGACCGAGATCGGGCCGGAAGCCATCCGAATGCCGGACGGTTCGCTCTTCTCGGGTGGGCCGGCGGCAGGCAGCGTCGCCAATCGTGCAGCGCAGGCCGCCGACGAGGCGCAGCGCACCATGGTTGGCCGCACGGTCGCGGACGTCGAACAGGATTTGATCCTCGAAACGCTGGATCATTGCCTCGGCAACCGGACCCATGCCGCGAACATTCTCGGCATTTCGATCCGTACGCTGAGGAACAAGCTGAAGCTCTACACCGAGCAGGGCATCACCGTTCCGGCTCCGGGCGACACGCGCGCCGGCGCGGCCTGACGGTCTGAATGGCCGATACGACCTCCTCCAGCCCGGTTTCGGGCCAGGGTTTCGACCTGCGCTCCTTCGTGATGAAGGGCATGCGCGGGGATGTCGCGCTTGCGATCGGCATCATGGGCATCCTGGTGATGCTCATCCTGCCGATGCCGCGCATGCTGCTCGACATGGCGCTGGCGATCTCGATCTCGCTGTCCGTCCTTGTGCTGATGACCGCGCTTTTCATCAAAAAGCCGCTGGAGTTCAGCGCGTTTCCGGCGGTCCTCCTGATCACGACGCTGTTGCGGCTCGGGCTGAACATCGCCTCGACCCGCTTGATCCTGTCGAATGGCGCTGAGGGCACGGACGCGGCCGGTGACATCATCGAGGCGTTCGGCGCCTTCGTGATGCAGGGCAATGTCGTTATCGGCATCATCGTCTTCATCATCCTCGTCATCGTGAACTTCGTCGTCATCACGAAGGGTTCGGGCCGGATCGCGGAAGTCGCCGCCCGCTTCACCCTCGACGCGATGCCCGGCAAGCAGATGGCGATCGACGCCGATCTGTCCGCCGGACTGATCACCGAGGAAGAGGCGCGGGAGCGGCGCAAGTCGCTCGAGGGCGAGTCCAACTTCTTCGGCGCGATGGACGGTGCCTCGAAATTCGTGCGCGGCGACGCGGTCGCCGGCATCATGATCACCGCGATCAACCTGATCGCCGGGATGATCGTCGGCATTGCCCAGTCGGGCATGAGTTTCGCCGACGCCGCCAGCACCTATTCGACGCTGACCATCGGTGACGGCCTCGTCTCCCAGATTCCGGCGCTGATCGTATCGGTCGCGGCGGGCCTCCTCGTCTCCAAGGCCGGTGTCGAGGGCGAGGCCGACAAGGCGCTCGCCAAGCAGCTTGGTGCCAATCCGCAGGTCCTCGGCATGGTCGCGGGCTGCGCCCTGATCATCGGCCTGCTGCCGGGCATGCCGCTCATCCCCTTCACCTTCATGGCCGCAGGGGCAGGCGCGCTCGCCTGGACCGCCTGGCGCGCACAGAAGGAGACCGCCAAGAAGGCCGAGGTCGCCGCCGAACGCGAAGCCATGAAGGTCGAGCCGGAAGAAGCGCCGATCGGCGAAACGTTGGCGATCGACGAGCTGAAGATCGAGCTGGGCTATGCCCTGCTGCCGCTGATCAACGATGTCGAAGGCCGCCGCCTGACCGACCAGATCCGCGCCCTGCGCCGGACGCTGGCGCAGGACACCGGCTTCGTCATGCCGTCGGTGCGCATCGTCGACAATATGCGCCTGGGGTCGAACGAATACGTGCTGCGGGTGAAGGAGATGGAGGCCGGGCGCGGCGAGGTGCGCCTGAAGCAGCTGCTCGTCATGGACCCGCAGGGCATGCAGATCGACCTTCCGGGCGATCACGTGAAGGAACCGGCCTTCGGCCTGCCGGCGACCTGGATCGACGAGAATCTCCGCGAGGAGGCGGCCTTCCGCGGCTACACCGTCGTGGACCCCGCCGCGGTGCTCGTCACCCACATGACCGAAGCGCTGCGCGATCACATGCCGGACCTGCTCTCCTACGCCGAGGTCGAAAAGCTGATCGAGGGCCTGGGCAAGGAACACCGCAAGCTGGTCGACGACATCACGCCGACGCAGATCTCGCGCGCGGGCATCCAGCGCATCCTGCAGAACCTTCTGAAGGAGCGCGTCTCGATCCGCGACCTCCCGGCCATTCTCGAAGGCATCGCCGAAGCCAGCTCGCACACGCAGAATCTCGACGCGATCACCGAGCATGTGCGCGGCCGCCTGGCGCGCCAGATCTGCCACGCCAATCGCGGCCCGGACGGGCTGTTGCCGGTGCTGGCGCTGTCGCCGCAATGGGAACAGGCCTTCGCCGAGGCGATGGTGGGTGACGGCGACCGCCGCCAGCTCGCCCTCGCCCCGTCGAAACTGCATGAATTCGTCGGCTCGGTGCGCGAATCCTTCGAGCGTGCCGCCGAACAGGGACAGACCCCGGCGCTGCTGACCAGCCCGACGGCCCGGCCCTATGTGCGCTCGCTGGTCGAGCGCTTCCGGCCGCAGACCGTGGTGATGAGCCAGAACGAGATCCACCCGACCGCGCGGCTGAAGACGATGGGGCATGTGTAAGCGATGCGGCTGATGACCTTCTCCGGACCGTCGCTGACCGAGGTGATGGCACAGGTGCGCCGGGATCTCGGCCCCGACGCCGTGATCATCTCGACCGGCAATAGGCCCGGCGGCGGGATTGAGGTCCGCGCCGCCGCCGAGGGACCGCGCTTCGGCGAGGTGAAGGACGCGCCGCGCCTGCGCGCCAGCCGCGAGAGCGAGACCCAGCGACGCGCCCGCCCCTCACCGGAAGACGACAATCACCTCGCGGAAATCCTCGCCTTCCACGGCGTGCCGCAGCGCGCCGCCGAGGCCCTGGCCAAGGCCGCGCGGCAGTTCGAGGATCGCGGCGACACCGCCGCCCTCGCTGCCGCGCTCGAGGCCCGCTACCGCTTCCGCCCCTGCCCGCCCGTCGCCGAGCGTCCGCTGCTGATCGCCGGTGCGCCGGGATCGGGCAAGACGTCCGTATTGGCCAAGCTGGCCGCCCGCGCGGTTGCGGAGGGCGCCCAGCCCATCCTCGTCTCCGCCGATCCGGAACGTGCCGGGGCCGAAGCGCGGTTGCAGGAGCTGGCCAGGAAGCTGCGCCTCGACTTCGCCTCGTGCGACGACCCGCGCGAGCTGGCGCAGCTCGCGAATGAGGCCGAAGCGCCGCTGCTGATCGATGCGCCGGCGTCGAACCCGTTCGATGTCGATGACCTCGACATGCTGCACGCCTTCGCCGCGCCGTCGGACGCGGAAATCGTCGCCGTCGTCGATGCCGGGCAATCGGCCGAAGATGCCGGAGACGCGTGCGCCATGTTCGCCGCCATCGGCGCGAACCGGGTTGTGCTGACCAAGCTCGATTGCGCACGGCGGCTCGGCGCCCTCGTGGCGGCCGGTGAAGCCGGTCTCGCCTACGCCCAGATTTCCGCCAGCCCCTATATCGGCTCCGGCCTCGCGCCGGCGACGCCGCTTCGGCTGGCGCGCACCCTGCTCGACGAACGTGACCTGCCCGCGAGTGCGGAAGAGGGAGAGGCCTGATGAAGCTTCCCGTGAACACGTCTTCCACCGGACCGGCCGGGCGCATGCTCGCCATCGCGTCCGGCAAGGGCGGGGTCGGCAAGACCGCGCTCGCCTCCGCGCTCGCCGGGGCGTTCTCGCTCAAGGGCGAGCAGACGCTGCTGATCGACGGCGACCTGGGCATGGCCAATATCGACGTCCAGCTGGGGCTTCAGCCCGACGCCGACCTGGCCGCCGTTCTGGCCGGTGAAGTCCTCCTCGAAGACGCGGTCCAGCGCGTGATGGGCGGGGCAATCCGCGCGGGCGGGTTCGACGTGATTTCCGGCCGCTCCGGGTCGGGCGCGCTGGCCGATTTGAAGGTCGAGGCCGTCGGCAAGCTGGCGGCCGGCATTGCCGCGCTGTCGCTCTACTATGACCGGGCGATCCTCGACCTGGCCGCCGGGGCGGATCATTCCACGTTGCGCCTCGCCATGGCGGCGGACGACGTGATCATCGTGATCAATGACGAGCCGACCTCGCTGACCGACGCCTATGCCTTCGTGAAAACGCTGCGCCGCCGCGACGACAGCGCCGCGCCACTCGTCGTCGTGAACAATGCGCCGTCGAAGGAGGCCGCGCTGTCGGCCTATGGCGCCTTCCGCAAGACCTGCGAAAGCTTCCTGGGGTTCACGCCGCAACTGGCCGGCACGATCGCGCATGACATGGCGATCCCGGATTCGATCCGGGCGCAGATGCCGCTGGTCCAACGCCACCCGAATTGCGAGGCCTTCCGCGACGTCGAAAAGCTCGTCGGGCATCTCGCGCAGGGCCGCGAAGCAGCCTAAAGTCCGGTTCCATGGACAGGATTTTCGAACGGTTATCCGACGGATTTACCGGCTTTGACTGGTGGCTGATCCTCCTGTGGGGGATCGTCGCCGCGCTGATCATGCGTCGCTCCGGCCAGCTTGTCGGCGCGGTCACCTTCGCCTTCATCATGGATACGATCTCGCCCTTCTTCTGGAGATGGGCGACGGGCAGCCCGGCGGATTTCGCCTTCGATCTGATGCTGGCGCGGCTCGACGATCGCGGCGGCCTCGTCGTGCTGGCGCGCATCGCGATCTATTTCGCGGTGATCTACGGACTGTTCTTCCTGAAGAAGCGGAACTGGCGTTGATCGCTACAGCGCTTGTCGCGGTGGTTCAGGCGGCAAGTCTGCCTGATGCATGCAACCTCGCTGGATGGTCATTCTGCGTCGCGTTGCCTGATGGCGGAAGGGCTGAACTGATCGCCAACCGTGAGGACTTTGTCGTCTACCGATTTGAACTTCCCGACGGGTCTTCGATGGGAATGTATGTCGGTTGGGCGCCTAACCTCGCGCAGTCGGCCAGCTGGGCCTGGCGCGAGCAAGGCATGTATTCCGTTCGCTGGCTTCGCGGCGAGAACGGCCGCACCGACTATGTAATGGACCGCCCCACCGGGTCAGTGCCGCAATACCTGCACTTCTGGACGCTTCCGGGACCAGACGGCGTGATTTCCGATGCCCGGTCGCTCGCGGCAAGTGTGAGAACGTGCGGACCGGAAATTTGCCAAGACCCGGGCAGGCCGGCGCCCGATCTCCAACTGCCGCGACGCCCCGCCGAATAGCCAAATACGCTTCGTCCCGGCCTTGTGCCGGGACCTACCGTCAGTGGCTGGTTCGCTCCGTCGGTAGGCCCCGTAATCCTCGCCTTCGCGGGGACAGGTAAATCCGGGGCAGTCGCGTTTGATTGCACGCTAGCCGGGATCCCTGCGGAGGCAGGGATCCAGAATAACCGATCCTCTAGGTTCCTGCCTACGCAGGAACCCCGGGCATTTTTCCGGGAAAACACTTCAGGTCTTCTCCTCGCCCTTCGAGGCTCGCTGCGCGAGCACCTCAGGATGAGGAGAAGCTTCTAACCCCTCATGCTGAGGTGCGGCCGCAGGCCGCCTCGAAGCACGAGGGGATACGCCCTACTCCGCCGCTGCCATCTCGATGAAGTCAGTCGAGACCGGCTCACCGTCGATGGCGACCTGAGAGGCGAGGAGCGCTTCGGCCTCTTCCCAGGCCTCCTCTGTGTCGGCTGCACCGAAGGCGATGCGCATGGAAGCCGACAGCATCGGGCCGTAGAGCAGCGTGCCCTCGGCGTCATCGGCGACATGGAAGGTGTCGGCGGTGGCTTCGAGATTGTCCCAGAAGGCGCGGACATGGGTCCAGTAGTCTGCCGTCGCGGCCCAGTATTCGTCGGCGGCATCAGCGCGCGGCAGGTCGGTCCGGACATAGGTGTTCACCCCGACTTCGCGGACCAGCGGATGCTCGCCCGTCTCGTCGATCACGATCTTGGTGTTGTCCTGCTCATGCACCCAGCCCCAGGGCGTGATGACGTGGCGGTTTACGGCCTGGATGGCGTGATAGTCGCTGCGGGTGGTGTCGTCGCGGCGCGGAAGCGGCCGGTTGGAGACGTCCGGCTCCCACGTGGAAATGCCGTCATCGTCATGCGTCCAGCGGGCGACGGCGGCGTAGCGCGGGCTGTCATCGACCTGATAGACGCTTTGCGACCACGCACCGGCGGCCTCCGCCTCGGTCAGGTCGATCATGTGCCAGTCGTCATGGCCGTCATAGTCCATGATGCGGGCGGGCTCGTATTCCCAGTCCTGACGCCAGTGCTTGATGACCATCGGGTTGTTCTCGTCGTCACCGACGAGGAGGAAGTGCTGCAGCGAGATGAAATCGCCGCGATCCTCGATCACGCGGACAACTTCCCAGGCACCGGTCCGCTTCGGCTCGGCAAGCTCATAGCCCTCGCGCAGCGGCACGGTCTCGCGGAAATCGAACGTCACATCGTACTCACCGGTCATGGCGAGGATGGCGTCGCGGTCACGCTCGAACTCGGCCTGCGAATGGACCGGCAGCGCATTCATCGTGCCGCTTCCCGCGCCGCCCGAGACATAGCCCTGCCCGGTCGCGCAACCCGCCAGCAAAACCACCGACGCCGAAATCAGAAATACGCGCATGTGACGGCCCTCCATCAGCCCATTCGATCAGATGCCGGATCGCCTAGCACGACCCGAACTGCAATTTAATAACGATTCTCACTTGCAGTCGCAAATTGCAAGAGGCTATGGGTAGCCAACCGCAATTGAGAACGATTTGCAAAACGGGGGATATCATGTTTCGTGTTTCGACGCTCGCCGGAGGGGTGAGCCTTCTTGCCATGGCCATGGCCGCGCCGGCCCTGGCCCAGACACCTGACGAGGATCCGGGTGTGGAAACGCCGGAAGTGCTGGTCATCACCGCCACCCGCACCGAGATCCCGGCCTTCGACTATCCGGGCATGGCGTCGGCGATCGACGCAGAAACCATCGAACTCACGGCTCCGGCCTCGCTCGACGACCTGCTTCAGGAATTACCGGGCGTCGAGGTCGCGGGAGGCCCGCGCCGCACCGGGCAGACGCTGTCGATGCGCGGGCTCAGCCGCGAAAACGTGACCCTGCTGCTCGATGGCGCGCGGCAGAATTTCAACTCCGCCCATGACGGCGTCGTCTATGTCGACCCGATGATCCTGTCGGGCGTGGAATCGGTGCGCGGCCCGGCCTCGGCGCTCTATGGCTCGGGCGCGGCGGGAGGTGTGATCGCCCTGCGCACGGCGGATCCGGACGACCTTCTGTCCGGCGGTGAAACCTTCGGCATCGGCGGCGTCGCCGGCCACCGGACGGTCGATGGCGAGGTCCGCGCCGGTCTGACCGCCTATGGCCGCGGGGAAGTGTTCGATATTCTCGGCCATATCACGCGGCGCGAAAGCGGCGACATCACGCTCGGCAGCGGCAATGACCTTCCCGCCGACGATGAGAGCCTCGCCGGGCTGATCAAGCTGGGGGCAGACCTCGCGCCCGGCATTCGCGGCGAGCTGAGCTGGCAGGCCTTCCGGTCGGACGTGACCGAGCCGAACAACGGCCAGGGCAATGCCGGCGTCGGCGGTCTCAACCCGCTGGTCGAGAAGGACGTCACGAGCGACACGGTCCAGCTGAATGCCGATATCGCGCCGGCGGGTTCACTGCTCGACCTGCAGATCGTCGCCTATACCGGCCAGCAGGGCGTTCATGAGCGCGAGACCGCCAGCGGCCGCATCATCGACCGCCAGCTCGACAGCTGGGGCCTACGCATCGACCAGCGCTTCGAATTCACGCTCGGCATGTTCGATGCGGGCCTGACGGTCGGCGGGGAAATGTATGAGGACGAGCAGCACGGCTTCGACAGCGACGATCCTGCGGGCACGCGCGGCGGAGTTCCCGACGCGCAGTCGACCTTCCAGGGTCTGTTCACACAGCTGGAGCTGACCGGTGCGGTGCCGTTCGGCCTGCCGGGCGAAATCGTCCTGTTGCCGGGCGTTCGCTGGGATTCCTTCGAAAGCGCATCAGTGCTGGCGGCGGACAATTCAGATGACCAGGTGTCGGGCCGTTTCGGCGCGACATATGCGCCGAACGAAACCTTCCGCGTCTTCGCCAACTGGGCGCAGGCCTTCCGCGCGCCGTCAGTGAACGAGCTTTATCTCGACGGGACGCACTTCTCCCTGCCCCACCCGATCCTGGGCGCGCCGGTCTTCATCACCAACGAATTCATTGCCAACCCGAACCTCCGCCCGGAATCGACCGAAACGATCGAAGCCGGGTTCGGCCTGTCGCTGCGGGATTCGGTCCGCCCCGGCGACAGGCTTGAATTCAAGGCCTCCGTCTACGAGACGCAGGCCGAAGACCTGATCAATCTGTCGGTCAATTTCGCCTTCCCGGGGAGCTGCTTCGCGCCGCCCTTCCTGCCGTGCAATGCCGGCACAACGAATTCAGCGAATATCACGGCGGCCACCCTCACCGGCTATGAGGCGCAGCTGCACTACACGTCGGGCAACGGGTTAGAGCTGAGCGCGGCCCTGTCCGATGTCGATGGCGAGGATGACGTGACGGGCGCACCGCTCGGCTCACTGACGCCCGTCCGGCTGTTCGTCGATGGGCGCTACACGTTCGACGCGCCGCGCCTGACCTTTGGGGCCCGCGCCGAGTTCGCCGGTGATTTCGACAAGACCAATGACCCCGCGCTGGAGCGCGAGGGCTATACCGTCGTCGACCTCTATGGCCGCTGGCGGCCGTTCGCGGATCGCGGCCTCGCCGTGTCGGCGGGCGTGGATAACGTCTTCGATGAGGACTATTCGCGCACGGTGGCCGGTGCGAGCGAGGCGGGCCGCGGCTTCCGCGTCGATCTCAGCTGGTCGCGGAACTGGTAGCAGCCGGTCTGCATCCGATCGGGGCGCGGCGCGCATCCGGACCTTCAAATCCAACAGACAAAGGTCCTGATTGATGCTTTCCCCGATCCTTGCTGCCCTGCTCCTGACATCTGTCGAAACGCCTGCCGGCTTCCATTTCGGTGCCGGACAGGACGCGCACGACTTCAACGCAATGTGTTCCAGCCACACCGTTCGCGAGCTCGACCCGGCAACGATGCCGCTGGCCGAAACCAGCCATGTGCAAGTCGATTGCGAAGGGTTTGACTATTTCGGTGGTGAGCGGCTTGCGGAATTCGTGTTCGCCGACGGCGCGCTGATCCATGTCTGGGTGCTGGTGGAGGAAGAAGAACTCGACGCGCTTCAGGCGGAATTCGAGGCCCTGCACGGCGCGCCCGACCGGGAAGCCCCGGTTTTTGCCGCCTTCTTCGGTGCGCGTGCGGCCGTCCGGCGCGATCCCCCGGAAGCGCTTTACTATGGCGAAGCCGCCGCACCGGCCTATGAGGCGTTCTTCAGCCAGTAGGCGGCAATGCGTCCCCTCGCCCTTCGAGGCCCCTTCGGGGCACCTCAGGATGAGGGGATATTCCGGGGTCCCCGTGGAAACGGGGACCCGAAACCGGGTGCATCACTTCAGGTCCCCGCGTTCGCGGGGACCCCATGAATTGAAAGGGAAATGCCTAGTGCGCCCGCGCGGCGCGCATCTGGGCAATCTCGTCGAGCTCGGCCTGTTCGGCGGAGCGGACGGCGCTCTCGATGCGGGCGAGGCGGCGTTCTTCCAGAAGCTCGTACTTCTTCAGCTCCTGAAACGCCGTTTCCAGCCGCGCGCGGATCGAGTCGGCCTGGCCTTCGACTTCGGCGAGCGACAGGCGGATGTTTTCTTTCCGCTTGATCACCGCCTGGGCGTAGCTGCCATAGGCCAGGAAGCCGTCCTTCGACTTGGCGGCTTCGGCCTGCTCCTCGGGCACGGAGGCCTCGAGGCGCGAAATCTGGTCATTCAGGGACGTGCGCGCGCGGTCGATCTCGGCCATCTGCTTTTGCAGTTCCTCGACCTTGAAGCGTGCCAGCCGGATCAGCGGCTCGTGTGAGCGCGTCATGATTTACCTCCATCACCACCCAAAATCCCGGACAGGGCCGCGAAGGTTTCGGCGATGGGCGCCGCTTCGTCTTTCCCCTGTCCCAGGAAACGCTCCAACGGTTCGTTGAGCGCAATCGCCCGGTCTGTGGCCGGGTTCGATCCGCGGGCATAGGCGCCCAGACGGATCAATTCTTCCATGTCGGCATAGTCCGACAGTGCGGCGCGCGCGGCGCGGACAATGTCCGCCTCGCCCTCGCCGTAGACTTCCGGTGCGGTCCGGCTGATCGAACGCAGCACATCAATGGCGGGGAAGCGTCCCCGCTCCGCGATGGCGCGGTTCATCACCACATGACCGTCGAGAATACCCCGGACCGCGTCGGCGACCGGTTCGTTGTGATCGTCACCGTCGACAAGCACTGTGAAGAGGCCGGTGATCGAGCCCTGCTTGCCGCCATCGGTGCGCTGCGGACCCGGGCCGGCGCGTTCGAGGAGACGCGGAAGCTCGGCGAAGACCGACGGGGTATAGCCGCGCGTGGTCGGCGGTTCGCCGGCGGCCAGACCGATCTCGCGCTGCGCCAGCGCCACGCGGGTGACCGAGTCCATCAGGCAGAGCACGTCCTTGCCCTGATCACGGAAATATTCGGACACCGTCATGGTCAGCTGCGCGGCCTGGCGGCGCGCCAGCGCGGGGGCATCAGAGGTCTCGGTGATCACGACGGCGCGGCGGCGGCCTTCGGGCCCCAGCACGTCCTCGACGAATTCGCGGGCTTCACGGCCCCGTTCGCCGACCAGGCCGATGACGATGACGTCTGCGTCCGATCCACGCGCGAGCATGGACATCAGCACCGACTTGCCGACGCCGGAGCCGGCGAAGATGCCGAGGCGCTGGCCGCGCCGCATCGGCACGAAGGCGTTGAGCGCGCGCACACCCAGATCAAGGCGTTCGCCGAGGCGGGCGCGCTGGTGGGCGCAGGGCGGTTGGCCCTTGACCGGATAGGCCGACGCGCCTTCCGGCAGCGGGCCCTGACCGTCCAGCGGACGGCCGAAACTGTCGATGACCCGGCCGAGCCAGGCCTTGCTGGGGCGCACGGTGGCCAGTTGCGGTTCGAGGCGAAGCTCCGCGCCCGGACCGACGCCGTCCATCGGCGCGAAGGGCATGAGGATGGCGGTCTCGCCGCGGAAGCCGACGACCTCGCAAGGCGAGCGTCCGCCCGGCGTGTCGAGCCAGGCGCGCGCACCGAGCACGAAGCCCGACTTCGGCCCCTGCGCGGCGATCATGAGGCCGTTGACCGACGTCACGCGCCCGGAGAGCACGCGCGGATCCATTGCCTCGACCTGTTCGATCAGCCCTTGCATCACGGCCTTTCGCGCTTCCTGCGCTTGTCGTCCCGTTTGACGGGACAGAGGTCACGAAAGCGAAAGGTAACCGAACGCGGTTGCCGCCCCGTAAACGCGGGGGAGAAAACTCAGCGGCGACAAGTCTCGATATCGTCGACGGTCACGCCGTCGCGCACGAAGGTGTAAACCCCCGCATCGGTCTCTGGCCCCTGCTCCGGTGTCAGAGGGGTGCCGTCGGCCATGAAGACGAAACAGTCGGTTTGCGGGCCGTCCGGGGTCTGGCTGGTTCGGACCGGAATGATGAAACCGCGAACGGATCCGGTATCAGCCACTCCGGCCCTGTCGCTGCCGGCTCCCAGGGAAAGCGCCAACCAAAATTCCTGGAACGCGAGTGCCACATTGTCGGCAGGGCGGCGGTCAAGATCGTATTCAAACAACTCCCGGTCTGCCCGGCCGTAGATGCGCCGCTCCGCGATTTCCGCTTCGAAGTCCGCAGCCTGAAATGCTTCATTTACGTAGCGTCCATCGAGTGAGTTCGTCCCGGTGCCGTCGTTGTCCTGGTCGGGCTGGGCGGGAACGGGCGCGCATCGGATTCGTCCCGGCTGACCGAATTCGTTTTCGACATTCGCATTACCGGTCCAGCGGATGACCAGACCACCACCATCGACCGCATCAATGGTCACGGAAGTTTCGGCATCGCTTGCCTGGCTTGTGGTCGGTCCGCCCAGAATATCGAGATTGGCGACCTGCGGCATGCCGAGACGCGGGATTGTCGTTGCGACCGGCTGGTCGACATAGTCCGGGCTGAACCGGTTCACACCGGAACGATAGAATCCCCGGATCCGGTTCTGATCACTGTCCGGATCAGACTCGACGAGAATAATGCCGCCCGCCCGCGCCCATTCCGCCGAGGAATCGGAATCCAGCCGCGTCGAGCACTGCTGGACCGGACCCAGAAAATCATCCGGCGGCGTCTCGATCGCGGCCGGTTGGGGCCTCGCTTCCACCGCGCTGCTGTGGCCGCCGAACATGGCGTCGAGGAGTTGATTGAGACCCGGGGCATAGTCGCCGGAGTCCCGACCCTGCATTCCCGGCGGTTCTTGGGCGATTCGCGCCGTCAGGCGGAGATCGGCCGGGTAATTGGGAATGCCGGTGCTGGCCGGTACGCGGGCACGGACCGCGAAAAAGCGCGTTTCATTCGCTGCCCAGTCTGGAACGCGCACAAAGAAGGATTCAGGCGCCAGACAGGTTCCCGCCGCGTCGGTTTCGCAAACCGTTGGCCGGTAACCGTCATTGAGCGCAGAGAAGCCGGCGATTTCCGGTACGACGACCAGATCCGCTCCCGCGTCGCCGATATTGACCGCCGCGACCGTCATCAGTGCTGCGCGCGGGCCGGTTTCGCCAACACGCGCCACGCCGTCATTCGTCAACGTGTCGCCAATCGTGATGATGTCGGGCTGATTGCCGGTCGCGATCACGACCTGAAAGTCATTGACGATCGGGATACGCGGAATATTCGCCGTCTGGCCCGGTGCCGTGCACTGAACGATGCTGGTCAGGGATCCCGAATAGGCCCGGTCGATCGTGATTTCGACGACAAAATCGGTACTCCCTCCGGCCGGCACGGTGGTTGGTGCGTTGGACGAACCGACGATGGTGCCGTTTTCGACTTCGAAAAATTGCGCGCGACCCGATGCTCCGCCGGGCAAGCCGGCGAAAAACCCACCGAATCGTGGCGCGCACTGGAAGTCCGTCTCGCTCGAATTCACCATGGTCGCGAAGAAGGTGACCGGTTCATTCGGCGCCGCCGATCGTGCGTTCGGAAGGATTGCCATCTGCACTGGGCCGAATTGAGCGACTGCCGCGCCCCCGCTGAACATCGCACCAATCAGGCCCATAAGCAGAACTCTGAACATGATGCACATCTCCCTGAATACAGCGATCAAGAATGAATAGCACCGCGTCGGGCAAAATGACGAATATTTTCGAAAATCCTGGGTCGACTTCAAACTTGCTCCCGGCGCTCAGGCAGATCCCGTCAGCAGCACTCACGGGTTCACATCCCGGATTATCGGACTATGTTCCGCGGCCCGGACGGAGGGTGCGCGTCCTCGACGCCGCATGTCCGGACTTCGCCGTGCGCGCCTTGCGCTCATGAAATGACAACCATCGCTGACGGGAGACAGCCATGCCCCCCGCCACCCTGGTCGATCGCGTCGCGGGATCACGTCCCCGCAAAAAGGCGCTGAGCCGGAAGAATATGGACAATGTGTATGCGCGGATCGCGGAAACGCGGTTCCGGCGTCATGTCGTCCACGATATCGAACGCTATCGCCGTTATCTCGAAGAGGGCGGCGCGGCCGTCTATTCCGAAGCGGAACTGGACGAACTGGTCGAGGCGGGCGTGTCCGACCGCCTGCCGCCGCGCGCGACGGGCTATTATCTGGAGCTGGCCCGCAAGAGCGAGGCGGTGCGCAACCTGATCAAGGCGCGCCCGGAGGAGACCGAAGACCTGTCCGGCGAGGCCGATCCGTCGAACCAGCTGAAATACAGCCCGGTGCCGGGCCTGCTGCACAAATACGAGCTGGTCCTGCTCTATGTCGTGCGGGCCTGCTCGTCCTGGTGCCGCTATTGCTACCGCTCCGATTTCCTGACCGGGAAGACGGAGAAGGACACCGCCTCGATCCACGAGATCGCCGACTACATCCGGGGTCACAACGCGAAGGCCGAGGCCGGCGAGACGGACAAGCCGCGCATTCGCGAGGCGCTTCTGTCAGGCGGCGACCCGATGGTGCTGTCGAACCGGAATCTGTTCGATTACATGAACGGTCTCGCCGAGGCCGGGGTCGAGATCATCCGCATCGGGACGAAGGAGATGGCCTTCTACCCCAAGCGGTTCGACCAGAACTTCCTCGACATGCTGGATCTGTTCCACGAGCTGCACCCGGACGTGCTGGTCAGCTTCATGGTGCATTTCACCCACCCGGACGAATTCCTGGTGCCGGACGGTCAGGGCAGCTGGGAAAAGGGTGCGACGGGTTACAAGCGCAACCCGCTGGTGAGGAAGGCGATCCGTGATCTGCGGTCCCGCCCCTTCGTGACGCTGGAAAACCAGACCCCGATCATCGACGGGGTGAATGACAGCGCCCACGCCCTGCGCGTGATGCAGCAGGAGCTGAAGAAGCTGGGCGTCAACAACCACTATTTCTTCCAGTGCCGCGAGATCGAGGGCCACCGCGCCTTCGCCCTGCCGGTGGAGACTGCCTGGGCGCTGCACAATGCGAGCCAGGCCAATCTGTCCGGCATCGAGCGGTCGCGCTTCGCGCTGTCGACCGAGGCGGGGAAGATGGAGATGGTCTCGGTGATCGAGGGCCATCCCTCCGCCCGCGCGCTCGGCGGGCCTCTGGGCGAGGCGCTCGCTGAAGGCCTCGTCGTCTTCCGCCTGCACCGTTCGCCCCATAACGACCGGCAGGGCGATATCGTGATCGCCCGGCGCAACCCGGACGCCCTCTGGATCACCGGCTATGAAGACCGGATCCTCTATGACGGGCGCAAGGAAACGCCGGACGAGAAATTCGCCCCGCTTCTGTCGCTGATCGAGCCGTCGCGGATGGCCGCGGAATAGCGCCTAGAAGTCGAAGAGTTCCGACAGGAAGCTTTCCCGGCGCTTGTGCGGCCGGCGGCCGTCGTCGCGATGACGGTCGCCGCCGCCCCAAGGGCCTTGATGGACATTGTCGGGGCCTTCGCGCCGCGGTGCCGCCTGCGGCGCGGAGCGCTCGATGATCTTGTCGAGTTCACCGCGATCGAGCCAGACGCCGCGGCATTTCGGGCAATAGTCGATCTCGACGCCGGAGCGGTCGGCCATCACCAGGGTTTCACCATCGACGGGGCATTTCATCGCGCGCACTCCTTGTCTCACGGGTTTGAACCCGTGAGATAGGGCGCGCGATTTCCGGCGTCAGAGGGATTGGCGGGATCGCCGTCCCCTCACAAAAAAACACACCCCGGGGAAGAAAAATGCAGCTGTTGCAACCGGGACTCACCGGACTCGAAACCGACTCCGAAACAAAGGCTTAGCGAATCGGAAGAATCGAGCCTTGATGATTTCTGAGTCTCTCCACACCCGGTTAACTTTCATTAAGGGTTTCCACCTAGCGTGCGAAGCAGGTTAACCATGGTGCCAGCCGCGCAACTTACTGATTCGCGGGGGCAACAAGCGGGGCGGAGGCTTGATCCATGCGGGTTTTGCTCATTGAAGACGATCGGGCCACGGCCCAGTCGATCGACCTGATGCTGAAGTCGGAAGGCTTCAACGTCTACACGACCGATCTGGGTGAAGAAGGTATCGATCTCGGCAAACTCTACGACTACGACATCATTCTTCTGGACCTCAATCTGCCGGACATGCCCGGCTTTGACGTCCTGAAGACGCTGCGTGTGGCCAAGGTCGACACGCCCATCCTGATCCTCACCGGCAATGCCGATATCGACAACAAGGTCCGCGGTCTCGGCTATGGCGCCGACGACTACATGACCAAGCCCTTCCACAAGGACGAGATGGTGGCGCGCATCCACGCCATCGTGCGCCGTTCGAAGGGGCATTCGCAGTCGATCATCAAGACCGGCGAAGTCGCGGTGAATCTCGACGCGAAGACGGTCGAGGTCGACGGACAGCGCGTCCACCTGACGGGCAAAGAGTACCAGATGCTGGAACTCCTCTCCCTGCGGAAGGGCACGACGCTGACCAAGGAAATGTTCCTGAACCACCTCTATGGCGGCATGGACGAGCCGGAGCTGAAGATCATCGACGTCTTCATCTGCAAGCTCCGCAAGAAGCTCGCCTCGGCCACCGGCGGCCAGCACTATATCGAGACGGTCTGGGGCCGCGGCTATGTGCTGCGCGATCCGGCCGAGCAGAAGAGCGTCGCCTGACGCCACTGCACGCTCACCGAGAATGAGAAAAGCCCGGGCCGCCCCCGGGCTTTTTTCTTGGCCAAAGCCTGCGGGTCCCTATAGTGTTATAATATTGCAGATGGGGGCACGGAATGATCAGTCTGATCGCGGCGGTGCTGGGGCTCGGAGCCATACAGCATTACGGTTCGGACGCGCTTCCGGAATCTGCGGGCGAAGCAGCGGCCTTCTACGAGGACCGGCGCGACATCGATCTGGTCTATTACGGTCTGGCCTACGACAATCGGCACCGCGAACTTCTGACAATTGCGCTGCGCTCTGAGGACGGCGCACCCGGAATCCGGATGGCGCTTCGCGAAGCTTTACGAGATCGATTGCGAAATTCCAGAAATCGGGAGGACCGGGAACTCTACTGGCTGGCCACCCGCCAGCTGATCCAAGACGCTATAGAGACCGGCGTCCATGAACTCGCCCTGCCCGTCTATGTGGAATTCGCAGCGCACCGTGAACGCGATTTCTGGCATGCCCCCTCACTGGCGTTCGGTCAGCGTTACGACTTACGCGTCGAGGATTCAGGTGATGGCTATGGCGGCCCTCAGTTCGATGAGGACAACGCTGCAATCGCCATCGCGCTTGCCGCCTATGCAGTGCAGGAGGGCGACCGAGGGCTTACGCAAACGATGCTTGCCCAGGCTGAGACGAGCCTCTCGCTAGCCGGGGGGCTCACCTATTATCGCCGGTGTGACGACTCAGAGCTCGGTTTCGGTGGCGATCAAATTCTGCGAACCGGCTCTGATCTTAATCGAGCCATCTTCGTCGACTTTCGCGCCTCGCCTGAATGGCGCTTTGAAGGAATTCGGACTGAAATTGCCTTCCTGCGCGAATATCTGAACCCGCAACTCACCGTTGACGAAGCCTTCGACATGGCCGCGCTGGGCCGTCCCGCTCATGACGCTCTCGAGACAGTCCAAGAATTGGAAAGACGGCTTCAGGAAATCGACGACGGAGCACGACTGGGGCTGAGAGAGGAGCGTATGCGACATGCTTGGCTGTCGGATTCGCTTCACCTGAACAATCCGGCGGAAGTGATCGACGCGCTCAAACGCGATTATTTCGAAGCTCGTGGTCTGGGCAACGTCTTCGCTGTGCTAGCGCCGCATTTCCCCTGCGAGAGCGAGAACTTCGTGCCGATAGCGCTTCCGGAGCATCTGGATCGCCGGCCGCTCATCACCCGTGCACGGCAGATTGATACGCTTCGAAGCCTTGCCTGCCGTTATGTCTCGATCGGGAGCGGACTCGTTCATGAAGCCGAACCGGCCGAACTGCCGGAGCGTCCCCTGTCGATTACCGAGCATCAACTTTGGGAGGCGGAGGACCTCCCGGTTCTGGACCCGGAGGGGCGGATACCCCCAAATGGCTTGCCTGAAGACGGGGAAGCGCCCGGGCTGGTCCAGTTCGACGGCCGCGAATGGACGGCCGTCTATCGCTCCCGCGTGCTGGAAGGTTATTCAAGTTACCAAGGTGGTTACTGGATCGTCCGTACCGAAAATGGCGGTACGCGATGGGGGCGGCCCTATTATCTCGGCCTGCCGTACATGTCGCCCTATGTTGTCGAGCCGTACGGGGACCTCCCCCTTTTTGTGGACGGCGTGGTCAGAATCCCTGTGCGGGTTCAATCACAGCAATGGATGCCGCTCGACTACCCGCCATTGGACAGGCGCGTCAGCCATCGTGCCGCGCTCTTTTTTATAGAGTTCAGCTGGGACGAGCTTTCGCGCGACAGCGACGGCGATGGTCTGACGGACATCGAAGAACACCGGCTAGGTCTGGACCTGTTCGCGTCGGACACCGATGGTGATGGGCTGGAGGACGGTGTCGATCCGCTACCGAACCTGCGGCCCGAGGTTCCGTTCGATCCGAGCTTCGCGCTGGCACTGCTGGCCCCGATGCTCGGATCAGACGTCAACCATCTGTTTGATGGCTCACAGCCACGCGGGCTGATCGAGCTCATCCGGGCCTCGCAGGCGGGCGAAATCGAATCCGATGAGGCCGTCCTGCCCGTCTTCGCCAGCGGCGCAGATGTGCTGTCGCGCATCGTATCGCCGTCCGCGCCGATCCGGTTCCAGACTCCGGAATTCCATCAGGCGATGGCCCGGCAATACGGCGATCGGGTGCCGTTCCAAATTCTTGCTTTCGTGGAAAGTCCGACCGGCAATCGCTGGCTGGTCGAATGGCGGACCGAGTTTCGGGGCGGATATTTCGTGATTGTGCATACTGATGACGGGTTCGATTTCATCGATGCAGGAAGCTGGATCAGCTGATCCCCGCCCCTAGGCCGCCAGCTCGGTCACTTCCGGGCGGGTGAGAACGCCCTTTTGACCGCGGACGGCGCGAAAGGGCCCGGCGGCATAGGCCGCCTCCCCCTCACCCATCAGGAGATAGCCGTCTTCGGCGCAACGCGCCGAGAGGTTGGCGATCACGCGCTTGCGCGCTTCCGGCGTCAGCGCGGTCAGCACGTTGCGGCACAAGATGATGTCGAACATGCCGGCGTCTTCGGGCGGGGTCAGGAGATTGCCCTGTTCGAAGCGCACCATGGACCTCAAGGCCGTCTTCAATCGCCAGTCCTTCCCGGACTGTTCGAAATGCTTCACCAGCCGGTGGATGGACAGGCCGCGCTGGACGTCGAACTGGGAATAGGCGCCGGCGCGGGCGCGCTCGATGGCGCGGCGGGAAATGTCGGTGCCGACGATCTCGATTTCCAGATCGCCGATATGGCCGGTTTCCTCGGCCAGCATCATGGCGAGGGAATAAGCCTCCTGCCCGGTCGAGCAGCCCGCCGACCAGATGCGGATCGGATTGCGACGCCCGCGGGCGCGGGCGAGGACGGGCAGCATCTCGTTCAGGATCAGATCGTATTGCTCGCGCTGACGGAAGAACCAGGTGTCGCGCCCGGCGAGCGCCTCGACGGCGGCCCCGGTCAGCTTGGCATCCTTGCGGGTCTTCATCGCGCCGATGAGAGCGTTGACGCTCTCATAGCCCTCCGCCCGGGCAAGACCCGAGAGGCGGCTTTCGATCATCGCGCCCTGTTCGGGGCGGATGGCGAGACCGGCGATACGGCCCGCCTCGCTGGCGATCGAGAGCATGTCTTCCGCGGTGACCATGCCAATCCCCCTGCCGCGCCCTAAAGCAGGCCGGCCTGTTCCAGTTTCGATTGCAGGATTTCGCTGTCGAAGGGCTTCATGATGTATTCGTCGGCCCCGGCGCGCAGCGCTTCGGTGATCTTCTGCATGTCGTTTTCGGTGGTGCAAAAGACGACGACGGGATTGTCCCCGCCCGGCTCGCGGCGGAGTGCGGCCATGAAATCCATGCCGTTCATCACCGGCATGTTCCAGTCGAGCAGGATGGCGTCCGGCATGCGGGCACGGCACTTGTCGAGCGCCGCCGCGCCGTCACCGGCCTCGTCGCAGTCGAATTCGAGGCCTTCCAGGATCCGCCGCGCCACCTTCCGGATCACGCGCGAGTCGTCCACGACCAGACAGGTCTTCATCGTCCGTCTCCGTCCGGGCGCGTTGATGCGCCCGCCCGGAAATCAGACTGGAACCGTTTTGGTTAACGGGGGGTTGGCTTTCGAAGCGAGCGGCCAGAAACTGACGCGATGACCGAGACCCCCAAACTCCTGTCCGGCGGCAATCCGCAAATCCCGAAGGGTGAAGGCGACGCCCCGGTCCAGGCCTATATCGACGCCATGCCCGGTTGGAAGCAGGACATCGGCCGGGCCGTGGACCGGATCGTCATGCGCGAAGTGCCGGAGGTGAAGAAGGCGGTGAAGTGGAATTCGCCCTTCTTCGGGCTCGACGGCAAACACTGGTTCGCATCGGTTCACTGCCTCACGAATGTCGTGCGCATCACCTTCTTCAACGGATCCCGGCTGAACCCACCGCCGGAGAAAACGTCGAAATATCCGGACGTGCGCTATCATGACGTGCCCGAGGAAGGGCTCGACGAAGCGCAGTTCGCAGACTGGGTGAGGCAGGCGAAAGACCTGCCGGGCGAGAAGCTTTAAGCCGCCGCTTGCGCCGGGTTGGAGACCAGGGCGACGAACTCGACCCGGTCTTCACCGGACGAGGCCGAGGCCCGGCCACCGGCACCGCGCGCGATCAGGCCCGCATAGAAGGGCTGGATCGAGCGGCCGTCGAACCCGTCTTCCGGCTTCTGGCCTTCCAGCGCCGCAGCGTGCTTGGGATCGATCTTGGCCTTCATGCCCTCGGCGAGGACGCGCAGGCGAGCCCCGCCGCCGCTTTCCGTCGCCTCGACCGTGACCGTGCCGCCGCGCGGGGCGGCCTCGATGCCGAGAATGCAGAGATTGAGGAGGAGGCGCGCAGCGGATTTCTCCAGCGACGGCGCAGCGACCTTCCAGACCAGTTCGGGCTTGACCGTGTTGAACAGTCCCGCGGCGAGACGTTTCAGTTCGAGACTGTCGATCATGCCGGGGGCAGAGCCGCCCGCGCCGAAGGCAAGCCGGGCGAATTCGAGCTTGGCCTGGGCCTGTTTCGCGCTTTCGCGGACCAGTTCCAGCGCGTCGTCGCGCATGTCGGCCGCGTCCTCGTCATCGAGCACGGACAGGGCCGCGCCCAGCGCGGCGACCGGGCTGACCAGGTCGTGGCAGAGCCGTGCGCACAGCAGGGCGGCAAGGTTCTCGGGAGACAGCTCGGCTGCCGAAATTTCGGCGGATTGTTCGGTCATCATGTGCGTATCGATACCTGATTCCTGCGTCCGGGTGTGTTAATTAGTCCGCCGCAGGGGAGGCATACGCCTGCTGCGGGTAAGCACTTGGCAAGGATATTCCGTCAGGTCATTGTTCAACTCGCGAGGCACGAGAGACGGGGTTTTGACCGCGCCCGGCGCGGTTCTTGCTCAAAACGAGTAGTTCAACAGCGTTAGCCATCCCTTAAGGGGACGACTATGTCCGGATTCGACGTCCATTCCGCCGATACCGCCCGCCGTCACGGGCTTGCCATCGGCGCCAGCCTGATCCTTTCCGTGGTCCTTCTGGCCGGTCTTCTGATCAGCCGCTTCAGTGAAGGCAATGCGGCCGAGCCGGCGCGGGAGGATTTCACCCCCTCGCTTGCCGAACTGGCCGCACAGCCCGAAACGCCGGAAGCACAGGCCTTCACCCACGCCCTGTTCAACGAGAACGCCGTGTTCGCCGGGGGCTGTGTCGCCTGTCCGGCCGAGCGCCAGGCGATCACGGTCACGGTGCCGCGCGGCGGCACGCTGGCCGGTGTGCTGAACGCGGCGGGCGCGCCGAGCGAGGACGTCAACCGCGCCGTCTACGCGCTCGACCCGGTCTATTCCGTGCGCCATCTGCGCGCGGGTCAGGACATGACCGTCTATCTGGAAACCCCGGCGCTGCGCCAGATTTCCGCCGGCACCGAGGATGGCACGCGCCTCGCCGGCTTCTCCTTCCGCCCGGAAAGCGACCGCACCATCACCGTGGCGCGTCAGGCCGATGGCGGCTTCCGCGCCCGTGAGCTTGTCGCTTCCCTCGAGCGCGAAATCGTCCGCGCGCAGGGCACGATCAATTCCAGCCTCTATGTCGACGCGCTCGCTGCCGGCGCCACCGACCGCATCGTGGTCGAGCTGGCCGGCGTGCTGGGCTACGCCATCGACTTCCAGCGTTCGATCCAGCCCGGCGACCAGTTCGACGTGGTGTTCGAGCGCTTCGTGTCGTCCTCGGGCGACGTGGTTCGCACCGGCGATATCGTCTATGTCGAGTTCGCCGGCCGCGGCGAGCCGCTGGAATACTTCCTCTACGATCCGGGCGACGGCCCCGGCTATTACAATGGCGACGGCGAAAGCGCCGAGCGCTTCCTGATGGCCACGCCGATCAACGGTGCCCGTCTGTCCTCGCATTTCGGCATGCGCCGCCACCCGGTGCTCGGTTACAACCGCATGCACCGCGGCACGGACTTCGCCGCGCCGCGCGGCACGCCGATCTATGCCGCCGGCAATGGCGTGGTGATCCGCGCCAACCGCTTCGGCTCGTTCGGCAATTATGTCCGGATCCGCCACTCCAACGGCTATGAAACCGCCTATGCCCACCTCAACGGTTTCGCCAGCGGCATCCAGGCCGGCACGCGCGTGCGTCAGGGCCAGACGATCGGTTATGTCGGCACGACCGGCCGCTCGACCGGTCCGCACCTGCACTACGAAGTGCTGCTGAACAACAACCAGGTGAACCCGATGTCGCTCGACCTGCCGACCGGGCGGACGCTGGAAGCGAACGAACTGCCGGCCTTCCAGGCCGAGCGCGACCGGATCATGGCGATCCGTGACGCAGCGACCGATGCCGCGTCCACTTCGCGCATCCCGGCTGCCCGCCTCGTTGCCCAGGGTGAGACCACGCACGGCGCGCAATAGGGTTCAGCCCCTCTGACATGAAAACGGCCGGAGCAATGCTCCGGCCGTTTTGTTTTGCGGTGTCCCGCCCTCCCCCTTGAGGGGAGGGCCGGGAGGCTGAGCGTCAGCCAGCCGACCGGGGTGGGGGTGTCTTGCAGAAAAGCCCACCCCACCCCGCTCCCGTCTTGCTCTCGCAAGCCGCTCGCGTCCCTCCCCTTCAAGGGGAGGGAAAACGACTAGTCCCGCATGTCGTCGCGGAGCTCGACGAACTGGAGCTCCCAGCTGACCGGGTCATCGAAATCGCTGTCGCGATAGCGGATGCCGTTGCGCGTGGCCGGAAACACGCCGATCTCGGCAAGGTGGTGATCCTCATTGCCGAAATGGAAGTAGAAGCCGGTGAGAACGCGGGCATTGCGGCCGCGGGGATAATGCCGGTCGCTGCCGCCCGCGGCGGCCCCGTCCCCCAGGATGACGTTGTTCGGCACCCAGGCGTACTGGACCGTCACGGCATAGGGCCGGTATCCGCCCGACGCGCCGGTCAGGCGGGCGAGCCCGTCGACGGCGATCGCGTGTGAGGACACGATCTCGCTGCCGGTCGGGATGAGGGCGGCGGCCATGCCGGCGAAGGTCGCTTCGGCAAGGCCGCGGAAGTCGGCACCCATGTCGTCCAAGAGGGTGGCGCGGATGACCGGGTTGCCGCTGTCGTCCTCATCGATCCAGAGGCTGACCGTGCGGACATTGGCGTCGGTGCCGGTCTCCCGCTGGAAGTCGAAACCGGTCAGGACGGCGGTATGGTTCGGCGGACCGGCTTCCATCGGAATCTCGAAACTGCCGCTGCCGCGGGCCGTGACCTGATGCTGCCGCCCGCCGGAGAAGACAACGAAGCGGGCGCGCCCCTCGAACCGGTCGTTGGAATCCTGGTCGGCGAAGGAGAAGCGCACGAAGCGATCCTCGGCGAGCACCGCCATGCGCCGGATCTTGTGGTCGCTGCGGCCTCCGAAGGTCAGGTGAAAGTCGGAAAGACCCGTGACTGGTGAGAGGAAGAGCTGATCGTCCGGAACCGTCCGGCCTTCATTCGTCGTGGTGATCGCGGCGTTCGAGAAATGCCAGCGGGCCTGCGGCAGAACCTGCAGGGGTCCGACGCGGATCATCGGCATGGCGCGCGGTGTCTCGACCGGTGTCTGGGCTGCAGCGGCTGTGGCGGTCAGACAGAACCCCGCCAGCACGGTCAGAATTGAGGTTTTCATGATGCGCCTCCCGAGCGCTGATATTCCCCCGTTACGCGAAGACTACAGCAAAGCCGGTATGACGTCAGTCTGAACGAGGCCCGGAGGGCGGCGACTTGACGACGGGGGGAGCCGGGCCTACATGCCGCGCCTCGGGTTTCGAAGGCACCTGCCGCTCGCTCGGTGAAAACCGCTGGTGAAGTCTTCGCGTACGCGTATCTGTTTCGGTTTCCTTCCGGAGACATCCCGAAACGAAGGCAATGCGAGCCCCTTTGTCTCAGCGCGGATGTCCGTGGAAAGAGACTGACATGATGACGCATACCTCTCCCCTTCCCTCACTCGAGGCCTTGAAGGCGCAAGCGCGCAATCTGCGTGGCTCGCTCGAGCGCGAGGGCAATTTCATCAAGCATGGCGAGGCGCTGGAATTCATCGCCGCGCAATACGGCTATCGCGACTGGAACACGCTGCACGCGGCCGTCGGCAATGCACCGCGCGGTGAATTGTCAGTCGGGTCGAAGGTCAGCGGGGCCTATCTGGGCCAGCCCTTCACCGGCACGATCCTGTCATTGACCGCGCTCGGCGGCGGGACGCATTTCCGCGTCTCGCTCGACCTCGACGAGGCGGTGGACGTGGTGCGGTTCGACAGCTTCTCGGCCTTCCGCAAGCGGATCAACGGCACGGTCGACAAGCGAGGGATATCCCATGCCCACACGTCGGACGGCACGCCGCACCTGGTCATCGAACTGGCGGGGTAGCTTGCCTCCTCGTCCTTCGAGGCTCCCCCGGTTCCGAACCGGGGGAGCACCTCAGGATGAGGAGATAGAAGTGTGCCCCTCATGCTGAGGTGCCCCGAAGGGGCCTCGAAGCACGAGGGTACGCCGCTACTGAAGCGTCACGTCCGCGGGGGGCGGGGCGGCCGAGATGCCGCGGCCGGCGACCTTGTGTCCATTGATCACAAGGTGGCCGTCCTCGGCGCTGACCTTCACCTCATCGCCATCCTTCAGCTCGCCATTCAGGATCAGCCGCGCGAGCGGGTCCTGAATCTCCTTCTGGATGACGCGCTTCAGCGGCCGCGCGCCGTATGCCGGGTCGTAGCCCTTGGCGGCGATCCAGTCGCGGGCCTTGTCGTCGAGCTCGATCGTCATGCGGCGATCGGCCAGAAGAGACGCCAGGCGCTTCATCTGGATGTCGACGATGGCGCCCATATGCTCCCTGCCCAGCTTCCGGAACAGGATGACCTCGTCGATCCGGTTAAGGAATTCCGGGCGGAAGTGCGCCCGCACGGCGTTCATCACGTCGGCCCGCGCACTCTCGACATCATCGGCGGCCTGCAGGAATTCCGCGCCGAGATTGGACGTCATGATCAGGAGCGTGTTGCGGAAATCGACCGTGCGGCCCTGACCATCGGTCAGACGGCCGTCATCGAGCACCTGCAGGAGCGTGTTGAACACGTCCGGGTGCGCCTTCTCGATCTCGTCGAACAGGATGACCTGGTAGGGCCGGCGGCGCACCGCCTCGGTGAGCGCCCCGCCCTCTTCATAGCCGACATAGCCCGGCGGTGCGCCGATCATGCGGCTGACCGAATGCTTCTCCATGTATTCCGACATGTCGAGGCGGGTCACCGCCTGCTCGTCGTCGAACAGGAAGGCAGCCAGCGTCTTGGTCAGTTCGGTCTTGCCCACGCCTGTGGGGCCGAGGAAGAGGAAGGAGCCGATCGGACGGCTGGGATCCTTCAGTCCGGCCCGCGCGCGGCGGACGGCATCGGACACGGCCTCGAGCGCCTCGTCCTGGCCGACGACACGATTGCGCAGGGCGTTTTCCATCGCGAGCAGCTTGTCGCGTTCGCCTTCGAGCATCTTCTCGACCGGTACGCCGGTCCAGCGCGAGACGACCGAGGCGATCTGCTCGGCGTCGACGACCTCTTTCACAAGCGCGCCATCGGCATCGTTCTTCTCGGTCTCGGCGACCTTGGCTTCAAGCGCCGGGATGCGGCCGTACTTGATCTCGGACGCGCGGCCGAGATCGCCGCGACGTTCCGCATCGGCGAGTTCGGCACGCAGACGGTCGAGCTGCTCCTTCACTTCGGTGGAGGAGGCGAGCTTCTCCTTCTCGGCGCGCCATTCGGCGGTCAGGTCGTCGGACTTTGCCTGCAATTCGGCGAGTTCACCGGACAGGGTTTCGAGACGGGTCTTGGACCCCTCGTCCTTCTCCTTCTTCAACGCCTCGGCCTCGATCTTCAGCTGGATGATCCGGCGGTCGATCTCGTCGAGCTCCTCGGGCTTGGAGTCGACCTGCATGCGCAGGCGCGAAGCGGCCTCGTCCATCAGGTCGATCGCCTTGTCCGGCAGGAAGCGGTCGGTGATGTAGCGGTTCGAGAGGTTCGCCGCGGCGACGATGGCGCTGTCGGCGATGCGCACGCCGTGGTGCACCTCATACTTGTCCTTCAGGCCGCGCAGGATCGAGACCGTGTCCTCGACGGTCGGCTCCTCCACAAAGACCGGCTGGAAGCGGCGGGCGAGCGCGGCGTCCTTCTCGACATGCTTGCGGTATTCGTCGAGCGTCGTTGCGCCGACGCAGTGCAGCTCGCCGCGCGCCAGGGCAGGCTTCAGAAGGTTGGACGCGTCCATCGCGCCGTCCGTCTTCCCGGCCCCGACGAGGGTGTGCATCTCGTCGATGAAGAGGATGATGCGGCCATTGGCATTCTCGACCTCATTGAGGACCGCCTTCAGGCGTTCCTCGAACTCACCGCGGTATTTCGCGCCGGCGATCAGCGAGCCCATGTCGAGGGCGAGCAGTTGCTTGTCCTCAAGGCTCTCCGGCACGTCGCCATTGACGATGCGCAGGGCCAGGCCTTCGACGATGGCGGTCTTGCCGACGCCCGGCTCGCCGATCAGCACCGGATTGTCCTCTGGCGGGACAGGACCTGAATGGTGCGGCGGATTTCCTCGTCGCGGCCGATGACCGGGTCGAGCTTGCCCTCGCGAGCGGCCTCGGTGAGGTCGCGGGCGTATTTCTTCAGGGCTTCATAAGTGTCTTCGGCCGACTGGCTGTCGGCGGTGCGGCCTGCGCGCATATTGTCCGTTGCCTGATTGAGGGATTGCGGGGTGACGCCGGCCTTCTTCAGCGCCTCGGCGGCCTTGGTGCCGGCCTGGAGGGCGAGGCCCAGCAGGATGCGTTCGGCGGTGACGAACTGGTCGCCCGCCTTTTTCGCGGCCTCTTCGGCAGACGTGAAAACCTTCGCGGTTTCCGCCGCGAGGTAGAGCTTGCCGCCGCCGCCCTCGACTTTCGGCAGGGCATTCAGCGCGGCGTCAGCCTGTGCGGCGGCAATATCGGGTTTGCCCCCGGCGGCGGCGATCAGGTTGCGCGCCAGCCCGCCCTCATCGTCGATGAGCGCCTTCAACAGGTGTTCGGGGGTGAATTGCTGGTGCCCGGCCTTCAGGGCCAGGCCTTGTGCGGCCTGAATGATCTGGCGCGCGCGGTCGGTGTAGGTCTCGAAATCCATAGCGGACGTATCTCCCGGAAACGGCAAGAAACGGTGAAGGCCGCCGCCCCTGTCGGGCACGGACGACCTCCGGTCACGCTGGATTTAGGTGTGACTTATGGGTCACACAAGGGGCAGGCCCCAGGAAATCAGGCGGCTTCGTCAGCCGAGGGCTTGCGGCCGTCGGCCGCATCGCTCGCGGCATCAAGAGCGGCCTGCGCCTCGTCGCTTGCGGCCTTCTTCGGCGGACGGCCACGGCGCTTGGGACGCGGCTGTTCCTCGCCCGAGTCCTGATTGCCGGACGCCGACTGCTCGGCTTCGGGATCGACGACCTTCAGCGGGTCATTGCCATCGTCGCGATTGCGCGGGCGGCGGCCACGGCGCGGACGGTTGTCACCGTCATCGCCCTCGTCGTCATTTCCGTCACGATTATCGTTGCGATTGTTGCCGCGATTGTCGTTGCCGTCGCCGTCATCGTCCTGAGCGCGATTGTCGTCGCGGTTGCGGCGATTGTTGCGGCCACCGCGGTTGTCACGGTTGTCGCGATCACCCCGGTTCTCCCGGTTGCCGCGATTGTCCTGATTGTTGTCGTTGTCATCGCGATCATCATCGTCGTCGCGATTGCGGCCGCGCTGATCGTGCTGATTGCCGCCGTGATTGCCGCCCTGGCGGTCATCGTCATTGTCGTCGCGATTATTCCGCTGCGGCTGGCTCAGCTGCATGATGCGGAAATAGTGCTCGGCGTGCTGCAGCAGGTTTTCCGCGCGCACCCGGTCGCCGGACGAGGCTGCGTCACGGGCCAGCTGAGAGTATTTCTCGTAGATTGTCGCGGGGTTGCCGCGAATCTTCACCTCCGGACCGTTGCTTTCGTAAGAACGATTCGGATTGCCTCCGCCGGACTTGCCCCGGCCGCGACCACGTTGACGCTTCATGCCTGCCTGACCTCGTCGATTAGGCTGTCTGTTCCTGGCAAGGCCCCGCGCACTAATCGCGCTGGAACCGGTACGCCGGTAATGTGACGGTTCTTTCGGATTGCAAGGGCCGGATCAATCGCAGGTCGGTGCTCTATCCGGCCGCGACAGTCCCCCGTCTGGCGCGTACCGCCTGCTCGGTTCAATACCTAGACTGCATTGCGCGGGGCTGACAAGCGCTTTTATCCGTTCCTTCACTTGGGTTTCAGCGCCGAAACCACGCGATCATTTCCGCCCAGATCGCGGCGGATCGCCATATCGGTGAAGCCCGCCTCACCCGCGAGCGCGCTGACCGAAGCCGCCTGATCGAAGCCGATCTCGACCGCCATCGGCGCGCCCGGCTTCAGGACGCGGAAGAGTTCGGGCAGCAGAGCGCGGTACGCATCCAGCCCGTCCGTGCCGCCATCCAGGGCCAGCGCCGGGTCATGGTCCCGGACTTCCGGCTCCAGCCCGGCGATGACCGCGGTGGCGATGTAGGGCGGGTTGGACACGGCGAGATCGAAGTCCCCATCCTTCAAGCCCTCGGCCCAGCTGGCCTGACGGAAGCTTGAACGGCCATCGAGCCCGTTCCGTGCCGCATTTCGCTCCGCGACTTTAAGCGCGGCCGGGCTGATATCCGTGCCGATGCCGTAGGCGTTCGGGCGTTCCTTCAGGACGGCGAGCAAGACCGCGCCCGATCCCGTGCCGACATCGAGGATGCGCTGGATACCGGAGGCCGAAGGCATCAGGTCCAGCGCGGTTTCAACGAGGGTCTCGGTATCGGCGCGCGGGATCAGCACGTCCGGCGTGACTTCGAGGGCGAGCGTCCAGAAGGGCTGGTTGCCGAGAATGTGCGCCAGCGGCTCTCGCGCCAGACGGCGCGCTGCCATCGCCTCCAGGCGTCCGGCCTCGTCAGCGATGATTTCCCGGCGCCCCTCGGCGATCAGGCTGGCGCCTTCAAGACCGGTGGCGGCGGCCAGGAGGTATTTCGCCTCGATCGCGGCGTCGGCGATCCCGGCGGTCTCGAGCCGCGCGGCGAGGTCGCGCCGGGCCTCATTCAGCGACGTCATGCGATCGCCGCATCGCCGACCGCGACGCAGCCGCCGCGCGTCACCCGGGCATAAAGACCGCACAGGCGGTGGCCGTAGAGGCGCATCAATTCCGGGACGGTGTCGATATCACGCGCCGCGGTGTGCGGGTTCACGTGGGTCGCCGTACAGCGCTCGATCGGCTTGATGCCGGTCAGGACGGTCTCGCCAATCCGGATCTCCCGCTCGGCCATGTCCAGTTCGGACCAGGCCGCCCAGTCCTCGACCATGATATTGCCGCGGAAACGCACCGGGTCGACCGGACGGCCGAGCCTCGCTTCGAGATCGCGCAGGCTTTCCAGATTGATGATCGAGACGAAGCCGGAGCGCGAATCCATGAAGCGGTGCGCATCCGGCGCGGCGAGGACTTTCAGCGGGCCGGACACGGCATCGCCGAGCACGCCCTTCAGCCAGATGGCGAACATCTGCCGCCCGGCCTCGCCCTCCATGTCGGCGGTGATCTCGCCGAAATCGGGATGCCAGGCGATCAGCTCGCCCGTGTCGTCGTCATAGCGGGTGCGCACGGCTGCGACTTCCGGCAGACGCGCGAGCACGGTGAAGCGCATTTTGGAGATATGCTGCGGGTCGGCCGGGTCGAAGCCGGAGGGGCCGTCCTCCACCGCGAACATGCGGTCGCCGGGGAAGTGGGCGTCTTCGGTCAGGGTCACGGCGTCGAGCGGCTCGGGCGTGAAGCCCTTGACCGGATGGCGGGCGAGCGCGGCGACCCGTCCCGTCATGCCTCCTCCAGCGCGGCGAGGCGGGCGGCCTCGTCCTCGGCGATGAGGGCGGACACGATATCGTCGAGTGCTTCGCCCGACAGAACGGCGTCGAGCTTCTGCAGGGTCAGGCCGATGCGGTGATCGGTGACGCGGCTCTGCGGGAAGTTGTAGGTCCGGATCTTCTCCGAGCGGTCGCCGGAACCGACCTGGCCCTTGCGGGCGGCAGCGCGGGCGGCGTCCTTTTCGGAGCGCTCCTTTTCATAAAGACGCGCCTTCAAAACCTGCATCGCCTTGGCGCGGTTCTGGTGCTGCGACTTTTCCGCGGAGACCACGACGATGCCGGTCGGCAGGTGGGTGATGCGGACCGCGGATTCGGTCTTGTTCACGTGCTGACCGCCGGCGCCGGAGGCGCGCATCGTGTCGATGCGGATATCCTCGTCCTTGACGTCGATATCGACTTCTTCCGGTTCGGGCAGGATCGCGACGGTCGCCGCCGAGGTATGGATGCGCCCGCTGGCTTCGGTCGCGGGCACGCGCTGGACCCGGTGGACGCCGGATTCGAACTTCATGCGGCCGAACACGCCATTGCCGGACACCGAAGCGATGACTTCCTTGAAGCCGCCGGCATCGCCTTCGCTCTCGGAAATGACCTCGAAGCTCCAGCCCTGCTTCTCGGCGTAGCGCTTGTACATCGCGAAGAGGTCGCCCGCGAACAGCGCGGCCTCGTCGCCGCCCGTGCCGGCGCGGATTTCAAGCACGGCGTCGGCCGCATCGTCCTTGTCCTTCGGCAGCAGCATGCGCGCCATTTCGGCCTCGAGCCCGGGCAGGCGCTTCTTCAGCGCGTAGAATTCTTCCTCGGCGAGCGCGGCCATCTCCGTGTCGTCGCCGTCCATCATGGCTTCGAGATCGTCGAGCTCGGCGCGCGCCTCGTGCAGTGCCATCGCCTTCTCGGCGACGGGCTTCAGCTCGGCATGTTCCTTCGACAGGCGGACGATCTCGTCGGGGTCGCCGGCCGCGCCGAGGCGCGCCTCGACTTCCTCGAAGCGATCGATGACCTGGCGGAGACGGGTTTCGGGTGCGTGCATGGGCCGGTTGATAGCGGGAAATGCGCGGCAACGGAATGTGCTTCCTTCAGCGACTCGCCAGACGCGTCCGCCTTGATAAAATGCCCGTCGGGGAAGAGGGGACGAGACGATGCTGCGTGCCTTGATGGCCTTGGCCGTGACGCTGGTGACCGCGACGTTGATCGTCGGGTGGCTGGAACTCACGCGCGAGCCCGAGGTCGAGGTCGCGGAATTCACCCCGCCGACCGAGGAAGAAAAGGAAGCCGACGCCTTCGAAGGCCCGGTCTTCTTCGAGGACGAGCGGTTGGCCCGCGCGGCGCGCTGCACCGTGAACGACATGGCGCTGTCGGACGGGCTCTCCACCGAGTGGTGGGTCCGGTTCAACGCCATGGAGGGTGATCCGGCCCTCGTCCAGCAGGTCGAGGCCGAGGCCGAGACCGGCAATCTGCAAGCCATGGAGCAGATTGCCTTCCACCTTGCGAGCCGCGGGCCGGAAGGCAGCGAGGCAGAGGCACGCGCCTGGATGATCCAGGCCGCCGAGGCGGGCAGCGTCGCGGCGATCAACGAGATCGGCTACAGCTACACTCATGGCTCGCTCGGCAATGAGCGCGATGTCGAGGAAGGCGTCCGCTGGCTTCTTCGCGCGATGGAGGCCGGCGACCCGCTGGCGGCGGCCAATCTCGCCAACCTCTACGCGGAGGGTGAGATCGATCCGCCGGACGGTATGGATGCGCAGGCGGCCTCACTGGAAGCACACCTGGTGTCGGCGTCCGGCTGTTACCCGCCCAGCCTCGAAGTGATCTCGAACCGGCTGAAGCGCGGACGCGGCGTGCCGCGTGACCTCGAAGCCGCCGGCTGGATCGACCGCAATCTGCGCATCTACCGGAACTAGGCTGCGAAGATTTCGAGCGCCGTGATCAGCCACAAGACGAACAACACGATCGATCCGAGCGTGAAGATGGCGAAGCGCACCGGCACGAAGTTGATCGTCGCCTGCATCAGCGAGTGGGCGACGCGGAGCGCGACATAGGCCCAGGCCAGCCCCAGCGCAGCCGCGCCCGCCCCGCCCGTCACCGCGATGACCAGGCAGACGGCATAGAAGAGCACAGGCTGTTCGTGGAGGTGATTGTAGTTGTCGGCGATCTGCTTGACCGAAATGGGCAGCGGATCGAGATCGGATTTCTGCTTCAGCTTCGCGGCGTTGATCTTCGCCGCCTGCATGGCCGGAATGCGCGTCGCGTACATCCACAGCCACATCACGAAGGTCCAGCCGACGAGCGCCATGACCGGCGCGAGTATCGTGTTCATGTCCTCTTCCCTCCCGAGGCTTGTCACGCGCGCATGCTGATCGCGCTTCGATCCGGGGGGAAGGGAAATTCTTGAATGGCCGGGTTTCGGCTCAAGTCTGCCGGAGCTTGATGTGAACCCCGGTTGCCGGAGGCTCATAGCCCTCGAAGCCATCGAGCAGGGCTTCGGGCGTCTCGCCCACATGCAGCATGGAGCGCGTGCCCTTGCCGACAAAGCCGGTGTCGGTCATCCGGTCGAGGAATTCGATCAGGCCGTCGAAATAGCCTGCAGCATTCATCAGCCCGACCGGCTTTCTGTGCTGGCCGAGCTGGGCCCAGGTCCAGATCTCGAAAAGCTCCTCCATCGTGCCGATCCCGCCCGGAAGGGCGATGAAGGCATCGGACAGCTGTTCCATCATCGCCTTGCGTTCATGCATCGAGGTGACGATGCGCATGTCGCTCACCCCGGAATGGGCGACCTCCTTGATGGCCAGGAATTCCGGGATGATACCGATGACGCGCCCACCGGCCTCCATGCAGGCATCGGCGACCAGACCCATCAGGCCGACCGCGCCGCCGCCATAGACGAGGGTCAGTTCCCGCTCGGCGAGCGCGCGGCCCATCGCCTTGGCGGCGCGGGCGAAGTCGGCGTGATTGCCGGGGCTGGAGCCGCAATAGATGCAGACGGATTTCATGCCTTCTTCCTTGCGTAGTCCGCCATCGCCGCGAAAGCTGCCGCGATCCGGTCCGGGTCGGCGGCCATGACGCGTTCGCCCACGGTGATTTCGGCGGAGCGGATATCGTCCGCCTCATAGCCCCAGAAGCGGTTCGCGATCCAGACGCCGGTTTCGCGCGCGGCGTGGTCGCGGGCTGCCTGCGCCATCGCGCCGGTGATCGGCATGCGGACGTGGAACATGGCGGTGCGCGGCGCGGCAGGTTCGATCTCGAAACCGGAGGCTTCGGCGATCTTCGCGGACAGGAGTTTGGCCCGCGCGACATAGGCCGGCATCCGCCCCAGGCGCTCGGGCAAGAGCCGCAGCGCGTCGGCCATCATCGGCCAGCCGCGAATGAGGAGGCCGCCGAGCCGCTCGCGCCAGATCTTCGCCTGCTCGATGAATTCTTCGGATCCGCAAAGCGCCGCCCCGCCCAGCGCACCGATATCCTTGTAGAAGGAGACATAGACGCTGTCCGCCACCCCGCCGATATCGGCCAGTGTCTTGCCCGGATACGCTTCCGTGCAGGTCCAAAGCCGGGCGCCATCGACATGCAGGCGGGCGCCGCGCGCACGGGCGGCATCGCGTAGGGCGATGAGATCATCCCACTCCGGCAGGGCGCCGCCGGAATGGCGCGCCGGAAGCTCGATGAAGACGGCGGCGGGATCGGCCTCGGCATCGCGCACGTCTTCCGCACAGATCACGCGCCGCCAGTCTCCGGTCAGTTCGGCCTCGAGGTGGTGCGCCTCGCGATAGCCATGCCGCTCGTGCAGTTCGAGATGCGAGGACGGGTGCAGAAGCAGCGTGTTGCGCTTTGTCTCCGCGGCATGGATCAGTGCCGCGACGCCCTGCGCCATCGTGCCCGTGGGGAACCAGAGCGCGGCGGGCTGTCCTGTCAGGCTGGCGACGTAGCGCTCGAGCTCCTCGGCGAGCGGACCGCCGAGATAAGTGTCGTCGTCCCAGCCGCGCTGTTCGATGACATCGGCGATGGCGCGCAGGCGGCCGGCGGGTTTCGGGTCGCCGTCATGGGGGAAGCCGAGCGTAACGTCGCAGCCGGCCCGCAATTCGTCGGTTTCGCTCATGGGGGTATCCGCCCTCGCCTGTTCCCGGTCCCGCGACTCGCGCGCGGCGCTATCCTAGGCGCAACAGGTCAGGATGGGAGGCGGATATGCGGATGATGTCAGCGCTGGCGCTGGGGGCGGTGCTCGCCGGGACGGCGGCCGCCGATCCGATCGATGTGCCGACGGAAATGTGCCGGGGCTATTTCTTCGTTCCCATCAGCCTCGCCGACCGCGAGGGCTATCCCGATGACCGGGTGCTCTGGTTCCTCTACGACACGGGCGCGTCGACGACCTATGTCGACCCCGATGCGATCGAGCGCGTCTCGGGCCGCAGAATGGACGGGCTCGACCGCGTCAACATTACCGGCGCGACCGCCGGGCCGGTGAACTACAACCGCCTGCCCGCGCGCCTGACCGATCTCGACCACCTGTCGATCGCGCTCGGGCGCGAGATCGACGGCATCCTCGCCTATGACGGGTTCGACGATTACCTCGTGACGCTGGACTATGCCGCCGGTCAGATCCGGCTCGAGACCGGCCGCCTGCCCCGGCCCGACGGGACGGATGTCTTCTCGACGCGCGGGCGCGACGACCGGCCCTGGATGGAGGTCGAGTTTCCAAACCGCACGCGGCGGATGCTGATCGATTCCGGGGCCGCTTCCGCGATCTTCGCGGTCAACCATATCGAGCGCTATCCGCTGACCCAGCCGCCCCGCCGGGTCAACGCCGCCACCCGCTTCAACCGGATCGAGTATCGCGACGGCAGCCGGATCGACGGCGATGTCCGGCTCGGCCCCTACACCCTGCCCTCGCCGCAGGTCGAGGAGGTGCCGGAGACCGAACTGATCGGCGGGGAGGTGATGCAGCACTTCACCTGGACGTTCGATTTCGAGCGCGAGCGCGTGCGGATCGAACGGCGCAGCGATACCGAGCTCGTTTTCCCGCCCGAGGCGTCGCTCGGCCTGTCCTTCCGCCCGGTCGCCGCAGGGCTGCATATCGAAGCGGTGCTCGACGGCGCGGCGGAGGGGATCGACCTTCAGGCCGGCGACGTGATCACGCACTGGAATGGACGACCCGTCCGCGACCGCGGTTGCGGTGAAGGCGATGTCGGCGAAGTAGTCCGCATGACAAGGCTGCGCGACGGCGACAGCGCCGAGGTGGATGTCCCGGTTGTCGTGCTGGTGGAGTGATCGAAGAAATTGACGTTTCCCGGACGGCGAAGCCGATCCGGGATCCAGTCAGGACCCCGGTCTTCGCTCACGCGAAACCGGGGAGCGTCAAGAGATGTGGTCTTGTTGAGTTATTGAATTCCCCGCCTTCGCGGGGACAGGCATTGGGTCCCACAACGGATCCGGATCGAGGTGCGAAGCAAGGGACGCCTCTGCGCCCCTATGGTTCGAGGTCCCGGATCGTGCTTCGCCCGTCCGGGAATTCAGTGTTTTGTTCCTGACGAGAGTTATACCCCCACCGCCTTTTGAACCTCGGCCGTCCAGCCCACCAGCACATCGCCGCCCGTCTCGATCACCGGTCGTTTGACGAGGGTGGGGTGGGCAGCGAGCAACTCCGCCGCCCCGGCGTCGGTCTCGGCCTTCGCCTTCTCGGCGTCGGACAGGGAGCGCCAGGTGGTCGATTTGCGGTTCACGAGCGTGTCCGTCCCGACCGCCGCGAGCCATTTCGGCGCGAGCGCAGTCATGTCGGCGTCGGCGCGCAAATCCACGAAGTCATAGGCCCGCCCCGCTGCGTCGAGCGCCTTCATCGCCTTGCGGCAGGTGTCGCAGGTCTTGATGCCATAGAGCGTGATCATGGGCGGGCCTCCTTCAATCCGGTGGTCCCGGACTAGTCGAGGGCGGCGTTCGGCTCAAGGCTTGATGTCTACTCCGCCGCTTCCTTGGCGGCGCGCATCTGTTCGGCGCGGCGTTCGACCAGTTCGACGATGTGGTCGACCATTTCCTCGTTGCTGACGTTGTGGTCGGGCTTGCCCGAGACATACATCTTGCCCGAGCCCTTGCCGCCGCCGGTGAAGCCGAGATCGGTGAACATCGCCTCGCCCGGCCCGTTGACGACGCAGCCGATGATCGACAGCGAAATCGGTTCGGAAATGTGGGCGAGGCGTTCTTCCAGCGTCTCGACCGTCTTGATCACGTCGAAGCCCTGACGCGCGCAAGACGGGCAGGCGATGATGTTCACGCCGCGCGTTCGAAGGCCGAGGGATTTCAAAATGTCGAAGCCGACCTTGATCTCCTCCACCGGGTCGGCGGAGAGCGAGACGCGGATCGTGTCGCCGATCCCGGCCCAGAGGAGATTGCCCATGCCGATGGCGGACTTCACCGAGCCGATGCGCAGGCCGCCGGCCTCGGTGACGCCGAGATGCAGCGGCGCGTCAGTCGCCTCGGCGAGCGCGGCATAGGCCGCGACCGTCAGGAAGACGTCGGACGCCTTCACCGAAATCTTGTATTCGCGGAAGTCGAGATCTTCGAGGATGCGGGCGTGGTCGAGCGCGCTTTCCACCATCGCCTCGGGGCAGGGCTCGCCGTACTTCTCCAGCAGGTGACGCTCCAGCGAGCCGCCATTGACGCCGATGCGGATCGAGCAGCCATGGTCCTTGGCAGCCTGCACCACGTCGCGCACCCGGTCCATCGAGCCGATATTGCCCGGATTGATCCGCAGGCAGGCGGCGCCGGCCTTCGCCGCCTCGATGCCGCGCTTGTAGTGAAAGTGAATGTCCGCCACGAGCGGGACGGAGACCGACTTCGCGATCTGCGAGAAGGCCGCCGTGGAGTCTTCATCCGGGCAGGAGACGCGGACGATGTCCGCGCCAGCCTCTTCCAGGCGGTGGATCTGGTCGATTGTCGCCTTCACGTCCGGCGTCGGCGTGTTGGTCATCGACTGGACGGCGATGGGCGCGCCGCCGCCGATCGGGACGCTGCCGACATGGATGCGGCGGCTCTCCCGCCGCTCGATCATGCGCCAGGGCCGGACTTCGCGATGAGCTTCATGCATGGCGGTCTTCCTTCGCGGACGCGAACGGGTCCGCTGCCGGTGTCATGCGCAGGATATAGCGACAAATGTGTCGGGATTCGACCGTGAAGCGCGCGGCAATTCAGCCCGCGGTCTCGATCTCCGCCTCGGCGACCATAAAGGCCCCGGCATGGACCGGATGCTCGTCGAGCGACGTGCCGGGCTCGCCCAGCAGGCCGAAGGACTGACCGTCGACGAAGACTTCGATCGCACCGGCATCGGCGGTCGTCACGGTGAGACCGTCTTCCGACAGGGCGCGATAGCGCTCGCCCGCCGCGAGTTCGCGGGAGAAGAGCAGGCGGCCGGAGCCGTCGCGCACTTCGAGCCAGGTCGGTGCGCTCGCCTCAAGCACGACTTCCTCGGTCGCGGTGCCGGGGGCCGGCAGGTCGCGCCAGACATCGCCGACGGACCAATTGCGCGCGCCATTGGCGAGCGTGTCGTCTTCAAGAAGGGAAAGTTCGGCGTCCGGCGGCGGAGGCACGTCGGCAAAAGCGCCCTCGCCGGACGAGGTGTTCGCATACCACCAGGCAATGCTGGCGACGCCGGCGAGAATGAGGACGGCTCCGAAAGCGCCGCGCGGCAGCTTGATCTCGCGCTTTTCCTTCGGGGCTGTGGGGATGGCGCGGCCGGTCTGGGTGTCGACCTCGCGCTTGAACTGATCGACGATGGCGGTCTCGTCGAGAGACAGGAATTGGGCGTAGGTGCGCAGATAGCCGACGCAGTAGGCGCGCGAAGGCAGACCGCGCGGGTCCATGGTTTCAAGGGCTTCGAGATAGTCGCGGCGGATACGGGTCCGTGCAGCCGCGGAGTCGAGCGTCAGTCCGAGACGCGCCCGCGCATCACGCAGTTTTTCACCCGCAGACAATTGCACGCAAGATGTACCTGAACCGGCGAAAATCGCATCGACCGGCACAAACCCACCCGGATTGCGCCCCTCAGTCATGTTCACTCCTAGCGTCCTCAAACACGGACGCCCTGTCACCCCACCCCGTGCCCGTGACCTATTTGTCACATGACAACGGATTAATCATACTCTCAAAGCGCCCGGGTTATCAACAGCCTCCAGAGCCAGTCCTGCAGTGGACCCCGCCTGAAGGAGGCTGCCCCGGAGTGAGGGCAGGTCGTCACTCATGTGGCTTGCAAGCCACGTGCCGAGCTTGCCGGCGTCGAGCGCGGTCAGCGCCCGCTTCACCGGACCGATGCTGCCCGCCGCCATCGACATGCGGTCATAGCCCAGCGCCATGAGCACGCAGGCCTCCAGCGGACGGCCCGCCAACTCGCCGCAGATCGATATCGGCACAGTGTGACGGTCGCATGCGTCGCGGATGGATTTCAGCAGCTGGAGCGCTGCCGGAGCGAGCACGTCATAGCGGTCCGAGACGCGCGCATTCTGCCGGTCGGCGGCGTAGAAATACTGCATCAGGTCGTTCGCGCCGACGGCGACGAAGTCCACTTCCGGCAGGATCTGCTCGATCGCCCAGGCCATGCCGGGGGTTTCCAGCATCAGTCCGGCTTCGACCTTTTCCGGGACGGTGCGGCCGCGTCGGCGGAAATACTCCACCTCCTTCAGCAGCATCTCCTTCGCGGCGCGGAATTCCCACGGCGCGGCGATCATCGGGAAGAGCACCTTCAGCGGCTTTTCGCCGGCCGCATGGATCAGCGAGCGCAACTGGTAGCGCAAGAGGCCCGGCCGATCGAGGCCCATGCGGATCGCGCGCCAGCCGAGCGCCGGGTTCGGTTCCCGCGTCGACGGGGCGTAGTTGGTCACCTTGTCGCCGCCAAGATCCAGCGTGCGGAAGACGACCGGGTGCCCGTTCGAGGCGTTCACGACCGCGCGATAGAGCTCGGCCTGCTCGTCGAGGCGCGGCAGCGTGTCGGAGACCATGAACTGGAATTCGGTACGGAACAGGCCGATACCCGCCGCGCCGGTTTCGGCCAGCCGCGTCAGTTCGATCAGCAGGCCGATATTCAGGTGCAGCTCGAAGGCCTCTCCATCGGCGGTCACCGAGGGCGCATCGCGCAATTGCGCGAAGATGGCGCGGCGCTGGGACAGGGCCTCGGTGCGCTCGCGGTAGGTCTCGGTCACGTCCTCGGCCGGGCGGATGTGCAGCAGGCCGAATTCACCGTCGAGGATGACGGGGTCGCCCTCCTCCACGCGGTCGAGCGCGCCTTCGACGGTGCCGACCAGCGGAATGCCGAGCGCCTTGGCGACGATGACGGCATGGCTCGATTGCGAGCCCTCCTCCAGCGCGACGCCCTTCAGGCGCGTGCGGTCGTAGTCCAGCAGTTCGGCTGGCCCGATCGAGCGGGCGATAAGAATGGCGTTTTCCGGCAGCGGGCGGGCCGTCGAGGATTCGCCGTCGAGGTGACGCAGCAGCCGGTTGGCCAGATCTTCCAGGTCGTGCAGGCGCTCGCGGAAATTGGCGTCGCGCGCCTGCATCAGGCGGGCGCGGTGCTCGTTGCGCACGCGCTCGACAGCCGCCTCGGCGGTCAGACCCTGGCGCACCGCCTCGCGCAACTGGTTCAGCCAGCCGCGGTCGTGGGCGAACATGCGGTAGGCCTCGATCACGTCGCGGGTCGGCCCGCCGAAGGGCACGCGGCCGCTGTCGAGCATCTGATCGACCGACCGCCGCAGGTTTTCGAGGGCGGTCTCAAGCCGCGCTTCCTCGCGCTCGGGATCGTCGGCGATCAGCCGCAGCGAGGTGACATGCGGCTCGTGCACCACGGCGACACCCATGGCGAGGCCGGGCGAGAAGGCACCGCCCTGAAAGCGTTCCGCCTTGGTCGGGCGCACGTCGAGACCGGCGAGCTCCTCGGCGGAGATGATGTCGCCGGAGGCGACGATCTCGGCGAGGATCATGGCGACGGTCTGCAGCGTCTCGATCTCGTCGTCGCCGACCTCGCGGCTGGACGCGGTCTGGCTGGTCAGAACACCGACGAGACGGCCGCCGCGCAGGATCGGCACGCCGATAAAGGATTTGAACGGCTCTTCGCCGGTTTCCGGCCGATAGGAGAAGGCCGGGTGGGTCGGCGCATCGGACACGGCCAGCGGACGCGCCTGACGCGCGACGAGGCCGACGAGGCCTTCGCCCGGCTGCAGGCGGGTGTTGTGGACCGCTTCCTGTTTCAGACCATGCGTGGCGCACAACTCAAGCGAGCCACCACGCCGGGCGAGATAGATCGAACAGACATCCGCGCCGGTTTCCTGGGCGATCAGGCTGACGAGATGATCGAGGCGTTCCTGCGCGTCCTCGCGCGCCGCCATCAGCGCGCGCAAACGCGTCAGAAGCCGCCGGGGGCCCGGCGCGAAGGCTTCGATCGCTGTCATCCCTCGCAAAAGTCCTTTCGCTAGCCAGCTTCGTCGAGCCCGTATGCGGAATGGAGCGCACGCACCGCAAGTTCCACGGATTCGTTCGCGATCAGCACGCTGATCTTGATTTCGGACGTCGCGATGACCTTCACCGCGATATTCTTTTCGCCGAGCGCACGGAACAGGATGCGCGCCACATCCGCGCGCCGGTTGAGGCCGATCCCCACGATCGACACCTTGGCGAGACCGGTTTCATGCACGATGTCACGCGCACCGGAACCGGATGCGGCGGAGTCTATCACATCCAGTGCGGCGTGCAGGTCGCGGCGGTCGACGGTGAATTCGATATTCACCGTGCCGGCGTCGCGCGAGCGGCCCTGCACGATCATGTCGATGCCGATTTCCTTGTCGGCCAGCGCGCCGAACACCTCGGCGGCGGCCTGCGGCTGGTCGGAAACGCCCAGAAGGCCGATGCGGGCCTGGTCGCGGGCATAGGCCACACCGGAGACGATCCGGCGTTCGGAAATCAGATCGGCATCGACCACTTCGGTACCCTCTGCATCGGGATCATTCGAAAAGCTCGACAGCACACGCAGACGCACGCCTCTCGCCTTGGCCATCTCCGCCGAGCGGGTCTGGAGGACCTTGGCACCCTGCGCGGCGAGTTCGAGCATCTCGTCATAGCTTATCGCAGGAATGCGGCGGGCGCGCGGCTCGATTCTGGGATCCGTGGTGTAGACGCCGTCAACGTCGGTGTAGATGTCGCAGCGCGCGCCGAGTGCCGCCGCCAGCGCGACCGCCGACAGGTCCGACCCGCCCCGCCCCAGCGTGCGCAGGCGATTGTCCGGTCCGATCCCCTGGTAACCGGCCATGACCGGGATGATGCCTTGTTCCAGCGCGGCGTTGACCGGCGCGGCATCGAGCGCGGAGATGCGCGAGGCGCCCGGCGGGCCATGCGTCTCGATGCGGGCCTGCCAGCCGAGGAAGGATTGCGCCTTCAGCCCGTGACGGCCGAGCTCCAGCGCCATCAGCGCGGCGGAGACCTGTTCGCCGGCGGTCAGGACCACGTCGGTCTCGACCTGGCCCAGCGCACCGCCATGCGCGCCGGCGAGTTCCAGGAGGCGGTCGGTCTCGCCGGCCATGGCGGACACGACGACGGCGACGGCATTGCCTTTCGCGGCTTCATCGGCGACGCGGGCGGCGGAGGCGCGAATCCGGTCGGAGGATCCGACCGACGTGCCGCCGAATTTCATCACCACGCGTTCCAATCCGGCGTCCCTCGCCTATCTTCCCTGGCAACCAGTCCGGTGTGCGCCAATCGACGCAGCCCGCTGTCCGCTCTCGATCATCGCGGCCAGCGGGGCCATATTACGGCAGCGCACCGCACGCAATGCGAGAACGGATAAAGCTCATGGCCCAGGCCGCCGCCCCCGAGACGATCTCCCGCCCCTCCGTCGACCCGGAAGAGGTCGAGAAATTCTCGCGCATGGCCGCGGAATGGTGGGATCCGGACTCCAAGTTCAAGCCGCTGCACAAGTTCAACCCGGCGCGCCTGTCCTGGCTCAGGAGCGCGATCACGGCGCATTTCGGCCTCGACGACAGTGCGGCGGAGCCGTTCAAGGGTCTGCGTATCCTCGATATCGGCTGCGGCGGCGGGCTGATTTCCGAGCCGATGGCGCGGCTCGGCGCGTCGGTCACGGCGGTCGACGCGGCGGAAGCCAATATCAAGACCGCGATGGTGCACGCCGAAGAGATGGAGCTGACCATCGACTACCGGCACGGCACGGCGGAACAGCTGATCGAGGCGGGCGAGCAGCCCTTCGACGTCGTTCTC
Source organism: Alphaproteobacteria bacterium (assembly GCA_016124205.1). Lineage (GTDB taxonomy): Bacteria > Pseudomonadota > Alphaproteobacteria > Caulobacterales > Maricaulaceae > Hyphobacterium. Next base: position 459,974 of record WGOD01000002.1, read on the forward strand.
AATCTCGAAGTCGTCGAGCATGTCGCCGACCCGGACGCCTTCCTGAAGGACTGCGCCTCGCTGGTGAAGCCGGGCGGCATGATGGTGGTCGGCACGATCAACCGCACGCCGCGCGCCTTCGTCACCGCGATCTTCGGCGCGGAATGGGTGATGGGCTGGCTGCCGAAAGGCACGCACCGCTTCCGCAAGCTCGTGAAGCCGGAGGAAATCCGCGCCGCGCTGACCGGCACCGGCCTCACGCCCGAGGAGCCGGTCGGGGTCAGCTACAACCCGCTGAACGATCAGTTCTCGATCACCAGCGATGCCGGCGTGAATTACATGCTGGCCGCGAAGAAGGCGGGCTGAAATTGTTGTCTGTTCCGCAACCAGCGGTTATATTCAGTGCATGAACCCGTCCGTTAGCAAACCTGACTCACTTCTGATCTGGTCGCGCGCCGTCGCTGCCGCTTTGGGGTCTGCTCTTGCCGCGGGAGCTGCTTCGGGCGCTCTACCGGTGATCGTGATCGCTGCAGTGCTTGGCGGCGCGGCAATGTTCCTGCTTGAGACCCAGTCAGACTGAGGTGTCCGACAGGCCGACTCTCGAGGTCGTCGGACCTTACATTCCCCTTATGGCAGCCGGTGTCGGCCTCGGCGTCTATTCGCTGATCGTGGCCTTGCGCGGACTGGATTTTGACGGAAGCGAAGCCCTCAGCCTCGCCCTGGCCGCTTACACCATCTATTCGGGAATTGTTGCCCTCAGGGCGGTCTCGGAGCTTCGCGACGAAAAGAACGCGGCACGGCGAGGGGCGCTAGTGCTGCACCACCTTTCGGACTTCCGGCTCTTTGCCATCATCGTCGTGATTTATTTCACCGTGACGACCGCAGGCGCTCTCTATCGGCTCGCTGCCTAGTTCACCCGTTTTGGCGGGACCGGGGCGAAAGGCGCGGGCAGCGGCGCGCAGGGTACGCCGTCCTCGGCGAGGGTCTTGGCCTCCTCCGGCGTCGTTTCCCCATAGATGTCACGATGCGGAATGTCGCCCTCGTGCATGGCACGGGCTTCGCGGGCAAAGTCGTCGCCGACATAGTCGAAATTGTCGCGGATATGGGCGCGGACCTTGCCGGCCATCTCCATCATCATCTTCTGCGGCGTTTCCTTTCGCCGCTTCGGCGAGGCGACATTCGGCGCCATCACCGCCTTCCTGACCGAGGTCGAGGCGCAGAGCGGGCATTCGACCAGGCCGGACGCCGCCTGCTCGTCATAGTCCGACGAATTGCGGAACCAGGCCTCGAATTCGTGTTCGTGGTCGCAGATGAGGGCGTAGCGGATCATGGCCCCGTCACCTCGCGGTCGTGCTTCAGCGCCGGGATGCGGGTGCGCGCATCGGCAACGGAGTCGAGGTCGAGTTCGGCGTTCAGAACGCCCGGCTCGTCATGGTCCAGTTCCGCGACGATCTTGCCCCACGGGTCGACGATCATCGAATGCCCCCAGGTGTTGCGGCCGTCCTCGTGATGCCCGGCCTGCGCGGCGGCGAGGATATAGCTGCCCGTCTCGATCGCGCGGGCACGCAGCAGGACCTCCCAATGCGCGCGGCCCGTCGGGCGGGTGAAGGCGGAGGGCACGGCGATCAACTGCGCCCCGGCCTGCGCCAGCCTGCGGTAGAGATATGCGAAGCGGACATCGTAGCAGATGGTCAGGCCGAGCTTTACGCCCGCCGCCTCGGTCAGCACGGCCTTCTCGCCCGGCTTGTAATTGGTCGATTCCGAATAGGTCTCGCCGCCGCCCAGCCCGACATCGAACATGTGGATCTTGTCGTAGGTCGCGGCGAGCGTGCCGTCCGGCGCGAAGAGATGGCTACGGTTGACCGCGCGGTCTTCGGCGATCTTCTGCGCGAAGGACCCGGCCAGCAGCCAGATGCCGTGCGTTCGGGCGATGTCGGCGAAGCCCATCACCGCCGGATCCTCGTCCGGGGCGTAGAGCTTGCCGAACAGCTTCGAGGCGTCGCGTTCCACCAGATTGGTGCATTCCGGGGTCACGACCAGTTCCGCGCCGCCACGTACCGCCTGCTCGATCAGGCGCGCCGAGTCGTCGATATTGGTCAGCGGATCGGTGCCCGACCGCATCTGGACGAGTGCGACGTTGAGTTTGGTCATTTAGTCGCTCCCGATTTTCCCTCGCCCTTCGAGGCTCGCTTCGCGAGCACCTCAGGATGAGGGAAAGACACCAAGCCCTCATGCTGAGGTGCCCCGCAGGGGCCTCGAAGCACGAGGGCGTTTCGCGAACCGTTGAAGATCACCCCGAAATCCCCAGCATCACGTCGAGCGCCCCCTTGCGTTCCAGCGCGAACATGTCGTCGCAGCCGCCGATATGCTCGTTGTCGATGAAAATCTGCGGATAGGTCGAGGCGCCGTTCGCGCGCTGGATCATTTCCTTGCGCTTGGCCGCGTCCATGCCGGCGTCGATCTGTTCGAAGTCGACGCCCTTGTCCTTCAGAAGGCGCACCGCGCGGGCGCAGTAACCGCAGAATTCGCGCGTGTAGATCGTCACCTTGGCCATCGACTCAATTCCCGTTTCGCGTGTTGAAGCCGCCTTTATGTAAGCGGGTTTACCGGTCTGACAACGCGGGCGAGCGTCAGAACGTTCACCCGGACCGCTCCGGCCCGCTGCAGCGTTCGCGCCGCGGCCTCCACCGTGGCGCCGGTGGTGAAGACATCGTCCACCAGCACAAGCACCTTCCCTGCGATGCGGGGCTTCGCCCGTTCGGGCACACGGAACACGCCGGCGACATTGCGCCGCCGCCCGCTGGCGGACTTGCCGGCCTGGCTCGGCGTGGCCCTCACCCGGTGCAAGGCATGTGGTTCAAAGCGAAGGCCGGTGCGTCTGGCAATGGCCATCGACAACAGGGCGGACTGGTTGAACCGCCGCATGGCCAGACGGCGGCGATGCAGCGGAACGGGAATGATGGCGTCCGCGCCGTCCAGCATATCCCGGGCCGACAGCGCCATCCACGCGGCGAATTGCGCCACGCTTTCCACCCGTCCGCCGTGCTTGAACTCCAGCACGAGCTGGCGGCTGGCATCGTCATAGACGAAGGCCGCGCGCGCCTTCGCATATTTCGGCGGGCGGGCGATACAGGCCGGGCATTCCGCCCCTTCGCCGATCGCATAGGGAAAGGGCAGGCCGCAGGTCTCGCACCAGGGCGCGTCGAGGAAATGGATCGCTGTCCAATCGACCGCATCGAGCCGGCCCGGCGCATCGACCCGCATGCCGCTGGCGGCGGAATGGGGCGGCCAGACGAGGTCGGCCGCGGCGCGCACGGCTTCCCTTCCCCACCGGAGCGGGCCATATCGGGCCCATGAGTTCAAATGCCCCTCCCCGCCTGTTCGACCGGGCACTGGTCCGCCAGCATCGCTCGCGGTCCGCCTGCACTCTGGCAGAGCACGACTTCCTGTTGAAGCGCGCGATCGAGGATATCGGCGATCGGCTGGTCACGATCACCCGCGATTTCGGCCGCGCGCTGATGCTCGGCGGGGGCGGGAATGGCGTGGCATTGCTGAAGGAAGTGGTGCCCGAGGCCTACGCCAAGGCGGACAGCTGGATCGAGAGCGACCTGTCCCCGGACCGGGCGCTAAAGGCCGGCGGGACGGCGCTCGCGCTCGACGAGGAAGCCCTGCCCTTCGCCGACGAGAGCTTCGACCTGATCGTCTCGCCGCTGGCGCTGCACTGGACCAACGATTTGCCGGGCGCCCTCATCCAGATCAACCGGGCGCTGACGCCCGACGGCTTCTTCACCGCTGCGCTGATCGGCGGGGCGAGCCTCAATGAGTTGCGCCAGTCGCTGATGGCGGCGGAAAGCGAACTGACCGGCGGCGTGTCGGCGCGTGTCTCCCCCTTCGCCGATGCGCAGGGCCTGTCCGGCCTCTTGCAGCGCGCGGGCTTTGCCCTGCCGGTCAGCGATGTCGACCGGCTGACCGTGCGCTACGGCAACGCCTTCGCGTTGATGACGGATCTGCGCGGCATGGGCGAGACGAGCGCGCTGGCCTCGCGTCCGCGCAAGCCGGCGACGCGTGGTCTGTTCGTGAGAGCGGCGCAGATCTATGCCGAGCGCTTCGCCGATCCGGACGGGCGGATCCGCGCCAGTTTCGAGATCATCCATGCCGGAGGCTGGGCGCCGCATCCCGGTCAGCCGCGCCCGAAACGCCCGGGTTCGGCCACGGTGCGCCTGGCCGATGCGCTCGGGGTCAAGGAACAGTCTGCGGGCGAGAAGGCGGGGCGGTAGATTCCCGTCACCCTTCGACAATCTTTGAATTCCCGGACGCGCGTCGCGCGATCCGGGACCTCGAACCGACAGGGCGCAGAGGCGCTTCCCGAGTTTGCAGTTTTCTGCGGATCCGCCTTTGCACCGCAAGCTGTCGAGGTCCCCGCTTGCGCGGGGATTTCAGCATTATCTAACTGAATTTGAAATCAAAGCGGCACGGCGGCGTCGGTGAAGGCCTGCATCACGAAGGGGCCGATCGTCATCAGTGCGGCAACGCCGGCGATGGCGACCAGAACAGCGATGATCGAATACTCGATGCTGGTCCCGCCCCAGGTTTCCGCCGCGAAGCGCGAGAAGAAGCGCGCTAGAGCCGATCGCGGATTTCCGCCGCCAGCGGCCGGTCGGCCGGTGCCAGGTCGAAATCCATCAGCTTCGCGGGGCGTACCCAGGCAATCTCCTGCCCCTCGGTCGGCTGGGGAAAACCGTCCCATTGCCGGCAGAGAAAAAGCGGCATGACGATGTGGAACGCCTCGTAGGGGTGCGACACGAAGGCGAAGGGATGCAGGCATCGCTCGCATGGTTCTACCCCCAATTCCTCGCGCAGTTCGCGCGTCACGGCCTGTTCCGGCGTTTCGCCGGGTTCGATCTTCCCGCCCGGGAATTCCCAATAGCCTGCCATCGGCTTGCCTTCCGGCCGGCGGGCGATCAGCACGCGTCCATCGGCGTCCAGCAGAGCGCAGGCAGCCACGTAAAGGACCGGGCGTTGATCCGGCATATTGACCGATCTCCCTTAATTCGGGGTTCGCGAGGATGGTTAAGCGGGTCTTACCCGCCGTCTTCGGGGGCGGCCTCAGGTGAGTCTTCAGGCGTTTCCTCAGGCGTTTCCGGGGACGGGACCGGATCGCCGTCGGCGCGCAACACGCCCGGTTCCACCGGTTCGCGGCGGCGGATGTCGGCCTCTTCCTCCAGCCGGGTGATGAGGTCCTCGATTTCCTGGAAGGTCAGGAAGCGCACGATGCCGGGGCGCATCTGGTCGAGCGTGCGGCCTTCGGCGGTGCGCAGATTCTCGACCTTCAGAAGGTGCCAGCCCGACGCGCTCTCGAACGGTTCGGAGACCTGTCCCACCTGGGTGTTGAACGCCACTTCGGCGAAGACGGGCAACACGCCCTGACGGGTGAAATAGCCGAGATCGCCGCCCTCAAGACGCGTCGCCGTGTCGAGGCTGTAGCGCACAGCCATCTCGGCGAAATCGGCTCCGCCTTCGATCAGGCGGCGGATTTCCTCGGCCTCCTCCTGCGTCGCCACCAGAATATGGCGGGCGCGCACCTCGGTCGCGGGACGGGACAGCTCGCTCTGTTCCTCGAAGACGCGCTGGACGCGTTCGTCGGTCACGGCTTCGGCGATGGTGTTTTCCAGAAGGACATTGCCGAGAATACGTTCCTCGGCCATCGCGATGCGGCGGCGGGCCTGCGGTGTGTCACGCAGTCCGAGACGCCGGGCCTCAAGCGCCAGGAGGCGCTGGTCGATCAGCTCGTCGAGCACGCGCTGATAGGACGGATCGCTGGTCGCCAGCGTGCCGCCCTGGGCGATCACGCCCTGCGCGGCGGCTTCGCGCAACACGTCGGAATGCCGGATCACGGTGCCATTGACCTCGGCGGCGATGACTTCCTCGCCCTGGGCCAGAATGGTGTCACCCGGCAGCGGTGTGTTGTCTTCCTCTTCAGAAAGGTCCGGTCCGCAGGAAACCAGCAGCAGAACTGCGAAAAGCGGGATGAGGGACAAATATCTGATCATGAAGGACTTCCCGGGACCGCTTGGCCGTTTGGCCGCAGCCCCCGTTCATTGACACCCAAACCCGCCAATCTTAAGTCAGCCGGGCATTATTCCGTGGCGATGCGGCGTCCGCCGTATCCGGACCGCCGTCATGTGGCGCGGTTCTATCAGTTGGTCTCAGGGTCTTCCATGCTTTCTATCGCCCGCAAGCTGCTTGGCACGTCGAACGAGCGCAAGGTCCGCAAATACCAGCCGCTCGTCGCGAAGATCAACGCGCTGGAGCCCGAGTTCGAGAAGCTGACCGACGCCCAGCTTATCGAAAAGACCCAGGAATTCCGCCAGCGCGTCGCCGATGGCGAGAAGCTGGAATCGATCCTGCCGGAAGCCTTCGCCAATGTCCGCGAAGGCGCCAAGCGCGCGCTCGGCATGCGGCATTTCGATGTGCAGCTGATCGGCGGCATTGTCTTGAACAATGGCGGCATCGCCGAAATGAAGACCGGTGAAGGCAAGACGCTCGTCGCCACCCTGCCGGTCTATCTCAACGCCCTGACTCAGAACGGCGTCCACGTCGTGACGGTCAACGACTACCTGGCCAAGCGCGACTCCGAGTGGATGGCGCAGGTCTATTCCAAGCTGGGCATGACGACGGGCGTGATCCTGCACGGCCTGTCGGACGAGGAACGCCGCCGCGCCTATGGCTGTGACATCACCTACGGCACGAATAACGAGCTCGGCTTCGACTATCTGCGCGACAACATGAAGTACTCGCTGGATGACATGGTCCAGCGCGGCCACCACTTCGCGATCGTCGACGAAGTCGACTCGATCCTGATCGACGAAGCGCGCACGCCGCTGATCATCTCCGGCCGGACCGAAGACCGGACCGAATTCTACAAGACGATCGACAAGATCATCCCGATGCTGGACGAGGAAGACTACCAGATCGACGAGAAAGCCCGATCGGTCGTCTTCACCGAGGACGGCAACGAGCACATCGAGGACCTCCTCAAGGAACACAATCTGATTGAGGAAGGTGACCTCTACGACGTCGAGAATGTCTCGGTCGTGCACCACATCAACCAGGCCCTCAAGGCCCACAAGATGTTCAAGCGCGACAAGGACTACATCGTGAAGGGCAACGATGTGATCCTGATCGACGAGTTCACCGGCCGCATGATGCCGGGCCGCCGCCTGTCGGACGGCCTGCACCAGGCGATCGAGGCCAAGGAAGGCGTCGACATCCAGCCGGAGAACCAGACGCTCGCCTCGATCACCTTCCAGAACTATTTCCGCCTCTACAAGAAGCTGGCCGGCATGACCGGTACGGCGGCGACCGAGGCCGACGAATTCTTCTCGATCTACAAGCTGGAAGTCGTCGAAATCCCGACGAACAAGCCGATTGCGCGGATCGACAACGAGGACCAGGTCTATCGCACCGCCGACGAGAAATTCGGCGCGATCACCGAGGAAATCCTCGACTGCCAGCAGCGCGGCCAGCCGGTTCTGGTCGGCACGGTGTCGATCGAGAAATCCGAAGTCCTGTCGGAAATCCTGAAAAAGAAGAAGATCAAGCACCAGGTGCTGAACGCCCGCTATCACGAGCAGGAAGCCAGCATCATCGCCCAGGCCGGCGTGCCGGGCGCGGTGACGATCGCCACGAACATGGCCGGCCGCGGTACCGACATCCAGCTGGGCGGCAATGTCGATTTCCGTCTCGCCGACTGGGTTTCCGAAGAGAAAGAAGCCGGGCGCGAACCGACCGAGGACCAGATCAAGGCGAAGCGGTCGGAAATTGCCGCTGACGTCGCGACGAAGAAGAAGCAGGCGCTCGACGCCGGCGGTCTCTACGTCATGGGTTCGGAGCGCCACGAAAGCCGCCGGATCGACAACCAGCTGCGCGGCCGGACGGGCCGTCAGGGTGACCCGGGCAAGTCGCGCTTCTTCATCTCGGTGGAAGACGACCTTCTGCGCATCTTCGCGCCGGAGCGGCTCGACACGATCATGCGCACGCTGGGCCTGAAGGAAGGCGAGGCGATCGAGCATCCGTGGATGTCGAAGGCGCTCGAGACGAGCCAGAAGAAGGTCGAGCAGCGCAATTTCGACATGCGCAAGAACGTCCTCAAATACGACGACGTGATGAACGACCAGCGCAAGGCGATCTTCGAACAGCGCATCGAATTCATGTCCGACACCGACCTCTCCGACGTCGTGAAGGACATGCGCCACCAGGCCGCGGAAGACCTCGTCGAGGCCCACATTCCGCCCAAGGCCTTCGCCGACCAGTGGGATATCGAGGGCCTGCACGAGAAGGTGCTGAACACGTTCGGCCTCGATCTGCCGATCGCCGACTGGGCGGCCGAGGAAGGCATTGCCGACGAGGAGATCCGCGACCGGATCACCGAAGCGGCCGACAAGTCCTACGCCGAAAAGGTCGCCGAGGTCGGTCCCGAACTGATGCGCCGTGTGGAGAAATACGAACTCCTGCGCACGATCGACGATAACTGGCGCGAGCATCTGCAGCAGCTTGATGCGCTGCGCTCGGTGATCGGCCTGCGCGGTTACGCCCAGCGCGATCCGCTGAACGAGTACAAGACCGAGGCGTTCAACCTGTTCGAACACCTCCTGGAGAGCCTGCGCGAGGAATTCACCCGCCGCATCATGGGCATCCGCATCCAGATGCAGCAGCGCCCGCAGGCGCCGCAGCCGCCGCGCCAGATGCAGGCGATCCACACCGATCCGAAGACGGGTCAGAACGAAATGGCCTCGGCCGGCGATGCGCTCGGCGATCACAGCGAGATCGACCCGAACAATCCGGCGACCTGGGGCAAGGTGCCGCGCAACTCGCCCTGCCCCTGCGGCTCGGGCAAGAAGTACAAGCACTGCCACGGTGCGCTCGTCGCCTGATCTCACACTGCGCAGCCCGCGGCCCGAAGAGGCCGCGGCGCTGTCCGCGCTCTGCCTGCGTTCGAAAGCCCATTGGGGCTATGACGCCGGCTTCCTTGAAACCGTCGCGCCCTACCTGCAGGTCGACCCGGAGCTGATTGCGGGCGATTTCGTGCGCGTGGCGGAGGACGCCTCGGGCCGGGCGCTCGGCGTGGTTCAGGTCGACCCGAAGGGCAAGGCGGGCACGCTCGACCTGCTCTTCATAGAACCGGTCGCCATCGGTACGGGCGCGGGCCGCGCGCTTTACGACTGGGCGAAGGCGCGGCTGAAGGCCACCGGCGAGACGCGGATGACGATCCTGTCGGACCCCGACGCGCGCGGCTTTTACGAGCGCATGGGCGCGGATTTCGTGGAGGATCGTCCCTCCGACGTGTTCAAGGGCCGGGTTCTGCCCTGGCTGGAGGCGGCGTTGTAACCGCTGGCCCACCCGGTGGTTTCCGCTACTCTCAAACCCATGATCAGGCTGGTGAAAGACGGCGAATTCGAAAGCCCGCAGGAGGCGGCGTGGCTGTTCTGCGCCGGTGAACTGCCGATCGACCGGGCGCGCGAGCTGGCGGATCACTGGATCGAGCAGGGTCTGGAGACCGAGGCGCTGATCGGGTTCGAGGTCGATTGCGTTGCCGCCGACAAACCCCTTGCCTGGTGGTGGCTGAAGCTGTCGTTCGAACGCGTCCTTGTTTCGCTTGGCGCGAATCTGCCGGGAGAAGGGGCCGCCTATTGCAAAATAACTGTGCGTCAGCTGGATCGTTATATTTCAGGCGAAATCCCACGATCTGAGTTTGTTCAGTTCCTTGATCATTTCTGGTTCGCGCATGACTATGCGTTTCCCGGAGACTTCGAGAAATTTGCCCGTGAGACGGGAATTTACGACGCATGGGATGTAAGTATCGGCTACAGCTATTACGAACCGGACGCGTATCCGCCCGGATTTGAAGTCGGCGTTGACGCCCGCTTTGACGAAGCGGTCCGCAGGGCGCATGAGCGTATCAGGGCATTAAGGTTTACCGTCTGACTCCGGGTTTCCTGCGTAGGCAGGAAACCAGACTGGATCCCTACCTGCGCAGGGATCCCCGATCTACCTAAACAATTCGATGATCTGCCCCGGCCCCCGTGCCGGGGCCTGTCCACGTTTCCGGTTACCCGCGAGGCGGACAGGTCCCGGAATAAATCCGGGACAGCGTCGGAGTTCTATCTGGAGCGTTTAAACATGAATTCCCCGCGAAAGCGGGGACGGGCAAGGCCGGAACGGCAATCAAATATAGTTTGGGGCGATCTTCCCTCCCCTTGAGGGGGAGGGACGCGAGCGGCTTCCGAAAGGAAGACGGGAGCGGGGTGGGGTGAGTGTTCAATCAAGACACTCCCACCCCGGTCGGCTGGCTGACGCACAGCCTCCCGGCCCTCCCCTCAAGGGGGATGGCGAATAATCAGCCTTCACCCGCCTGCATGCGGCCGATGGCATAGAAGCGGTCGCGGCGCTTCTTCTTCAGCTTGTCCGCCGGCAGGCCATCGAGCGCGCCGACCGCCGCGTCCAGCGCATCGCCGACATGGCGGATGGTGGTTTGCGCATCGCGGTGCGCGCCGCCGACCGGTTCGGTGACGATGCGGTCGATGATCTTCAGCCCGATCAGGTCCTGCGCGGTGATCTTCATCGCCGCGGCGGCGTCCTTGGCCCTGGCGCTATCGCGCCACAGGATCGAGGCGCAACCCTCCGGCGAGATCACCGAATAGATCGAATGTTCGAGCATGATGACGGTGTTGGCACTGGCCAGCGCGACCGCGCCGCCGGAACCGCCCTCGCCCGTGATCACGGAGACGAGCGGCATGCCCAGCGTCAGGCAACGCTCGGTGCAGCGCGCAATGGCTTCGGACTGGCCGCGCTCTTCCGCGCCGACGCCGGGATAGGCGCCCGCCGTGTCGACGAAGGTCAGGACCGGCAGCTTGAACTTCTCGGCGAGGTCCATCAGGCGGATCGCCTTGCGATAGCCTTCCGGGCGCGCCATGCCGAAATTGTGCTTCAGGCGGGTCTGGGTGTCGTGGCCCTTCTCATGGCCAAGAACGACGACCGGACGCCCGCGGAAGCGGCCGATCCCGCCCACGATGGCATGGTCCTCGCCATAGCGGCGGTCGCCACACAGCTCCTCGAAATCCTCGATCAGCGCCTTGCGATAGTCGCGGAAATGCGGCCGGTCGGGGTGGCGGGCGACCTGGGTCTTCCGCCACGGATCGAGCTTCGAATAGAGATTGGCCAGCTGATCTGATGATTTCTGGCGCAGCTTGCCGATCTCTTCGGCCACGTCCGGGCCTTCGGCAGAGTTGGAGCGTGCGAGCTTTTCCAGCTCCTCGATCTTCGCATCGAGTTCCGCAATAGGACGTTCGAAATCGAGATAGGTACGGGTCGAGTCGGGCATGAGCTCTCTGTTGTGACGCCGCAGTACAACGCTTGGGGCGCGAAAGCGCCGGGCAACCTATCACCCCTTACGCAAGGAACAAGCCGCGGAAACCACCGCTTTCAGCGCCGCGCCAGCGGGTGGGCGGTTTCAACAAGGGTGCGCAAGCGCTCTTCGAGGACATGGGTGTAGATCTGGGTGGTCGAGACATCGGCATGCCCCAGCAGCAGCTGGACTGCGCGCAGGTCAGCCCCGTTGGCGAGGAGGTGCGTGGCAAAGGCATGCCGCAGGACGTGGGGCGAGATTTTCGACGCGTCGAGCCCGGCCGCGCCCGCCAGGGCTGCGAGGATGCGGGCGAACTGCTCCCGCGTCAGATGCCCGGCGGCCGCGGTTGCGGACGGGAAGAGGAAGCGTTCAGCTCTGGCCCGTTTTGGTCCGGGTTTCGGCAAATGCGCCTCGCGCACTTCGCGGTAGGCCGCGACGGCCTCAAGCGCCGAATCGGTGAGCGGGACGAGGCGTTCGCGCCCGCCCTTGCCGGTGACATGGATACAAGCCTCGGCGCGCGAAAAGGCGTTGAGCGGCAGGCCGACGAGTTCCGACACCCGCAAGCCGCCAGCATAGAGGATTTCAAGGAGCGCCCGCGTGCGGATGCCCGCCGGTCCGTCGAGGTCATCTGCGGCGCGGAACAGGGCGTCGACATCATCCTCCGACATGATTTTCGGCAGCGGCCGTCCGCGTGCCGGTCCTTTCAGCGGCGCGGCCGGATCGTCGCCGCGCAGGCCTTCGGACAGGAGGAAGCGGTAGAAGCGCCTTGCCGCGGACAGGCGGCGGGCCGCCGTCGCGGGCGACAGCCCGTCGCGGCGCATGCCCGCCAGGACGGCTTCAAGATCGCCGGTCTCCGCCGTGATCAGGTCGGTGCCGGTGGCCGACAGGCGTGCGGACACGTCGTCCAGATCGCGGCGATAGGCGTCGAGCGTATTGGTCGCAGCCCCGCGCTCGGCCGCCATCATGTCGAGGAAAAGCGCAATGGCCCGGGCGGGCTTCACGCGGTCTCCTCGATGATGCGGGCGAGCAGGAGGTCGCGCGCGGCATCGGACAGGCCGGCGCGGTCGAGCGCGGACACGACATGCATCAGTGTGCCGGGCGCTGCGCCTTCGAGCCCGTCCTGCAGCGCCGCGGCGGCAAACAACGCGGTTTCGGCATGCGCGCCGGAGGCCGATGCGGCCGCCATGCCCAGAAGGGCGGGCGAGGCCTGAGGCTCGGTTTCCAGAAGGGCGACGCGCCAGTCCGGGGACACGGGCGCACCCATGAGCGCGAGCATGGCGACATCGCCCACGCCTTCCGCGCCGGCTTCGAGCCGGGCACCGGTGAGCGCGACCATGGAATCGCGGCCGATCTGGTTCTGCGCGACGGCGATGGCGAGATCGAGCGCGACGAGAAGGCGCGGCGACGGCGGCGCCCATTCCGGCTCGTCCCCATCGGACATGACCGGCTCCATCGATGGGCCATCGTCCGGGCCCTTATCGATCAGGTCGTCGATCGTGGCCGGGGCCGGACGGGAACGGCGCGGCGGACCGTCATCAAGCGCCCGGCGCCAGCGGATGGCCGTCTGCCGGTCCCCCGCTGCGAGCGCGGCCAGCACGAAACGATGGCCATGCTCCAGCGTCGCGGCGGTGACGGGAATGGTGTCGATCTGACCGCCATAGCGGCGGGCGACCGGGATGAAGCGGTTGTCGGCCGCGGCATCAGCGAGGGCGTGGCCGAGCGCGAGACCGGCGGTGAGGCGGTCATAGTCCTGTCGGATCAGCTGGTCCCAGGCGGAACGGCGTTCGGCGCCTTGAAGCGTCTCGGCATAGGTCATCGCTGCGCCGATCTCGTCGGGCAGTTCAACCGGCTCGGCGGTCGTCTCCGCGACCTCGGTCAGCCAGGCGGGCGCGTCCGACAGGTCGAGTTCCGGCTGGTCTTCTCCCGATGCGATGCGCGCGAGGGCCAGTTCCAGTCCGGTGTCGATCGACACGTCCGGGTCATTCCACTGGCCGATCGTGACGGCGTAGAGCAGCGTGTCGAAATCGCGGTCCGGCTCTGCCGCGCTGGCGAGGTCGGCGGACAGCTCCGCCGCGGCGGCTTCGCCGTTGATCGCGTGGCAGGCGGCGCGGGCGCGCAGCCAGTAGGGCTGGTTGCGGCCGTCGATCAGGCCGTTCGTGGTGCGGCAGGCCGCCCCCGTCTCGCCCAGCGCAAAGCCGAGTTCGGCATGCCAGCGGGCGAGCGCCGGCAGGCGTTCGAGACCCGGCGTACGCTCCAGCAGCGCATAGGCCGCGATCGGGCCGGTCGAGGCGAGCACACGTTCGGCGCGGAGCACGGCCAGTGCCTCATCGCCGCGGCCGCCCTCGGGCGGGGTGCCGCCGGAGAGGAGGACACGACCGGCAAAGTCGGCGACGGCCATCGAACCATAGGCGTCGTCATCCGGACCGGGCAGCGCTTCAAGCGCGGCGCGCGCCGTCGCGGCGTTCGAATTGCGCCAGAGATCGTTGGCCAGCGGACGTTCGGCGACATTGACCTCGAGCGGGTCGAGGCTGCCGAGTTCCTGCACCTGGATATCCTGCGCCGCGGCGGGCGCGGCCAGGATCAGCGCCAGAAGGCTAGCGCGGGAAATCATCTTCGAGATCAACGCGAACCTCCTCACGGCCGGGGTCGATGCCCTCGGCGAGCAAAACGAGCGTTCCAAATCCCGCCACCACCAGAACCAGCAGGACCAGAAATCCGATCAGCATTCCGCGCATGCGTGTTTCCCATCATTGCCGCGCCTTGACGATTTCCAGACAGGGTAAGGCCGATTGCGGCAAATTCCAGACGCCGCGGCATCATCGCGGCCTTCCGGCGTGCTGCGGCGCACACTACACTCACCGGCATGTCACAGCCCGCCGCCCGAACCGAGACGTCGATCGACCGCCCCATCGCCCTAATCGGGCTGATGGGCGCGGGCAAGACGACGGTCGGACGAAGGCTGGCCAAGGCGTTGGGGCTGAAATTCTTCGACGCCGACAAGGAGATCGAACGCGCGGCGGATCGCAGCGTCGTGGAGATCTTCTCCGACTTCGGCGAGGAGGCTTTCCGCGACGGGGAGCGCAAGGTGATCGCCCGCCTGCTGGACGAGGGGCCGTGCGTGCTGGCACTCGGCGGCGGCGCCTTCGCCAACGATGCGACCCGCGCCATCGTCCGCGACAAGGCGGTCACGGTGTGGCTGAAGGCCGATCTCGATACGCTGATGGAGCGGGTGTCGCGGCGCGATACGCGCCCCCTCCTGCTGACCGGCGACCCGCGTCAGGTCATGGCCGAGCTGATGGCGAAGCGCGAAGCCGCCTATTCGCAAGCCGACCTGACCGTCGATGCGACCAACGGCAGCCACCACGCGACGATGAAGGCGATTGTCGCCGCACTCGAAGAGGCGGGCGTGCTGTCATGAGCGAAATCGAAACGGTGTCCGTCGCGCTCGGCGCGCGCAGCTATGACGTCGTCATCGGGTCCGGCGCGCTCAAAAGCGCTGCGCCGCGTGTGCGCGAGATCTGCGGCAGGCGGGCGGTGGTGGTCACCGATTCGACGGTGGCGGGCCTGCATCTCGACACGCTGACCAAGGTGTTCGAGGCGGAAGGCGTCACCGTCGATCCGGTGATTGCACCACCCGGAGAGGCGCAGAAGAGCTTCACGGGTCTGGAATCCCTGGTCGATGCGCTCGTCCATGCTGGGGTAGAGCGCGGCGACACGATCGTGGCGTTCGGCGGCGGCGTGATCGGCGACCTGACCGGCTTTGCCGCCGCGATCTACATGCGCGGGATCGATTTCATCCAGATCCCGACGACGCTGCTGGCGCAGGTGGATTCCTCGGTCGGCGGCAAGACGGCCATCAACACGCGGGCGGGCAAGAATCTCGCCGGCAGTTTTCATCAGCCGCGCCTGGTTATCGCCGACACCGATTTCCTGACCACCCTGCCCGAAGGCGAGATCCGCGCTGGCTATGCGGAGATCGTGAAGGCAGCCCTGATTGGCGATGCAGCAATGTTCGCCCGTCTGGAAGCTGCCGGACCGGCCTTGCTCGATCCGGCACGCATTGGCGCGGCGGTCGCCGACGCGGTGCGGTTCAAGGCCGCCATTGTGGCCGAGGACGAGCGCGAGGCGGGGCGGCGCGCCCTCCTCAATCTGGGCCACACGTTCGCGCACGCCTTCGAGGCCGAGGCCAAGGGCGGCGTGCGTCATGGCGAGGCGGTCGGGTGCGGCCTCGCCCTCGCCTTCGACTGGTCGGCGCAGGCCGGTGATTGTCCGCCCGAAGACGCCGAACGGGTTCGTTCCCATCTCACCGCGATGGGTCTGGCGGGACGGATCGCCGACCTGCCCGGCGGGCCCTATGAGGCGCGGCGTCTGGCCGACCGGATGCGGCACGACAAGAAGAATGCCGACAATTCCGTCACGCTGATCCTCGCGAAAGGCATCGGAAACGCGTATATCCGGCGCGGAGTTGAGGCAGACCGCCTCGCAGAGTTTCTGGAAGACCAAATCGCATGATCGAATCCTGGGGCCTGGTTGCCCCCATCGTCATCATCCTCGTCCTGCTCGTCCTGTCGGGCTTCTTTTCCGGGTCGGAAACCGCGCTGACCGCCGTGTCGCGGGCGCGCATGCTGGCGCTGGAAAAGGACGGCAATTCCGCCGCCGCGCGGGTCAACGCACTGACGTCGAACGGCGAGAAGCTGATCGGCGCGATCCTGCTCGGCAACAACCTCGTCAACATTCTCGCCTCGACACTGGCGGCGACCGTCTTCCTGCACCTGTTTGGCGAGCTGGGCGTGGCCTATGCCACCGCCGTCATGACCGTGCTGGTCGTGATCTTCTCCGAAGTGCTGCCCAAGACCTATGCCCTGTCCAATCCCGACCGAGTGGCGCTGGCCGTGTCGTGGCCGATCCGGCAGGTGGTGCGCGTGTTCTGGCCGATCGTCGCCGGGCTGCAGGCCATCGTCCGCGTGATCCTGCAGGCGCTCGGCGCCAAGGTTGGCGGCCCGCTCTTCTCGCCGCACGAAGAAATCCGCGGCCATATCGACCTGCACCACCAGGAAGGCGGGGTGGTGAAGGATGACCGCGACATGCTGGGCGGCGTTCTGGACCTGCGCGAGCTGACCGTCGACGACGTCATGGTTCACCGCAAGAACATCACGATGATGGATGTCGGCATCCCGACCGCCGAACTGGTCACGCAAGCGCTGGTCAGCCCGCACACCCGGCTGCCGCTCTATGAAGGCGATGCGGAGAATATCATCGGCGTGCTGCATGCCCGCGATCTGGCGCGCGCGCTGCTGGAAGCCGGCGGCGATCCGGGCAAGATCGACGTGCGCGGCATCGCGCGCGATCCGTGGTTTGTGCCGGAAACCACCGAGCTGCTGGAACAACTCAACACGTTCAAGGAAAAGCGCGAGCACTTCGCCCTCGTCGTCGACGAGTATGGCGCGCTGATGGGCCTCATCACGCTGGAAGACATCCTTGAGGAGATCGTCGGCGAAATCGAGGACGAGCACGACATCACGGTCGAAGGCCTGAAGCCCGAGAGCGAGGGGGTCTGGCAGGTCGATGGCTCGCTGCCGATCCGCGACCTCAACCGCGCGCTCGATTGGTCGCTGCCGGACGAGGAGGCTGTCACTGTGGCGGGCCTCGTCATCCACGAGGCGCAGACCATTCCGGAGACGGGCCAGGTGTTCAGCTTCCACGGCGTGCGGTTCGAAATCCTCGAACGCCGCCGCAACCAGATCACCCGTATGCGGATTGCAAGAAGTCCGGATTAGTTTTTCCTCGTCCTTCCCCGCCTTCGCGAGGACAGGCGAGGCTGCCTGCGGCAGCACCTCAGGATGAGGGAAAACTCTTGCCCCTCATGCTGAGGTGCCCCGAAGGGGCCTCGAAGCACGAGGGGCTAGCCCCGCTTCAGCTTCTGGAACAGGCGTTCCAGCCCATCGAGGAAGGCGGAGCGGTCCTTCGGCCCGAAGGGCTTGCCGCCACCGCCCTCCATCATCCCGGCCGAGCGCAGATCACTCATCAGATTCCGCGAAGCGAGGAGCGCGCCGATATTGTCCGCATCGAAGGCCCTCCCCTTGGGGTCGATCGCCGCGCCGCCGGCCTTCAGGCAGCGGTCGGCGAGCGGAATGTCGGCCGTGACGCAGATATCGCCGGGGCCGATCCGCTCCGCGATCCAGTCGTCGGCCGCGTCCGGCCCGCCGGGCACGATGACGAGCTGCGCCCACTGGCTGTTCGGACGGCGCAAGCCGCCGTCGCACACCAGCCTGATCTCGGTGCGGTGGCGCTCGGCCACGCGGATCGCCTCGTCCTTCACCGGACAGGCATCGGCATCAATGTAAAGCGTCATGGGCGGGGCTTTACGGCTTCAATCCCTGACGCGCCACCCCTCCCTCCCCTCGAAGGGGAGGGACGCGAGCGGCGACCTCCAGGTCGACGGGAGCGGGGTGGGGTGAGCGATCCCATAAGATACCCCCACCCCGGTCGGCTGGCTGACGCGCAGCCTCCCGGTCCTCCCCTCAAGGGGGAGGGCGAAACGCAGCTATCCCGGACGATCCGGAACCAACACCCTTTAACCCGCCTCCGCCCCCATGCTATGCCGCACATGCGAAGGCGCTTGCCTTTCCGCGCCCGCGGCCGACATTGACGGCCAGACCCCGAACGATTGGATGCGAGTGATTTGATGGCCGAGTCCTTCCCGCTGGATACCCCCGATACCGTCGCCGATTGCCAGAAACTGTTCGGTTTCGATCCCGGCTTCGAGGTTCCGGCCTTTTCCAGGCGCGACGAACACTGCCCGGCGGTGGACGACGCCTATGTGTTCGACCCGGCGACGACGCGGGCGATCCTGGCCGGCTTCGCCTACAACCGCCGCGTGATGATCCAGGGCTATCACGGCACAGGCAAGTCGACGCACGTGGAACAGGTCGCCGCGCGCCTCAACTGGCCGATGATCCGGGTCAATCTCGACAGCCATGTCAGCCGGATCGACATGGTCGGCAAGGACGCGATCACGCTGAAAGACGGCAAGCAGGTCACCGAATTCCAGGAAGGCATCCTTCCGTGGTGCCTGCAGCGCCCGGTCGCCCTCCTGTTTGATGAATACGCTGCCGGCCGCCCGGACGGGATGTTCGTGATCCAGCGCGTGCTTGAAGCCTCCGGCTCGCTCACCCTGCTCGACCAGACCAAGGTGATCCGCCCGAACCCGTATTTCCGCCTGTTCTCGACGACGAACACGATCGGTCTGGGCGACACGACCGGCCTCTATCACGGCACGCAGCAGATCAATCAGGGTCAGATGGACCGCTGGTCGATGGTGGTGACGCTGAACTATCTGCCGGCCAAGACCGAGGAAGCCATCGTCCAGTCGCGCCTGAAGAATTTCGCCGCGACCGAAGAAGGCAAGAAGACGATCGCCGACATGGTGAAGGTGGCGGACCTCTCCCGCGACGCCTTCATGAATGGCGACCTCTCCACCGTGATGAGCCCGCGCACCGTGCTGACCTGGGCGGAAAACACCGAGATTTTCGGCGATGTCGGCCTCGCCTTCCGCCTTACCTTCCTCAACAAGTGCGACGAGCTGGAACGCCCGACGGTGGCGGAATTCTATCAGCGCGTCTTCGGCGAGGAGCTTCCCGAAGCCCCGGTGAAGGCCGCCAATCCGAAACCCGCCAGCGCGGCTTAACGTGAAAAAGGGCGGCGCCCATGACTGACACGCCGCAGCAGGAAGCCTTCAAGCGCGCGACCGCGATCGCCACGCGGGCAATTGCGCGCGACCGCGAGCTGGAGGTGAAGTTCGGCGGCGAGGTGGCGTCCGTGGCCAAGGGCAAGCTCGTGCTGCCGAGCCCTCCGGCGGGCATGACGGCGAAGGAGTTGCAGGCCGCGCGCGGCCGCGCCGATGCGCTGGCCCTCAGGATTCTCCACCATTCCGATGAAAGCCATGCGAGCGCCCTGCCCCCCGGCGCACAGGCCCGCGCCATCCATGACGCCGCCGAGCAGGCGCGCGTGGAAGGCCTCGGTGCGAAGGCGATGCGCGGCGTCGCCGCCAATCTCGACGCGGCACTGAGCGCGTGCGCCGAGCAGAAGGGCTGGAACCGCGCCGAAGACCGCCAGCAAGCGCCGCTGGCCGAGGCGCTCGGCGTGATGATCCGCGAGCGGATCTCCGGCCGCCCGGCCCCCGAGGCGGTAAAGGGCCTGATGCAGGTCTGGCGCGACGAGATCGAGGCCAAGGCCGGCAAGGCGCTCGATGCCCTCGCCGAACGGTCCGAGGACCAGGGCGCGTTCGCGAAACGCTTGCGCCAGGTGATCAAGGATCTCGACCTCGCCGACGAGCTGGGCGGCGACCCGGAAGACAGCGAGGACGAGACCGAAGACGATTCTGGCGTCGACCGTGAGGAACGCACCGGCGAGGATGACGGGTCCGAGCCCGATGGCGGGGACGACACCGATCCCTCCGACGCCGAAGGCTCGAGCGCGGACGAGGACGAGATCGACTTCCAGTCCGACGAGAAACAGGGCGAGGTGCAGGCGACCGACGACAGCGGCGACAGCCAGCGCGCCATGCGCCCGCAATTCGTCCGCCCCGACGAGACGCCGGCGGAGAGCTATCGCATCTTCACCACCGAATTCGACGAGATCATCGAGGCGGGCGAGCTTTGCGATGAGGAGGAGCTGACGCGCCTCCGCCGCTATCTCGATCAGGCGCTGAAGGGCGTCGAAGGCGTCGTCGGCCGGCTCGCCAACCGGCTGCAGCGCCGCCTGATGGCGCAGCAGACGCGCAGCTGGAGTTTCGACCTCGAGGAGGGCGTGCTCGACACGGCGCGCCTGACCCGCGTCGTCACCGACCCGACCGTGCCGCTTTCCTTCAAGATGGAGAAGGAAACCGAATTCCGCGACACGGTCGTGACCCTCTTGATCGACAATTCCGGCTCGATGCGCGGGCGGCCGATTCTGGTCGCGGCGGCGTGTGCCGATATTCTCGCCCGGACGCTGGAACGCTGCGGCGTGAAGACCGAGATTCTCGGCTTCACCACGCGCGCCTGGAAGGGCGGACGGGCGAAGGAGAAGTGGCTGGCCGAGGGCAAGCCGCCGCATCCGGGCCGCCTCAACGACCTGCGCCACATCATCTACAAGGCGGCGGACACGCCGTGGCGGCGCGCGCATGACAAGCTGGGCCTGATGATGCGCGAGGGCCTCTTGAAGGAGAATATCGACGGCGAGGCGCTGCAATGGGCGTGGCGGCGGCTGTCGGTGCGCCCGGAACAGCGCCGCATCCTGATGGTCATCTCCGACGGCGCGCCGGTCGATGACGGCACGCAATCGGCCAATGCCGGCAGCTATCTGGAGCGGCACCTGCGCGAAGTGATCGCGACGATCGAGAAGCGCAGCGAGGTCGAGCTTCTGGCCATCGGGATCGGCCACGATGTCACACGATATTATCGCCGGGCTGTTACGATCACCGATGTCGAGCAACTGGGCGGTGCGATCACCGAACAGCTGGCCGCCCTGTTCGACCCCGACAGCCACGACCGCCGCCGGCCGTGGTCGCAGGACAAGACCGATCCGTTGAGCGCCGTCCGGCGGCTCGACCTTGCCGGAGTGGGAAGCCGCCGATGAAACGCCTCGCCCTTGCCGCCGCCTTCGTCCTGTCCGCCTGCGGCGGAGGCGATGGCGGTCCGGGCGAAATCAGCGTCTCGGCGGAGTATGTCGCCCTCTACCCGGAAGAAGCGCAGCGCCTCGATCTCGGCGCGCTCGACTATCGTGGCGGTCTGGTCCTCTCCTCCGATGACGACCGCTTTGGCGGCTTCTCCGCGATCGAGGTGAGCGCGGACGGGACGCGCCTCCTCGCCATTTCCGACAGCGGCTACTGGATGACGGCCTCGCTCGCCTATGAGGCGGGCGGCCTCAGCGGCCTTACGGACGCGCGCATGTCCGACATGCTGGGCGTGGCGGGCGAAGTTCTGGAAGACGATCACGAGGATGCCGAAGGCCTCGCCGATCTGGGTGAGGGCCGCTACGCCGTCAGCTTCGAGCGCGATCACCGCGTGCTGGCCTATGACATCGGCGCGGACTGGTCCGGTATCGAGGGCGCCCTGCCCACCGCCCTGCCCGGCCCGCCGGGGATCGAGCGCCTCAGGAACAATGCCGGGATCGAGGGCATGGCGCCGGGGCCGAACGGGTCGATCTGGATGGCCGTCGAGGACCCGATCATAGACGGGCGGCCGCACACGCTGTGGCAGATCCACACCGGTGGCGGCATCGACCTCTCCTACAATCTCGCCGCCGAGCGCGGCTTCGGCCTGACCGGCATCGCCGCAGAGGCCGACGGGTCGCTGATCGTCGTGGAGCGCTTCTATGCGCAAGGCATCGGCAACCGCATCCGCATCGTGCGCATCACGCCGCAGGCAATCGAAGATGCCCGCGCGGCCGGTTCGGTGATCCAGCCCGACCTCCTCGCCGAATTCACGCCGGACATCACGGTCGACAATATCGAGGGCGCGGCCCTGGCGACGGTCGACGGCGAACGCCGCCTCTTCCTCATCTCCGACGACAATTACAACCCGTCCCAGCGCACGCTTCTCTTGAGCTTCGCGATTCCGGGGTAGCGTTCCTTTCCCCTCCCGTTGAAGGGGAGGGACGCGAGCGGCTTGCTTTCAGCAAGACGGGAGCGGGGTGGGGTGACGTTTCCGTCGAACTCACCGGTTTTCCTGCGCAGGCAGGAACCCAGAGCTTCGGTCAATCTGGATCCCTGCCTGCGCAGGGATCCCAGGACAATACCTACCCCCACCCCGGTCGGCTGGCTGACGCACAGCCTCCCGGCCCTCCCCTCAAGGGGGAGGGCGAATCATACCCGCCAAGGAACGGTTTGAACGCAGAAGCGCTTTGGATTAGGCCAAGGCCAAACCCATCCGGAGCGACCCATGTCCCTTCACATCACCGCCGCCTTCGACAGCGGGAACATCCACGTCGTCGATGCGACCGATCCGAGCGACGTCCAGCTGGAGATCCGCAAGGATGCCGGGTCGGACCATTATCAGTGGTTCTTCTTCCGGGTCTCGGGCGCGAACGGCGTGCCGCTGACGCTGCGCATCACCAATGCCGGCGGGGCGAGCTATCCCGATGGCTGGACCGACTATCACGCGGCGGCCTCGACCGACCGCGACTACTGGTTCCGTGTGCCCACGACCTATGAGGACGGCGTTCTGACGATCCGCGACACGCCGGCAGCGGACGCGGTCTGGTACGCCTATTTCGCGCCCTATCCCGTCGAGCGGCACAACACTTTGATCGCCGACATCCAGAACGCGCCCGGTGTGACGCTGAAAGTGCTGGGCCAGACGCTCGAAGGCCAGACGATGGACTGCCTCGTCATGGGCCACGGACCGAAGACCGTCTGGGTCACCGCCCGCCAGCATCCCGGCGAGACGATGGCCGAGTGGTGGATGGAAGGCTTCCTGGAACGCCTCGTCGATCCGGCCGATCCGGTGGCGCGCAAGCTGTTGCGCGACGCGAATTTTCACATCGTGCCGAACATGAATCCGGACGGGTCATGCCGCGGGCACCTGCGCACCAACGCCAAGGGCATCAATCTGAACCGGGAATGGGGCAAATCCTCGCCGGAGAACTCGCCCGAGGTTCACTGCGTGCTTCAGGAGATGGAGGAGACGGGCTGCGATCTCTTCCTAGACGTCCATGGCGACGAGGGGCTGCCCTACAATTTCATCGCCGGGGCAGAAGGCGTGCCCGGCTGGGAGACGTCCGACCAGGACAGACTCGACGCCTATCGCGGCATCCTCGCGCGGCTCTCGCCGGACTTCCAGACCGAGCACGGCTACGCGCCGGACCGGCCGGGCGGCGCGGAGATGACGATCGCCACGCACTACGTCTATTCGCGCTTCCGCTGCCTCTCGATGACGCTGGAAATGCCGTTCAAGGACGCGGCGAACCATCCGGAGCCCGATCAGGCCTGGTCGCCCGAACGCTGCAAACGGCTCGGCGCGGCCAATCTCGACGCGATGCTGGAGATGCTCGGGCGGCTTTAGGCCATGCCCGCCGATTTGAGGATCTGGTAGGCGTGGATGACACGGCCGAGCTGTTCCTCGCTTGAGCGGTCGCCGCCATTGGCGTCGGGGTGGTAACGCTTCACCAGTTCGGCATAGCGCTTCTTCACCTCGCCCTTGGTCTCGTCGCCGGTCAGATTCATCGTCTCCAGCGCCATTTCCTGCAGCCGGCCGAAACGGCGGCGCGGCGCCTCGTCATTGCGGCGGTCATTGGCCGGCTTGTGCCCGAACAGGCCGAGCATGTCGTCGAACCCCTTGGAGAAATCCGCAGAGGCGCGCGCGGACTTTGCGTGCGCGCCGGTATTGCCGCGGAAATTCCAGGTCGGCCGGTGGCCGTAATGGGCGGACTGGTTGAAGGCCTTCATCTCGCCTTCGCTCATGCCGGAGAAGAAATTCCAGCTCTTGTTGTACTGCCCGGCATGGTGCTGGCAGAACCAGTGATAGTCATCGAGCCGGTCCGGGCCCTTCGGCGCACGGGAATCGCCCTTCGACAGGCAGCCGGGCCATTCGCAGACGCGGTCCTCCGGCTCCGGCTTGTCCTTGGGCGGCTTGATCCGGATGTCGCGAAAGCGCGGGCGGTATTTGTACGTGCCGTGCATGGTTCTAAGTATGGGGCTCAGCGGTTAAAGCGGCAATAAACAGGGGTGTGATCATGGGTGACGTTCGCGACAGGATTGCTGCAAAGCTCACAAAAGCGTTCGCGCCGTCGCAGCTCGACGTCACAGACGAATCCGCCTCACACGCCGGGCATGCCGGCGCGCGGGAGGGCGGGGAAAGCCATTTCCACGTCCTGATCGTCGCCGAGGCCTTCACCGGAAAATCCCGGCTGGACCGGCAAAGGGCGGTCAATGCCGCCCTTGCCGAAGAACTCGCCGGGCCGGTCCACGCCCTCAGGATGACGGTACGTGCGCCTTCTGAGGACTCCTAGTGGGCGCGTTTCCGAACCGGAAACCGGTGCCTGCTTTTCCTGGAAACGTGCCTAGCGCGCCGAATACACCACTTCACCGTCGACGATGGTCATGACCGGCTCGACGGTCAGGATGTCTGCCTCGGGGATGGTCATGATGTCCTCGGAGAAGACGGTGAAGTCCGCGCGCAGGCCCACGGCGATGCGGCCCAGCTCGTCCTCGCGGAAGCTGGCATAGGCCGGCCAGGCGGTGAACATGCGCAGGGCCTCCTGTCGCGTCACGGCCTGGTCGGGGTGCCATTGCTCGGTCTGTGTGCCATCGAGCGCGCGGCGCGCCACGGCGGCGTAGAATTCGATGCGCGGATCGCCGCGTTCGACCGGCGCGTCGGATCCGCCCGCGATCACCACGCCCGAATCGATCAGGTCGCGCCAGGCATAGGCGCCGTCGAGACGGTCATCTCCCAGACGGTCCGGCGCGAAGAAGAGGTCGCCGATGGCGTGGCTCGGCTGCATGGACGGGATGACGCCCAGTTCCGAAAAGCGCGGAATGTCGTCCGGGTCGACGATCTGGGTGTGCTCATCGCGCCAGCGCGGATTCTCGATCGCGCGATCCTCGGGCGGCACGGCGGCATAAGCCTCCTCGACCCAGTCGAGCAGTAGACGATTGCCGCGGTCGCCGATGGCGTGAACATTCATCTGGATGCCGGTGCGAAGGGCTTCGGTAAAGGCCGAGAGGGTCTGGTCCTCCTCCGACAACATCAGGCCCTGATTGGACGGCGCGTCGGAATAGGGTTCGAGCAGCGCGGCACCCCGGCTGCCCAGAGCGCCATCCATATACATCTTCACCGCGCGCGTGATGACGCGGCCATCATCGGCGATGCGCGGCGTTTCGCGCGCCAGCGCGGCGAGGCCGTCCGGGTTGATCGAGACATAGACGCGGATCGGCAGGCGGTCCTCGTCCGCGAGCCCCTCGATCATTGCGACGTCGGAATAGGGCACGGACATGTCATGCCCGCCGGTCCATCCAAGGCTGGCCATCACATTCGCGCCCTCGGCATAGGTGTCGGCGCGCTCCGCGCCTTCCAGTTCGCCGACAAGCGCATTGGCCGGATACATGGCGGCGTCGATCAGCATGCCGTTCGGCTCACCCGACTCGTCGCGCAGGATGTCGCCGCCCTCGGGGGCGACGCTGTCCGCCGTGATCCCGGCGCGTTCGAGCGCCAGCGAGTTCGCGACGAGGGCATGGCCGTCGGCACGGGTCAGGACGACCGCGTGGTCCGGCGCCGCGGCATCGAGATCGCCCCGGTTCGGAAAGCGCCCTTCCGGCCAATGCGTCTCGATCCAGCCGCGTCCGTAAAGCACCGAGCCTTCGGGCAGTTCCGCAGCGGCGGCGCGAAGACGGTCCTGAAGGTCCGTGATCGATTCGGTGCCTTCAAGGTTCAGCGTACGTTCGCGTGAACCGACGCCGAGAATGTGAACGTGGGCATCCGTGAAACCCGGATAGAGCGCGGCACCATCGAGATCGACGATCTCGGTTTCCGGCCCGGCAAACGCCTCCACACCCGCCTCATCGCCGACATAGACGATCCGGCCATCGCGCACCGCGACCGCCCCGGCGGCCGGCAGGGCGTCGTCGGCGGTGTGGATCGGCCCGCCGCGGAGGATCATCGACGCTGGCATTTCTGCAGCCGTTTCAACCTGATCGTCGGCCTGCGGTTCGGACGGGGCACAGGCGGCGATCGCTGCGGCAGCCAGGACGGGCAGAAGGCGCATGGGAATTCCTCGGATGGCGACGGAAAATCGTCTCGGGGCGGACCCTATCGGGCGAAAGGACAAAAGAAAACGCCCGCCGGGGTGCGGCGGGCGTTCAAACGCTTTATCGGAAGTGGGCGCGCGATCAGGCCGCGGCGGCGTCCACCTTCTTCTTCAGGGCGCGTTTCACCTTGAGGGCGCGGGTCGACAGGTTGGCGTCGCGGGCCTTCATCAGGAAGGTGTCGAGGCCACCGACATGGTCGACCGAGCGCAGCGCGCCAGCGGTGATGCGGAAGCGGTAGGACTGGCCCAGCGCTTCGGACGCAAGCGTCACGTCGCACAGGTTCGGCAGGAACCGGCGCTTCGTCTTGTTGTTCGCGTGGGACACGTTGTTACCGACCATCGGGCCGACACCGGTGAGTTCGCAGCGCCGCGACATGACTGACTTCCCTTATCTCGCAAATTTCTACGCCAGGTCCGACGGGGGACCGGCGCGGGAGCGGGCGAGATAGCCAAGAGCGCCCCTCCCGTCAAGCATTGTCGCAGTTCTGCGCCGTTCATCTTGCAGACGGGTTCGATGATATACTACCTGCATCGGGCCGGGGGCGGTGCCGAGAAGACGAGGCAGGAGAGTTTATTCCCATGCGTGCAGTAACCCATGCCCTGACCGCCCTGGCGTTCAGTTTCGGCCTTGCCGGCGCCGACGAGGCCGCCGTTCCGGCGCGAGAGCCGCTGCGGATCAATGCGGAGTTTTCCGGTTCGGTCCTGATTTTCCAGGTCGCGAACATCCGCGTGTCGAGCGAGATCGCCGACGACACCTATTCCGCCAATGCGCGATTCCGCGCGGCGGGTCTGGCGGCGCTGTTCTCCGACGCCGACATCGAGGCCGGCGTCAGCGGCTACAACGAGGGCGCACACCTGCAGCCCTGGCAATACCAGCACCGTAATCACGCCAGTTCGAAGAATCGCGTGATCGAAATCAACTTCCCGGAACGCATCGCGGAGCCGAACATCAACCCACCCTTCGGGTCGATGGGCGAACCGCCGGCCAATGAGGAACAGCGCACCGGCGCGATCGACCCGCTGACGGGCATGATCTCGATGGCCGTCAACTACCGCTCCAATGGCGGCGAGCCCTGCACCGGGCGTATCCCGGTGTTCGACGGCAAGGCCCGCTACAATCTGCGCCTGGAACGCCAGGGCACGGACAGCGTGCGCAATCGCGGCTATCGCGGCGAAGCGATCGTGTGCAACGCCTATTACGAGCCGATTGCGGGCTATGACCCGGAAGACCAGCCGACCGCGGAAGACATCGCCGAACCGGTGACGCTGTGGCTCGCGCCCTTCGCCGAAGGTCAGGTCTATTTCCCGGTCCGTATCCGGGCGAATGCCGGTTTCGGCGGGATCACGGTCGAGGCACGCTCGATTTCCATCGAATAGCGCCTCGCGGCCTCGCACCTGTCGCACACGCGGTCTATGTGTGAGGCATCATGTCTGCCTATTCCGCGCTGACCGCGGTCCTCGGACCGACCAATACCGGCAAGACGCACCTCGCCGTGGAACGCATGATGGCGCGTTCCTCGGGCATGATCGGCTTGCCGCTGCGCCTTCTGGCGCGGGAGGTTTATGACCGGGTGGTCAAGGCGAAGGGCGTGCATGCCGCCGCCCTGATCACCGGCGAGGAAAAGATCGCCCCGGCCAGCGCGCGCTATTTCATCTGCACCGTCGAATCGATGCCGCTCGACATGCGCGTCGCCTTCGTCGCCATCGACGAGATCCAGCTGGCCGCCGACCCGGACCGGGGGCATGTCTTCACCGACCGGCTTCTGCACATGCGGGGCACGGAAGAAACGATGCTGCTGGGCGCATCGACGGTGGAGGGCCTGATCCGCCGCCTCGTCCCCGAGGCCGAAATCATGCAGCGCGAGCGCTTCTCGACGCTGCGCTATGCCGGCCCCGCCAAGATCACCAAGCTGCCGCGGCGCTCGGCCATTGTCGCCTTTTCCGGAGAGAGCGTCTACGCGATCGCCGAGCTGTTGCGCCGCCAACGCGGCGGGGCTGCGGTCGTCCTCGGCGCCCTCAGCCCGCGCACCCGCAACGCCCAGGTCGCGCTCTACCAGTCCGGCGAGGTGGACTATCTCGTCGCGACGGATGCCATCGGCATGGGGCTGAACATGGATGTCGACCATGTCGCCTTTGCCGAGATCACCAAGTTTGACGGGCACCGCCGCCGCAAGCTGACCCCGGCGGAGCTGGGGCAGATCGCCGGCCGCGCCGGCCGCTTCCGCGATGACGGCACGTTCGGCGAAACGTCCGATGTGCGCCCGCTGGAAGGGGAAGTGGTCGAGGCGCTGGAAAATCACGAATTCGCCCGGCTGGAGAAGCTGTCCTGGCGCAACAGCGATCTCGACCTGCGTTCGCTCGACCGGCTGTTCGCCTCGCTGCGCCGCCCCTCGCCCGATCCGGCGCTGGAGCGGGTACGCGGCGCGGAGGACGAGAAGGTCCTCGACATCCTGGCCGCCGATCCGGACGTGCGCCGCTACGCCTCCACCCCGCGCGGTGTGGAGATGGTCTGGGATGCCTGCCGCATTCCCGACTTCCGCAAGATCACGATCGACGCGCATGCGCGCCTGGTGCGGCAGATCCTCGACCATCTGATGAGCCCGAACGCGCGCATCCCGTCGGACTTCATGGCGCGGCAGCTCGACCGGCTCGACCGGGTCGAGGGCGATGTCGACATATTGTCCCAGCGTCTCGCGCATGTGCGCACCTGGGCCTATGTCAGCCACCGCACCGACTGGTGCGAGGACGCGCATCTGTGGCGCGACCGGGCGCGGGAGGTGGAGGACCGCCTGTCCGACGCCCTGCACGAAAGACTGACCCAGCGCTTCGTCGACCGGCGGACCAGCGCGCTGATCCGCGGTCTGCGCGAGGACAAGGAATTGCTGGCCGGGGTGACACCCGACGGGCGGGTGACGGTGGAAGGCCATGAGGTCGGCCATCTTGAAGGATTGAAATTCGTGCCGGACATTTCCGGCGGAGCGCTGGAAGCGCGCGCGTTGCGGCAGGCCGCCGACCGGGCGCTGAGACCAGAGATGAACCGGAGACTGGGACGATTGACCAAGGCCGAAGACAACACATTCGCGATCACCGCCGACGGACGCATCCTGGACGGTGAAACGCCGGTCGCCGTGCTGGTCGCGGGCGACAGTTTGCTGAAACCGGGCGTGAAGCTGATCGGCGGCGAGCTCGGCGCGGCGGAAGCGCGCGAACGGACGATCCGGCGGCTCGACGCCTTCGTGCAAAGCGAGATCGCCGCGAAGCTGGCCCCGCTTCTGGCGCTGCCCGCCGCGGCGGCAGACCGCAAGGTGACCGGCATGGCACGCGGCATCGCGCACCGGCTTGAAGAAGCCGGTGGCTGCGTCGCCCGCGCCGACGTTCTGACCGAGGTGCGTGCCCTGTCGCCGGTCGAACGCCGCCAGCTGCGCAGTCTCGGTGTGCGGATTGGCGAGCATGTCGTCTTCATGCCCGCCCTGACCAAGCCGGCCGCAGCAAGCCTCGCCTCGCTATTGCGGGCGACGGCGCGCGGCGACGGGCAGGCGCCCTTCCTGCCCGGACCGGGTCTCGTCAGCGTGCCCGCCGAGGACGGCCGGGCCACCGGAGACTATGCCGCTGCGGGCTTTCACCGCTGCGGCCCGCTGGCGGTGCGCGTCGACATGCTGGAACGCCTCGCCGACCTCATTCGCGACGGCCGCGCCGCCAAGGACGGGCATGGCTTCGCGATGACGGCGGACATGACGTCCATCCTCGGCTGTTCGGTTGCCGATCTGCGCGGCGTGCTGAATGCGCTCGGCTATCGCCGCATCCAGACCGGACCGGACCCGGAGAAGGCCGAGGGTGAACGCTGGGCCATGCGTGTGCGCAAGCACCGCGCGCCGGAACCCGCGCCGGTGAAGGTCGACCCCGACAGCCCGTTTGCCGCCCTCGCCTCACTCGCCCGCCCGGCGGCGGAACCGGCTGCACGGCGAAAGCCGCGCCGTTCGAAGAAGGCGCGCAAATGAGCGAAGCGGCGGGGGTGCGCGTCGACGTCTGGCTGTGGCGCGCCCGTTTCTTCAAGTCTCGCTCGATGGCCACCCGCTTCGTCGAGACCGGTTCGGTCCGCCTCGGGCGGGCAGGACAGACGCTCCGGATCGAGAAGGCGTCCGTGATGGTGAAGCCGGGCGATGTGTTGACCCTGTCGCTTCATGCCGGGGTCCGGCAGGTGCGAATCGCCGCGCTGGGCGAGCGCCGGGGTCCGCCCGCCGAGGCACGCGCGCTTTACGAAACCACCCTGCCGGGCGTAGGAGAAGCGCATGCTTGATGCCCTGAAACGCCTGTTCGCCGCCGACCGGCCGAAAGCCCACCCGGAACTCGACCCGCAGGTGGCCGCGGCCGCGCTGCTGGTCGAAGCCGCGCTGGCCGACGGTGTCTATGCACAGATCGAGGAACAGCAGATCCGCGCCATCTTGATGGCGACCTTCGATCTGGACGAGGCCCGCGCCGAACAGATCCACAACGAGGCCGAGGATCTGGCCGAGGCTGCGGTCGACCACTACCAGTTCACCAAGGTGGTGAAGGCCTGTCTGCCGAAGGCGCAGCGCGTGTCGCTGATCGAGCATCTGTGGGCTGTCGCCCTGTCGGACGGCGAGAAGTCGCCCTTCGAGGAAAGCTTCATCCGCACCGTCGCGCCGCTGCTGGCCGTGGACGACCGCGAGCGCGTCTTCGCGCGGTCGCGCGCAGAAGCCGCAGCCCGCAAGCGTTGACAAAATCGCCCGCGCGGCACATGTCCGGCGCGATCTGATCACCTGCCCCGCGTGAAGAATTTGCGATGACCTATATCGTCACCGACGCCTGCGTGCGCTGCAAATACATGGACTGCGTGGAAGTCTGCCCCGTGGACTGTTTCTACGAGGGCGAGAATTTCCTCGTCATCCATCCCGACGAGTGCATCGATTGCGGCGTGTGCGAGCCGGAATGTCCGGTCGAGGCGATCAAGCCCGACACCGAGGACGATGCCGACGGCAAGTGGCTGGAGATCAACTCGAAATACTCGAAGGTCTGGCCGAACATCACGCAGATCGGGGAACGCCCCGCCGACGCCGACGAAATGGCGAAGGAAACAGGCAAGTTCGAGAAATACTTCTCCGAAAAGCCCGGCAAGGGCGATTAGGGCAGCGCCCTCACCGTCCCGTCAGATCGGGCGGCCCTGATTGGCCTCCAGCAGGAAGCGCCGCATCTTGCGCATGCCGGAGAGCCAGCGGTCGCGGTCGCCGGCCTTGCGGGCGTAGTGCTCGCCGGTTGCCTTGTGGGTCATGATCAGGAATTGACCGGCCTCGATGGCGCTCAGCGTGATCTCGGCCGCCTCGTCGGCCTCGAGAATGCCGTCCATCTGCTTCATGACCTCGGGCAGAAGCGCGGTCATGTTCGACTTCACATATTGCGGGCAGAGGACGTGGGCGCTGATCCCCTCATCGCCATGGGTGATGGCGATGCTTTCGGCCAGCGACAGCGCGGCGGCCTTGGTCGCGGAATAGGCGGCATCGCCGATCTGGTTGAGCACGCCGGCCGCTGACGCGGTGATCAGGAAGACGCCCTTGCCGCGCTTCACCATGCCGGGGATGACGTGGCGGGCGGCATAGACGCTGCCCATGACGTTGATCGCCCACTGCTTTTCCCAGATCGCATTGGGCGCGCTGGCGGCCTGCCACAGCGGACCGTCGGAATAGCCGACCCCGGCGTTGGAGAGATAGACGTCGACCGGGCCCATCTCGCGCTCGACCGTGTTGAGGAAGTTCGCGACCTGGCCCTCGTCGGAGACATCGACCCGGCGGCCGATCCCGCCGCAGGCCTTGGCCACGGCCTCCGCGCCAGCCCCGTCGAGATCGCACACCGCGACGCGCGCCCCGCGCTTGTGAAGCCCCTCGGCGAGCGCCTTGCCGATACCGGATGCGCCGCCCGTGACGATCGCGATCGTGCCGTTGAAGTCCATGTCCCGTCCCCTTTGTTCCGTGGCGTCCCCGAGAGGATTCGAACCTCCGACCTGCGGTTTAGGAAACCGTTGCTCTATCCTGCTGAGCTACGGGGACGCATGGAGGTCTTCCTAGCGTGAAGCGCGCACAGGGGGCTAGAGGCCAATCATCCCGGCCAGCGGAGAGAATTTCACCAGGACAAAGCCGGCGACCGCGCAGAGCGTATAGGCCAGCAGCATGAGCGCGCCGTCCCGCGCCATCAGCGCGAGACCGATGACGGAGATGGCTACGCCAGGGATTGCCACGGCAAAGGGGACGAGTTCGAGCGGAATGAGCGCGAGCGACAGAAGGGTCACCAGCACCGCGGCGGCGTAGCGGGCGGTGCCGCCCGTCGCCCATTCGAGCCGCTCGGTGACCATGTGGTCTATGGCCGACAGGACCGTCTCCGATTTTTCGTGCGCCTTGCGGATCTTGTCCTTCTCGATGGAGCGGTCCGCGATGAAGCCGGGCAACCAGACATGCTTCTGTCCGATCAGCATCTGAACGGAAAACAGGATGATCACGATGCCGACCGCCGCGGGCACGCCGGGGATGGCGCCCATGGGCGGAATGACGGCAATCAATCCGAGCAGCAGAAGGATCGGCCCGAAGGACCGGTCGCCGTAGAGATCGAGGATGTCGGCGATCTTCACCTGATCGCCCTCGGCGGCGTCCGCCGCCTTGTCGAGCACGTCTTCGAGCGGGTGTTCGCGGTCCATTGCGTTCGTCATCGCGTGGCTGATGACAGGGTAACGCGGGTTGCCCTGCTTCGTTCATTCCAGACGGCGGACCCGGCCGCCGCAATGCGACGCTTTCCCTCAAGGCGCGATCAACCCTGTCACATACTCTTTTGTTAGGCGTCTGCCCGAAATGCGCTAGGCTGGCGCGATACGGAGATTTGAGACGGGGACAGAGGGATGACGGAGGCCTTCAGCCGCATCGGCCGCGTGATGGGCGCGGCGCTTTCCACCCTGCTTCTTTCGGGAGCGGCGCTGGCGGGTGATCTGTCGTCCGCAATCTCGCCGACAGCCCGTTCGGTGTCGATCACGCCGGGCGGCACGGCGACCGCGACGGTCTATGCCACGGTGATCAACCGGACCGACAGCGCGCTCGGCAATTGCACGGTGGACATGCCCCGCGGCAGCCCGCTCGACGTCAGCTGGGTGTGGACGAATGCGGCCGACAATTCCGCCGTCCCCGGCAGCGAGAACACGCCCTTCTCGCTCGACCCGCGCGGTTCGCGCGCACTGGCGCTGGCCTTCACCGCGAACGACGAGTTCGACGGCATCGCCTCGCCGGTCTTCGAATGCTCGGGCGGGGCGAACGCCGATGTGCTCTACGGCGTGAACACGCTGGCGCTGACTGTGTCGGAAACCGCGCCGGCTGACATTCTGGCCATCGGCATCGCGCTGCCGAACAATGACGGCGTGATCCGCATCGCCAATGAGGGCGGACGCCAGGCGATGGCCGTGGCGGCGATCAATATCGGCGCGGCGGACACGGTCACAGTGCGCCCGGTTGGGGTCTATGGCCTCAATGATCGCCTGCCCGCCACGCTGACGATTTGCGAATCCGGGTCGGACGGGCGCTGCCTGTCCTCGCCGGTCAGCGAATTGTCGGTGTCGTTCGCGCAAAGCCAGGTGCGCACCTTCTCGGTCTTCGCTCAGGCCGACAGCGGCATCGGCATCACGCTCGCGCCGGCCAATACGCGCGTCGAAGTGCGCTTCCTCGT
The DNA here is from genome assembly GCA_016124205.1 of Alphaproteobacteria bacterium. GTDB lineage: Bacteria > Pseudomonadota > Alphaproteobacteria > Caulobacterales > Maricaulaceae > Hyphobacterium. The sequence goes on from WGOD01000002.1 coordinate 493,857, forward strand.
CGGCGACCGGCTGGCCGCAGCCGCCGGTGCGGCGATCACTGCGCCGGGACCGAGTTTCCAGACCGATCAGCGCGACGCGCTGCGCCTTGCCCAGCAGGCGACCTTCGGGCCGACATCGGGGACGATCGAGGAAATCCGCCGCCGCGGCATCGAGGGCTGGATCGATCACCAGCTGACGCTGACGGATTCGACCTATGCGGACCTCGCCGGGCAGATCGTGAACACCAGCTATTGCTCCGGCATTCCTTATCCCTGCTCACGCGACCATTTCTCGGCCTTCCCGCTGCAGATGCGCTTCTTCGAAAATGCCGTGCATCAGCCCGACCAGCTGCGCCAGCGGGTCGCCTTCGCCCTGTCGCAAATCCTCGTCGTCTCGGAGTACGAGGTGAACATGAATTATGCGCTGGCGACCTATAACCAGATGCTGCTGGACAATTCCTTCGGGAATTACCGGGACATTCTGGAAGGCGTCGCGCGCTCGCCGGTCATGGGCGACTATCTCGACACGGTGAATTCGCGGGCCGAGGCGCCGGCGGAGAACTTCCCGCGCGAACTGCTTCAACTCTTCGGGCTGGGCGAGACGCTGCTCAATGCCGACGGCACGCCGGTGCTCGACAATCAGGGCCGCGGCATGCCGGCCTACAGCGAACAGGACGTGCTGGAGGTCGCCCGCGCGCTGACCGGCTGGGTCTATCCCACGCGGCCGGGCGAACTGCCCTCGCCGCGTTCGCCGCGATACTATGACCGCGACATGTCTCCCTATCCTGCCGAGCACGACAACGGGCCGAAGATCGTCCTGGGCGTCGGCCTGCCCGCGGGTCAGGGCGCGGACGCAGACCTTGAGAGCGTCGTCGCAGCCGTCTTTCAGCACCCGAATGTCGCGCCCTTCGTGTCGCGGCAGCTGATCCAGCATCTCGTCATGTCGAACCCGCCGCCGGACTATGTTGCCCGCATCTCAGCCGTGTTCGAGAACAATGGCGCGGGTGTGCGCGGCGACATGCGGGCCGTGGTCCGGGCCATTCTGCTCGACCCCGCGGCGCGGACCCCGTCGACCGATTACGAGACGGGCGGCAAGCTGCGCGATCCCGTGCTTCTGACCACCAGCGTGATGCGCCTCGTCGGCGCCCGCACGGACGGCTATGCCTTCCTCCGGCGGATCAGCGCGCTCGGGCAGGTGCCGTTCGAATCCCCGTCCGTGTTCAACTTCTACCCGCCGGATTACGCCCTTCCGGGCGGCGAAGGTCTGCAGAGCCCGTCTCAGGCGCTGATGAACCTCTCCACCGTCTATGAGCGCCACAACCTTCTCTATGACTGGACCTATAACGGCTATAACGGCCGATGGGACTGGAACCCGCTCGGCGACTTCCCGGGCTCGACAGGGACGCAGATCGACTGGACGCCCTGGGGCCGGCTGGCCCAGACGCCGGAGCGCCTGCTCGATACGCTCGACGCCATCGCTCTGGAAGAAGACCTGACGCCGGAACAGCGCGCCGCGATCCTGGAATCCCTGCGCCACCGCACGAACAACGATCCGCTGGTACAGGCCGAAATCCAGGCCCGGCAGGCGATCTATCTGATCGTCACCTCGCCGCAATTCCAGATCGATCACTAGGAGGACATCATGGGTCTCGATCGCCGCGAAGTCCTCAAACTCGTTGCCGGTTCCAGCCTCGCCGCGCTGGCCCCCGCCTTTGCCCGCGCCCAGACGGTGGGCGGCGGCTCCGGCTACCGCGCGACCGTCATGCTGTTCCTCTATGGCGGGAATGACGCCAACAACATGATCGTGCCGACCGATGCGCGGCATGCCGACTACGCCCGGCTGCGCGGGGATGCCCTGGCCATTCCGCAAGGGTCGCTGACGCCGCTCACCGGGACGAATTTCGGTCTCAACCCGGCGATGTCCGATCTGGCCTCGATCTGGGACCAGGGCGCGCTCAGCTGGGTGCTCAACACCGGTCCGCTGCTGCAGCCGCTGACCCGCGAGCAGTACAGCAACTCGCCCAGCCTGCGGCCGGCCAATCTGTTCAGCCACGATGCGCAGCAAAACCTCTGGCAGACCGCCGGCGCGCAGTCCGAGCTGACGACCGGCTGGCTCGGGCGGATCGGCGACCGGTATGTCGACGCCGGAGTCCGCAATCCGTCGATCTCGCTGGCCGGATCGCAGCGCTCGCTGATCGGCGACCGCAATTCGCCGATCCTGATCTCCGGCAACAATCTGTCGCTCTACGGCTTTTCGCCGACCGACACCTCGACGCGCACGACAACGCGGCGCGCGGCTTTCGACGCCATGCTGGCCGGCACGCAGGGATCGCGCCTCGCCGATATCACGGCGGCCATCATGCAGGGCGATCTCGATGCCGGGGCGGTGCTGAACGACGTGATCAATGGCAGCGGCTCGATCGTCGACGCCAACTTCCTTGATGCGAATGGCAATGACGTGAACTCGTCGCTGGCGACCCAGCTGAAGCGGGTGGCGCGCCTGATCGAGGGCCGCGACCGCCTGTCGGCCACGCGCCAGACCTTCGTCGTGTCGACCGGCGGGTTCGACAATCACCGCGACCAGGTCGGCAGTGCCGCCACGAACGGCACGCATGCGGGCTTGCTCAACAACGTGGCGCGGTGCGCGCACGGTTTCTGGAATGTGATGAAGGCGCTCGGCATGGATGCCGACGTGACCCTCTTCACCATGTCCGACTTCAACCGCGTATTCGAAGGCAATGGCTCGCGCGGGTCCGATCACGCCTGGGGCTCGCACCACTTCGTCGTCGGCGGCGGGCTGAACGGCTCGCAGCTGCTGGGCCGCTATCCGGAACTGGCGCTCGGCGGGCCGGACGATGCCCGCGATGACGGGCGCTGGATCCCCGCGGTCTCGGTCGAGGAATATGGCGGCGCGCTCGCCCGCTGGCTCGGGGTCAGCGATGCGGACATGCCCTATGTCTTCCCGAACTGGTCGAACTGGAATGGCGGAGGACGCGGCCCGATCCCGCTGTTTGCCTGACCGGACTCGACTCTGGCGTGCAGCGGGGCTTTTCTACGTGCATGCGGGGGTATGGGGCATGGCTGTGCGCGGCCGCTCTGGCAGCATGCGGGGCTGACGCGCAGGATACGGCAGCGGGTGAAACCGGCCGCCTGTCGGTCGAGGACGGTTGGCTGGCGCTCGAACTTGGCGCGGAAGCCCCGCTCGCGGTCAGGCCCGCCGGCATTCTGATCCCCTACGGCGACGAGCCACTCGCACCTGACGCTGCGGCGTTTCTCGCGCAAATCGCGGACGGGCGGACCGCTTCCCTCTCCTATCCCGGCGAGGCACGGGACCGGTATGAGCGCGCCATCGCGCTCGTGTCGTTCGACGACGGCACGACGCTGCAGCAGGCGATGATCTCGGCGGGTTGGGCGCGAGTCTATTCCTGGCCCGGAGAGACGGTCGGGATTGCGGAGTTGTTGGTGCTGGAAGGCGAGGCGCGTGAGGCCGGCCGCGGACTGTGGGCCGATCCGGCCTACCGGGTCCGCACGCCGGACCCGAACCTCCTCGCGCTCGATCTCGACAGCGTGCAGATCGTCGAGGGGCGTATCATCTCCACCGCCCAGGTCGAGGGGCGGACCTATCTCAATTTCGGTTTCGACTACCGCAGCGATTTCACGGTCAGTATCGAAGCCCGCGACCGGCGGGCCTTCGAGGCGGCGGGAATCGACCTGCTTGCGCTGGAGGGAGCGGAGGTCCGCGTGCGCGGCTGGGTCTATGCGATGAATGGACCGGCCATCACGATCGACCACCCGGAACGACTGGAAGTCCTGAGTCCGCCCTGATCTTCCTTTCTTTCCTCCCCCGTTTACGGGGGAGGTGTCAGCGCAGATGACGGAGGGGGGAAATCCCCCCCCTCGCCCCTTCGGGGCACTCCCCCCGCAAGCGGGGGGAGAAAACGTGGATATCTGAGGCCTAACCGTCCGCGATCAGGCCATCGACCTCGTCCTCGCCGAAGCGCGACTTCAGGGCCTTGGACAGCTTGCCCAGCGCCTGATGCTCGATCTGTCGGACGCGCTCCTTGGAGATGCCAAGGCGGTCGCCGAGGGCTTCGAGCGTGACGACCTCGTCGTCATTGAGCTTGCGCTCGCGGATGATCAGCTGTTCGCGTTCGGTCAGGACCTGCATGGCGTCACGCACCCAGCCGACGCGCTTGGCGCTGTCGTGCCGCAGCATGACGTCGTCTTCCGGCGCGGGCTGCTCGTCGGGCAGGAAGTCCATCCACGTCGCATCGCCGTCCTCACCCATCGGAGCGTTCAGCGAGCGATCCGACGCCGCGAGGCGTGAGGACATCGCTTCGACATCGCTTTCTTTCACGCGCAGCAGGGTGGCGATCTTCGCGCGTTGCTCCGGCGACATGGTGGCGCCGACATCGTCGATCATCGCGCGCACGCGGCGGAGGTTGAAGAAGAGGGTTTTCTGGGCCGAGGTCGTGCCGGTTCGCACGATTGACCAGTTCCTGAGGACATAGTCCTGGATCGAGGACCGGATCCACCAGGCGGCATAGGTCGAGAAGCGCACGTCTCGGTCGGGCTCGAAGCGGGCCGCGGCCTCCATCAGGCCGACATTGCCCTCCTGCACCAGATCGGCGAAGGGCAGGCCGTATTTCCGGAAGCGGGACGCAACCGAGATCACCAGCCGCATATAGGCCTGGGTCAGATTGTGGAGCGCGGCTTCATCTCGCTGGTCCTTCCAGCGGCGGGCCAGTTCCTGTTCCTCGTCGCGCTCCAGAAGTTTCTCGTCCATCGCGCGGCGCAAAAAGCGGCGGTCCGGATCGGCGGAGCGGCGTGCGGGTCCTGAAGATTCCATGTCCGTATCTCCTCGCACGCCAAACTACGCATGAGGGGCCGGGTTGGATCATTCACCGCTGCATGTCGCCCAAACGCGAAACGCCCGGCCAAGGCGGCCGGGCGTTCCATCAGGTTCGGGACGGAGCCTGAAACCCTATGCGGCTTTCGCCAGAAGCGACTTCGACAGCTTGTCGCGGGCTGCGTCGTGATCGATGTTCTCCACCGCCGCGACTTCCCGGATCATGCGGTCCAGAGCCGACTCGTAAAGCTGGCGCTCGGAGTAGGACTGCTCCGGCTGGTCCTCGCCGCGGTGCAGGTCGCGCACGACCTCCGCGATCGAGATGAGATCGCCGGAATTGATCTTCGCTTCGTATTCCTGGGCGCGGCGCGACCACATGGTGCGCTTCACGCGGGCCTTGCCCTTCAGCGTCTTCAGCGCGTCCTTGACGATCTTGTCGCTGGACAGCGAGCGCATGCCGGACTGGGTGGCCTTCGCGGTCGGCACGCGCAGGACCATTTTGTCCTGCTCGAAGGAAACGACATAAACCTCGATATCGAACCCGGCGACGGTGTCTTTCTCGACGCCGGTCACACGGCCCACGCCATGAGCGGGGTACACAATGAAGTCGCCCTTCTTGAAGGACGTGTTGTCATTCGCGGTTTTCTTCGACATGGATGCTCTCTGGCTGGGTCGGACCAGGCGAAAACTTTCCCGCCTCCCCAAGACCGTTCCGGCGAAAACGAAACGACCCGGGAGTGGATGCCTTACTCCGACCGAAGGATGGCGCTGCTCTTCGCACCGCCTAATAATGTCTTAACGTATCACAAAACTGCATAAAAACCAAGCGACAACGGCGTTCGGGGTTTACTCAACGTAACCGGCAGGCCTTGGACTGGCCTTGCGATGCCGCAGTGCAACAGGGACTGTGAATTCTCCTGTCCCGATTACACCGGCACCGAATGCGCGCTAGAAGGGCATCCGACGGAGGGACAACGTCATGAACGACATGCGGAGCGAACAGCTGCGCTCGCTGAGTATCGACCGGAGCGAGGAGGCCCCGCGCGGCGGCATCCCGCTGCTCGTCGTCGTGATCGTCGCGATCGTGTTTGCCGGCCTTGGCGCCGGGGTGACATGGTTCGTGACGGGCGGCGGCAGCGAACCGGAGACGCCGGTTCGGACAGCCGAACCCGCGCGCACCGAAGCGCAAACGACTGCGGCCACGACCTCCTCGCCCGCCGTACCACGCTCGACCGGTCTGGTGGCCTCCGGCTATGTCGTGGCGCGCCGTCAGGCGACCGTCTCGGCCGAAATCACCGGCCGCATCCAGGAAATCCTGTTCGAGGAAGGCACCGAGGTCGAAGCCGGTCAGGTTCTCGCCCGTCTCGATGACACACGCGCCCAGCTGCAGCTTCAGGAGTTGCGCGCCCGCGTCGCAGCGGCCGATGCTCGGGTGGCCGCGCTGAACGCGCAAAGCGCTGAAGCCGCGACCGTGCTGGAACGCGCGCAGCGCCTTGCCCAGTCGAATATCGGTTCGGAAGCCGCGGTGACCGCCGCGCAGGCGCAGGTGTCCAGCCTCAACGCCCAGATCCAGTCCGCCCGCGCCGACTCAGCCGCGGCCCGGGTACAGGTGGAAAGCCAGGAAGACCTCATCGAGCGCTATGTCGTGCGCGCACCGTTTGCCGGCGTTGTCATCGCAAAGAATGCGCAGGTCGGGGAGATCCTGTCGCCCGCCTCGGCCGGCGGCGGCTTCACCCGGACGGGTGTCGCCACGCTGGTCGACATGAGCTCGCTCGAGATCGAGGTCGACGTCAATGAGGGCCAGATCCAACGCGTCACGCCGGGCCAACAGGTCGAAGCCGTGCTTGATGCCTATTCCGACTGGCGGATCCCGGCGCATGTGGAAGCCATCATCCCGACCGCTGACCGCAGCCGTGCGACGATCCAGGTCCGCGTGGCCTTCGACGAGCGCGACGACCGCATCCTGCCGGACATGGCGGCGCGCGTGACCTTCGTCGAACGGAATTAACTTTATGATTTAAAGTATCGTCCATCCATGCTAGGAAGCGGGCGAACAACGGGGACTGACATGACCGATCAACTGCCGCTCTACCAGCTGCGCGACCTCTCCAAGACCTATACGCGCGGCAAGGAGTCGATCTCGATCTTCAAGGGCCTGAACATGGACATCCAGCATGGCGACTTCATCGCCATCATGGGTCCTTCGGGCTCGGGCAAGACGACGCTGCTGAACCAGCTCGGCGGCATCGACAGCCCCTCCTCCGGGCAGGTCGTGTTCGAAGGCAAGCGGATCGACAATCTCAGCCAGGGCGATCTTGCCAAGTGGCGGTCGCGAAATGTCGGCTTCATCTTCCAGTTCTACAATCTGATGCCGACCCTCTCGGCGGCGCAGAATGTCGAACTGCCGCTGCTGCTCACCGGCCTGTCGGGCGGGGAACGCAAGAAGCGGGTGAAGACGGCGCTCGAAATCGTCGGCATCGCCGACCGCGCCGGTCACAAGCCGCGCCAGCTTTCCGGCGGTCAGCAGCAGCGCGTCGCCATCGCGCGCGCCATCGTGGCCGACCCGAAAATCCTCCTCGCCGACGAACCGACCGGCGACCTCGACCGCGCCACGGCGGATGAAATCCTCGGCATGCTGCAGCAGCTGAACACCGAGCTGGGCAAGACCATCGTCATGGTCACGCACGACCCCTCGGCGGCGAAGTACGCCAAGCGCGAACTGCATCTCGACAAGGGTGAATTCGTGGAGCGGGGGAAGACGTCGTGACCGAAGCCACGCTGATCCGCAAAGGCCTGTTCAGGAAGGTGCTGCGCGCCATCCTGATGATGGTCTCGATCGCCATCGCCTTCTTCATCTTCGCGGTGCTTGGTGCGGTGAACAAGGCGTTCAACGCCGGTGTCGACGTGGCGGCAGCCAACCGCCTGGTGACCGTGAACGCCATCAATTTCACCGTCTCGATGCCCTACGCCTATTACGGGCGAGTTCAGGGCGTGGAAGGCATCACCCATGTCACCCATGCGAACTGGTTCGGCGGCTATTTCCAGCAGCCGGCCAATTTCGTGCAGACCTTCGCGGTCGATCCGGAAAGCTATCTCGACGTCTACCCCGAACTGATCCTGCCGCCCGAACAACGCGAAGCCTGGCTCACGACTCGGACCTGCCTGATCGTCGGTCAGGCCCTTGCGACGCAGTATGGCTGGTCGGTGGGCGACCGGATCCCGCTCAATTCGAATATCTGGCAACAGGCCGATGGCTCGAGCGCGTGGGATTTCGACATCTGCGGCATCTTCACCGCCGAGGACAGCTCGGTGCCGACGAACTACGCGATGTTCCACTACGACTATTTCAACGAAAGCCTCGCCTTCGCGCGGGACACGATCGGCTGGATGATCCTGACGACCGAGGATGTGTCGCTGAACGATCAGGTCGCCGACGAGATCGACGCGATGTTCGCCAACTCGCCGGCGGAGACCGAGACCACCACGGAAGCCGCCTTCAGCCAAGCCTTCATCGAACAGCTGGGCAATATCAATCTGATCCTGACCTCGGTGATCGGCGCGGCCTTCGCAACCATCCTGATGATCGTCGGCACGACGCTGGTCCTGGCGATCAACGAGCGGACCAAGGAAATCGCGGTGCTGAAAACCCTCGGCTTCCAGTCGGGCCGTATCTTCCGGATGATCCTGACGGAATCCTTCCTGCTCAGCCTGATCGGCGGCGGGATCGGGCTTGGTCTTGCGGCGGGTCTCGTCGTGCTGATCGCCGGCGCTTTCCAGTCCTTCCTGCCCGGCTTCGGCATGCCGCTCAGCGTGGTCTGGCAGGCCTTCGCCCTGATGATCGGCTTCGCACTGGTGACGGGCTTCTTCCCGGCCTTCAACGCGATGCGCATCCGGATCGTCGAAGCCTTCGGCAAACTCTAGGAGCGACACGATGAAACAGCTTTTCGCCGTCATCGGCATGAATGTCCGCTCCATCCCGCAGCGCGCGGGCATGTCCATCGCGACGATCACCTCGGTGGCCTTCATGGTCGCCGTGCTGCTCGGCTTCCTCGCCATGGCGAACGGGTTCGAGAAGACGATCAACGGATCGGGTTCGGACGATGTCGCCGTCTTCCTGCGCGGCGGCTCACAGGCCGAGCTGAACAGCGTTCTCGCCCGTGACGATGCGCGCCTGATCGAGGTCGCACCGGGAATTGCCACCGACGAGAATGGCGACCCGATCATGTCGGCGGAGCTCTACGTCATCGTCGATGGCATCAAGCGCGCCTCACAGACCGAAGCCAATCTGCCGCTGCGCGGCGTTCAGCAACAGGCTGTCAATCTGCGCCAGAATTTCTCGATCACCGCCGGGCGCATGTTCGAACCCGGTTCGGCCGAACTGGTCGTCGGGGAAGGCGTGATCCGCGAGTTCGAAGGCTTCGAGCTCGGGCAGACGATCCGGCTCGGCAGCAATACCTGGACCGTGGTGGGCACGTTCTCGACCGGCGGGTCGGTGTTCGACAGCGAAATCTGGACCGACCTTGGCGTGGTGCAGAACCTCTACCAGCGCGGCTCGAGCGTGCAGTCCATCCGCGCCCGGCTGACCTCGCCCGAGGCGATCGAAGAGGTCCGCGCCTATGTCGAGGGCGAAGACCGGCTCAATCTCGATGTCACCAGCGAGCGCGAATATTTTGCCGACTCGGCGGGCGGGATCGCCACCCTGCTGAAATGGGTCGGCTGGCCGCTGTCCATCGTGATGGCGATCGGGGCCTTCGCCGGCGCGTGGAACACGATGTATTCCTCGGTCGACTCGCGGACCCGGGAAATCGCGACGCTGCGCACGATCGGCTTCAGCGGTTTCACCGCCTTCATGGGCACGCTGATCGAGTCGCTGGTGCTGGCCCTGCTCGGCGGGGCGCTGGCGATCCTCGTGATCTACATCCTGTTCAACGGGAATTCGGCGTCCACGCTCGGCGGCGGCTTCACCCAGATCGTCTTCTCCTTCCAGGTGACGATGGGCTCGGTGATTTCCGGCCTTATCCTGGCCCTCGCCGTCGGCTTCCTCGGCGGGATCATTCCCGGCGTACGGGCAGCCCGGGTTTCCCTGCTGGCGGTGCACCAGAACTAGGTTGCTTACAGGATCGCGATGATCCCGGCCTGACCGCCGAAAGGCGTGCCCTTCGCGCGGCGGCAGGAGAAGAAACGGTCGTCGGCAAAGGTGCAGACCGGCAGGCGCTCGATCTGTGCCTCCGGGATGCCCGCGGCGGCCAGTTGCCGGCGCACGGCCTCAGACACGTCGATCCCCGCGCCGCCCTCGGCGTCGCGTTCGAGGGCCAGGCCTTCGAGCGAGCCGAACACCTCCTCGAACTGTTCGAGCACTTCAGGACCGACGCGGTAATTCTCCGGCGCGATGGCCGGACCGATGGCGGCCAGCAGATTCGCCGGGTCGGTGCCGTATTCGCGAACCATCGCCTCGACCGTCTCGCCCGCCACGTCCTGCACCGTGCCCCGCCACCCTGAATGCACCGCGCCGACGGCGCGCTTCACCGGATCGAACAGGAGGACAGGCGTGCAATCCGCCGTCTGGGTGACGAGGCCGAGGCGCGGAATGCTTGTGATCATCGCGTCGCCCTGCCCCACCGACCATCCCGTCTCCGGGACCGCATCGACGCGGTGGACGGTATTGCCATGGACCTGGTTCAGGAAGATCAGCCGGTCGAGCCCCAGCGCCTCGGTGACGCGGCGGCGGTTCTCGGTGATGGCGTCCTTGTCGTCGCCATCCTTCCAGCTGAGATTGAGACTGGCATAGCCGCCGGTCGAAACCCCGCCATGACGCGTCGTGAAGGCATGGACGAGGCCGGGCCGGTCCAGCGTTTCCGCGTGGAGGAATTCCAGTTCGCTCACTCCCCGTTCGCTCACTTCGTCTCCTCCGGCAGGAAGCCCACGCGGCCCGCACCCAGATCATAGCCCGCCCGCGCCTCGGCGATATCGCCCAGAAGCGTATGGAAGGCCGACCAGTCGTCATGCTCATGGATGGGCGCGAAGCTCGCTTCCATCTGTTCGATCGTCATGTGAACCGGATCACTACGCCGGAAATAGAGATGGTTCAGCCGTTCCGGCCGCTCCGCCTCGAAGGCGTCGAAGGCGGTATGGAAAGCGTCGTAGGGTTCACCGGCGTAAAGCGCACGGCGGTCGTCCGGCGCTTCCATGTCGCGCTTGGCGAAGTGGTCGAAGAAGAAGGCCTCCCACGGCGCGCGGCTCTCCTTCAGGAAGGTCAGCGCGGCGCGGATCAGATCGTCCTGCGAGCTGCCCTCGGTGTGCCTTATCCCAAGACGCCGGGTGAAGGCCGTGCCGACGCTGGCGCGGTAACGCTCCGGGAAGGTGTTCAGAACCTCGACCAGTCTCTCGCCCGGCACGATCAGCGACAGGGCGGCGCCCAGTTGCTGCAGCGCCCAGAACACCGCTTCGGGCTGGCGGGCGAAGGCGTAGAGGCCGTGCTCGTCGAAATAGGCCGCGGTGAAGCCCGGTTCGAACCAGGGCAGGAAGCGCCAGGGGCCGTAGTCGAAACTCTCGCCCGTGACATTGAGATTGTCGGTGTTGAGCACCCCGTGGACGAAGCCCGCCGCCATCCATTCCCCGGCGAGCCGGGCGGACTGGGCGAGGATCTCGTTCAGGAGGGCGAGCGGCCGCTCCTCCCCCTCGCGGTCATCGAGTGCGGGGTAGTAGGCGGCGATGCAGTGATCGACCAGCGCGGTCAGGTTTTCGGGTTTCTGCTCATAGGCCTGCCGCTGGAAGGTGCCGAAGCGGACATGGGAGTGCTGCAGCCGTGTCAGCACCGCGCCGCGCGCGGGAGACGGCTCGTCATGGCGGTGCAGTTTTTCGCCGGTCTCGAACACGGCGAAGGCCTTCGACGTGTAGACGCCGAGCGCCTCCAGCATCTGCGCGGCGAGGATCTCGCGCACCGCGCCCTTCAGCGTCAGCCTTCCGTCACCGGAGCGCGACCAGGGCGTCTGGCCGGCCCCCTTGGTGCCGAAATCGAGCAACCGGCCGGCGGGATCGCGCATCTGGGCGTAGAGGAAACCGCGCCCGTCGCCGATCTGGGGGTTGTACTGGCGGAACTGGTGCCCGTGATAGCGCATCGCCAGCGGCCTGTCGGTCCATCCCGGAAGCGGAGCGAAGCGGGCGAAATTCTCGATCTTCTCGTCGCGCCCAAGACCGTCCAGCCCGATTTCGCGGGCCCAGCGCCGGTTCCAGAAGCGCTCCTGAATATGCGGGAAGTCCGCCGGATCGACGGGATCGGCGAAATCCGCCCCGAGGGCGGGAAAGGCGCGGTCGGGACGGAAATCGAAAGCCATGCCTCCTGAGCTAGGCGGCTTCGGCCCGCTTCACAAGGTCAATCGGCGAGCGCGCGGCCCAGCGCGTCGGCAGCCTTGTCGGCCAGCTTCTTCGCCACGGGCAGCATGCGCGTGAAGTTGAAATAGCCGTGCGGCAGGGCCTTCGCGAAATGCAGCTCGGCGCGCACCCCGGCCGCTGACAGCATGTCGGCATAGGCCGCGCCCTCGTCCTTCAGCGGATCGAACTCCGCCACGGCGATATAGGCCGGTGGCAGGCCGGCGAGATCGGTGCAGAAGAGTGGCGAGACGCGCGGGTCGCGGGCGGTTTCGGCGCTGCCGGCATAATTGTCGCGAATCCAGTTCAGCGATTTGGCGGAGACGAAATGGCCCTCGAAGGCTTTCAGCTTGTCCTTGCGCACCTCGGCAAGCTGCAGGAGCGGATAGATCAGGAGCTGGAAGCGCAGCTTGCCCCGCCGCGCCTGCGCGACCGCCGCGGCAAGTCCGCCCCCGGCGCTGTCACCCGCCACGGCGACGCGGGCTGTGTCGGCGCCAATCCGCGCCGCGCCCTCTCCCACCGCCCAGTCGAAGGCGGCGAGGCAATCGTCATAGGCCGCCGGGAAGGGGTTTTCGGGCGCGAGGCGATAGGCGATGGCGAGCACGCGGACATTGGCGATGGCGCACAGGCGGCGGCAGACCCGGTCATGGCTCTCCAGATCGCCGAAGACATAGCCCCCGCCATGGAAGAAGACGCAGAGCGGCCCGGTTTCGTGGGCGTGTTCCGGACGGTAGAGGCGCGCCTTCAGCGGACCGGCCGGGCCGGGAATATCCAGATCGTGCGTGTCGAGAATGGCGGGCGGCGTCGCCTCGATCAGCTCGGGCGCCTTGCCCATGCCCTCGCGGACGCGCGCGATCATGGCGTCGGACGCGAACGGGTCCGACATGCCCAGCTTGGTCCAGAACTCTTTTCCGAAATCGCTCATGGATTGGCGATAGCCGGGCGGAGGGATGCGGGCAAGCGCCCTGGTGCTTCGAGGCCGCGTCGGACCTAATGCACCGTGAGTTCGCCCGCGCGATCGAGGCGGCCGGCGAGCGCATCCTCCATCACTGAACGCAGGGCGCGCCAGGCGTCGGCGCGGCCGTCATCGCCCAAGGCCTCCATCTCGCCCACGGCCTCGTCGGCATAGCCGATAGCGCGCGCGCCATGACGGTCGACGAGGGTGAAGGCGATCTGGCGCATGTCATCGGGGGTGATGCGGGAGGACGGGTGCATGGGATGAAAACTCTCCGGATGGGTTTGACCGGAGAGGGAGCAAGGGCCGGGCCAGCGCCAGGCGCGCCCAAGTTATTGATTTAATTATCGTTGGTTGATTGCTCTGAGACCGGCGTTCGTGACGATCCTGCCGTGTCGGAGGATTTTGCCGGGCGTTTCGCGCCGGGTGCGTAGCCGCCATTGCGGAGATAGGTGACTTCTTCCGGCGTCGAGGTCCGCCCCAGCGCATCATTGCGATACGGGAAGCGGCCAAAGCGTTCGATCACCTCGCGGTGCTTCTTCGCGTGTTCGACCGTGTTGTCGCTCTCGGGCAGGCGTTCGGCGCACAGGGCGACGCAGAGGTCCTGATCCTCGATGTCCTCGGAATGCATGAAGGGCATGTAGGCGAAGGAGCGGCGCTCCGGTGTGATCGTCCAGTCGAGCCCGCTGTCGACGAGCCGGAAGGCGGCGGCGTGGGCCAGATGGTCGAAGTCGAAGGCCTTGCCCGAACCGCGCCAGGTGTTCCGTGTCAGCTGGTCGAACAGGATGATGAGGGCAAGCGCCCCGTCCGCCGTATCCTCCCAGGGATGGCCGTCCGGATCGGCGCGCCGCGCCTCGGCCTCGATCGCCTTCGCGAAGCGCCGGCGGATCCTGGCGTCGAACTTCGCGTCGGAGACAAACCAGCGCTCGCGCGGGATCTCCTCGAACCAGAATGTCAGGACCGATTGCGGCGTGATCGTCGTCAAAGGCGTTTCGTTCCGTCGTTGATGGCGGTGAACAGGGCCGGTTTCAGCGCAATATAGCCCTTCTCGTCGTCATCGAACCAGAGCGGGTCCTTCACCGTCTTCGGATCATAGCCCTGCTTCACCAAGTCGACCTTGCGGAATTTGAACGTGCCGGTCGTGTCGGTTTCCTGCTGAAGGCGGATGAAGACCGGACGGGCATAGGCCGGTAGCGCCTCGTGGATATGCGCGCGCAGGCCTGCCAGATCGAAGTCTGGCGCGACGACCAGCGCGGCCATGCCGGCGCGGCCGGGATATCCCGGCACCTCGACGCCATAGACATTGGCCTGTTGAACCCCGGGGAAGCGGCCGATCGCCTCGGCGACCTCGTTGGTGGAAACGTTTTCCGAGCGCCAGCGGAACGTGTCGCCGACCCGGTCGACGAAATAGAAATAGCCCGCCTTGTCGCGCTTCATCAGGTCGCCGGTGCGGAACCAGGCATCGCCCTTTTCGAACACGTCGCGGAGGATCTTCTTCGCCGTCTCTTCCTTGTTCTGATAGCCCTCGAAGCGGAAGCGGGTGTCGTTCGGATCGATCCGCCCGATCGCCTCGCCGACCTCGCCCGGTTCGGCCTTGCGGCAGAAGCCGTCAGGGCCACGCACCGGACTTTCGGTCGCATAGTCGAACGCCGCCAGCGCCACGTTGAACCGCCATTCCAGCCAGGGCGGAATGCGCCCGATCGCGCCGGGTTTGGAGTCCAGATTGACGAGACCGACATTGCCTTCGGTCGCACCGTAGAATTCCATGATGCGCGGGATGGCGAAGCGTTCCTGGAACTCCACCCAGATATCGGGGCGAAGGCCATTGCCGATGATGCAGCGGATGTCGTGGTCGTCCTCGGTCGGGTTCGGCGGGGTCGACAGGAGGAAGCGGCAAAGCTCGCCGACATACATGAACAGGGTCGCGCGATAGCGCTGCACCTCGTCCCAGAACAGCGAGGCGGAGAATTTCTTGCGCACGATCAGCGCGCCGCCGCGCGAGATGGCGCAGCCGACGCCGCACAACCCGCCGGTCGAGTGATAGAGCGGCAGGACCATGAACATGCGGTCGCCCGGGCCGGCATTGCAGCCGGCGGAGAAGATGTTGAGGTAGTACATGACCCGCGTGTGGGCGAGCGGGGCGGCCTTCGGCATGCCCGTCGTGCCGGACGTGTACATCTTCAAACAGGCATCGCGCGCCCGCAGATTCGCGCGATGTTCGCGCGAGGGGCGGTCGGCGGGCTGGCCGGCGATGGCCTCGTCGAAATCGCCCGCCCCTTCCGGGGCCGGTGTCCGGTCAAGATACCAGGGGGCCATCTCGCAGCCGATGTCGTCGCAGGCGCTGTCGAACGCCTCCTTCAGCTCGTCCTCGAGAATGACGGTGCTGGCACCGGAGATCGACAGGCAGTGCGCCAGCGACGCGCCGCGGAGCTGGTAGTTCACCAGCGCGGAGACGACGCCGACCTTGGACAGGCCGTACCACAGTGCGATGTATTCCCAGCGATTGGTCAGGAAGAGGGCGACCGTGTCGCCGGGCTTCAGCCCCTGCCCCAGCGCCCAGTGCGCCACGCGGTTCGCATAGGCGTCATACTCGGCATAGCTGACTTCACCGGTTTCGGTGATGAAAACCGGTTCGTCGCGGTGCTTGTCGACAATCTGTTCGAGATGGTCGGGGGTCAGAGTCTCGGAATCCGGCTTGATCCAGCCCACCTCCCGCGTCACGCGCAGAAGTTCCTTCAGATAGAAGAATTCGCGGCCGAGATAGCTGATCGGACCCATACTCTCGTTACTCCCCGATGCCGGCCTCTGATGGACCGAAGGCGCGACGATAAGGGGGCGACTCCCCCGGTCAAGAAAGGCAAGGCGGCAAAAGTGAACACGGTTCACTTCGCAATGTTACAGGCCTTGCCGGAATGCCGATTTGCCCGTTCAGGCCGGTTTCATCTTCGCGCCGTTAACCGTCTCTGATAAGGTCGCTTCAAAGCGCGAAAAAAGGGTGTACGGCCATGCTCAGGCTCTACGTGTTCCTCGCCGCCCTCGGCATTGTCGGCGTGTTCGGCGGATTCTTCCTCGGTCAGTCCGTGCCATGGGCCGCCGAGATCGGCTATGGCGTCATGGTGTTCGCGGCGCTGGCGATGATCTTCTATCCCGCCCGGCGCACCGTGATCTCCTGGGTCATCGCCATCCCGCTCGCCCTGATCACCTGGTCGATGCTGTCCTCGCTGGCGGCGCAGCTCGCCGGGATGTTCGACCTGTCGCTGCATCCGGTCCTTGAGGACGTGCTCGCCTTCAACATCGGCCTGCAGGAACGCCTGACCATGATGGTCACCGGCCAACCGGAGACGGTGTCGATGGCGATGGCGGAACGCGCCGGCGATGTCGCCGACGAACCGGGCCTGCTCGACGGGTTTGGCGGACGCATCGCGATCGATGTCGCGGTCGCCACCCTCGCCACGCTGATCACGGGTCTGGTGAAAAAGGTGCTGAATATCGGCGGCAGCCGCCCAGTGGGCGCGGCGTAGGGTCGGAAACCGCGTTTCGGATGGCGTGAGTTCGGACCCGCAGGGTCCGCAAGCGCGACTGCGCGCCCGCAGCTTTAGCGAGGATCGACCGAGCGGAGCGAGGGAGAACAGAAGAAAAAGTGGTGCCCCCGGTCCGACTCGAACGGACACTCCCGAAGGAAACGGATTTTGAGTCCGTCGCGTCTACCAATTCCGCCACGGGGGCCTTTGCCGTGAAGCGGGCGGAACTTGCCTCCGGTCGCGCGGCAAATCAACACGCAAGCGCGCTCGACGCCGCGGTCCGGCTCGCCTAGTTTCTCGCCGCCTTCACGCTGCAGCCGGAGCCGCCATGACCGACGCCCCATCCGATTTCGAGGAAAAGGAAAGCGCGACCGGTCTGATCGCCCGTCTGGAGGAAATCGCCACCGACGCACCCGAAGATGGCATCACTCTGGAGGATTTCATCGAGGCCCTCAGCGAGCGCGCCTTCGGCGTCGTCCTGTTCGCGCTCGCCCTGCCGGTGTGCATTCCGTTTCTCTATCTCGTACCGCAGGTCGTCGCCCTGCCGATGATCGTGCTGGCTGGCCAGATGGTCGCCGGGCTTGGCGAACCCTGGTTGCCGCAGAAATTCGCCCAGCGGCGGATCGGCAAGGACGGGCTTCAGTCGATGGCGAAGAACGGACGGCGCTGGTTCGGCTGGCTCGAGACATTGGCGCGGCCGCGCCTGCTCTTCCTGTCCGGGCCGATCGGGGAGCGGGTCACAGGGGCCTTCTTCTGCCTGTTCTGTGCCTCCATCCTGGTGCCGCTGCCGCTGACGAATTCTGCTCCGGGCATGGCGATTACGCTCGGCTCGCTCGGCCTGATCACGCGCGACGGCCTCCTTATCCTGCTTGGCCTGGTCTTCGGAGTGGCGTGGATCGCGCTGCTCGTCGTCGGCGGACCGACGCTGATCTACGCCATGGTCGAATGGGCGCGCGGCTTCTTGGGCGGGGGCGGCTGACCGCCGCAGCCCTGCATGCTTGCGCCCGCGCGCCGCTCGCCTATCGTTTGAACCATGATGCTACCCGCCGCCCATCGCTGGCCGCTGTTCGCCGCACTCGCCTCCGCGCTGATTCTGGGCGGGGCGTATTTCTTTCAATACGTGCTGCACTACGCGCCGTGCGCGCTCTGCTATGATCAGCGGCATATCCATCAGGCGGTGATCGGCGCAGGCCTGCTCACAGGTCTTGTGATGCATTTCGCACCGGGCACGCGCCGCTTCGGCTGGCTCGCCTGCCTGCTCGTGGGCGCGATCTTCGTCTATTCCGCCGGGTTCGCCTTCTGGCATGCCGGGATCGAATATGGCTGGTGGGAGGGTCCCTCCACCTGCACCAACACCGGCGACACAAGCGTGTCGATGAACGATCTGAACGCCCTTCTCAATGGCGGCGGCGACCCCATCGTGCTGTGCGACGAGGCGGCCTGGACGCTCTTCGGCATCTCGATGGCGGGCTACAATGCTCTGATGTCTGCCGCACTGGCAGCCCTGAGCGGGCTGATCGCCTGGAGGCGGGCATGAGCCGCGCGGAACGTCCGCCCCTGCCCGGTTCGCGGTCCGGCGGCGAGAGTGTGAAGGCGATGGTGCGCGTCGACCATGCCGGCGAGTACGGCGC
The DNA here is from genome assembly GCA_016124205.1 of Alphaproteobacteria bacterium. Lineage (GTDB taxonomy): Bacteria > Pseudomonadota > Alphaproteobacteria > Caulobacterales > Maricaulaceae > Hyphobacterium. The sequence continues at coordinate 512,160 of WGOD01000002.1, forward strand.
GGTGACGATCTATCAGGGCCAGCGCGCGGTGTTCGACCGCATCCCGTCCAAGGGCCGGGTGGCCGCACAACTGAAGCAGATGGAAGCCGACGAGCAGCACCATCTCGACGCGTTCGACGCGCTGATCGCGGAGCGCGAATCACGCCCGACGCTGATGATGCCGCTGTGGCAGATCGCCGGACGCGCGCTTGGCGTCGGCACCGCCCTGATGGGCGAGAAAGCCGCCCACGCCTGCACCGAAGCGGTCGAGGACGTGATCGAGCGGCACTATGCCGGTCAGATCGAAACGCTTGAAACCATGGGCGAAACCGGGCTTGCGGCGCAGTTCACCCAGTTCCGCGAGGAAGAGATCGCCCATCGGGACACCGCCCTGCACGAAGGGGCGCGCGAAGCCGCCGGATATCCGCTCCTGTCCGCGGCCATCAAGACCGGTTGCCGTACCGCAATCGAAATTTGCAAGCGCATCTGATGGCTTACGCTCAATTGCAGTGGCGCGTTAAGTTTTTGTTTACTTAGGTTAACAGCCCCCGGTAGATTCAGGCGACCCGCGGAGTGGCGGGACGTTCGAGTAATCGTAGGGGACTTGCTATGAAACTGTATCGGATCGCTGTGGGTGTGGTCGGCGCGCTGATGCTGAGCACGGCTGTTTATGCCAACTGCCAGACATGCGGTGGTATCTGTAATTTCTACTGCAACAACGCCTATGGCGACGACGAGGGCGAGCTCAATGCCTGCCTCGACGGCTGCCAGGTGGGTTGCATCGTCGCGTGCATTGACGATTAATCCAAAGGTTGTAGAGCTGAGCTTCTAGGCCTTCTGGAGTTTACCGCATGCTCTTTCTTGAAATCGCGGGCCTCGGCCCAGCGCTTTTCGGGGCATCGTTGGCGATGGCGGCACAGGACGGGGACCCCGCCTGTGCCGCTCTCGATTCCTACGTGCCGCCGCCCGCCGGCATGGAAATCCTGTACGAGACCGTCAATGACGACGGCCGGGCGCTGAGCATCACGACGCTGAACCGGATCGGGGAAAGCGACGGGGCGGAAACCGAGTGGATCCGGCAGAGCATTTCGTCCTTCGACATGGCCGGGGAGCGCCTTTTCCCGCCGCGTGAACAGCGGTCCGTGGCGGCACTGTTCATGCTGGATTCCGGTCCGATGGACGGGGATGAAGGCCGCCGCCGCTATGGCTATTCCGACGATCCACTGAAGATGCTGACCGGGCTGGAGCCAGGCGACACCGCGACGACCGAACGCGCCGAGACCTCGGCGATGGGCAATCGCACGCGGACGATCCGCGGGCCGTTCATCATCACCTTCGAAGGGTGCGGGACGGTCGACGTCGATGGCGCGGAGGAGCCGGTCCGCTTCTACCGCGTGGTCTCCGACTCGCGGTCCTACATGCCGGGCCGCCGGCCCGACCCCGACACGACGGTGACAACCTCGCGGACGATCGCTCTGTCGACCCGCTTTGGCTGGCCGTTACAGACGGATACCGGCGAATATCTGATCCGTGCGATCAGCCTGACCCTTCCGGGCGAAGAAGGTGACGCTGGCACCGAATAGGGTCATAACCGGACGGTGCAAACGCGTACCCGCAATACCGGGTCAGAGCCCTCGCCGATGATGAAACGACTGGCCGCCTGCTGTCTTGTTCTTGCGCTTGCCGCCGGCTGTTCCGGCGGCTCCGGACCTGACGATGGCCCGAACAGCGACACCCAGATCTTCGAGCGCGCCGGCTACCGCGTCATTCCGATCACGCGCGGCGACATTGTCGACATCGTTCCGGCGGTGGGAGAGATTCAGGCCGCCGCGGCGGTCGAGGTCGGCGCGGAAGTCAGCGGAACGGTGGCTGAAGTCCTCGTCGATTTCGACGAGCCGGTCGAGGCTGGCCAGTTGCTCGCGCGGATCGACCCGGCTCCGTTCGAGGCCGCCCTGCGTCAGGCGGAAGCCCAGTTGAACATGGCGTCGGCGGATCGCGATTCCGCCTCCGCCGAATACGATTCCCAGAACGCGCAACTGGAGCGGATCCGGACCCTGACGGGCCGCGGTGCGGGCTCTGCCTCGGCGCTGCAGGACCGGGAGTTCGCCGTGCGCTCGGCGCGCGCCGACCTGGCCCGGGCGCAGGCCAGCGTGGCGCTGGCCCAAGCCCGCGTCGAGGATGCCGAGTTCGCTCTCGGCCGGACGGAAATCCGCGCGCCGATCGACGGTTTCGTTCTCGAACGCCGGGTCGAGGCCGGTCAGGTGGTCAACGCGGTGCAGACCGCGCCGACCCTGTTCGTCATCGCCGCCAATCTGACCGAAGTCGTCATCGAGGCCCGCGTGGCGGAGAATGATGTCGGCCGGATCGAGGAAGGCATGCGCGTCCGCTTCACGGTCGATGCCTATCCGAACGAGTATTTCGAGGGCGAGAGCGGGCCGATCCGCCGCGCGCCGATCCGCACCGGCCGGCTGGTCAGCTATCCGGTCGAGATCCGCGCCATGGACCCGGGCGAGCGCCTGTTGCCGGGGATGACCGCCTCGGTCGAATTCGTGCACAGCGATGCGCGCAGCGTGCTGCGCGCGCCGATCGAGACGCTCTACTTCATTCCCGACGACTACGAACCCGAACTGCCTGAAGCCGCCCTGCGGCTGGCGGAAGAACGCGGCTCGCTGTCGCGGTTCGACACGCCGGAAATGCGCCGCACCTTCCTGGCCAGCATCGAAGTCGGGCTTCTGATTGCGCGCGACCGTGCGCGCATCTTCGTGCTCGAGTCGGGATCGCCCGAAATGCGCGAGATCAGTGTCGGCATCCAGGATCTCGATTTCTTCGAGATCGCGGACGGCGAGGTCGAGGAGGGCGATCTGATCATAGTCGGCCCGGCTGATGACGGACGGTGATCGGCCCGTGCGATTGAAGGTCGCCGGTGTCAGCCGCCGGTACAAGCGCAGCGGGGGCAGCGACGTGGTCGCGCTCGATTCGGCCGATTTCGAAGCCCGCGCCGGGGAGCTGGTCCTGATCATGGGGCCCTCCGGGTCCGGCAAGTCGACCCTGCTGGCCATACTCGGCCTGCTCGATCCGCCCGATGGCGGTCAGGTCCTGCTCAATGGGGACGACGTCACAAAGGCAAGCGAGGACGACCGGGCCCGGCTGCGGCGCGCGCATCTCGGCTTCCTGTTCCAGGACGCCGGCCTGATCGACCGCAAGCCGATCCTCGACAACACCGCCCTGCCCCTGATCTATCGCGGCGTGCCGCGCCGGGAGCGCGAGAACCGGGCGCAGGCCGCGCTCGAAGCCGTCGGCCTGGCCGACCGGATGCATCACGCGCCGGGCGAGCTTTCCGGCGGGGAACGCCAGCGTGCCGGGCTGGCCCGCGCCATCGTCTGCGATCCCGACATCCTCATTTGCGACGAACCGACCGCGGCGCTCGATGCCGCGACGGCACAGGATGTCGCCCGCCGGATCGGCGAGATGAAGGAGCGCGGCGCTTCGGTGATCCTGGCGACGCATGACCGGGATCTGATGCCGCTCGCCGACCGGATCTACGAGATGCGCCATGGCCGCATCACCGAGACGGGGGCGGCACGATGAAGCCCGGCGACGTCTTCCGCGAAGCGATCTGGGGGCTGGCGAGCCGCCCGGCGCGAACATCCGCCACCCTGATCGCGCTGGCGATCTCGGTCGCGACCGTGGCGCTGGTCGCCGGCGTGCTCAGCGGCTTCGAACGCCGGATCGAGCAGATGTCGTTCGGCGCCTATGGCCGATCGCTGGTGATCCGCGAGAATTTCTTTGTCGAAGACCGGGTCGGGTCGCCGCGCCTGTCCGATATCGAACGGCTGCGTCAGGCGGTGCCGGGCGTGGAAAGCGCGGCGGCGTGGCGCATTCTCTATGGCGCGGAAGTCGATACGCCCGGAGAGCACGGGCAGACCGAAGTCTATGGCGTCTATGGCGACTTCCGGCGCGAGGCGAGCGCGCCGCTGGCCGCCGGACGCCACATCACGGACGATGAAGCCAACACGTCGCGGCGAATCTGCGTACTGGGGGATTATGCCGCGCGGCGCTTCTTCCCCGACGAGGTGGCGGTCGGCCGGCCGATCCGGATCAATGGCGTGTCCTGCGAGGTGATCGGCGTGCTCGGCGAACCGCAGAACCGGATCGCGGAACGCTATGCCGGCGCGATCCTGACCACGTTCGGCGCGGCCTCGCGCTATTTCACCTACACCACGGTCATGGCCCCGGACGAGGCCACCCAGCTGACGCTGATCCTGAATGACGGACGCTATCTGTCCCGGGCCGAAATGTGGGCGGACCGCACGCTGCGCCGGCGCTACGGCGTGCCCTATTCGCAGGCCTCGCCTTTCCTTTATGCCGACCCGACCGCTTCGGTACGCAGCCTGCGCCAGCAGCGCGAACTGGTCGCGCGGCTGCTTTTCGTGATCGCGGGTGTCGGCCTGATCTCTGGCCTGATCGGCTATGGCTCCGCGGTGGCGGCGGCGGCATCGGAACGCCGCCGGGAAGTCGCGCTGCGGCGCACGCTCGGCGCATCGAAGTCCGACATCATCCTGCAATTCCTGACCGAGAACGCCGTGCTGGGCGTGCTCGGCGGCGCGCTCGGCGGCGTGCTGGCGCTGGCGATCGGCGTGGCGGCATCACGCGCCTGGAGCTGGCCGATCAGTTTCGAGCCGTCCGTATTCGGCGCCAGCGCACTGATCGGTCTCGTCTGTGGTCTGGTGTTCGGTGCCTTGCCAGCCCGGCGCGCAGCCTCGGCCCCGCCCGCGGGCGCGGTCAGGACGTAAGCTCGACGTCCCAGTAGAGGAAGTCGAGCCAGCTCTGATGCAGGTATTTCGGCGGGAAGCGTCGCCCCTGCGCCTGCAGCTGGTGCATGGTCGGACGCATGGCGAGATGCGAGGCCACCATCCCGACCTCGGCCGGTGTGCGATTGCCCTTCTTCAGATTGCAGGGCGCACAGGCCGCGACGATGTTCTCCCACGACGTCTCACCGCCGCGCGAGCGCGGGATGACGTGGTCGAAGGTCAGGTTGTGGACGTCGTCCGCACCGCAATAGACGCATTTGAAGCCGTCGCGCAGCCAGACGTTATAGCGGGTGAAGGCCGGGAAACGGTTCTGCGGCACGAATTCGCGCAGCGCCACCACCGAAGGAACCTGCATCGTCAGGGACGGGCTGTGGACGCATTCATTGTAGCTGGAGACCACATCGACACGGTCGAGGAAGACGTTCTTCACCGCCTCCTGCCACGGCCAGGTCGACAGGGGCCAATAGGACAGCGGCTGATAGTCGGCGTTCAGAACCAGACAGGGCCAGCCCTGCGGTGCCTTATCGAGCACTTGCATCGCGGCCTCCGTTGCCGGCCGCACCGGTCAGTAACCGGTCAGGTCTTGAGAGCGTACTGAAAACGCGCCTCCCGAAGGTTCGGGCCGGGCTGAAGATACGGCATCGCCATACCCGGCCGTCCGATCCATGACAGAAGATATAGTCCTGTTCGCGTGACGCGCCTATGACAAGCGCTGTCAGACCCCAGATATTGTGGTCTGACCGTAGCGTCCGGACAACACCTTGCGCAGGAAGTGAGCGCCCAGCTCCATCCCGTCGGGGCCGATTCCATGCGGAATTCCCGGCGAGATATGCCATTGCGCGCCGTGCCCGGCCTCGACCAGCCCCTCGCAGGCGTCGAACATGAAGCCTAGCGGCAGGACCTGATCCTGATCGCCGTGAATCAGCATGACGGGCGGTTTCGAGGCGATCTCGCCCTTCAGCCCCTCGCGCCCGGCCAGCGCGCCGGAAAAGCCGAGAATGCCGGCGAAGGGCTGTTCCTGCCGGAGGCCGACATGCAGCGCCATCATCGTGCCTTGCGAGAAGCCGACGAGCGCGACGTCCGACGGGCCGAGGCCATAGCGCTTCATCTCGCCCTCGATGAAGGACTGCAGGACCGGGGCAGCCTGCTTCGTGCCGCGCTCGGTCTCCGACGGATCGAGCCGGGTCAGCGGGAACCACTGATAACCGCCGGGCGCGCCGGGCACGGATTCGGGAGCGTTGGGCGAGACGAATTGCACGTCGGGCAGTTCGCGCGCCCAGGGACCGGCCAGACCGATCAGGTCCTCGCCATTCGCGCCATAGCCGTGAAGGAAGATCACCAGCTTTTTCGGGCGGCCGCCGGAAGCGGGCGGCTGGCGGGGTCCGTCGATCAGCATCATGTCCATTCGTCTCCGGCGTTTCGCGTCGGCGGACTATAGTCACGCAAGTCGGCTCTTGAAGCCCCGGCCCGGGCGCGCGATGCAGTGGCATGGCTTTCGTCACGCGTTTCGCGCCCTCCCCCACCGGCTATCTGCATCTCGGTCACGCCTATTCGGCGATGACGGCGTGGCGCGCGGCGCGGGAGGCGGGCGGGCGTTTTCTGCTCCGCATCGAGGATATCGATCGGACGCGCTGCAAGCCGGAGTTCGAGACGGCGATCCTCGAAGACCTCGACTGGCTGGGCATCACCCATGACGGCGAGGTGCGCCGGCAGAGCGAGCATTTCCCGGAATACGCCGCCACCCTCGACCGGTTGCGCGCAGACGGGCTCGTCTATCGCTGCTTCAAGACCCGCAAGGAGATCATGGAGGAGATCGAGCGCGCGCCGCACCATCCCGGCGAAGGCCCCGACGGCGTGATCTATGCCGGGCCGGACGAACCGCTGAGCGCCGACGAAGAGGCCGCGCGGCTGGCTGCGGGCGAGCCCTATGCCTGGCGGCTGTCGCTCGGCGCCTGCCGTGAACGGCTCGGCGCGGACTGGGGCGGGCTGAGCTTCACCGAAGAAGGCAAGGGCCCCAACGGCGAGACCGGCAAGATTCCGATCCGCCCGGACCTGCTCGGCGACGTGATCCTGGCGCGCAAGGATGTCGGGACCAGCTATCACATGGCAGTCGTGCACGACGACGCGCTGCAGGGCGTGACGCATGTGATCCGCGGGCAGGACCTCTATCACGCGACGCATCTGCACCGCCTGCTCATCCACCTCCTTGGCCTGCCGGTCCCGGTCTGGCGGCATCATGGTCTTCTGACCGGGCCGGACGGCAAGCGCTTCGCCAAGCGCGACAAGTCGGCAACGCTGAAGTCGATGCGCGAGGCGGGGGTCTCGGCTGACGATATCCGGGCGCGATTGGCCGACTGATGGCAGGCCCCGTGCATCCGCAAGCGGCCGAGCACGCATCTTTCACGAAACGACGGAGATGCCGATGCCTGCCCTGCGCACCCTCATTCCTCTCGCCCTGTGCCTGACCTCCGCCCTGGCCGAAGCCCGGACGGACCCCCTGACGCCCGGACTCAGCCTGACCGACGCCATGCCGCGACTGGAGGAGGCCTGTCAGGCGCAACAGCGATTTGACGTCAGCCCGACGGCCTTTCCGAATGCCGAAACCACAGAGACGCACATCCTGTGTCGCGGCTACACCTTGCCGGACGGCAGGGCAGCCGGCGATGCCGTGATGACGTTTGCCGACGGGTCGCTCGTCGCCATCGAGACCCGGGGTGCCGTCGAGGCCATGCGGCCCGAGGCCGACCCCGTCGCCGAGATCGACGGCTTCGAGGTCTTCATGCCCGACATGGTGGTAACGCACGCCGCGACCGGACAGGCCTTCGCAATTGCTGATCTTGAACTCGCCTGGATGCCGCTCGGCTGGGACAATCCGGTCTGGCGAAACGAAAGTCCGGAGGTGGCTGTCGCGCCCTTCACGGTGCCGGAAATCATCCGCTTCGGGTCGGATGTCGCAGCGATGGAGGTCGAAGCCGGGCATGCCTGCACGTTCGCCGTATTGCGCGACATCGACGAGGCGTGGCTGCTCACCGAACCGGAGCGTCAGCAGCAGCTCGATTGCGTCGGCCCGGTCGTGGCGGGCTATCCGCGCAAGCTGGAGCTCGTCTTCGGCGACGGGCAGCTGGAACAGGTCTGGCTGCTGCTCGGACCGGCAGACGTGCCCCGGTTACGCGACCTGCTGGTCGCGCGCTACGGCCCGCCCGTCCATGTCGACGCGACCTACGAGGTCTTCGACGACTGGCACGTCGCCCTACGCAAGGACCGGCCGGAACTTCTCTTCGGTTCCGACCGGCTCGCTTCCATCTGGCGAAGCGAAGGCCTGTAACCCCTTCACGCAACGGGCCTCGGGATTGAAACGCCCGCCGCGCCGGCCATGCCTGGCCCGGAGTGTCGTGATGCGGAAAGACGTGCTGACGCGGCTCGGCTTCCGGGATTAGGCTCCGCCCCATGGGGGATTCGACCGATCATCTGACGCCGCGGCAGATCGCCATCGGGACCATCGTGCTGATCGTCGGCGCGATCGGCATCGGCATGGCCGCGCCGCTGGTGAAGCTGTCGGCAATGGAGCCGACGGCGGTGGCCTTCTGGCGCATGGCGCTCGCCATCCCCGCCGTGCTGATCTGGGCCGGGATCGACCGCAATCCGAGACCGCAGGCGGCACCGCCGGGCTGGCGGAAATATCTCTATCTCGCTTTGCCGGGACTCCTCTTCGCCGGCGATCTCGCCTTCTGGCATTCGGGTATCAAGATCACGACGGTCGCCAACGCGACCTTCCTCGCCAATCTCCAGCCGGTCTTCGTGGTGCTGGCGAGCTGGCTGATCTTCCGCGACCGTCCGACCCGCGCCTTCCTGATCGCCGCCGCCGTGGCGGTGACGGGGGCGGGCCTCCTGTCCGCCGCGAACATCTCGATCGCGCCGGAGCGGCTTCCCGGCGACGCGCTCTCACTGATCACGGCGGTCTGGTATGCGGGCTATATCCTCGCCGTACGGCGGGCGCGGGCCTTTGCCTCGACCGGCATGGTCATCCTGTGGACCAGCCTCGCCTCGGCGCCCGTCCTGCTGATCGTGGCGTTCGGCATGGGGGAGAGCCTGATGCCGCCCTCGGGAATTGAGTGGCTGATCCTGATCGGCCTGGCGCTCGGCGTGCAGATCGGCGGACAGGGCAGCGTCGCCTTCGGCCTCGGGCGCGTGCCCGCGCCGGTCGCCTCGATCATCATCCTGATCCAGCCCGTCGTGTCTGCGATTGCGGGCTGGGTGATGTTCGGCGAGGCGCTGGTCGCGATCCAGTTCCTCGGCGCGGGCCTCGTCCTGACCGGAGTATGGCTGGCGCAGCGCCGCGCGAAGCCTGCGGCAACTCCGCCCTTTGCGAAGCCGGGGCCGGAGGCGTAGAAGGCGGGGATGGCACCCGACACCGGACAGAGCCCGACCCCGGCACCGCGCGTTTCCGACGAAGCCGTCACAGATGACGGCTTCCTGCGCGACCTTTGGTATTTCGGCGCCGTCGCCAGCGAGCTGAAGCCCGGCCAGCATTTGCACCGCCAGATCCTGGGTGAGCCGGTCCTGTTCGGCCGCACGCATGACGGCGAGGCCTTCGCCATGCGGGATATCTGCCCGCACCGCGGCATCATCCTGTCCACCGGGCGGATGGTGAACAAGGACGGCGAGACCACCGTCGAATGCCCCTATCACGGCTGGCGCTTCCGCAAGGACGGCAGCTGCGCCGCCATACCCTCGCTGACCGCCGACCAGGCCGAAGCGATGGATGTCTCGAAAATCCGCGTGCGCTCCTATCCGGTGCACGAGGCGCAGGGCCTGATCTGGATCTGGTTCGGGGCCGATCCCGAAGCCGCGCCAGACCTGGGCCCGCCGCATCTCGACCTGCCCGAGGATGCGCGGGTGAAGATGGTCGAGCGCGAAGTGTTCAACTGCCATGTCGATCACGCAGTGATCGGCCTGATGGACCCGGCGCACATCCCCTACATTCACCGCCAGTGGTGGTGGCGGACGGAGAAATCCGTCCATGAAAAGGCGAAGAAATTCGGCCCCGTGGAGCGCGGCTTTTCGATGCTGCCGCACCGGCCGTCCTCGAACTCCTTCGCCTACAAGATCCTCGGCGCGAAGCCGGAGACCGAGATCCGCTTCCAGCTGCCAGGGCTTCGCACCGAATACATCAAGGTCGGCAATTCCTTCTTCACCGGCTTCACCGCGGTGACGCCGACGACGGCGGATTCCACGACAATCACCATCGTCGTCTACTGGAAGCACCCGATCTTCGAGATCCTGCCGAACGCCATCCTGAGGAAGGCGATCACCACCTTCGTCCGCCAGGACCGCGACGCGGTGAATGCCCAGCAGAAGGGCCTCGCCTACGACCCGAAGCTGATGCTGATCCACGACGCCGACGTGCAGGCCAAGTGGTATTACAAGCTGAAGCAGGCGTGGCGGAAGCACCGCCAGTCCGGCGACCCCTTCGTCAATCCGGTGAAGCCCGCCACGCTGCGCTGGCGCAGCTAGGCGCTTGCCGAACGGACCGGCCGGTCCAGATAGGTCGATATGCTCATCTTCGTGAACATCATGATCGGCGTGGCGCTCCTCCTGGTGCTGGTCACGCTCATCGCCGGCCTCGTCAACATGACGCGCGGCGGCGAAGGCTCCTCGGCGCGATCGAATGTGTTGATGCGCTGGCGCGTCGGCCTGCAATTCGCCGCCATCGCACTGATGGTGCTCGGCTTCATCATCCGCGGCGCGATTTCGGGATAGGTCTGAATTCTCCTCGCCCTTCGAGGCGGCCTGCCGGCCGCGCCTCAGGATGAGGAGAATTGTTCAGCCCTCATGCTGAGGAGTCCCCTGTCCTGAGAAGCCGCGAAGCGGCGTCTCGAAGGTCGGGGGCCTCGAAGCACGAGGGCGCATCACTCCGGCGCATAGCCCAGGACGACCTCACCCACGCGCGGGGCGACGCGGTCGAGCCGGCCCTCATTGACGCCCGCGACAGCGGCGCGATCGGCCTCCGGCCAGAGCACGGCCTGAACGAACCACATCGTGTTCGATCCGGCGTGGCGCAGCACCGCGCCCTCGTCCGTCACGCCCCAGCCCATGGCGTAGTTGCCGCCTTCGGGCGGGGTCAGCAGGATCTGCCAGCTCTCGGGCGACAGGAAATCCGGATCGCCCTCGCCGCGCGCGCCGGCCATCACCGCATCGAGCCAGAGCGCGTAGTCCTGCATCGACATGTGGACGCGTCCGGCCGGGCCCATGGCGGGCGGATTGTCGGCGCGGGCGCCCGGCGGGACGGCGTTCAGCCCGCCGAACATCCCGCCCCTATGGCCGCGCGGCTGATCCACCGCAGCGGTCGATCCGGGCGGTCCGAAACCGGCATGTTCGATGCCGAGCGGGGTGAAGACCTCGCGCTGAAGCAGCGTCTCCCAGCTTTCGCCGGTTGCGGCCTCGAGCATGGTCCCGGCCACGGTGTAGCCGGCGTTGGAATAGAGGAATTCGCCCGGCGCCGCGCCCGGGTCATGATCCAGAACGGCCGCCGCGTAGACCAGCCGGTCGGCCATCACGTCGCGGCTGTCGTCACTGCCCATCAGCTGCAGCGCGGTGATCGGGCCGGGATTGGCGATGATGCCGGAGCGGTGATGCAAGAGGTCGGCGAAGGTGGCGTCCGCGTAGTCGGGGCGGATCGTCTCGACCCGGTCGCCGAGCCACTCCGCGACCGTGTCGTCCCACTCGACCACGCCCTGTTCCACCAGGCGCGCGACCAGAACCGCGGTCATCGCCTTGGTGTTCGATCCGAGATGCCAGAGGTCGTTCAGCTCGATTTCCGCGTCGGAGCCTTCGGCCCGGACCCCGGCGACCGAGATTACCGGATCGCCCTGATCCAGAACCATCACGACCGCGCCCGGCGAACCCTGATCGACGAGGCGCTGCGCATCGGCGGCGGGTTCGGCGGCCTGAAGCAGAAGGGCGGCGGCAAGGGCAATCATGGGCGGTCTCCGGTCTACGGACTTGTATCGCCAGACTGCCTGATCCAGTTTCGGTGCGGAACCGGGAAGGAGGCCGCAGCAATCCCATGGTCCGGCTGACGAAAATCTACACGCGCACCGGCGATGGCGGGAAAACCCGGCTCGGCGACATGAGCGAGACCTCCAAGACCGACGCCCGGGTCGAGGCCTATGGCACGGTGGACGAGGCCAATTCCGCGATCGGTCTGGCGCGCGCTGCCCTGCCGGTCGGCAGCGCGATCGACGCCGTCCTGATGCGGGTGCAGAACGACCTCTTCGATGTCGGCGCGGATCTGTGCGTGCCCGACCGGGGGGAGAAGCTGGAGTGGGAACCGCTGCGCGCCACGGCGGACCAGGTCCGTGCGCTCGAGGCCGATATCGACCGTTTCAACGAGAAGCTCGACCCGCTCGATTCCTTCATCCTGCCCGGCGGCAGCGAAGCCGCCGCCCGCCTGCATGTCGCGCGTACGGTGATGCGCCGGGCCGAACGGCGCACCGTGGCGCTGGCCGAGGCGGGCGAACCGGTGAATGCCGAAGCGATCAAGTATCTCAACCGCGCCAGCGACCTCCTCTTCGTGCTCGCCCGCATCGCCAATGACGAGGGCCGAGCGGACGTGAAATGGGTGCCGGGCGGGCAGCGCTGACGCGCGGCCAGTGTTGATTATTTCCCACAGGGCATAAGCGATTTTCGCCCACGCTGGCTGACAGCGGCCAAACGCTCCTTATGTGTATGCGCGAGACGGGCGGTGTCACCGCCCCCAGAGGAGGATTTGACCCGTGAAGCGTTTCGCCATTGCCCTGTCCGCCGCCGCGATGATCGCGCCGGCCGCCGCCGCCGCCCCTGTCAGCTATGACTTTGACCGGACCCATACCGAGATCCGGGCGAGCTGGGACCACCAGGGCTATTCCCGCCAGGCCATCCATTTCACCCAGTATGACGGCACGCTCGACCTCGACCTGGAAACCCCGTCCAACAGCGTGGTGGACATCACCTTCTCGCTCATCGATGACGGCTTCTGGGTCGGCGCGCACCATGACCGCTTCATCGCGCACCTGAATTCGGAAGACTTCTTCCTGACCGAGCAATTCCCGACCGCGCGTTTCGTCGCGACGTCTTTCGAGACCGAAGACGGCGTGACCGGCACGATGACGGGAGAGCTGACGATCCGCGACCTGACCCATCCGGTGACGCTGGACGTGACGCTGAACCGTCAGGACGTGACGCGCGACGGCCGCTCCAAGCTCGGCTTCTTGGCCACCGGCACCCTCCTCCGCTCGGAGTGGGGCCTCGGCTTCGCGGTTCCGTCCGTGTCCGACGAAGTGCTGCTGACGATCGAGACCGAACTGGTCGAACAGGCTCCGGCGGAAGACGCCGCCGAATAGGGTTATCCCCTCCGACGCATGAGAAAGCCGGCTCCGCAAGGGGCCGGCTTTTTTTGTTCCCTTACTGAAATCCCGGACAAGCGCAGCGCGATCCGGGACCTCGATCCGAAGGGGTGCAGAGGCGCCCGGGACTTGGCTGGGTCCGACGGCGCCGCCATTGGGCCGCGAACGGCCGGGGTCCCCGCTTCCGCGGGGAATTCAGGTTGTGGGAGGAATATCGGGGAAGACCCCTCATCCGGTCCTTCGGACCACCCTCTCCCTGGAGGGAGAGGGAGTCGCGTCGGCGCGGACATTCCCCACCTGCCAGTTGACCCTAGCGTCACGTTGACAGGGCAGGGTCCGGGGGGCAGTTTCCGCCCTCACCTTTCCTTGCCGGACAAGCCCCCTAGATGGCTTGCCAGAGCCGGAACCGGAGACGCACGCGCATGAAAATCCTGGTGCCCGTCAAACGGGTCGTCGATTACAACGTGAAGGTCCGCGTGAAACCCGACCAGTCGGGTGTGGACCTCGCCAACGTCAAGATGAGCATGAACCCCTTCTGCGAGATCGCCGTGGAAGAGGCGATCCGTCTGAAAGAGGCGGGCAAGGCCGACGAGATCGTCGTCGTGTCGATCGGCCCGCAGCAAGCGCAGGAGACGATCCGCACCGCGCTGGCCATGGGCGCCGACCGCGGCATCCTCGTCACCGCCGAAGGCCGGGTCGAACCGCTCGCCGTGGCGAAAATCCTCGCGAAGATCGTCGAGGAAGAGAGCCCCGACCTCGTCGTGCTCGGCAAGCAGGCGATCGATGACGACGCCAACCAGACCGGCCAGATGCTAGGCGCGCTGCTCGACTGGCCGCAGGGCACGTTCGCCTCGAAGGTCGAACTCGACGGTGGCAATGTCACCGTGACCCGCGAGATCGACGGCGGCCTGCAGACGATCAAGCTCGACGGCCCGGCCATCGTGACGACCGATCTGCGCCTCAACGAGCCGCGCTATGCCTCGCTGCCGAACATCATGAAGGCGAAGCGCAAGCCGATCGACACCAAGACCCCCGAGGATTACGGCGTCGACATCTCGCCGCGCCTTGAAGTGGTGAAGGTGACCGAGCCGCCGAAGCGCGAAGCGGGCATCAAGGTCGAGAGCGTCGCCCAGCTGGTCGACAAGCTGAAGAACGAAGCGGGAGTGCTCTGATCATGACCGTTCTTGTCATTGCCGAACACGACAACAAGAGCCTCAACGACGCGACGCGCGCCGCCGTGACGGCCGCCTCGAAGATCGGCGGGGACATTCACGTCCTCGTCGCGGGCAAGGGCGCTTCCGGCGTTGCCGAAGCCGCGGGCAAGCTCGACGGTGTGGCCAAGGTGCTGCACGCCGATGCGGACCACCTTGAACACCCGATGGCGGAATCGCTGGCCGCGCTCGTCCTGTCGCTCGCCGACGGGTATGACGCCATCCTTTCGCCGGCCACGACGACGGGCAAGAATTTCATGCCCCGCGTCGCCGCGAAGCTGGACGTGATGCAGATCTCCGACATCACGGCGGTGGAGAGCGCCGACACCTTCGTGCGCCCGATCTATGCGGGTAATGCGATGATGACGGTGAAGTCGACCGACGCGAAGAAGGTCATCACCGTCCGCGGCACGACGTTCGAGAAGGCCGGCGACGGCGGCTCGGCGTCGGTCGAGAGCGTCGATGCGCCCGCCGGTCCGTTCAAGTCGGCCTTCGTGTCGGAAGAGCTGGCGAAGTCCGACCGCCCGGAACTGACGGCAGCGAAGATCGTCATTTCCGGTGGCCGCGGCATGGCCTCGGGCGACAATTTCCACCTGCTGGACAAGATCGCCGACAAGCTGAACGCCGCCGTGGGTGCCTCGCGCGCCGCGGTCGATGCCGGCTTCGTGCCGAACGACTACCAGGTCGGCCAGACCGGCAAGGTCGTCGCGCCGGAGCTCTACATCGCCGTCGGCATTTCCGGTGCGATCCAGCACCTCGCCGGCATGAAGGACTCCAAGGTCATCGTCGCGATCAACAAGGACGAGGAAGCGCCGATCTTCTCGGTCGCCGATTACGGCCTCGTGGCGGACCTGTTCAAGGCGCTGCCGGAACTGGACGAGGAACTGGCGAAGGCCGGTTACTGACCGCCCTCACCGCCTGAAAGGACAAAGCCCCGGCTGCACAGCCGGGGCTTTTTCTATTCCCGGGCGATGGCGGCGCGGATGAAGGCGTACGCATCCTCGCTGGCCCAGTGGGCGTCGCGGGGCATGCGGGCGATCTCCATGCCGCGGCGGTCGTAGAGGATGGTCATGGGCAGGCCGCGCGCCTGCGCGGCGGTTGCGATGCCGAACGTGTTCTCGTGCAGCAGGGGCAGGTGGTCGATGCCGTTCTCGGCGTAGAATTCGCGCGGTTCCTCGATCGAGCGGTCGAGGCTGATCGTGACGACCTGGAAGTCCTCGCCGCCGAGATCGCCCTGAAGCTGGTCGAGTTCCGGCATCTCCACGATGCAGGGGCCGCACCAGGTGGCCCAGAGATTCACGAGGATGACCTGGCCCTCATAGTCGGCGAGCGTCACCCTATTGCCCTCGCCATCGACGAAGGCGGTGGAAGGGCGGGGTGGCGGCGCCTCGAGGAATTCCAGCTGGCGCATTTCACCGGTCGCATAGTCGGAAAAATTGCCCTCGCCATCGACGAAGGCGGTGGAAGGGCGGGGTGGCGGCGCCTCGAGGAATTCCAGCTGGCGCATTTCACCGGTCGCATAGTCGGAAAAGGCGCTATGCGACGGATTGTTCATGGCCGCGAAAACCACGTATAGGAACACGGCAATGCCGACGACCGGCAGGGCGATCAGCCCGGCCTTGAGCGGTGAAAACTTCATCGGGCGATTGCCCTCCCTCCCATCAGGAGCCGACCCATGACAGGCCGCGACGACTCCCGCGATTCAAAATCCCAACAGGCCAATGCCCTGTGGGGCGGGCGTTTCGAAGCCGGCCCGTCGGCGGTGATGGAGGCGATCAATGCCTCGATCGATACCGACAAGCGGCTTGCCGAGCAGGACATCGCCGGCTCGCTCGCCCATGCGGAGATGTTGTCCGACCGGGGCATCATTTCAAGCGAAGATGGCGCGGCGATACGGCGCGGCCTGGAACAGGTGCGCGACGAGGTCCGTTCCGGCGCGATGCAATGGTCGAAGGCGCTGGAAGACGTCCACATGAATGTGGAGTCGCGTCTGAAGGAGATTATCGGTGAACCGGCCGGCCGGCTGCACACCGCCCGCTCGCGCAATGACCAGGTCGCGACCGACTTCCGGCTGTGGATGCGCGAGGCGTGCGAACGTGCCGACGCGGCGCTCGCCGCCTATCAGGCCGCGCTGGTGGACCAGGCCGAACGCCATGCCGAGACCGTGATGCCGGGCTTCACGCACCTGCAGACCGCCCAGCCGATCAGCCTTGGCCACCATCTCCTGTGCTGGGTCGAGGCGGCGGACCGCGACCGCGGCCGCTTTGCCGATGCGAGAAAGCGCCTCAATGAAAGCCCGCTCGGCGCGGCGGCGCTGGCCGGGACCGCCTTCCCGATCGACCGTGACCGCACCGCAAAGGCGCTCGGGTTCGACCGGCCGATGGGCAACAGTCTTGATGCGGTCTCCTCGCGCGACTTCGCGCTGGAAGTGCTGTCGGCGGCGGCGATCACCGCAACGCATTTGTCGCGCTTCGCCGAGGAGATCGTGTTCTGGACGTCGCGCCGCTTCGGCTTTGCGAAACTGTCCGACGCCTGGTCGACGGGCTCGTCGATCATGCCTCAGAAACGCAATCCTGATGCCGCCGAACTCGTCCGCGCCAAGCCGGGCAGCATTATCGGCTCGCTGAACCAGCTCCTGATCGTGGTGAAGGGGCTGCCGCTCGCCTATTCCAAGGATCTGCAGGAGGACAAGGCGCCGGTCTTCCGGGCGCTCGATGACCTCGAACTGGCGCTGGCGGCGATGACCGGCATGGCGGGCGACCTGACCTTCAACACCGAGGCGATGGCCGAAGCGGCGGGCGAGGCCTATTCCGACGCCACCGATCTCGCCGACTATGTCGTGCGCGAGCTCGGCAAGCCTTTCCGCAGCGCCCACCACATCGCCGGGACGGCCGTGAAGCTGGCCGAATCGAAGGGCGTGCCGCTGTCCGGCCTGACACTCGATGACTTCCGCAGCGTCGATCCCGACATTCGCGAGGATGTGTTCTCCGTCCTGTCGGCGCGCGCCTCGATGGAAAGCCGGACCAGCTATGGCGGAACCGCCCCGGTCCGGGTTAAGGAACAGGTGGCGCGCTGGCGCGCCCGGCTTCAAGGAGCGACGTCGTGAAGAAACGCCTGACCCTCGCCCTCATCGCGCTGTCAGCGCTGACCCTGTCGGCCTGCGGCCTGCGCGGCGATCTCGACCGTCCGCCCCCCGCCTGGTTCAACCTGGCGGGCGAGACGGCGGTCACGCTCTGACTCACCAAAGTGTAATGACTCCGCGGCTTTTCGCGCCGGGAAGGCGTGATAGCTTCTGAACCGATGAAGCGGTTCGCCCTCTACAAGGCTTTTGCCGCGCTCTGGTGGGAGCGCCTTGCGCCGGTCCTGTGGCCGGTGGCGATCCTGCTTGCCGTCTATGCCGGGCTGGCGCTGTTCGGCCTTTGGGACGCGGTCGGCGACCCGTGGCGTGCGCTGGCCGCTCTGGCCGGGCTGGGTGTGGCCGGCTCGTTTGCCTGGCGGGCCTGGAAACGCTTCAACACGCCGACCCATGAAGACGCCGCCCGCCGGGTCGAGGAAGACTCCGGCATCACCGCCCGGCCGCACGAAGCCCTGCTCGACCAACCGGCCGACCGGGACGAGGTCTCCGCGGCGCTGTGGCAGGCGCACCGCGACCGCATGTCGGCACGCCTGTCGGGCGCCAATGCCCGCCGGCCGAAAGCGGCCTGGGCCGCGATCGACGCCTGGGGTTTGCGCGTCGCACTTGTCCTGTTCGTGTTCGTCGGCGCCGGCGTGGCCGGGGAGTTCGCCGCCGGCCGCCTGGGCGACGCTTTTGGTCTCCGGCCGATCTACCGGTCGAGCGGCGACCTGACCGTCGATGCCTGGCTCGATCCGCCTGCCTATACCGGCCGCGCGCCGATCATCATTCGCGAGGACATGGCAAGGATCGAGGCGCCGGAAGGCTCGACGCTGATCGTGCGGACCGCCGGTGTGGGACGCGAGCCCTCGCTACGACTCGACAGCGCACGCGGCGAGAACCGCCGCATCGGCGACGGCGTGTGGGAAAGCCGCATCCCGCTGGCGAGTGACGCCGTGCCGGAACTGCGCGCCGGCGGACGCCGCCAGTCCTGGCGCATCCACATCATTCCCGACACCGAACCGGTCGTGCGCATGACCGACGCGCCCGAGGCCCGGGCTACGGGTGAACTCGTGCTGCATTTCCGGGCCGACGACGACTATGGCGCGGTCAGCTATTCGGTCGAATTCCGCCGCCGCGGCGACGACAGCGCCGAGTGGGAGAGCCTCGAAATCCAGCCCGCCGCGACCGCGGAAACCGATGAGGGCTTCCGCGCCATCGTCGACACCGGCCAGCATCGGCTCGCCGGATCGCGGGTCGATCTGCGCGTCACGGCGACGGATGCCGCGGACAATACCGGCCGCTCGCCCTCGATCGCCTTTACCCTGCCGGAACGGATCTTCCTCGACTCGCTGGCGCGGGCCGTGGCGGAACAGCGCCGCGAAGTGATGAGCGCGCGCGGAGCGGATTATGGCGATCTGCCCGAGCGCCCGATCATCCTGTCGGGCGATGTGCCGACCGGTCCGGTCTTCGTGGGCGAGGAGCCCGAGCGCCGGATCGAACGCGCTCCCGAAGGCTTGCAGCACGCCGCCAACGCGATCGACGCGATGACCGACGCGCCGGAATATTTCTTCGAGGACCCGATCGTTTATCTCGGCCTGCGCCGGGCCCTGCTCGAAATCCGCCGGGCGCGCGGTTTCGACGAGATCGGCCCGGTCGAGGAAAATCTCTGGCAGATCGCGCTGCGCGCCGAGCTGGGGTCGCTGTCCGATGCCGAGGCCGCGCTGCGCGCTGCCGAGCGGGCGCTGATGGAGGCACTCGCCCGCGGCGCGGACGAAAGCGAGCTGGCCCCGCTGTTCGAAGCCTATCAACAGGCGATGGAAAACTACCTCGCCGCGCTGGCCCGCGAAGCCGCCGAAAGCGGCGAGATGGCCGAGGGCGGCGGCGAAGGCGGCATGGACACGCAGGGGCTGATGGAGCTCCTCAATGCGCTGCGCGAAGCCGCCGAACTGGGCGATACCGCCGACGCCCGCCGCGCGCTGCAGACGCTCGGCGAGCTCCTGCGGAATCTGCAGATGCAGATGGCGCAAGGTGGGTCCGGTGAAGGTGACGATGCGCTGACCCAGGCGATGCGCGAGGCGCTGGAAGAGCTGGGCGACGTGATCGGCGAACAGCGCGAACTGCAGGACCAGACCTTCGGCATGCAGGAACCCAACCAAGGCCTGCCGGGGGATCCCAACGCGCCGCCGCAACAGGGCCAGGGGTCCGGCATGCAGGGTCCGCAGGACCAGCAGGGCGGCGGACAGGCCCAGGCGCTGGCCCAGCAGCAAGGCCGTCTGGCCGAAGAGCTCGCGGCCATCGCGCAAGGCTTCCCCGGCGCGGAAACCGGCGAAGCGCTGTCCGGCGCGCAAGAAGCCATGCGTCAGGCGCAGGAAGCCCTCGAACAGGGCGATGCGGCCGCCGCACTTGAAGCCCAGAACGAAGCGCTGCAGGCGCTGCGCGAAGGTGCGGAAGGCATTGCGCAGGACATGCTCGACCGCATGGCCGAGAATGAAGGCGGCGCGGAAGGCGAAGAAGGCGAGAACGACCCGCTCGGCCGTCCGGGCAGCGGCTCTTTCTCGTCCGGCACGGGCGTCGACATTCCTGACGAGGACACGCGCCAGCGCGCGCGCCGCATCCTCGAACAATTGCGCGAGCGCGCCGCCGAACAGGGCCGGCCGCAGGACGAGATCGACTATATCGAACGCCTGCTGGAGCGCTTCGGCTCGTAGATTTCTTTGCCGGTGATGCGGCCCGTTTGATAGGGTCCGCACATGCGCACCCTGATCACATGCTTCATCGCTCTGACCCTGACCGCCTGTGCGAGCGTGACCACGCCGCAGGACGAACTGAACGCGCTCACACGCCGCGAGGGCGCAGAGGCCATTGCCGGTGTGGCGCTCGTCGTCCGGGTCGATGGCGAGACCGTTTTCGAAGGCGCGGCCGGGACGGCCGAGTTCGACGCCGACGGGGTCACACCGCTACGCCCGATGACGGCGCGGTCGCCGGTCCGGGCGGCGTCGGTGTCGAAACTCGTCACGGCGCTGGCGGCCGGAGCTCTCTGGCGTGACACCTGGTTCAATCTGGAGGCCGAACCGCGGCTCTGGCTCGGATTTCCACTCGATCACCCGCTCGCACCCGAAGCCCGGATCACGCCGGCGATGCTACTGTCGCACACGTCCGGCATTCGCGATCCGGAGGTTTACTGGATGGCGCATCCAGGCCGGATCGAAACGCTGCTGGACCAGCCGCACTGGACCGATCACGCGCCCGGCGCAGGCTGGGAATACGCCAATATCAACTGCGGCATTCTCGCGAATCTGATGGAAGTCGCGGCGCAGGAACGGTTCGACCAGATCGCCCGGACCCGCGTTCTCGAACCGCTCGGCCTCGGCCATACCGGCTTCAACTGGTCCGGCGTGCCTGCCGAGATCAGACGCAGCGGTGCGACGCTTTATGTCCGCGAAGGCGGTGTCTGGATCGAACAGGTCGATGGCCGCGCCATGCTGGATGGCGACAACCCCACCATTCTGATGGAGGAAGGGGCGAGCCTAGACAGCTATGTGCCCGGTCAGAACGGCACGCTGTTCTCGCCGCAGGGCGGGTGGCGGGCGAGCGCGCACGACATGGCGGTGCTGGCCGAAGCCTTTGGCCCCGACGGGATGGGTCATGAACTGACGCGGCCAATCTGGCGCGAACCGGGCCGGACATGGGGTCTCGGCCCCCGCATCGTCCAGCCGGGCGAGGCCAATGGTTGGCCGGACGGGCTGATCGGCCATGCCGGGGAGGCCTATGGCCTGATCTCCGGCGCATGGGTCACGCCCGACGGCCGGGTGTCGATCGGCTATGTCGTCAATGGCACGGACGCGGATTTCGAGCGCGAGGCCGATCCCGAAACCGGATTCAATGCCCTGGAGCAGACACTTCTTGGCATTGCGGCCCGGGCGGCAGGATCACGATAATGCTGGAAACGTCCCCCGATCCTGGCGCAGAATATCGCAACCGCCAGCACTGATGCCGGCGGCGAAACGGGGAGGTCACCATGAAATCGACGAAGAAGCCGACCGCTGCCGCGGCGGCCAAGGGCAAGCCATCCGACGCCGGTGGCAAGGCAGCGGCCGGAAAGCCGGCTGCCGGCAAAGGGCAAAAGCCGGCCGCCAAGAAGAAGTAGGTTTGTAGCCGGTTGCAGCAGGGCTCGGCAGTCTGACCGCTCCAGTCCGCTGCAACCCGGACTCCGTGCCGATTTCCCCGCGCCACAGGAACTTTCAGCGCCTCTGCCGCGTTCTTTCTCCGACCCAGGAACCCCGTCAATTCCAACCGGAGACGCACATGAGCACGATCAAGAAGCAGGGCGATGCCAATGTCGCCAAGGGCAAGCTGAAGGAAGCCGAAGGCAAGGTGACCGACGACAAGCTGCGCGAAGCGCAGGGCAAGGCCCAGAAGGAATTGGGCAAGGCCCAGAAGAAGGTCGGCAAGGAGAAGTAGCCTCCGACACGCTCTCCGGGGCGGGCTTCCCGAGCCCGCCTCGCCTGACTGACTCCCCCCCGCGAAACCGGTCGCGCGATCCGCTCCAGCCGCTATGCTGGCAATCCTGTAACGGATGACGGATTCCCCGATGTTTCGCGTAGCTGCACTGACAATCCTCCTGATCCTGACGGCGCCGGCTCTGGCCGACGACGGCATGCACCCGTTCGACGAGGCCGCCGATGCATCGGCCGAGGTCGATGCGGCGCTGGACCGTGCCCGCGCGGCCGGTCACCGGGTCATCGTCGTGCTGGGGGGCAACTGGTGCCACGACAGCATCGGCTTCGCCTCGCACATGGCGAGCGAGGCCATGCAGCCGGTGCTGGAACGCTATGAACTGGTCTATGTCGATGTCGGGATGCGCAACCGCCATCAGGAGATTCCGGTGCGCTTCGGGGTCCCGGTCATCTATGCCACGCCGACCATTCTTGTTGTCGATCCCGAGCTGGGGCTGGTGAACGGACCCAGCGTGCACGACTGGGGCAATGCCTATTCCCGCCCGACGTCTGATGCCGTGGAATATTTCACGACCTACGCCAGCATCCGTCCGGGGTCGGCGGGCGTTGTCGAGAACACCGAAACCTACCAGTCCCTGATTGCCGAGATCGACGCCTGGGAAGCGCGCGAGGGTGCGCGGCTGATGCGCGCCTACCGGGAAATCGAAACGATGCGGGACGAGATGGCGCCGCTGTTCGAGCGCGCGGGCAATGACGACGACGCGACCGACGCGGTCGAAGCCTTCCACTCTTTCGAAGACGATATCGAGCGCCAGCGCCGCCGCATGCGCAACGATGTCGACCGGCTGCGCGGCGATGCCCGCGACGACGCGCGCTCTGCTCTCATCACATTCGCAGACGGCAGGGCGATTGATGCCGATCTGGCGGCCCGATGGGATGCCACCGATCCGCAGTTCGCGCTCGATCTTCCGGACTACGGCCCGCTCGGCCCTTGGGAAGAGGGCGAGTAGCTCAGCCCCAGGAGAAGCGAGCGCGCAATTCGGTGCGCCCGGTCGATGAACAGGGCCGCCGCTTCGCCGTCGCATTCCTCATTCACCGTCGCCTCGAACAGGGCGAGCCAGCGCAGGAAGTGATTGCGGCCGATCGGCAGGCGCATGTGTTTCGGCATCGGCCGGCCATGATAGCGCCCGGTCATCATCAGGACGGACGACCAGAAATCCATCATCGTGCGGAGATGTGGTTCCCAGTCCTCGATCACGTCATCGAAGACCGGGCCGAGCATGTCGTCCTCGCGGACGCGGCCGTAGAAGCCGCGCACAACGCGCTCGATCAGCGCTTCGTCGATGCCGGGCGCCAGCGGTCCGCGGCGTTCGGGAAGAATTCGCGTGGGTTGCATGAACCCCCCTTTGCGCGCGCAGGCCAATCGGGGCAAGGTGCCGATCGTCGCACCCGGGGGAGGCCACACAGCGCACCATGTTCGATCTCGATTTCTATGTGCGCTTCACGGCGGCGCTGTTCGCAATCCTCAATCCCCCGGTCAACATGCCAATCTTTCTGTCGCTGACGGAAGGCCGCACGACCCAGCAGCGCCAGGCCGTGGCGATCCGGGCCACGATCGCGGTGCTGGTCACCTGTATTCTCGTGGCCGTCGCGGGGCGGGCCGTGCTGTCGGCCTTCTCGATCGACATCAACTCCTTCCGCATCGCGGGCGGCATCCTGCTATTCACCATCTCGCTGACGATGATTTCCGGCGCCCGCCACCCCAGTCATGCCGGCCAGCCCGGGGAGCGCGCGCAGCAGGACGCGGTCGACGATCCGGCGATCTACCCCCTGACCATCCCGATCATTGTCGGCCCGGGTACGATGTCGACGCTGATCATCTTCTCGGAAAGCACGGGCACGCTCGGCGGCCTCCTCGCCTATGGCGCGGGGATCGCGACCGTGGTCGCCATCGTGGGGGCCGCTCTGATCGTCGCGCCCCTGCTCGACCGCATGGTGTCCCAAACCGCCCGCACCGTTTCGATCCGGATCATGGGCGTGATCCTCGCCGCCCTGGCGGTCGAGATGATCGTCAACGGACTGCGCGGTGCGCAACTCGTCCCGCTACCGGGCTAGGAGATGGTCCGTCTCGCCGGATACGCCGCGGGACTGTTGCTTGCGCTCGCGCTCGGCGCCGGGTCCGCGCTCTGGCTCTCAGGCTGGCTTCCCATGGGCAGCCCGGTCGTCGCCGCCGGCGGCATCAGTGTCAACGGCTGGGTGACCCACCGGGCGATCGGATCGGAGGCTGCCAATCCCTGGCTGCGCGCCTATGTGGCCCGGCGCGGCCTGCTCGCGCTCAACCGGTCCGAAGCGATCTATTACACGCGCTATGACGACAGTGACGGCGCGCCGCTGAACGCGGCCTGTGCCTATGTCGTCGAGGGCCAGCCCCCCGAGGGCGGCTGGTGGTCGCTGACACTCTATGCGGCCGACGACTATCTGGCGGTCAACGGAGACAATGCCCATTCGGTGAACGCCGATGGCGTGTCAGCCGGTAACGACGGCCAATGGCGCGCGACCGTCCAGGCCGAGCCGCCCGGCGACGGGTCGGCGTGGATTTCGAGCCGAAACGCCGGGCGCTACTCTCTGACCTTCCGCGTCTATCAACCCTCACCGGCCTTGCAGGACGATCCGTCGCGTCTAGCCCCGCCGCGCGTCATCCGCCTGGGCTGCCGGGAGGGGGATGCATGAGACGTCTGGGCCTGATCGCTGCCTTCCTGACCCTCGCCATCGCGGCCCATGCCGCGACGGTCTGGGCGCTGCCGCGCGTCGTGATGAACACCACCATGACGCGTCTCGAAACGACCGCCGGCGGGCCGAACCGGCCCCTGCGTGCGCCGCCCGTCGATGAGACGAGCCGCCGGGTCGTCCGTCCCGCTCCGGACCTGATCTACACCGCCTGCGTCATCGATTCGGGGGATGGACCGGTCACGGTCACGGCCGCAGGCTGGGCCGTGTACACATCCGTGTCGCTGTTCTCGGGCAATACGGACAATGTGGCGGTCTTCAACGGGCCGTGGCCGGACGACGGGGCCGTGACGTTCGAGGTCGGTGAAGGCGAGATGGAATTGCCCGGTGACAGGGGGATCGTCCTGATCCGCCGGATTGCCGGGACCGAAGCGATGCAGGCCAACGCCCTTGCAGCGCAAGAGAATGACGATTGCCGGAGGGTGGAATGACCCGACTTCCCTATGCCGAAATTCACGCCTTCGCCGATGGCGACCGGCCCTTCACGGGCAATCCGGCCGGTGTCTGTCTTCTGGAGCGCTGGCCGGACAACCGGGTCCTGCTCGGCATTGCCCTGTCCAACAATCTGTCCGAGACGGCCTTCCTTGTCCCGAAGTCCGACGAAGCGGACGCATGGGAGCTGCGCTGGTTCACGCCGACGGTCGAAGTCGATCTGTGCGGGCACGCGACCTTTGCCTCCGGGGCCTGGCTGTTCGGCCAAGAGGCCGTTTCCGGCGATGCGGTGAAATTCGATACCCGGTCGGGACGGCTGACCGTGCGCCGCGACGGCGACCTGTTCGCGATGGATCTGCCGAAGGTCGGGTTCGAACCCGGCGTATCCAACCCGCTGATCGAGGAAGCCCTGGGCGGCGGCGTGCCCGATGCCGTTTTCGACGTGAAGCGGATCCACGGCGCCGACTACAAGCTGATCGTCTATCCCGACGAGGGCGTGATCGCGCACATGAAACCCGATCACGGCGCGCTGGCCATCGCCAACACGAATACGATCGTCACCGCGCCGGGCGACCGCACCGACTTCGTCTCACGCTTCTTCGCACCGGCGTCCGGCGTGCCGGAAGACCCGGTCACGGGATCGGCGCATTGCACCCTCGCCCCCTATTGGTCGCAGCGGCTCGGCAAGTCGCGCCTGACGGCCAGGCAGATCGGCCCGCGTCCCGGCGCGCTCGACGTCGCGCCCTATGGCGAGCGCGTCACGCTGATCGGCCGGGCTCAGCCCTATCTGAATGGTCATCTGACCCTGCCATGAGAAAAGGCCGCCCCGGATCGCGCGGCGGCCTTATCATCAGTTCGAACGTCTCGCGTTACCAGCCGCGATAGCCGTGGCGGCCGCGGCGGTCATGGCGTCCATGGCGGTCGCGATAACGGTCATAGCGATCACGATAGCCCGGGCGGTGCGCGTAGCGCGGCTCGTTGTGGATCACCACGCGGATCGGGATGCGCTGGCCATAGCGGTCAACCGCGAAATACCCGCCAAAGCGGGCGCGGTAGACGACGCCGGGCGTCGCATATCCCGCACGGTGATAGCTGCGCTCATAGCGGTCCGGCTGGTAGGTCCAGGCGCGGGCCGGGCAATTGATCTGGCGCGCATCACGGATGTCCTCGCGGCGGTCGCCGCGGCCATCCCAGCGGCGCGCATCACGATAGTCCTCGCGGATATCAGGGCAGGCGCGGGCATCCAGATGCCAGGTGCCCGCATTGGCGGCCGGGGCCGCGGCCATCGCGGTCAGCGACACGAAAATGGCGGCAGCGCCGAGTTTCAGGGGAGTGAACATATCTGCCGTCTCCTAGGTCTGGACGTCCCAAGCACACGGCCGGTCTAGCAGCGCGCACCTGTCTCCACCCTGAACACAGCGTTCAGCCCCATGAACGCGGGATGTTCCGCCCGGTTCCCGGTCCGGGGCACCGCCCTCCCCCGTTCAGGTCATGGACCAGCCCCATTTGTGTGGCTAAACAGGCGGCAAGGGACAGGAGACGGACTGATGCGGATACTGACGAGCCTCGCCCTTTTTGCGGCCCTCTTCACCGGAACCGCTTATGCGGACGCACCCGAGCAGTTGAGCTCGCACGAGATCGGCCGCTACCTGCGCACACTCCAGGTCAAACCCGGCATGGGGCCGGGGACCGCGACACCGTCCGGCTTCACTGGCGATGACAGCTGCCGCTGGGCGAATGACGGCGAGTGCGACGATCCGCGCTACGGCACCGGCGCGTGCCAGCAGGGCACGGACTATTCCGATTGCTGGCGCATCGTGGCCGGGACCGAGGACGATTCCTGCCGTTGGGCGAATGACGGGGAATGCGACGAGCCGGGATTCGGTACCGGCGCCTGCACGCAGGGCACCGACATCAGCGATTGCGGCGATGTGGTCGAGTTGCGCTTCCGCACTGACGCCTGCGATACGGCCTTCAACGGCGTTTGCGAGGAGCCCGGCATCGGATCGGGCCGCTGCGCCGCCCGCAGCGACCGCGCCGATTGTGCGGGGCGCGACCGGCCGCTGACGATCAACGACCACTTCTTCGGCCGTGACGACCGGGTGTTCATGGACACCGCCGTCTTCCCGTGGGTGGTCGTCGGCGAGATACATCTCGACCGCGGCAGCGCCTGCACCGCGACGCTGGTCGGCGAGGACGTGCTGATCACGGCCAGCCACTGCATCCACGACAACGGGCAGGTCAGCTTCGCCGGCCGGTTCGAAACCGGCTTCGCCCTGCCCGGCGGGCCGCGGACGGCACGGATCATCGACTATTTCATCGATCCGGACTGGGATCACACCCGCTTTTCCGGCACGGACGAGATCGACAACACCGACTGGGCGCTTCTGCGGATCGATACGCCTCTCGGCCGCGAGCTGGGTTTTGTCGGCGCGCGCGGCCTCGTCGAGGAAAGCGGCAATCGTGCCGCGATGCGGGCGGACCTCTACCAGGCCGGATACAGCTGGGACACGGGCGCACACCTGTCCGGCAATGAGCGCTGCCACATGACGGAGATCTATGCCGACGGCACGATGGCACATGATTGCGACACGACGCGCGGCGACAGCGGCTCGCCCTTCATGGTGCGCGACGGGTCGGACTGGTTCATCGTCGCCACGGATTCGAACTTCCGGCGCAATCCCAACGGCCCCTTCATCTACATCGCGGCGCGCAGCGAGAACTGGATCGAGTATCTCGACGACTTCCGCGCCGGGCGGCTGGGCCGACAGAGCGCGGTGCGCGGCGGGGTGAAGCCCGGTGTCGCCGCCGGTCCCGATCCGCTAATCGGCAAGTAGGATGGCGACCGCGATCACGCCGGGACGTACCGGCACGCTGCTTCTGGTTCCGGCGCTGCTTCTGGCGACGCTCTACCTGTTTGACGGGACGGCGCTCGGCCTGCCCTATCCGTGGAATGCCGCGCTCAAGGCGTCCGGTATTGTCCTTCTGGCCGTCTATGCCGGGCTGAAACGCTTCCCGCTGGTCGCGCTGGCGCTGGCCCTGTCGGCGGTTGGCGATGTGATGCTGGCGCTGCAACCGGCACAGATGACGTTCGGCATCGCCGCCTTCGGCCTCGCCCACATCGTCTACGCGGTCATCTTTGCGCGCCTGATCCAGATGAAGGGCTCGCGCGGCCTGCCGGGCTATGCCGCCGCCGGCGCACTGGCGCTCATCGGCATCCTGCTTCTGGTCTGGCTGCAGCCGGGCATGGGCGATCTGCGCGTTCCGGCGACGATCTATAACGGCGTCATCGTCGTGATGGCCTGCCTCGCCCTGATGTCGCGCGCGCCGATGATCGCCGTGGCAGGAGCGCTGCTCTTCGTCCTGTCCGACACGCTGATCGCGCTCGGCCTGTTCATGGACTACGACCCCGCCTGGCGCGGCCCGGCGGTCTGGGTCACCTATGTCGCGGCGCAGTTCGGACTGGCGCTCGGGCTGACAGATCCTCGAAAGAGCTAGAACTCCCGCACCAGTGACGCCGTCACGCGGGAATCGCTTTCCTCGAAGCCGGGCAGGGGTTCGAACTCGTAGCGGTAGCGCCACTCGAACTCGACGGCCCAGTTGTCAGCGACCGACGTGTTGTAGCGGAAGGATTGTTCCGCCTTCGCCGCGTCCGCGACCAGAAGCGTCGTTTCGGAGATGAAGACCGAATCCGGCGTGATCTGCCATTCGAAGTCCGAGCCGAGATCGAGGACGAATTGCGTCTCCTCGCCCCCGCCCGTCGCCGGAACGAGGTAGCGCACACCCGGACCGGCCCGCAGCGTCCAGTCCATGGTTTCCCGCTCGATCGCGTGGAAGGCCGCACCGGCGGAGACGAAGGCGGTCCAGTCATAGCTCGACAACACGTCGCGATCGTACTGGCCGCCGACGAACCAGCCCCAGCGCTCCGACAATTCGCGTTCGCCGCGCACTTCCAGAGACAGCTGGTCCTGTGTCACCGCGCCGCCGGATTCGGCGTAGGCGTAGTTGATGCGGCTGTCGAAATTCCAGCCATTGGCGAATTCTCGGTTCAGCTCTGTGCCCAGATTGTACGTCTGCTGCTCGGAATTGCCGCTGGCGACCGACAGGCCCGCCGAGATACGGCCGGTCCAGCCGGACTCGTCCTCGGCCGCAGGCTCCGCCGCAACCGCGCCGGCATCGGCGGCGGTGATCGTGTCGTCAGGCTCCATGGCGAGGGTCTGGGGCGTGGGCCGCGTTTCCGCGCGCGCCACCGGGGCAAGCTGACCCAGCGCGGCGGCGGCCTGCGCGGTTCGGTTCGGTGCGATACGGCGCACCGCCTCCATCACCGCGTCGGCACCGCCCTCGGCATTACGCGCCACCATCGTCACGACCGCGTCGAAATTGGCGCCGTCGTCATAAGACGCGGCGTCCTCGATCAGGCGGAGATAGGGGTCAGGCAAGTCCTGCGCCTGCGCGTGCGGCGCGGCGATCAGGGCGAGGACGGAAAGCAGGCAAATGAAGGCAAGGCGATACATGACGGATCCCGTTTCTGAAGGGGTTCCGTCATGACCTAGTGCGTCAGCGCGTCGGGGTCGACCCTCGCTTACGCCTCTTCGGGGACGAGGCCGCGACCGGCAGCGGCCTTCTTCATCGCGGCTTGCAGCTTTTCGAAGGCCCGGACCTCGATCTGGCGGATGCGTTCGCGGCTGACGCCGTACACCTCGGCCAGTTCCTCGAGCGTCTTGGGCTCGTCGGTCAGCTTGCGCTCCTGGATGATGTGGCGCTCGCGCTCGTTGAGCTCGCCCATGGCGGCCTGCAAGAGCTCCATGCGCTGGTCGAACTCGTCATGTTCGGCAAGGTCGTCTTCCTGGCTGACGCTTGTGTCGTCGGCGAGCCAGTCCTGCCACTGGCTGTCGCCGTCTTCCGAACCGCGCAGCGGCGCGTTCAGTGAGGCGTCCGGGCCGGACAGGCGGCGGTTCATCGAGATGACGTCGTCATCCGTGACGCCGAGCTTGGTGGCGATTTCCTCGACCTGTTCGGGGCGAAGATCGCCCTCTTCCAGCGCCTGCATCTTCGACTTCATGCGCCGCAGGTTGAAGAACAGCTTCTTCTGCGCGGCCGTGGTGCCCATCTTCACGAGCGACCAGGAGCGCAGGATGTATTCCTGGATCGAGGCGCGGATCCACCACATCGCATATGTGGCGAGGCGAAAGCCCTTGTCCGGGTCGAATTTCTTGACCGCCTGCATCAGGCCGACATTGCCTTCGGAGATCACCTCGGCGATCGGCAAGCCATAGCCGCGATAGCCCATGGCGATCTTCGCCACGAGACGCAGGTGGGAGGTGACGAGACGCTCGGCCGCTTGCGGGTCCTCGTGCTCGGCCCAGCGCTTGGCGAGCATGAATTCCTCGTCCTTCTCCAGCATCGGAAATTTCCGGATCTCGGAGAGGTAACGGGAAAGGCCGCCTTCCGGCGACAGCGTCATTGCAGGTACGGCATTGGCCATTGTTCTGTCCCTCGCGATGGCGAAAGCGGGCCCGGAGGCGCCCCCGCCACTCCGTTGAGACCGCTATTTAGGGAAACGCAAACCCGATTGCGAGGGTTTCACGGGAAAGTCATGCGCAGGTGATGCGGGATTGGACATTCTACGGTCCCGGTCATCATATCGAGCCATGAGCGAAAAGAAGCGACGCGCCCACGATTCCGAGGCTTCGCGCCGTGCCCTGATGGATGCAGGCGCGGCCCTGTTCGCGCGCCATGGCTTCGCCGGCACCACGCTCGACATGATTGCGGCGCGCGCGCCGGCCAACAAGGCGCTTGTCGCCTATCATTTCGGGTCAAAGGAAGGGCTCTACCAGGCCATCCTCGACGAGGCGGTCGAGCAGGTTCTCGTCCGCGTCGGCGATGCGGCAAGCGCCGAAGGCAAAGTGTCCGACCGGCTGCGCGCGCATATCCGCGCTCTGGCGATCGCCTTGGCCGATGTGCCCGGCCTGTGCGCCATGCTGGTCACGGAATATGCAACAGGCGGGCAACAGGACCGGCCAGGGCCGATGGCGAGCCTGCTGCGCCTTTACCAGACGACGGACGCGCTGGTCCGGGAGGGGATCGAGAGCGGCGTCTTCCGCCGGGTCGACAGCCAGGTCGTGCATCTGAGCTTCACCGGGTCCTTCGTTTTCTTCGTCCTGACTGCAGGATACCGCCAGCGGATGGACGCCGAGGGTCGTTGGCCCTTTACACGGCCCGAGACCGAGGCCTTTGCCGATTTCGTGGCTGACGGCGTGATCCGGTCGCTTTCTGCTTGATTTTAACCGTTCAGTTAAATTAAGGTCACCCCGGGCCGCCGGTCGGCGGGGACGGGACGCATATCAAGACAGGCGCGGGCGGAAGATCCGCGCCGGATGGAGATGACATGCGTAAATCCTCCCTGATCGCGGCGGTGGCCGCCCTCACCCTTTCCCCTGCCGCCCTGGCCGACGATGTCGCCGACACGCTGCAGCGTTTCGTCGCCGACTATGCCTCTGACCCGTCAGTGACTGCCGAGCAGAGCTTCGGCATTCGTGTGGGCGAGGACTGGTACACGGTCACCGCCTCACCCGGCCGCGCCTCCCTGCGCGAAGGCCAGCCCGGTGAGCCGACCTTCTATTTCGTCACCGACGCGGAGACCCTCGCACGGGTCGAGGCGGACGAAATCAATGCCCTCACCGGCATGGCCAAGGCCTTCTCCAGCGACTTCGCGCCGATGGACGCCGACGTGATGGAGGGCTTCCAGCCGACTGAGGATTTCGTCGGCGAGCTTCTGGGGATCAGCTTCCATTTCTGGACGATGGGCCAGCCCGAAGCGATTCCGTTCGGGCGCGGCATGACGCGGATGACGCACGGCGCCAATGCCGGGATTTTCTACTACCAGCCCGGTTTCCGCTCCGGCTTCTTCCACATCGAGCCCGGCCAGTATGTGAATGAGGACGAGCGCTCACGCTCCAATCCCTTCCCGTCCCTCTTCATCCTGACCGAAGGCTGGGCGCATGCCCGGATCAATGGCGTGGAAATGCGGGTCGAGGCCGGCAATGCCTATTTCATCCCGGCCAATCACAGCCATGAATTCTGGCTGCCCGAAGACGCCGATCACGACGCGTTCGGCTTCCTCTTCATGTTCGGCGACGGGGCCTAGGTCTCCCTCGCCCTTCGAGGCTCACCGGACTGCGTCCGGTTTCGCACCTCAGGATGAGGGAGGCTGCTTATCCCCTCATGCTGAGGTGCCGCCGCAGGCGGCCTCGAAGCACGAGGGGTCTAGAGCGTCTCCAGAAAGCCTTCGAGGCGCTGCATGTCCTTCGGGATGTCCGCCTCGAAGCGCAATTCTTCCTTCGTGATCGGGTGTACGAAGCCGAGGACGGCAGCGTGCAGCGCCTGGCGGCGGAAGTCGCGGAAATCACGCCCGTCATCGAGATTGAGGAGCTGCTGCGCTCTTCCCCGGCCATACATCGGGTCGCCGAGTAGCGGACAGCCGATATGCGCCATGTGGGCGCGGATCTGGTGGGTGCGGCCGGTTTCGAGCGTGCATTCCACCTTCGCCGCGATCGGGTGGCCGATCGGCCTTTTCGGGTCGCGCCCGAACATGGCGAGCGTGCGGTAGTGTGTGACGGCGTCCTTGCCCGGCCCGCCCTCGCGCGATTTCACCACGGCCATCTTCTTGCGGTCGGCGTTGGACCGGGCGAGCGCGGCATCGACCGTGCCTTCGCGCGGCATCGGCGCACCGCGCACATAGGCGATGTAGACGCGCTCGATGTCGTGCTTGGCGAAGAGTTTCGACAGGCCCTGATGGGTCCTGTCGTCCTTGGCGACGACGAGAATGCCGGACGTGTCCTTGTCGATGCGGTGGACGATGCCGGGCCGCTCCACCCCGCCAATGCCGGACAGGCTGCCCTTGCAGTGATGCAAGAGGGCGTGGACCAGAGTGCCGGTCCAGTTGCCCGCCGCGGGATGCACCGTCATCCCCGCCGGCTTGTTGACGACGATCAGGTGCTCGTCCTCGAACAATATATCGAGCGGGATGTCCTCGGCCTGCGGGATGGCCGGTTCGGGCGGCGGCACGGTCAGGGCATAGGTCACGCCCTCGGCGACCTTGGCAGACGGGTCGGTCAGAACCTTGCCGTCGGCGGTCAGCTGCCCGGCCTCGATCAGCGCCTTGATGCGCGAGCGGGACAGGTCGGCGGCCTTGTCGGCGAGGAAACGGTCCAGCCGCGCGCCGGCGTCCTCGCCGGCGGCGGTGAAGTCATGGACCGTCTCGTCTGACATGGATTTACCGCTGAATGACCGGGGCGCGTTCGATGTGCTTCAGGAAGCGGCCGCGCAGCTCGTCATTCGTCTTGAACTCGCCGGTGAAGGTGGTGGTGACGGTCGAGACATTCGGGTGATGCACGCCGCGGGTCGTCATGCACTGGTGCTTGGCATCGACCAGCACGGCCACGCCGCGCGCACCCATCGCCTCCATCAGCGCGTTGGCGATCTGGGCGGTCATCGTCTCCTGCGTCTGCATGCGCTTGGAGAAGATTTCCACGACGCGGGCGATCTTGGAGATACCCACGACCTTCTCGTTCGGCAGATAGGCGACATGCGCCACGCCCATGATCGGGGCGAGGTGGTGTTCGCAATGGCTCTCGACGTCGATATTGGTCAGGAGGACCAGGTCGTCATAACCGCCGACTTCCTCGAACACGCGGGAGAGTTCTTCCGCCGGGTCGGCCTGATAGCCGGAGAACCATTCCTCGTACGCCTTCACCACGCGCTTCGGCGTGTCGAGCAGGCCTTCGCGGGACGGGTCGTCGCCGGCCCAGGCGATGAGCGTGCGGACGGCCTCTTCGGCCTGTTCGCGGCTCGGGCGGTTCTTGGAGGAGGTCACGACGCGGAGCGCATCGCGGGAATTGGCAGGGGTTTGGGCATCCATCGTGCTCATCAGATCCTTGCGTTGTCGGGTCCGCTTGGGGCGGTAACACCGCCTTCATACGGTTAGTGCCGGTTTCCAGATCGAAAGTCCGAACACGAAGCCTGTCTTCGCCGTCCTTCCGGTTTGCGCATCGCTGCGTCCCGGCTATGTAGGGCGCGAACGCGCCGCGTCCAAGCATTCCCGTCAGGAAATCGTCATGACCGACATCAGGCTGCACGACACGTTGACCGGCAAGAAGCAGGTCTTCACCCCCGGCAATCCGGAGCGGGTGACGCTCTATGTCTGTGGCCCGACGGTCTATTCCTATGCCCATATCGGCAATGCGCGCCCGGCGGTGGTGTTCGACACGCTGTTCCGCTTCCTGAAGCGGCGCTACGGCGACGACCACGTGATCTATGCCCGCAACATCACCGATGTGGACGACAAGATCATCGAGGCGGCCTCGAAGACCGGAAAGCCGATCTCCGAGATCACCGAGCATTATGCCGACGTCTACCGCGCCGACATGGGCGCGCTCGGCGTGCAGGCCCCGACGATCGAGCCGCTCTGCACCGGGCATATCCCGCAGATGGTCACGATGATCGCCGACCTGATCGACAAGGGTCACGCCTATGAGGCGGAGGGGCATGTCCTCTTCTCGGTGAAGAGCTACGACACATATGGCGCGCTCTCGAAGCGCGCCATGGACGACATGATCGCCGGGGCGCGGGTCGAGGTGGCGCCCTACAAGAAGGACGCCGCCGACTTCGTCCTGTGGAAACCGGCGAAGGATGGCGAGCCGGGCTGGGACAGCCCCTGGGGGCGCGGCCGGCCGGGCTGGCATATCGAGTGCTCGGCGATGGCCGAGGCGCATCTCGGGCAGACCATCGACATTCACGGCGGCGGGCAGGACCTCGTCTTCCCGCACCACGAAAACGAGATCGCGCAGTCGGTGTGCAGCCATGGCGGCGCGCCGATGGCGCGCTACTGGATGCACAATGGCTTCCTGTCGATGGATTCCGAGAAGATGTCGAAATCGCTCGGAAACGTGAAACTCGTCCATGAGCTGGTGAAGACCTGGCCGGGCGAGGCGCTGCGCTATGCCCTGCTGACCGGGCATTACCGCGCCCCGCTCGACTGGACCGACGCGCTGATCGACCGGACGATGAAGTCGCTCGACCGGCTTTACGGCGTGCTGCGCCGTATCCGCACCGAGCCCGCCGCCGAAGTGCCCGAGGCGGTGGAAGCCGCGCTCGCCGACGATCTCAACACGCCGAAGGCGCTCGCCGTGCTGTTCGATCTCGCCGGACAGGCCAATCGCGCCGCGACCAATGAGGACCGGGAGGCGGCGGCTGCGGCCCTGCTCGCCGGGGGCCGCGCCATCGGGATTCTGGAAATGGAACCGGACGCCTGGTTTGGCGTCGCCGACCTGCCGGCGGAGGAACGGGAAAAGATCGACGCCCTCGTCGAGGCGCGCGGCGATGCAAGGCGGTCGAAGGACTTCGCCCTCGCCGACACGCTCCGCGACGAGCTGACCGCGATGGGCGTCAGTGTCGAGGACGGCCCGGAAGGGAGCACCTGGCGGAAGGGGTGATATCTCTGCCCTCGTGCTTCGAGGCTGCCTGACGGCAGCACCTCAGCATGAGGGGTGTGATTGTCTTCCTCATCCTGAGGTGCCCCGAAGGGGCCTCGAAGGGCGAGGAAGACAAACCGAACCGGGCCCCGGTCTTCGCTTCGCGAAACCGGGGAGCGTCAAATAAGGAGTCTCGCTTCACACTCTGAATTCCCCGCGAAAGCGGGGACCTCGGCCGGCATCGGAGCAAAGGCGGCTCCCGTTGCTCGCGCGGATTTCGCGGCGCCTCTACGCCCCGCGGGTTCGAGGTCCCGGATCGCGCAGTCGCGCGTCCGGGAATTCATGAAGTGGGGAGGCAACCCCTAGCCCGACCGCCGCTGGCGGTAGTCACCGGCCATGAAGAGTTTCAGAGTCTGGCGCGCGCGCTGCGGCGTCAGCGTCAGGTCTTTCAGCTCGGAGGCATAGTCCCTGAAGCCGGGAATGCCCTTCAGAAGATCGTCAATGTCGGGGAAGCCCATTTCCCAGTCGCCGAATTCGCGTTCGAGAATCTTTCCGCGGAAGAGCAGCTTCAGATTGGTATGGCGGCGGTCGGTATGGATCCGGGCATAGGTCGCTTCGACCGGTTCAATCGGACCTTCCAGCACCTGCAGGAAGGACCCGGCGTGAAACACCAGCATGCCCGTCACGCCGGCTTTTGCGTTGTTGTCCCGCGATGCGCCGAGGATGGATAGGAGGTCCGCAGGCTGCATCCGGTCCGTGGCGGCACTGGTATAGATGATCTGACGAAGGTCGGTCATGAATGGCTCGGCCTTTTATCGCGTCGTAATTACGTCGGAACGCTAGAGTTGAAATTCAAACAGCGGGTAAATGGGCTGGGGCGGAATCACCGTCGAACCCCCCATTCCGATTTGGTCACAAATCGCCTATATGCATCCGCGACATGAGTGATGCGCTCTACTCCAGCGAGATCCTGCGTCTCGCCGCGGACATTCCGCATATCGGCCGGCTCGCCCGGCCGGACGGGTCCGCGCGCCGAGTGTCCCGCCTGTGCGGGTCCGAGGTGGGGGTGGAGATCGCACTGGAAGGCGGTGTGGTTTCGGATATCGCGCTGCAGGCGAAGGCCTGCGCGCTGGGTCAGGCGTCCGCCGCCATCCTCGCAAGGCATGCCATCGGTGCGACGCCGGACGAGATCGCCGCGGCCCGCGACGGGCTCGCCGCCATGCTGAAGGGTGCGGACGCGCCCGAAGGCCGGTTCGCCGAATTGTCGGTTCTGGATGCCGCGCGCGGCTATCCGGCGCGCCATGCGTCGATCCGCCTCGCCTTCGAGGCGGCGGCGGAGGCCTGCGCCCTCGCGCTGAACACGCCCTCCGAAACCACCCTCACTGGATAGGGCCCGCGGCCCGCGCCCGCCGGCGCGGATCCCCGCGTGGTCCGAAATCGCCTTTCCCAACCCCAATTCAGTGAATTTCCCGCCCGGTATGAGGTCCCGACCGGCAAGGCCCGGTGGACACGCCAACAGGCGGCGCTAAAAGGCAAGTCACGACCATGCGTTCGGCGAAGAAGCATGAGACGGGTTCCGGCCCGTTCGGCGTTGTGTTGATCGGGGCGCTCCGCCTCTATCAATGGACGCTCTCGCCCGTCTTCTACGCGTTCGGGGTCCGCTGCCGGCATGAACCTTCATGCTCGCATTACGCGGTGGACTCGGTACGCGCTCAGGGGGCGTGGCGCGGCTTCTTCCTGGCGGCGGGCCGTGTCCTGCGTTGCCGTCCCGGCGGCACGCACGGCTACGACCCGGCTCCGGTGGAGCGCAAGGATGTGCCTTTCTGGGCGGTGACGCGGTTCCGCGACCCGCCCCGACGCCCGGACGTGCCGCAGGCGGGATCAAGAGACGAGACGAAACCATGATTGAAGTTCAACTGCCCGATGGCGCGAAACGCGAACTCCCCGACGGGGCGTCGCCGATGGACCTGGCCGAAGGCATCTCGAAATCCCTCGCCAAGAA
Organism: Alphaproteobacteria bacterium; assembly: GCA_016124205.1. Lineage (GTDB taxonomy): Bacteria > Pseudomonadota > Alphaproteobacteria > Caulobacterales > Maricaulaceae > Hyphobacterium. Next base: position 549,810 of record WGOD01000002.1, read on the forward strand.
GGCGCTCTACGCCCGTGTGAACGGGAAGGACTGGGACCTCGTGCGCCCCCTGCCCGGCGACGCCAAGGTGGAACTGGTCACGCGTGACCAGGCCGAGGGACTTGAGATCATCCGCCACGACACGGCGCACATCCTGGCCCAGGCGGTTCAGGAGCTTTTCCCCGGCACGCAGGTCACGATCGGCCCGGCGATCGAGGACGGCTTCTATTACGACTTCGCCCGCGACGAGCCCTTCTCCACGGAGGATTTCGAGGCGATCGAGAAGCGGATGGCCGACATCGTCGACCGCGACCTGCCCTTCGTGCGCGAGGTGTGGGACCGCAATGACGCGATCCGGCACTTCGAGTCGATCGGCGAGAAGTACAAGGCGGAGCTGATCCGCGACCTGCCCGAGACGGAAGAGATCACGATCTACCGCCAGGGCGACTGGATCGATCTGTGCCGCGGACCGCACCTGCCCTCCACGGGCCGGATCGGCAAGGCGTTCAAGCTGATGAAGGTGGCGGGCGCCTACTGGCGCGGCGATCACCGCAACGCCATGCTGCAGCGGATCTACGGCACGGCCTGGGCGAACGAGAACCAGCTGAAGGAGCACCTGCAGCGGATCGAGGAAGCCGAGAAGCGCGACCACCGCAAGGTCGGCCGCCAGATGGGCCTGTTCCACATGCAGGAAGAGGCCCGCGGCCAGGTGTTCTGGCACGATGGCGGCTGGACGCTGTACCGGACGCTGGAGAACTACATGCGGCGGCGGCTTCAGGCGGAGAACTACCAGGAAGTCAAAACGCCGATGCTGATCGACCGGACGCTGTGGGAGAAGTCCGGCCACTGGGAGAAGTTCGGCGAGAACATGTTCACGGCCCAGACGGAGGACGGCGAAGTCCTCGCGCTGAAGCCGATGAACTGTCCTGCGCACGTGCAGATATTCCGCACGGGCCAGCGCTCCTACCGCGACCTGCCGCTGCGCATGGCCGAATTCGGCTCGTGCTCGCGGTATGAACCGTCGGGTGCGCTGCACGGGCTGATGCGGGTGCGCGGCTTCGTTCAGGACGATGCGCACATCTTCTGCCTGGAAAACCAGATCGAGGACGAGACGAAGGCCTTCATCGACCTTCTGACGTCGGTCTATGCCGATCTCGGCTTCGACGACTTCATCGTGAAATTCTCCGACCGCCCCGAAACGCGCGCCGGCGACGACGCGACGTGGGACCGGGCGGAGAAGGCGCTGCGCGATGCAACGGCCGCGGCGGGCGTCGAAGTGATCATGAATCCCGGCGAAGGCGCCTTCTACGGCCCGAAGCTGGAATTCGTGCTGCGTGATGCGATCGGCCGGGACTGGCAGTGCGGCACGCTGCAGGTGGACTTCGTCCTGCCCGACCGGCTGGACGCGGAGTTCACGGGCGAGGATGGGGCCAAGCACCGTCCGGTCATGCTGCACCGCGCGATCCTGGGGTCGTTCGAACGCTTCATTGGCATCCTGATCGAGAACTATGCCGGCAAGTTCCCGATGTGGCTGGCACCGACGCAGATCGTCGTCGCCACGATCACGTCGGAAGCCGACGGCTATGCGCTCGAAGTGGAGAAGGCGCTGAAAGTGGCTGGGCTGCGGGCCAAGGCCGATCTTCGCAACGAGAAGATCAACTACAAGGTCCGCGAACACTCGCTCGCCAAGGTGCCGGTCATCGCCGTCGTCGGACGCAAGGAGGCCGAGGAGAAGACGGTCGCCCTGCGCTTCCTCGGCGAGGAAGGCCGCAATCAGGAAGTGATGGCGCTGGACGCCGCCTGCGAAAAGCTGAGCGGTGAAGCCACGCCGCCCGATCTGAAGCGCAGCTAGACCGCGAAGGACGCAAAACGCGCATGGTGAAGGGGCAGGCCCGCATGGGCCTCATTGCCATCCTCCTGTTCGGCCTCGCTTTCGTGAGCGGGATTGCCGGCGGCTTGATGGTGGCCGGCTTCACCTTTTTCGCCGGCGTGCTGGGCTTCCCGGCGCGCGCCATGGGGCAGTTCCGCAAGGAAGCCCCATGGGAGGCGATCGCGGCGGGCCTGTTCATCGCCTGGGCGTGCATCAGCTTCCTGTGGTCGCCCTATGACCGGCCCGATCAGGTCTGGAAGCTGGCGATCGGCGTGCCGAGCTTCGCGGCTTTCGCCTTCTCCATGTCATTGCTGGAAGGGCGGTGGAAGACGCGCGTCGAAGCCGCCCTCCTCTTCTGCACGATCGCGCTGGGGCTGTTCTTCGTTGCGGAAACCATCACCGGCGGGGCCGGGACGATGTCGTTCAAGCTCGCCGTCGAAGGCGGCGCGCACCAGGGCGCGGACCTGCAGGATCTCGTCGACAAGAGCCTCGGGCATGGCACGGCCCTCCTGATCCTCCTCGCCGGTCCGGCGGCCGCGCTGGCCTGGCGCGAAGGCGCGCCGCTGATCGGCATGGTGATTGTCGGCCTCGCCGTTATCTCCGCCTTCGGCTTCTCGACAGAGATCAACATCGTCGCAGTCGCCGTCGCGCTGCTCATCGCCGCGCTCGCCTATTTCCAGCCGCGCGGCATCCTGTCGGCGCTGTTCGGTCTGGTGGGGGGCATGTTCGTGGTCATACCCCTGACCCTGCCCGGCCTGATCGGTGCGCTGCCGCAAAGCCTGATCGACGCGCTGCCGACCAGCTGGGTCATGCGGCTCGAAATCTGGGGCTATGCCTCCGAACAATTGCGCGAACGGCTGTGGACCGGCTGGGGCCTCGATGCCTCCCGGGTGCTGGGCGGTCCGGCCGAAGTCCGAGGGCTGAGCTTCGACCTCCTGCCGCTGCACCCGCATAATGCCGCGCTCAATGTCTGGCTCGAAACCGGCGCCTTCGGGGCGATGCTGCTCGCCTTCGCGCTCGTCATGATCGGCGGACGGGTGGCCGGCGCGCCGCGTCTATCCCGGCTTCAGGCGGCTTCCATCGCCTGGGTGGTCTCGGTCCACACCGTGCTGATCATGGGCAGCTATGGCATCTGGCAGGAATGGCTGATCGCCTGCAGCGCGGTCGCCATCGGCGGATGCACGCTCCTGGGCGCGCGGAGGAAGGCCTGATGGCGGAGGGCCGTATCAGCGTCGTCATGGTGACATGGCGGACCGGGCCGCACCTCGCCGAGGCGGTCGAGGCTGTGCTGGCCGCGCCGGACGTCGACGAATTCGTTCTGGTCAATCACGAAAACCCGCCGGAGGTTCTGGCCGCGCTGCGACAGCGCGCGAGCGAGAACCCGAAAATGACGCTGATCGAAACCGGCGAGAATCTGGGGTTCTCGAAGGGCTGCAATATCGGGGCGGACGCCGCGACGGGCGACTATCTCTTCTTCCTCAACCCCGACGCGGTTCTGCCGGGCGGGCTGGCGCGGCGGCTCGTCGACACGGGCGAGACGGCCCAGCGCCCCTGGCTCGTGGGCGCGCGCCTGCTCGACAAGAACGGCAAGGAACAACGCGGCGCGCGGCGCGGTCTGCTGACGCCCTGGACCGCCATGGTCGGCTTTCTCGGCTTGCACCGCCTCGAACCGGTCTTCGGCCGCGCCTTCCACGATATTCACCGCGAGCGCGACCCCGTGCCGCCCGGCCCGATCCGGATCGATGTGACCTCGGGGGCCGCGATGATGATGCGGCGCGACGACTATGAGACGCTCGGAGGGTTCGACGAGCGCTACTTCCTGCATGTCGAGGATATCGATCTGTGCCGCCGCGTGCTCCAGGCCGGCGGGCATGTCCTGTTCGAACCGCGCGCCGAACTGCTGCACTACGGCTCGACCAGCGAAGCCAGCCTGTTCCGCGTGGAGTGGAACAAGGCACATGGCTTCCGCCGCTATTTCTGGAAATTCTACGACCGCTTTCCGCAGCGCGTCCTGACGCTGATGGCGATACCGGTGATCTACGGGCTCGTCGTGGCGCGGTCGGTCTATATCTGGGTGCGCGGCTGGATCGACGGCTGGTATCGCCGGATCAGGAAGCTCGACTAGCGGGGAAGCCGCCGGCCTTCGCGACCATGGAGGCGATGGGGTGTTTCAGCCCCTCGGCCTCGAGCCAGCGCGCCGTCTCGATCATCTTCTGAAGATCGATGCCCGTGTCGAACCCGGCCCGGTGCAGCATGTAGACGACGTCTTCCGTCGCGACATTCCCGGTTGCCTTCGGTGCGAAGGGGCAGCCGCCAATCCCGCCGCAGGACGCGTCGATCACATCCACACCCGCCTCGACGGCGGCATAGATGTTCGCCAGCGCCGTGTTGCGCGTGTTGTGGAAGTGCAGGCGCAGGCGCGCCTTCGGGGCCGCCGCGCGGACTGCCGCGACGCGCTCGCGCACATCCCAGGGATTGGCGACGCCGATCGTGTCGCCCAGCGCGATCTCCATCGCTCCGGCCTCGGCCGCGCGCCCGGCGAGCATCGCAACGCGGTCGATCGGCACCTCGCCGTCGAACGGGTCACCGAACGCGACCGAGATCGTCACGGAGACCGGGACCTTTTCGTCATGGGCCAGCACGGCGATGCGGTCGAACAGGTCGGCGGTGTCTTCCGGCGTCGCATTCTGGTTGGCCTTGCCGAAGCCTTCTGAGGCGACCATCACGAAATTGACCTCGTCGCATTTCGTGTCGAGCGCCCGGCGCATGCCGCGTTCATTGAGGGCCAGGCCGATATAGGTGACGCCGCGGTCGCGTGGCACGCGGCCCATGATGTCGTCGGAGTCGGCCATCGCCGGAACCAGCTTCGGATTGACGAAGCTCGCCACTTCCATGCGGCGCACACCCGCGTCGATCAGCCGGTCGATGAATTCGAGTTTCACGTCCGTCGGCATCAGGGCCGGATCGTTTTGCAGCCCGTCGCGCGGGCCGACTTCGACGATTTCGATGGGGCGGCTCATTCGCTGGCCTCCGGACAGTTGTGCAGGCGGACGATCAGGACGGTCTCGTCGCCGCGCGAATAGTTGAATCCGGGCAGTTCGCGCGCGGCGCAGACATTGCGCTCGAGTGCCTCGAGCGCGGCGAGATCATCGCCGGACCGGGAAACGTCCTCGATCGTGATGTAGGGATTATCGCCTTCCGGCAAAAGGCCGGGCAGGTCGTCGAACTCGACGAGATGTGTGTCCGTACCCAGCGAGAAGACGAGGCTCGGTTCGGTATAGGTCGACCAGACCGGCCAGTCGGGCGATCCGCCAAGTTCGGCGATGGCCGACCGGGCCCGGTCGGCGAGATGCACGTCGCTGGCGGACTGCGCGGCCAGTCCGCGCGCCGCGGCGTGCCAGGTGAAGCCCGCGGCGACGCACAGGATCAGCGCGGTCAGGACGCGGCGCCGGGCCGCCTCAACCAGCGCCCCGACGGCAACCGCGAGGAAGACGAGGGCGAGCCCGATTCCAAGCGTGGCACCGGGGCCGTAGATGGCCGGCAGCGCGCCGATGATCGCGGCGAGCAGGATCGCACCGAAGGCCGCGAGCGTCAGCGACACCCAGCGCGGCCAGCCCTTGAGGTCGCCCAAAGAAACGAGTGCCCACCCCGCCAGCAGGGCCAGCGCCGGATAGGCCGGCAGCACGTAGTGCGGCAGCTTGGTCGGGAGGAGTTCGAAGACGAGCCAGGTCGGCACTGCCCAGGCCAGAAGGAAGCGAACCGCCGGCGCGAATTCGGTCTTCTGCCGCAGGGCGGTCACGCCTTTGGCGATGCCCGGCACAAGGAAGAGCGTCGCCGGGAAGAAGAGCGCCGGCATAAGCAGAAGGTGATAGCCCGGAAGGCCGCCATGGCGCTCATGGCCGGAAACGAGTTTCGGCCCGAGATCCTCCCCCATGGCTTCACGCAGGAAGGCCCCGTCCGTCGCCAGCTGGACCGCGATCAGCCAGGGCGCGGCAATCGCGATGGCGAGCAGCGGGCCGGGCCACCAGGCCAGCGGCTTCAGCCAGTTCGCCCTCCGCTCCCAGATCAGGAGGGCGATGATGGCCAGCCCCGCGACCATGGGGGTGACCGGCCCCTTGATCAGGATGCCGCCGCCGATGGCGAGCCAGAAAATCAACGCGGATTTTCGCCCGCCCCCGGTCCTCAGATGCGCAAGCGCGGCCATGGCCAGCGTCGTCAGACCGCACAGCATGGCGTCGGTCTTGGCGATGCCGCCCTCTATGCCGAGCAGGATGGTCGCGGCGAACAGGGCCGCCCCGGCGAAGGCGGCTTCCCGGCCGACCAATCGTTGCCCGCCCCAGAAGGTGGCGAAGGCGGCGAGGATCACGCCCAGCACGGACGGGATGCGATAGGTCCAGATATCACGCGCTTCGGTATCGGAGATCACGGCCACGACAGCAGCCTGAAGCCAGTGGATGCCGACCGGCTTCTTGTGGCGCGGCTCGTCCTGAAACTCGATGCGGACGAAATCGCCGGTTTCCAGCATCTGGGTCGTCGCTTGGGCGAAACGGGATTCGTCACGGTCCAGCGGCGGCAGGGTGAACACGCCTGCCAGCGCGCAGATCGCGGCGATCACGCAGACAATTGCCGGGGCCCGCCAGCCTTGGATCCAGTGCTGCATTTACGCTTCGCCCTTCCGCGTCCTGCAGGAAATACACTCGCACACCTGCCGAAACCGGGTATGTAACGCGGGACCGGCTGCTGCAAGCCCGCAAGGAATGAAGACCGTGACCACGCACTCCCCCGCCATCTCCGTCGTCGTGCCGGCCTATAACGAGGCCGGGAATGCCGCCAACCTCGCGCGCGAGATCGCCAGCGCGATGGAGGGGCGCGACTACGAAATGATTTTCGTCGACGATTGCTCGACCGACACGACGCGCGCCGAGCTGGTCGCGGCGAAGGCCGAGATGCCCGCGCTGCGCGTGATCGCCCACCGGCACAATGCCGGACAGTCGCGTTCGGTGCGTACCGGCATTCTGCACGCGCGCGGCACGACGATCGTGACGCTCGACGGTGACGGTCAGAATCCGCCCGCCGACATCCCGACACTGGCCGATGCGCTGATGCGTCCGGACGCTCCGGAGGATTTGAAACTGGTCGGCGGACGCCGCGCGAAACGCCAGGATTCGGCGTGGAAGAAGCTGGCCTCGCGGATCGGAAACGGGGTCCGCAAGAGCCTCCTGAACGACGATGCCGACGATACCGGCTGCGGGCTCAAGGCCTTTGATCGTCAGGCTTATTTGCTGCTGCCCTTCTTCGATCACCAGCACCGTTTCCTGCCCGCGCTGATGAAGCGCGAGGGCTTCAGATGCGAGTTCCGCGATGTGGGCCACCGGCCACGCGGGGCGGGAAAATCGAAGTACACGAATTTCGGTCGGCTTTTCGCCTCACTTGCAGACATGATAGGAATGATATGGCTCAACGCGCGGGCCAGAAATCCGCGCGGGTCAGACGAAGTGTAGGGGTAACCAATGGCGAACACCGGAGATTCAGGTTTTTTCCTGGGCATGATGGCCGCTCGCCGGGCTCGCGAACGGCAAGGAAATACGCCGGGCGGGCCGCAATCAGGGGGTGGATCCTTGTTCAGTATGTTTCCGAAGATGATCGTTCCGATCATCATTTACGCGCTTGTCGCCTTCATCGCCGGAACCGGAGCGATGTCGAGCGTCCTGTTTACCATTCCGATGATGTCGACGCCGGACGGCTGGGGCCTGACCACGGGCGATCTGCTGCTCGTCTTCGGCCTCATTGTCCTGTTCATCGAATTCATGCAGTCGTCGGGAACCGGATCGACGACCATCGTCAATCATGCGCTGTCGATGATCGTCTTCGTGATCGCTCTGGCGCTCTTCCTGCTGGTTGGCCGCTTCGCGACCTCGACCTTCTTCATCCTGATGGTGATGACGCTGATCGACGTGATGGCCGGCTTCGTCGTGACGATCGTGGCCTCGCGCCGCGACCTTGCGGTGGGTGACGGCGGGGCCTGATCTCGGGCCTAGAGCAAAAACAGAAGCAGACCTGCGGCCACGGTGGCGTCAATCGCCAGCGCCAGCCGCTTCAGGGTCAAGGATCGGGCCACGGTGCCCATCACGCACGCCGCTCCCGCATCGGGGGCGGCGTTGCCGTATCTGCAGCCTGGCCGGCATAGGCCCGGGCATAGCGGTTGCGCTCGCTCGGGTCGGCCTTCAGGCCGCGGCGGCGCGGCAGCGCCGACAGGGAGACAAGGAGCTCGCCGGAAAGCGCCGGGACCGGGGCGGGACGGCCGCCGGTCCGGACCAGGGAGAGGTGGTTCGGCGCCTTCCGGGCATGTTGCTGGTTGTCATTCGTGACCGTATCGACCGGCGGAACACGGGAAGCGCCGGTGGTCGGGACGTAGGAGAGAAGGCCACGAATCTGCGTCATGACCCCCATGTCGCAATCCGGATGCCAGTTGTTAAGGGGTCGTTAACCCCCGAAAACACGCGGAATCGCACCGGAAACGGCACGATCCCGGCCACCGGGACCGGGATCGTTAAGATTTGCGTAACGAATTGGGACGGGCGTTAAGGCGCCCTAGCTGCCCGCGAGCTTGTCGATCTTGGAACGCATGGCCTCGAGTTCCTTCTTGAGGCTCTCGAGCTCGGACTTGTCGCCCGACGCGGCGGCCTGGCTGTCCGGCTCCGGCATCGTTCCGGCTGCGGGCATGCCCTCCGGGAAGGGCGTGAACATGCGCATGGCCTGCTGGAACATCTCGATATTCCGGCGGGTCTGGCCTTCCATCATCTGCATCATGGCGCCGGGCGAGCCCATCGCCTCGAGGAAGTTCTCGCGCAGGCGCTCCTGCTCCTCGGCGAAATTGTTCATCGTCATCTGCAGGTAGTTCGGCACGACGGCTTCCAGCGCATCGCCGTAATAGCTGATCAGCTGACGCAGGAAGGGCAGCGGCAGCATGTTCGCGCCATTGGCCTCTTCCTCGAAGATGATCTGGGCCAGCACGCCGCGCGTCAGGTCCTCGCCGGACTTGGCATCGAGCACGACGAATTCCGCGTCCTGCTTCACCAGTTCGCGCAAATGGTCGAGCGTCACATAGCGGCTTGTCGATGTGTCGTAGAGGCGGCGGTTCGCATACTTCTTGATGACGATAGTATCGCCCTTGGTTCCGGACTTGCTCATGGCAGCGCCCTTCCCTTTCCTTTTTGCATAGCGGGCTTCGCCAGAATCGAAACGGATCGTCTCGACAAGACACCCCGCCTGCTTCATTAACGATCATCGCGATCAAACACTGTTGCTGCAAGCGCGAAGACATCGCGGCGCAGCAAAAGGTGCAGCAAACCGGGAGTTTTCAATGGCGCGCAGGGCAGTTGTGACGGGTGGAACGCGGGGTATCGGTGCAGCGATTTCTATCGCGCTGAAAGACGCCGGTCATGACGTCGTCGCCAACTACGCCGGCAATGCCGAAGCGGCCAAGGCCTTCACCGACCAGACCGGGATCGCAACGATCAAATGGGATGTCGGCGATTATGACGCCTGCGCTGCCGGCCTGAAGGAAGCTGAAAGCGTGCTCGGCGGCGGGATCGACATCGTCGTCAACAATGCGGGCATCACGCGCGACGGCATGTTCCACAAGATGACGCCGGAAGCCTGGAACGAGGTGATCCGCGTCGACCTCAGTTCGATGTTTAACATGTCCCGTCCGGTGATCGACGGCATGCGCGAGCGCGGCTGGGGCCGGATCGTCAACATCTCGTCGATCAATGGCCAGAAGGGCCAGATGGGCCAGGTGAACTATTCCGCCGCCAAGGCCGGCGTGATCGGCTTCACCAAGGCGCTGGCGCAGGAAACCGCGCGCAAGGGCATCACCGTCAATTGCGTCGCGCCGGGCTATATCGACACCGACATGGTTGCCGCCGTGCCGCAGAACGTGCTCGACCAGATCATTGCCGGCATTCCGGTCAACCGCCTCGGCAAGGCCGACGAGATCGGCAAGGCGGTGGCCTTCCTGTGTAGCGAGGACGCCGGTTTCATCACCGGGGCGACCCTGTCCGCCAATGGCGGCCAGTATATGTGCGGCTAGGCCGGAAGGTTTGGCCGAAAAGACACGGTCCGAACCAAAACTGCGCCGTTCATCAACCTGCCAAAAAAGCGCCCTGATACCGGGTCAGACCGCGAAGCCATGACAGGACGTCTCCTTCGCGCCCTGCTCGTGATCGCTGCCGGTTTCGCAACCGTCGCGGCGGCCACAAGCGAGCAGAGCAACGCCATTCGCGACCGGCTCGGCAATCGCCGTTCCGAAGTTGCCGCGGTCTCGCGATTCGAACGCGCGGACGGCGAAGGCGGATTCGTGCTCGACCGGGCCGGGAACGGCATCCTTTTCCGCTGGAACGATTCGTCCGAAGTGATGGTGCTGTCGGCGCGCCGTGCGGCCGGCGGCGAGACCTCGCTGGTCACGGACTGGGGCCATGAATTGCTCCGCGTGAACACCTATGGCGGCGCGACGCTCTACCCGCCCGACGTCCCGTCCGGTGTCATCGCCGATGCGTGGGAGCCGGCGGGCCCGCTGCGCATGGGCAATCGAAGCGTCGAAGAGGTGACCGACCGGATACGCTGGGCCGCCAGCGCGCTGCGCGAGGAACTGGGTCACGGCGTGCAGGTCGACTATGGCGCGGCACCGCGCGACGGCCTCGCCGTTATGTTCGAGGCAATCGACCTGACGGTGACCGGTATCCGCAAGGCCCGGCTTCGTGACGATAACGCCGCGGATGGTCTGGTTCTGGTCCGCTTCGTCGTCGGCGAGACGGCCGATGTGCGCTATTCCGGCACCGAACTTGTCGTCGAGATCGATCCCGATGGCGGGTTCGCCGGACGCCCTTCGTCAGAGCGGATTGCCCATATCGTCGCGGGCGAGACCCAGTCGAGCTGACGTCAGCCGGGCTCCCAGCCGGGCTCTGCCAGCACAAACCCCGAAAACTCGAAACCCGGCGCGACCGTGCAGCCGACGAGCGTCCAGTCGCCCTGGCTTTCTGCGGACTGCCACGCGCGCTCCGGCACGATGCCCTGCGGGCGCTGACCCGCGGCGAGGTCATTGCCGAGGTCGAGTTCGTCGACCGTCTTTCCGTCTTCTGAAATCCACAGCTTCATCGGGGCACCGGCATACCAGTGCCACATCTCGATCGCGTCGACCGTGTGCCAGGCCGAGCGCTGGCCCCGGCGCAGGAGGAAATAGATCGCGGTCGACCGCGACCGCCCGTCCTCGCCGCCCCGGTCGCGGAAGGTCTCGCGAAACGCGCCGCCTTCCGGGTGCGGTTCGAGGTTCAACAGCTCGATGATCTCGTCGGCGGTCATGGCGTCTCTCAGAAATTGTCCTTGCGGCGGCGCACTTCGGCGAACACCTCGGCGTCGCTCGCCTCCGGCATGCTCAGCGCTCGCCGTAGGTTCGGGTCGGCGGCGCGCAGGAAGGGATTGGCGGCCTTCTCGCGCCCGATCGTGGTCGGCACGGTTGCTTCGCCGCGCGCACGCAGCGCGTCGACCTCGTCGGCATAGGCCTTGAGCGCGGCATGATCCGGCTCGACCGAAAGCGCGAAACGGGCATTCGACTGCGTGTATTCGTGGGCGCAATAGACGGCGGTCTTCTCCGGCAGGGCTGCGAGCCGGGCCAGGCTCGACCACATCTGTTCCGGGCTGCCCTCGAACAGGCGGCCGCAGCCGAGCGCGAACAGCGTGTCACCGACGAAGGCGACCGCGTCGTCCTCGAACCAGTAGACGACATGGCCGAGCGTGTGGCCGGGGGTGAAGAAGACCTTCGCCGTCTTCGTGCCGAGCGAAACCGTGTCGCCGTCAGACACCTCGACATCAATGCCCTCGATCCGCGCCCGGTCGTAGGACGGCGCGACGATGCGGGCGCCGGTCATCTCCTTCAGCGCGGCATTGCCGCCGGCATGATCCCAGTGGTGGTGGGTGTTCCAGATCTGGGTGATCGTCCAGCCGGCCTTGTCGGCCTCGGCCTTGATGCGCGGCGCGTCGGGCGTGTCGATCGCGGCGGTTTCGCCGCTTTCTGGGTCGTGGACCAGGAATCCGTAATTGTCCTGCAGGCAGGGAAATTGCCGGACGAGCAGAGACGCCATAGGTAAGAGGCTCCGGTTGCGCGTTTCACCGCCCAACCTAGCATCGCCGCGCAGAAGGGCCACCGCCCGATTGGACAGGACATGCGACAGGACGCCGTCGAGCTCGACCGTTTCTACGCCACCAAGCGCGGACAGGCCGCCGAACGCCTGATGCTGGGCCGGATTGTCGCGCTGTGGCCGTCCTTTACCGGGCTCGATGTTCTGGGCCTCGGATTTGCGACCCCCCTGCTCGACGGCCTGCCCAGGGGCGCGCGCCGCATGGTCGCCGCCATGCCGGCCAGCCAAGGCGCGGTGATCTGGCCCGCCTCGGGCAAGTCGCGCACCGCGCTGGCCGAGGAAGTGCGCCTGCCTTTCGCCGACGCGCAGTTCGATCGGATCATCGCGCTGCATGCGCTGGAAGACGCGGAATCCCCGCAAGCCCTGCTCCGCGAAATCTGGCGCGTCACCGCGCCGGAGGGCCGGGTCATATTCGCCGTGTCCAACCGCTCCGGCCTGTGGGCGCGCACCGATGCCACGCCCTTCGGGCATGGCCGTCCCTGGTCGCGGCGCCAGCTGGGCGCCATCCTCGGCGACGGCATGTTCGAGGTGACGCACTCGACGCGGACCCTGTTCGCCCCGCCCTTCTCGTGGTGCTGCGGTCCACGCGGTGCTGATGCCTGGGAAGCGATCGGCGGCCGGCTGTTTCCCGGCTTCGGCGGCGTGTTGATGGTCGAGGCCATCAAGCGCGTCGGCGGCATGACACCGCGCACCGTCAAGGTCAGCCCCGCACGGGTACGCGGACTTGAAGGCGGACCCACCCCCGCGCTATCCCGCTCCCAACCCTCCTCAACCCTCAAAAAGACCCGGTGATCCCATGCCCGTGACGCCCCGCCCCGGCATTCTCGACATCCGCCCCTACAAGCCCGGGGCCGCCGACGCGCCCGGGATCGCCAACCCGGTCAAGCTGTCCTCGAACGAGAACCCGCTCGGCTGCTCGCCGAAGGCGAAAGACGCGTTCGAGGCGGCCTCGAAGAAGCTGAACCTCTATCCCGATGGCGGCGCGCGGAAGCTGCGCGAGGCGATCGCCGAGGTCGAAGGCCTTGAAGCCGACCGCATCGTGTGCGGCTGCGGCTCGGACGAAATCCTGCAACTGCTCGGCCGCGCCTATCTCGAGCCCGGCGACAAGGTGGTGCAGTCCGAATACGGCTTCCTCGTCTATCGCCTCGTCGCGATGACGTCGGGGGCGCAATTCGTCTCCGCGCCGGAGACAGACTGCCGCGCCAATGTCGACGCCCTGCTGGAAGCGGCCGGCGACGATGCCGCGATCGTCTTCGTTGCCAATCCGAACAATCCGACCGGCACCTATCTGTCGGGCGAGGAAATCCGCCGCCTGCGCGCCGGCCTGCCGGAAGGCTGCCTCCTCGTGATCGACGAGGCCTATGCCGAATATGTCGACGTGCCTGACTACGAGACCATGCTGCCGATGGCGCGCGAACGCGACGACACGATCGTCACGCGCACCTTCTCGAAAATCCACGGCCTCGCCGCGCTGCGTCTCGGCTGGGCCTATGCCGACCGGTCGATCATCGACGTGCTGAACCGCGTGCGCGGCCCGTTCAACGTGAACCTGCCCGCCATCGACGCGGGGATCGCCGCGATTCGCGACACGGAATTCCGCGAGAAATCCGCTGCGCACAATCGCGAACAGGTCGCCTATCTGACCCAGCAGCTGCGCGGCATCGGCCTCGAAATCACACCGAGCGTGGGGAATTTCGTGCTGATCCACTTCCCGGAAACGGCCGGAAAGACGGCGGCCGATGCCGACCGCTTCCTGACGGGGCGCGGACTGATCGTGCGGCCGCTCGTGCCTTACAATCTGCCGAACGCGCTGCGCCTGACGGCCGGTCTGGCCGAGGACAATCGCAAGGTCGTCGACGCGCTGACGGAATTCATGTCGGCCTGATCAGCCGCCGACGCGTTCCAGTTCGGCGATCCGCACCGGGCCGAGAAAGACGCCGCCGCGCCGCAAGGTCAGCGGCACGGCGGTGCCGCGTTCACCGCGCGGGGCGGATTGCGCCAGCAGGCGCAGGGCGTTCTCATTCTCGCCGCGCACCGTGCCGCTGGCGACGAGGACGTCGGCCAGAGCTTCGGGATCGAGGACGAAGAGGCTGACCCGGCCATCGGGATAGCCGGCGGCATCCACGCTCAGCGAGCCTTCGGCCTGAAAGGCGATCGAGCCCCAGTCGATCCCGGACTCGGAGATTTCGACGCGGCCTTCGGCGTCGCGCCACATGTCGGTCCGGGCGTCGCGCGCCAGGTCCGACCAGTGCGTGACGGAAATCTCGAGCCGGACGAGGCCGATTTCCGTCCCGAGTTCCTCGAGGAGGGCCTCGTCGAGCGCGACATCGCCGATTGTGATCCCGCCGGCGGCCAGCTGGGTGTCGAGCGTGTCCTCGCCGGTCAGCTCGCTGATCAGGCGCAGATGCCCGACGCGTTCAATCGCCGCCTGCGGGCCGGAGAGGGTCTCGACCCCGAGATCATCGATCTCGACGGCGAGACGCTGCGTCCCGCCGCGGCCGGAGCGGATGCTGAACCGGGTGGATTCCGTCGCCAGGCGGTAGGCCCCGCCATTGTCGAAATTCACCGTCATCGGATCGTGGATTTCGACGATCCAGTGACTGAAATCATAGGGCATGGCCACCGCGACGGTTCGTCCGCCCTCAAGCGTCCAGCCCTCGACGGTGTCGGGCGTCGAGACGGTGGCATCTGCAATCCGCACCTCGAAGCGGAAGGGGTAGCCGCCGACGCGCACGGGCGCGTGCTCGATCTCGTATCCCGACTGACGCTGCAGCTCGATCCACGCCGTGACCGACTGTCGAATCTGGCCCTGCGCGTAGAGCCAGTAGGCGGTGTAGGCGACCACGAGAACGATCACGCCGATGAAGGGGAAAAGGAAGCGCGCGGGAATGCCGCCGCGGCGGGACTGACTCATCGCTTCGTCTCCAGACCGGCTTCCAGCTCGGCAGTGGCTGTGTCGATGCGCTGCTTCAGGAGCGCCATGAATTCCTCGCGCGGCAGGCCCGGTTCGATCGGCTCGAGGAAGCGGATGGTCGCCACACCCGGCTTGCGGATCACGCCGCGCCCGGCCCAGAAATGTCCGGTGTTGAGCGCAACCGGAACGCAGGGCGCCTTCATCGCGGAATAGAGCCCCGCCACGCCGGGCTTGAAGTCCTCGGTGGCAAAGGGGGCCGTCCGTGTGCCCTCCGGGAAGATCAGGATCTGACGGCCATCGGCGGCCCAGCGCCGTGCGTCGCCCAGCATCTTCCTCAGCGCCTTGGCCGCTGCGCCGCGGTCGACGACGATATTGCCCAGCTTGACCGCGAACCAGCCGAAGAAGGGCAGGTAGGCGAGCTCCTTTTTCAGGATGATCGCCGGGTCCGGCAGGATCTGCCAGAAGGCCTGGGTTTCCATCATCGACTGGTGTTTCGAGGCGATCAGCGCGCCGCCCTCGGGGATGTTTTCCAGCCCCTCCACCTTGTAGCGCAGGCCGCAGATCAGGTTCAGCCCGCCGAAGACCAGCGCCAGCCAGAGGCGGTAATAGGCGCGCACCCAGCTGCGCGGGCAGAGCAGAAGCCAGATGCCAATGAGGCCCATCACGAGGACGAGGCCATACATCCAGACAACGAAAAGAAGGGAGCGGATCAGGGTCATCGGCGGCGCGTTCCGTTGAGGGTCAGGCGTGCGGATTGGACACGCTATAGCGCACCCAGACTGCCGTGAACTTCAGATATTCCAGCAACCAGCGCCGGGCCGAATGCACATCCGTCCATGGGCGCGGCGAGCGCACCGGATAGGCGACGAGCTCCACGTCGGGCATGCGCGCGCGCATTTCCAGAAGGCTGCGCGGCAGATGATAGTCGCTGGTCACGATCAGCACGCGGTCATAGCCGCGCTCCGATACCCAGCCGGCGGTCTCGATCGCATTGCCGGTCGTGTCGGCGGCTTCGCGCCCAAGATCGACGCAGCAGTCGAACAGGCGCGCGCTCGTCCCCATGGCGGCGCGCAATTCGTCGGGCGTGACATCGGGGTGGACGCCCGAGATCAGGAGGCGTGATCCGGCGCGGCGTTCGAGGAGTTCCGTGGCAACCGCCAGACGCCCCTCACCGCCGGTCAGGACGATGATCGCATCGCCGCTGGCGTCCGCGTCGGGCTCCAGTCCCGAGACGTGGACGCTGAACGCCAGGAAGCCGGCCAGCAGCGCCCCGAGCACGACGAAGGCGCCGAGGCGGGCGGCCGAGAGCATCGAACCGCCGGAAGTCTCTGGGTTACGCCGTCTGGCCATGGTCGCTTTCGGGCCCGTCCTTCGCGTGCTGTCCGATTATCGCGGTCATCATGGCAAGATACAGGCCGATCACCAGCGGGCCCGCAAATCATTGGCGACCGCGAGCCGCGCCGACAATGCCGCGATCAGCCCGGCTAGCACAGGGGCCAAGAGCAGCACCGCGCCGTCCCAGAGGCTGAAGGACCAAACCGGAATGAAGC
This sequence comes from Alphaproteobacteria bacterium, assembly GCA_016124205.1. Lineage (GTDB taxonomy): Bacteria > Pseudomonadota > Alphaproteobacteria > Caulobacterales > Maricaulaceae > Hyphobacterium. The sequence continues at coordinate 566,319 of WGOD01000002.1, forward strand.
CCTCCGACTGTCCCGGCCCGCCATAGGTGACAAGGAGCGCGATCGCGAAGGCGAAGAAGGCCCCGGCGATCCCCGCCCTGATGCCAAGGACGAAAAAGCGGCGTTCGAACAGCCGCGCGATGTAACCGTCCTGCGCGCCGACGAGATGCAGCGCATCGACCACGGACTGCCGGGCCGCCAGCGAGGCGCGCGCCGCGAAGGCGATCACCGCCGCGGCCGCCCCGGCGATCAGGGCCAGTAGACCCAGCGCCATCAGGCGGGCGAGGCGCGCGGTGCGCACCACGGCCTCGCTCCAGCGCGCGTGATCGTCGACGCGGTGAGGTATGCCCGCGGCATCGAGTGCCGCCGTGAGATCGTCCGCGCTCGCCGGATCGGCGGCGGCAAGTTCGATATCGACGAGCAGGGGCACCGGCAGGTCGGCGGGCAGCCCTTCCCCGCCCAGCCAGGGTTCGAGCAGGGCTTCGGCCTCGGCGCGTGTCCCCGCCACAGCGCGGCGCACACCCGGCAACGCTTCGGCCAGCGCCGCGGCCTCGGCGGCGTCCGCCTCCGCATCGCGGCCGTCGACGGGCATGATCTGCACCGTCATGCGGCCGGACAGATCGGCTATCCAGCCGTCGGACACGGTCCACGCCCCGCGTGCGCCGAGCGCGGCGAGGCAGGCCAGGAAAACAAGGATCGCCGCGACCGCGAAGAGCGGACGGTCGCGCCCGGAATCGGCGGGCAGGAGCGGCGCGGACTTTTCCGGCGCGGTCGGCGGGAGGCGTTCCTCGCTCATGCGCTCGCCTTCCTGCGGCCGGTGTTCAACCGTCCATCCGCCAGCGACATGATCGGCACGTCGAGCGAGCGGACGAGGGTGATGTCATGCGTCGCGATCAGGACGGTGGTGCCGAGCCGGTTGAGCTCGGTGAACAGGCGCAGGAGGCGGCGCGCCATCGCCGGGTCGACATTGCCCGTGGGTTCGTCGGCGACCAGCAATTCGGGCTGGCCGACGACAGCCCGGGCGATCGCCACGCGCTGTTGTTCGCCGCCCGACAGCGTCTGGGGCTGGGCGTCCATCTTGTCTCCGAGGCCGACCCAGTGGATCAGCTCCGCGACGTCGTCGGCGTATTCCTTGCGCTTGCGGCCGGCGACGCGCAGCGGCAGGGCGACGTTTTCGAAAACCGACAGGTGATCGAGCGTCCGGAAGTCCTGAAACACCATGCCGATTCGGCGCCGGATATCGGGCAATTCGCGCCGGTGAAGCTTCGACGAATCACGTCCGAAGTGCCAGATCAGCCCTCTCGACGGGCGCTGCGCGAGATAAATCAGCTTTAAAAGCGAGGTTTTACCGGCACCGGACGGTCCGGTGAGGAATTGGAAACTCCCGCGCGGTAGATCGAAGGTGATGTCCTGGAGGACTTCCGGTCCGCGTCCGTAACGCATGCCGACGCCGTCGAAGCGGATCACGCTTTCGAACGTATCGTCGGGGCGGGTATCGGGCGAAGCGGACGGCACGGAAATACTCCAGACACTGACGGGATTACGATGCGGTGAATCGAGCCGAGATGATACTGAGCTGTCCCAGTTGTGCCACGCGCTATCGCGCGGATGCCAGCACCTTCGGTGCGCAATCGCGGAAGGTGCGCTGCGCATCGTGCGGGCATGTCTGGATGGCCAAGCCGGAAATCGACGCGGCCGCCCTGCCCGAGATCCAGCCCGCCGCCGAAACCGAACCGAAACTGCCGCACCGCGCCTATCGCGAAAAGGTCGAGCAGAAGCGCAAGAACGCCATCCGCACCGCTGCCGGCGGGGCATGGGGCGGACTGGGCGCGGCAGTCGCCGGGGTTCTGGTCTGCGCGCTTCTGTTCCGGGCCGACATCGTCAGCGCCTGGCCGCAAGCCTCAAGCGCCTATGCCGCGGTGGGGATCGAGGCCAATCCCTATGGCGTGGCCCTTGGCGATCTGACCATCACGCGCGAGACCGAACAGGGCCTGCCGGTGATCGTGATCGAAGGCGAGATCCGCAATATCGACCGCCGCGAGCGCGCCGCCCCGGCCCTGCGCGCGGCGCTGCTCAACAGCAATTCCGCGTCGGTTCTGGAATGGACGGTTCTGGTCGAGGGCGGTCCGATGCGCCCCGGCGAAGCGCGGAATTTCCGCACGCTCGTCTCCGACGTGCCGGCGAATGCGGTTCAGGCCGAAGTCACGCTCGCCGGTCTTCCGGCAACGCCGCCCGAAACGACCCGCATGGCCGACAGCGGGCATGATGCGCCGGCGCCCGAGGCCGGTCACGAACCGGACAGCGGCGGCCATCATTAGGTCCAGGCTTCCGAATTTACATCGGTTCAGGACTTCATTCTGAAACCTGCCATGGTCGACGGCGGTGCGCGGGTCGACGTCGCCAGCCGCGTTCAGCGCCAGGGCGTCACGCGTAGGCGTAGGGCCCGCCACGCTCCAGCGCCGTCTTGTAGGCGGGCCGGTCGTGAATGCGCTTCAGGAAGTCCCTGATATTCGTCCGGTCGCTGGCCCCGGCGCGCACAGAGGCGGCCTCAAGCGGAAAACTCATCATCAGATCGGCCAGCGTCATGGACGGCCCGGCGAACCAGCCGGTCTCGTCCAGCGCGGCGTCCCAATACTCGATATGCTCCTGCACGCGCGGATCGACGAAGCTGTCCTTCGCCTTCTGCGCGATACCCTTCACCAGCGGGCGGACGAGCGCCCCGGCGCGGTTCGGCAGATTGTCGAACACCAGCTTCATCAGAAGCGGCGGCATGGCCGAGCCCTCGGCATAGTGCAGCCAGTAGGTGACGGCTCGCGCCTCCGGCGTGCCGCGCGGCGGCATCAGCCGACCCTTGTCATAGGTCTCGGCGAGATATTCGAAGATCGCCCCGGTCTCGGCGACCTTGATGTCACCGTCCTCGATCACCGGCGACTTGCCCAGCGGATGGACGGCGCGCAACTCCGGCGGGGCCAGCATCGTCTTCGGATCGCGCCTGTAGTGCCGGATCTCGTATTCGAGCCCGTACTCCTCCAGAAGCCAGAGGACGCGCTGCGAGCGGGAATTCTCAAGGTGATGAACTGTGATCATGGGGCGAAGGTAGCGCGCGCCGGGACAGCGGCAAACGGGAAAGTCGAGCCGGCCGGGGCGGCCCGGCAGACGGGCGAAGTAATTGCGCTATCGCGGCGGGGCCGGGCGGCGTAGCGTGGCCGGGCCGGGGACCTTCCGTCCCGCGAAAGGGCATCGAGATGGCCAAGGGCCAGAAAAAGTCGAACCGCGAATCCAAGAAACCGAAGGCCGAGCACAATCAGAAAAAGAAGACCAATGCCTCGCAGCCGTCACTGAAGGCCGGCGCAGTCGGCGGGTTGGAGCATCTGAAGAACAAGCGCTAGCGCGACAGGATGGCCTTGCGCCGGGCCAGGCTGTCAGCTGGCCATTCGGTCTCCATGTCATAAAAGACATCGAACGCCTTCGCACCTGGTGGCAGGTCGAAAAAGGGCCGCTTCGTCCGGGTAAAGATATGCACGTCGGGCGGACAGCGGTCCGGGTCTTCGAGCGTCATGACACGGACGAAGACCATCACCTCGCGGCGGCCGTAATCGCTCCACAGCGCGGTCTGGCAGGCCGGGCAGCGCCAGATGTCGTGCGGGCGGCCGGAATCCGTCGTCTGTTCCGTGCGCACCGGCACTCCCGCTTCCACCATGACCCGGTCGCGCTCGATCAGCGCGTTGACCGCGAAGGGTCCGCCCGTCTGCTTCTGACAGTCGCGGCAGTGGCAGGCATGGACGAACATCGGTGCCGTCGTCAGGCGATAGCGGACCTGTCCGCAGTGGCAGGATCCGGAATGTTTCGTTTCGCTCATTCGGGAAAGGTAGCGCGCGCACCTGCCATCGGGAAACGGAAAAACGGGCGCCCCGAGGGAGCACCCGTTTCCAGATTCTCGGCATGAGCCGGCCTAGTCGATCAGCTCGCGGATGATCTGTGTCGCCGCTGAGACAAGCAGAACGTCCTCGTCGACCTTGGCGTAATAATAACCGTTGGGCGGCGGTTGCAGACCATAACGGTCATACTCGCCCGACCGGATCACATTGTAGTCGCCATAGAGCCGGTCGCCCGCGCGCCAGGCGTCGCGCTGACCGTCCTCATAGCCGGCACGGTAGGCTTCGGCCTCGTCGCGGCGATCGTCATGTCGGTCGCGGTCGCGATGGCGCGCGTCGTGCTCGTCGCAGCGCCCCTGACGGGCGAGGCCCGGCGGGCAGCCATGCGGCGGGTCGGCGAAAGCCGTTGCGGAGGCCGGCGACAGGGCAGACCCGGCGGTCATCATGCCACCGACGGCCATCACGGCGAGGAGGGTGTGGAGTCGTTTCGACATGGGTCTTCTCCTTTGGCGTCCGGGGGAGGAACGGGAGAGAAACGCGTCAAACCGGGAGCGGGTTCAATCGGTTGGCACGCCGGTCCAGGCCCGGACGAGGTCGGTGATGGCGTCCTCGAGGCCCGCGAGTGACTTTCCCTTGAAGTCGAGCACGTAGCGATCGGCCGATTTGCGGTCGAGCAGGCGGGTCGGATCGGCGACGTCCGGCACGTCGGTTTTCGGCTTCGCGCCGCGGTGGAAGATCAGCTGGAAGGCGTCACCCGGCGCGATGCGCAGCGTGAGGCAATGCTCACCGCCCAGCGCGAAACTCGGCGCATTCCACCTGATGCGCGGCTCTGGGCGCGGATCGGCCGCCGCGATCAGCGCGACCAGTGCCTCGATTTCGGCTTTTCGCGCATGGCTCAGCGAAGAGACGTGAGCGGTGACGGCGGTCATGCGGTGTCAGTCCTCAGCCGCCCAGCCCAGCGCCCGGCCGGTGACGTCCTCGTAGAATTCCTCGGGGACGGTGATCGGCGTCATGGTGCGGTGGAGGAGCTGCCAGTCCGCGCCCTCTCCCTCGCGTACGAAGACGTGGGAGATGATCAGCCGCTCCGGAAAGGGCCGTCCCGAGACGATGCCCGCTGCGTCGACACGCACGGTGACGATGCCGGTATCCCCGACAATGCGGGTGTCGAGCACGCTCTGGTCCCAGCGGGTCAGCTCCACATTCGTGGAGGTGCCGTCGACCATTTCGAGACTCTCCAGAACCCCGGGCGCGAGGACGAGGAGATAATCCGGATGCGCCAGGTCGCGGATCGAGGCGTCGTCATGCGCCATGACGTAAGCCGTCATCTGATTGGTCGCGAGCGCGGCCAGCGCGGCTTCCGCCTCGTCTGCCACGGGTGACGCTCCCTGCCGCCGTGCGGTCCAGGGCATCAGGAAGTCGCGGCCGGTCGACAGGGTTTGCCCCACGATGAGGCCGTCGGAATAGAGCCGTCCCGAATGCAGGTAAGGGCCCGAATTGTCGCTGGTGACGAAGGTGAAGGCAACGAAACCCTCGCGCGCGGCGAAGCGCGCGGTTTCGAATTGCGTGCCGTAGAAACTCCCTTCGAGCGACCCGTCCTCTCCAGCGGTGGTGATGTCCATCACCGTGGCCGATGGCGGCGCACCGGGATCGTAGTCGAGCGCGACATCCCAGACGCCTTCGAGATCAGCAGGCATGACGGACGGCTGGGCAGTCTGAAGAACAAGCGCGGCGAGAAGGGCAAGATGGGTCATGGGGCGGAGGTTACGTCATTCCCGCGCGGTCGGGAATCCGGGACCTGCGCGAGACTGGACCTCGGCTTTCGCGCCAGCGTTTTCGTCCCGGATTCATTCCGGGACCAACCGACAGTGCGAACCTGGCGCGATGGACAGGCCCCGGCACAAGGCCGGGGCAGGAAAGTTGTCAGATGACCGGGGTTCCTGCGCAGGCAGGAACCCAGAGGATCCGTCAATCTGGATCCCTGCCTCCGCAGGGATCCCGGTGACTTTGCTGAAACCTCAAAATCTGAATTCCCCGTGAAAACGGGGACCTCGGCCGGGACCAGAGCAAAGGCGGCTCCGTCGTCGAACGCGATGTTTAGGACGTTTCTGCGCCCAAATGGTTCGAGGTCCCGGATCGCGCTGATGCGCGTCCGGGAAATCAGCAACGATGGTGCAACGAGTAACGTGACGCCGAAAAGCAGCGCCTCAGAACCGCCCTCGCCGTTTCCAGACCACCGCAACGACCCCGGCAAACGCCGCAGCGAAGGCCAACGCGCCGTAGACCAGCACGGCCTGCTGGTCATAGGTGACGGCGTCCACCGGGTCGAAATAGCGGCCCGCCTCGTCATAGGGTAGGCGGGCCCGCACGGCGGTCAGCGCGGCAAAGAGGATGGCCAGTCCGGCGAAGACCGCCGCGACCAGCCCCCTGATCACTCCGGTGTCTCCAGATAGACCTCGCCGCCCTTCTCCCGGAATTCCCGGGCCTTCTCCTCCATGCCCTTCTTCGCCTCTTCCGAGGTGGCGCCGGGCTTGCCGGCGGCGAAGTCGCGCACGTCCTGGCTGATTTTCATCGAGCAGAATTTCGGCCCGCACATCGAGCAGAAGTGGGCGAGCTTGTGGGCCTCTTTCGGCAGGGTCTGGTCGTGGAAATCCTTCGCGGTTTCCGGGTCGAGGCCGATATTGAACTGGTCGGCCCATCGGAATTCGAAGCGCGCCCGGCTCATCGCGTCATCGCGCAGCTTCGCGGCCGGGTGGCCCTTGGCGAGGTCGGCGGCATGGGCGGCGATCTTGTAGGTCACGACGCCCACCTTCACGTCGTCGCGGTCGGGCAGGCCGAGATGCTCCTTCGGCGTGACGTAGCAGAGCATCGCCGTGCCGAACCAGCCGATCATCGCCGCGCCGATGGCCGAGGTGATGTGGTCATAGCCCGGCGCGATATCGGTCGTCAGCGGGCCGAGCGTATAGAAGGGCGCCTCGCCGCAGACGGCGAGCTGCTTGTCCATATTGGCCTTGATCTTGTGCATCGGGACATGGCCCGGCCCCTCGATCATGACCTGACAGCCCTTGTCCCAGGCGATCTTCGTCAGCTCGCCCAGCGTTTCCAGCTCGGCGAATTGCGCGGCGTCATTGGCGTCGGCGATCGAACCGGGGCGCAAGCCGTCTCCGAGGCTGAAGGAGACGTCATAGGCCGCCATGATGTCGCAGATGTCCTCGAAATGGGTATAGAGGAAGCTCTCCTTGTGATGGGCGAGGCACCACTTCGCCATGATCGACCCACCGCGGCTGACGATGCCCGTCAACCGGCCCGCGGTCAGCGGCACATAGGCCAGCCGCACGCCGGCATGGATGGTGAAATAGTCGACGCCCTGTTCGGCCTGTTCGATCAGCGTGTCGCGGAACACCTCCCAGGTCAGGTCCTCGGCGATGCCGTTCACCTTCTCCAGCGCCTGATAGATCGGCACGGTGCCGATCGGCACCGGCGAGTTGCGGAGGATCCATTCGCGGGTGTTGTGGATGTTCTTGCCGGTGGACAGATCCATCACCGTGTCGCCGCCCCAGCGGATGGCCCAGACCATCTTCTCCACCTCTTCCTCGACGGAGGAGGCGACGGCGGAATTGCCGATATTGGCGTTGATCTTCACCAGGAAGTTGCGGCCGATCACCATCGGCTCCAGCTCGCCATGGTTGATGTTGGCCGGAAGAATCGCGCGGCCGCGCGCGATCTCGTCGCGGACGAATTCAGGCGTCACGAATTCGGGGATTTCGGCCCCGAAATCCTCGCCTTCGGCGCGGCGTTCGGCGGCGCCCGCCATGGCGGCGGCACGGCCGAGATTTTCCCGCTCGGCCGCGTAGATCATTTCCTTGGTGATGATGCCGGCTTTGGCGAACTGGTATTGCGTCACCGGGCCGGTGCCGGTGGCCTTCAAGGGCTTGTGGCGCACCGGAAACTCGCGGGCGAGGTATTTGCCGGTCGCGCCGCCATTGTCGAGCGGGGAGGGTTCCCGGCCCTCATAGGCCTCGACCCCGCCACGCTCGAGCACCCAGTCCGTGCGGGTGCGGGCGAGGCCATGCTCGACATCGATATTCGCCGCCGGGTCCGAATAGGGACCGGAACAGTCATAGACGCGCAGCGGCTTCTCGTTCGCCGTCGGGTGCAGATCGATCTCGCGGTGCGGCACCTTCAGGTCCGGCGCGGCGGCGGGCGCGGTGTAGACGCGGCGCGAGCCGGGCAGCGGGCCGGTCGTGACCTTCGGCGTGTCGAAAGCGTCTTGTGTGGTGGGCTTGTTCATGGGGACATCCCTTTGCGATGCGTCTGCGTGGCGGCCCGTCAGAAGGGCACGAAACCAAGAAAAAAGATCAAGATCAGGTAGAGGCCGGTCACGCGTGTGCCGGTTCGAAAGAGAAGCGCGCGCCAGTCCGGCAGGTCGCGAAACCGGCCGAGCCAGCGCGGCGCTGCCGCGAGCGCGACGCCGATACCGGCAAGGCCGACCCCGCCGGCAATCAGCGCGAATACCGGGAGCGAGAACCAAGGTCGGACGGCGTTCAATACCGCCTCGCTGCGATTGTCATTTAGACCGAGAATGGCGATCCATATTCCGAGACCGATCACGGCCCCCGCGATGATCAGTCGTATACGCAGCGCGCCAGTCGTCGCGCGACGCATTCCTTGGTCGCCAGGCGAATTCGAAACGGCGTGCCTCGCGGGCACAACCAGGTCCGACACGCGGACTAACAGACCCGGAAAGCAGAGCAGCATACCAGCGGGCAGAGCCCAACTCCGGTGGAATCCCGTAGGGAGCTCGAACAGGGTCCAGCGAAGCCAATTCAAGGCGTCGATCAGGCTGAACGAGCCGGATGCGAGGAGGTCGGATGAGCTTTCCACTCCTAACTCGCCTTCGTCCGGCACGCATCGGGGGCACCATTCCATGCCCGGCAAATTGCCCGCATCATCGTGGGCTTGTTCATCAGGTCAGATCCGTTGCGTGAATGAGTGTTTGAAGGACGAGCTTGTGCACGGTGGGCCCGTCCGGGATGGCATCGAATTCGACAATCATTCCGGCATCATCGGGCGGTATTCCGGCATGAACATCGAACACCGAACCGTTCCGGCGGAGCGCAACGCAAGTGCCCGTCCCCGCCGAGATGGATAGCACGTTGTCGAATTCCCGATTGGCGGCGAAGACGCGCAGGTTCGTCACCACGTAAACATCGCGAAGGTCTGCCGGATCGATTGTGCGATCCATTGCCGCCGCGACGGCGAGCGATGCGAAAATCGCAGAACCAACCGCCACAACAGCGATCAAGGCACTGAGGAAGCCAGTCAGGTCACGCGACCAACCGATCCAGAACAAGGCCAGCGCGATTGTGACCGGCAGGAAGATGAACAGCGCCCGCCGCAGAATGCGTATCGCGGGCGAACGTAAATGGTCGGGCCTGTGCCGGGCCTTGGAAAAGTCCGCCTGCCCCTGCCAGAGGATGGTTTCGCCCTCGATCAGAATGTCGCTGAGGTCGGCCAAGGCTACCCCATCGTCGCCCAGCGGACGTTCGGGCTGAGAAGGGTCAGCTCGCCTTCGGGCGTGTAGCCGACCTCGGCGCGATACATGACGCGGCGCGGGCCGCCCTCGGCGTCTTCGGGTTCGGAGATGGTCAGAAGGCAGTCCATCGCGCTCTGGTCATTGCCTTCCCAGCTGCATTCGGCGGACGCGTCGAAGCCGTCCATCGTGTCGGGGAAGTCCCAGAATTGCTGACCGGCCGGTTCGCCGGTGTGCCAGTCTGACGGGACGATGTCGGCCTCGTTCGCGAGGAGGAGGGCGTGCAGCGCCTCGGCATCCGGCGCGTTGAGGCTCGCCTGCATTTGCGGCATGCCCGCTGCGCCCGGTGTGGCGGGGGCGGTCGCGGCAACGGTCGAGGGTTCGGCGGTGGACGCCTCATCACGCGCGGCCTCGTCGGCGGGCGGCGTGCAGGCGGCGGCCATCAGGGCGATCGCGGCAATACTGGCGAAGCGAAGCATGTCTTTCTCCTGTCCCGACGCCGGCATGATCCGGATCCGGTTTTAAGGGTGGCCAGGGCGGCGTCAGCCCGGGTCTCAGCCGCCTGCCGGCGGCCCCCCTCGGATGCGGCGCGACACTGACCGAGACGCGCGGCGCTGGCAAGGGGCGTTCACCCGGATTTCATCCCCCGGATGACACTCTCTCCGCGATCAGCGGCCCAAAGTCATTGCGGCCCGGGCAACCGCCGGGCCAACTGGCCGCAAGCAGAGGACTGACACGTCATGATTTTGGCCTTGTTCGCCGCGATCACGCTTCTCGCCGATGACGCGCAGATGGCTGATCCGGACAACCTCCTGCCCGATGGCCGGTATGTCGAGGATCTGCCCGGCGGCGGGGAGGCCTGCGCCGACGCCTCGCGGCGTTATTTCGAACTGGCGCCCGGCGCGGCTGATGACCCTGAAGACCGGGGGCGGTTCCGCGCCGATTTCGGGGACGGCGCGCCGATCGACATGGAACTGGCGATGTCCTCCATGCATCCGCGCGAGCTCGCCGGCGGCGAGGTTCAGGGCGTCGGCGTGATCCAGGGACGCGGCACTTCAGGCGAGCGGCTGGCCATGACGCTGCTGATGACGCGCGACGGCCGCTACAACGTGGCGCAGGTCCAGATCATGGCGGCGGGCATGGATCCGATCACGCCGGTTCGCATGGAAGAAGACCCCCTGCCCCACGGAATCGCGTCTGACGGGACTGCGCTTGAACCCTTCGTGGCTTGCGGCACAGAATAGGTCCGCTTTCTCGACGAGTGCCGAAAATGACAACACCAACGCGTCCGTCTTTCTCCCCCCGCCTGCGGGCGGAGTGCCCCGAAGGGGCGAGGGGGGGATGTCCCCCCTCCGTCAGCTGCGCTGACACCTCCCCCGTGAACGGGGGAGGAAAACGACTGTTCGCGTGTCTTTTGGCCGCCGCCACCCTTGCCGCGCCGGCTCTGGCGCAGGAGGACACGGGCGGGCGCTTCCCGAACGGACGGCCGATGCTGGCCGAGGGGCGCTATGCCGAATGGCCGGGCGACGACAGCAATCCGTGTACGACCGGCACGCCGCGAACCTTCCGCCTGATCCCCGGCAATCCGGATGACGCGGAGGATTTCGGCCGTATCCTGATTGATCTGGGTTCAGGTCCGGCGGAATACGGGCTGATCAGCGCCGAGCTTCAGGACACGCCGATCCAGGTCTGGGACCTCGCCGGTCTCGCCACGGTTCACGCCGCCGACGCGGCGGGCACGCGGCTGACCGCGCTGATGTATTTCCGCAATGACGGGCGCACCGATCTGGTCGATGCACGGACCACCTCGCCCGAGAACCAGGGCGAGGTGATGGTGCGCATGCAGCAGAACCCGGAACCGCACGGCGTCCTGTCGGACGGGACGACGCTCAATCCCTTCGTGTGGTGCGGCCGGGACTAGGCCCGGTCCGGCGCCCTATTCACCGCCCCGCGTGAAATACTCTTCATTCCAGGTGAAGGCTGCGATGTGTCCGTCCGCATCGCGTTGGAAAACGACCGGATCCGGGGTTTCGAACGGCGTGTTCGTTCCACCGAACAGGTCGGGCTGGGCAGGGCGCAGATTGGCGCGGTAGTCGCCGAGCTGAAACTCCAGCCCCTCTCCCGACACCACGAGGTTGGCCGGAACCGGCAGGGTCTCGCTGGTGTAGCGACCCGCATAGGCCGCCAGTTCATCCGCGTCCGGCTGCCATTCCCAACCACCCCAGAACAGGCCAGCCAGCGCCTCGGCCTCCGATTGCTGACGTCCCTGCAGCAGTTCGGCGGTCTGCTCGGCGTAGAATTGCGGACGAACTTCTGCCCAGCGATCAGCGTCCTCATTATCGGACAGGAATTGCAGGAACATGCGCACAACGGTCTGGGTCCACCAGCCGGTCATGTTGTCGGAATTGCCGAAGGCGGCGATGCCGACACCAGCGTCCGGCGACCACGCCATGATGGTGCGCGCGCCGGTATAGCCGCCGCCATGGATATGGACTTCGAAGCCTTCGAATTCGCAGATCGACCAGCCGAGGCCATAGCCCGCGCAATCCATCTCGTAGGGGTTCCGGTTGCCCATTCCGGTCTCGACATAGGAGGTGTTGGCGGCTTCGAGCATCGACGCCGTCAGGCCCGCTTCCGGCGCTGCGCCGCGCAGCTGAAGCTGCAGCCAGGTGATCATGTCGTTCGGGGAGGTCACCAGCCCGCCGGCGGACTGCATCATGCCGTCCGTCTTCGGGCGGATCTCGAACCAGCCGTCTTCCTCGCCCTGCCACATGTGCGACCAGGACAGCTCGTCGAGACTGAAATCCGAGGTGCGCGCCGAAGTGCGGTCCATGCCGAGCGGATCAAAGATCACGTCGTCGAGCCAGTCCTGCCAGGCCCGGCCCGTCGCGGTTTCCAGGATGGCTGCGTACACGTTGTAGCCGAGATTGTCGTACTGGAAGCCGACATCGCGCGGCTCGGAATAGGCGGTAAGAAGCGCCGGATAATCCGCCGGATCGACCCGCATCACATAGGCTTCCAGGAAGGTGATCGTGCCATTGTCGAACGGCACCTGGTGGGTCAGCAGATCGCGCAGCGTGTAGTCCGCCGGGTCCATGTTGTCCGGCCACTCGGCATCCGGCCAGTAGGCATTGATCGGCGTGTCGAGCGGCAGGATGCCCCGCTCGTCGAGCGCGGCCGCGACGAGGCCCATATAGGCCTTGGTCTGCGAGGCGATATAGATCGGCGTGTCGGGCGTCAGCGGCGCGCCGGTCTCGCCATTGCGCACTCCCTCCACCCGTTCGATCAGCACATCATCCGCCGTCACCACGACCACGGCAAAGCCGGGGCCCACGACGCCGGAGAACTGGTCGAGATAGGCTTCCATGCGCTCGGTCGCGGACGGGATGTCCTGCGCCAGCGCGGCGGGCGTGAAGGTCAGGGCGGCGGCGGACGCGCCGAGCAGAATGCGTTTCATGACGGGAGGACCTCTTTGGCTTTGCCCGGATAGTGGCAGAGGCCGCTGCGCGCGAATTGAACGGATTTAACCTGCGAGCGCCCCGCTCAGCTGACCGGGCGTGAAGCCGGTCTCGCGGCGCATGACGCGGATCAGATGACTCTGGTCAGCAAAGCCGGCGGCGTGGGCCGCCTCGGTGCCGCAGCGCCCCTCGGCGAGCAGGGCCGTGGCGCGGGCGAGCCGCGCGCGCTGACGGAAGAGCGAGGGCGTCATCCCGAAATGGCTGGTGAAAGCCCGGGTCAGATGCACGCGATGAACGCCAGCGCGGCCAGCCTCGGCGTCCAGTTCAATCTCGTTCGGGGCGTCCCGCAGGCGTTCGCGGATCTCGGTCAGCCAGGCCGGCGGCGTTGTGTAACGACGCGCGACCGGCGCAGCGGCCGCCGCCAGTTCGCCTGCCATCTCGGCAGCGCTTTCGGAGTTGCGGACAATGCGGGCCAGGCTGGCGGGCGAGACGCGGTCATGCCGCCAGATCCAGTCGTCAGCCGACAGCCCGACCGACCGGCCCGCATCGTCATCGGCTTCGACGCACAAAATCAGCGCGCCATTCCGGCCATAACGGTTGGCATGGGAGCAGCCGGCGGGCTTTACCCCGGCCCCGGGTGAATCGACGGCCTGGGTTTGCCCGCGCGAGGTTTCTTCCATTGCCCCGGCGAGCAGGAAGGAGTGCTGCGCCACATCATGCGCGTGAGGGGCCATGGCGTGGTGGCGGGAATACCAGGTCAGCACAACGCGCAGCCCCGGCGCGCTCGCCAGAACGCGCCGCCGGTATGCGGGTACATTTGTTGTCGTATCGGTCATCGCAGCCCCTCCTGCCATAGAGATGCAGGCCGGGACGCTGACGGATGCGTTACAAGTACGTCAGGCTTTGTACGCGCCTGCGAGATAGAGGATGCCCAGACCAACAGTGAAGATGCCGAGGCTACGCAACAGCAGGGGCGTGTAGTTGATCCGGGCGATGATCGCGGCAAAGCCCCGCCGGACCGCCAGCATCAGAACGCCCTCGATCAGCGCTGCCCAGCCGATCAGCGAGACCAGGACGGCGAGCCAGCTCGACCAGTCATTGTGCAAGGCGATGGTGAAGGCCCCGATCGTGAAGACGACGATCGCGGCGATATAGCCGAGCAATCCGGAGTTCCGGAGCTCTTCGGGAAAGCGGTCATAGAGTTTCGGGTCGAGGACGAGGCCGATCCCCGCCGCGACCATGAAGAGGCCGAAGAAGAAGGCGAAGACGGCAGTCATTCCGGCATCGGCGAACATGGCGGTTCTCCCCCGTTTGGGCGCTGCGCACCCTATCATGAAATCCCCGTCCTCACTGAAATCCCCGCGAAAGCGGGGACCTCGACAGACGGCGGAGCATAGGCGGTGCCGCGATGACGCGCGAACACTACGGCGCCTCTGCGCGCGTAGGGTTCGAGGTCCCGGATCGCGCCATGCTCGGCCGGGAGTTCAAAGAAATTGCAATTCAGAACATTTCATGAACATCATTGCGTCATGTATCGAGGCTGGGTCTATATTCTTACCAATCGGCCGAGAGGGGTCCTCTACACCGGCATGACCGCGAATCTGGTCAAACGCGTCTGGGAGCACCGAACAAAAGCCGTTCCAGGATTCACGCGAAAGTACAATTGCATCCAACTCGCCTGGTTCGAACCACTGGACGACGTGACCGCCGCGGCCGCGCGGGAGAAGCGGATCAAGGGCTGGCGCCGGGCTTGGAAGATCGAGCTGATCGAAAATTTCAATCCGGGATGGAAAGATCTCTGGTTCGAGATCAGCCGCAACGCGGGTGCGGGGTAGCTACCAGAATTTCCCTTCCCTGAAATCCCCGCGAAAGCGGGGACCTCGTCAAGTCTCGGGGCAAAGGCGGCACCGTCAAGGAGTGCCAGCGCCATCGCGCCTCTACGCCCAAAGGGTTCGAGGTCCCGGATCGCGCTGACGCGCGTCCGGGAATTCAGCGCATGAAAATCACCCCTGGAACGGGTCCGTCATGAGGATGACGTCCTCGCGCTCCGGGCTGGTGGAGAGCATGGCGACCGGCGCGCCGATCAGCTCCTCGACCCGGCGGACATATTTCACCGCCTCGGCCGGCAGGTCCGCCCAGGAACGCGCACCGCGGGTCGATTCCGACCAGCCCTTGTGGGTCTCGTAGACTGGCTTCACGCGCGCCTGCTGCAGCCGGTCGGCCGGCAGGCGGTCGATGATCTCGCCGTCGAGTTCATAGCCGGTGCAGATTTTCAGCTCGTCGAAGCCGTCGAGCACGTCGAGCTTGGTGAAGGCGATGCCGTCGATGCCGCCGAACTGGACGGTCTGGCGGACCAGAACCGCGTCGAACCAGCCGCAGCGGCGTTTGCGCCCCGTCACGACGCCGAACTCATGTCCGCGCTCGCCCAGCTTCTGGCCGTCCGCGTCATGCAGCTCGGTCGGGAAGGGCCCTTCGCCCACACGGGTCGTGTAGGCCTTGACGATGCCGAGCACATAGCCCGCCGCCTTGGGCCCGACACCACAGCCTGCGGCGGCCTGTGCCGCAACGGTGTTGGACGAGGTGACGAAGGGATAGGTGCCGTGGTCGACATCGAGCAGCGCGCCTTGCGCGCCTTCGAACAGAACTTTCTCGCCGGCGCGGATCGCCGTGCCGAGATCGCGCCACACCGGTGACATGTGCGGCAGGATGACCGGCGCGATCTCCTTCAGCTGGTCGATCAGATCCCCGGCCTGAAACTCCGGCTGGCCATAGCCGCGGCGCAGCGCATTGTGGTGGTGCAAGAGGTCGGAGACCTTGCGGGTCAGACCATCCGGATCGGCCAGATCAACCACGCGGATGGCGCGGCGGCCGACCTTGTCCTCATAGGCCGGGCCGATGCCACGGCGGGTCGTGCCGATCGCGCCGCCATCGTCGCGATTCTCGCGCAGCGCATCGAGCTCGCGGTGGACCGGCAGGATCAGCGCGGCGGTCTCGGCGATCTTCACTGTGTCGGCGGTAATTTTCACGCCCTGGGCTTCGAGGCGCGCCTTCTCGTCGCGGAAGGCCCAGGGGTCGACCACAACTCCATTGCCGATCACCGACAGCTTGCCGCGCACGACGCCCGACGGCATCAGCGAGAGCTTGTAGGTCTCGTTGCCCACGACGAGGGTGTGGCCGGCATTGTGACCGCCCTGGAAGCGCGCGACCACGTCGGCACGCACCGACAGCCAGTCGACGATCTTGCCCTTGCCTTCATCGCCCCACTGGGCGCCGACGACGGTGACGTTGGCCATGAAATCGCTCCTTCAGGCGGGCGCGGAATCCCTCACGCAGACGTGACCTGCGGGCGGGGGTTTATCAGCCTAGAGTGAAAGCTCCAATGGCATCTGGACAGGTGCCGTATGCGTTCACGGGGAGGCCGCCATGCGCCTGACTGTTTCTCTCATCGCCGCGTTCGGAGCGGCCTCGCTTCTGGCCCCGGCCGCAATGGCCCAGCAGGGTCCGCCGCCGGGATGCGATGACGTGCCCGGCGCGCATGATTTCGACTTCTGGGTCGGTGACTGGAATGTCTACGACCAGAACGGCCAGCTGGGCGGGACCAACCATATCGAGAAGCGCTCGAATGGCTGCCTGATCCTTGAGGAATGGACGAATTCCGGCGGCGGCGACGGGACGAGCATGAATTATCTCGACCCGACGAGCGGCCAGTGGCGCCAGATCTGGATGGGGTCGAACAGCTATATCGACTATTCCGGCGGCCTCAATGAGGACGGCGAAATGGTGCTGGTCGGCGAGATCACCTATTTCGGCGCGAACGGCAGCCAGACCGCCCCCTTCCGCGGCACGTGGACGCCGAACGCGGACGGCAGCGTCACCCAGCATTTCCAGCAATATGACGAAGCCAATGACGTCTGGAATGACTGGTTCATCGGCCGCTATGTGCGCCAGTCGGTCGACCCGAATTCGAACTGATCCGGCACCAATCACAACGCCAGAAAACGTATCCGAGGACTAGACTCCCGGTCCCTACTGTCTACCCCGGATGCGCGGAGCGCCGCGGCCCCCCTGCGGCGCTCCATTCTTTTCTGGCTCAGCTCATTCAGCCGCCAGAATGGCATCCAGATCTGCAGGCCGCAGCAGAACCGGCCCGGTCGCGATATTGAGCACGACATAGGCCGGCGGCTGCATCGGAGCGAGCATGGCGGCGATGTCACTCGCTGATCCACCCGCCCAACATGCCGGTTGCGGGATACCGGACTCGAGCACGAAGGCGTCGAGCTTCTCGCCCGTGTCGAACGCGTAGTAGAGCATCCCCTCTTCGTACGGCGAGGTCATCAACATGACCGCGTCGCCCTCGTCCAACTGCCCGCCCTCTTCCGTTTCGGCACAGGCGGCCAGCAGGAAGACCGGCTCTCCGGCGATGGCCGCGTGCAAGCCCGGCAATGGCTCGCCATTCAGGGAATACTCTGACAGCGCGACTTCAAGCGGTGTCTGCGCGAGGGCAGGCCCGGCGGTGCCAGCAAGCGCCGCACAGGCCATCGCGATGGCTAACGCAGAGCGCACCTAGCCGCCGAAGCGCCAGCCGATCATCACGCCGGCATTGTCGAGCGCCTGGTTGCGGCCGCTGGCCAGAATCTGGCCGTGCGAGATGTGCTCGTAGTAGGTCCGCACGACGAGGTTCTCGGTGACTTCGAAGTCGAGGCCGAGCGTGGTGTGGAAGAGGATGTGATTGCCCATCAGCGAGCGAGTCGTCGCAAGGCGGATGCGGTTCGGGTCCGACGGCGGCGAGTTCGGGTCGATGTCCGTAACGCCGTCATTATAGGTCAGGCCGAGGCCGAGAACGACCGAGACGCGGTCATTGAGATCGCCGTCCCATTCGAGGCCGAACCCGCCGAAATTGGTCAGGCCGTTGGTGTTGAACGAGCCGTAGACATAGCCGCGCGGGTTGAACATCCAGTCCGGTCCGCCAAGCGACGGGGTCGCCAGACCGACGGTGACGTTCGGGCCGTCCTCGACATGGTCGGACAGGTCGTGCGCGGTGATGCCGCCACGGATTTCCCAGCCTTCATTGTCGGCCAGCGCCGGTGCGGCAAACGCCAGGGTCGCCGCGCAGGCGGCCAGGGTACGAATCATCACGGGTCAACTCCCCTCGAAAATCAGATCGGCACCATAAACCGGACGCCGGGTTTATGAAACGCTACGCCTCGCGGCGCGCCTCGGCATAGGCCCAGTCGAGCCAGGGACCGAGCGCAGCGATATCGTCCGCTTCGATGGTCGGGCCGCACCAGATGCGCAGACCTGCGACACCGGAGACATGCGGCGCCACGTCGAGCGCGGCATTCTCGCGGTCGAGCAGGGAGGCCATCTTTCGCGTGATCGCCCACTGGTCTTCCTGGCTCATCGCGGTGACGTCCGGCGCGGCGAATTTCAGCGTGACCGAGACTGGCGAGCGGCTCGCCGTGTCCTCCACGAGGAAGTCGATCCAGTCGGTGGCCGCGACCCAGTTCGACAGGGTGGCGAAATTCTTCCGCGTGCGGGCAATCAGCGCGTCGAGCCCACCCTCCTTCGCCGCCCATTTGAGGGATAGGAGGTAGTCCTCCGTCGACAGGAGAGAGACGGTGTTCAGCGTCTTGCCTTCGAACAGGCCCTCATTCAGGCCGTCGGCATTCTTCAGTTGCATCATGCGCGGGATCGGCCAGGACGGCGTGTAGCTCTTCAACCGTTCGATGGCGCGCGGCGACAGGATGATGATGCCGTGCTGGGCCTCGCCGCCCATCGATTTCTGCCAGGAGAAGGTCAGGACATCGATCTTCGACCAGTCAAGCTCGAGCGCGAAGGCGGCGCTGGTCGCATCGACGAGGGTCAGACCCTCGCGGTCGTCGGGGATCCAGTCCGTGTCCGGGATCATCGCCCCGGCGGCGGTCGCATTCCAGGTGAAGACGATATCGGCATTCTTGCGCGCCTTGGAGAAGTCCGGCGTCAGCCCGCCCTTGGCCTCGTAGACATTGGCGTCCTTCAGCTTCAGCTCGTCGCGGACATCCTTCAGCCAGCGCGCGCCGAACGTGTCCCAGGCGAAGACGTCGACCGGGCGCTCACCCAGCAGCGACCAGATCGCCGCCTCCATCGCGCCGGTGTCCGATCCGCCGAGGATCGCGCCGCGATAACCCTCCGGCACTTCCAGAAGCGCCATCGTCCGGTCGATCGCCTCGCGCAGTTTCGATACCGCCAGAGCGCTGCGGTGGCTGCGGCCCACGGCGGCATTCGACAACTGGTCGAGCGACCAGCCGGGATGCTTCTTGGTCGGCCCGCAGGAAAAGCGCGGATCGAAGGGACGCAGGTGCGGCTTGGCGATTTCGTTCATGGATCGACTCCCTCTTCCGTCATTCGCCTAGACCCGCGCCGGAGGAGCGTCAAACGCCTTGCGGCGGTAGCGGACAATTTTCCGGCGTTGACCCGTTTTCGTCGCCAGTCCAAACCCGGCGTATGTCTGAGGATTTCCGCGCCCTGTTCGACCTGCCGCGCGAGGTCACCTATCTCAACTGCGCCTATATGGGTCCGCTGCCGACCGCCTCGGTCGAGGCCGGCATGGCAAGCTACCGCCAGAAGGCGCAGCCCTGGAATGTGAAGGCGCCGGGCGACTTCTTCACCGGACCGGACGCCTTGCGCGCCGAAGCGGGCAAGCTGTTTGGCGGGTCGGCGGAGAATATCGCCCTCGTCCCCGCCGCCAGCTACGGCCTCGCCACGGCGGCGCGGAATCTGAGCCCGGACGACGGGTCGGAAATCCTCGTCCTGAAGGATCAATTCCCGTCCAACGTCTATACGTGGCGGGTGCTGGCCGAACGCACGGGCGCGACGGTCCGGACGATCTCGCGCTCGGCCAATGAGAGCTGGACCGAGGCGGTGATGGCCGCCATCGGGCCGCGGACCGCCGTCCTCGCCCTGCCGCAGGTCCACTGGGCCGATGGCGGGTCGCTCGACCTTGAAACCATCGCCGCCGAGGGCCGCAGGCATGGCGCGGCGCTGGTGCTCGACCTGACCCAGTCGCTCGGCGCGAAACCCTTCGACGTCAAAGCGGTCGATCCCGATTTCGCGGTTTCAGCCTGTTACAAATGGCTGCTCGGCCCCTACACGATCGGGGTGATGCACATCGCCGACCGGCACCTGAACGGCGTGCCGCTGGAAGAAAACTGGATCGCCCGGCAGGGGTCGGAGGATTTCGCCCGCCTCGTCGACTATGCTGACGGTTACGCCCCCGGCGCACGGCGATTCGACATGGGCGAGCGCAGCGGCTTCCAGCTTGTCCCCGCCGCGACCGCCTCGGTTAAACTCCTCAACGCTATCGGCGTCGGCCGGATCGCGGACACGCTTCGCGGGACAACCGCCGCCCTCGCCGACTCCGTCCGATCGCTCGGCGTGAAGGACGACGTGCCGGAGCGCGCCGGCCACTATCTCTGCCTCTCGCTTCCCGCCGGTGCGCCGGCCGATCTCGCGGCGCGACTGGCTGCGACCGGCGTTCATGTCTCGCAACGCGGCGACCGGCTGCGCGTGACGCCGCATCTTTATAGTGACGAAGATGATATCCGGCGCTTTGAACATGCGATGAAGGCGGCGCTCAAATGAGCCCGCTGCGCGCCGCCGGACCGAGGGAATGGGCGCTGCTCGGCGTCCTGGCCGCGACTTGGGGCACGGCCTTCGCCTTCATCAGTTTCGCGCTCGACGCCGCACCGCCCGGCGCGCTGGCCTTCGCCCGGCTGGCCCTGGCGGCCGTCATGCTGACCGTCTGGGCTTACGCCATCGGCGAAAAACTGCCCGGACTGAAAGACAAGCGATGGCTGTGGTTCATCGCGCTTGGCCTTTTCGGGAACGCCCTTCCCTTCACCCTCATCCCCTGGGGGCAGCAATTCATCCCCTCGGCGGTGGCCGGCATTCTTCTCGCCTTCATGCCGCTGATGACGGTGGCGATGGCGCATGTCTTCACCGACGAGAAGATGACGAAGATCACCGCCTTGGGCTTTCTCGTCGGCTTTGCCGGCGTGGTGGTACTGATCGGTCCGGCGGCCCTCGGCGGCCTCGTCGGCGGGGATTTCATCGCCCAGCTGGCGGTGCTCGGCGCGGCGCTGTCCTTTGCCACCAATGTGGTGATCGCCCGGCGGGCACCGCCCATGCATCCGCTTGTTTCCGCAGCGGGAATGCTGATCCTTGCGGCGGTGTGGACCGCGCCCTACGGGCTGTGGGACCTCGTGACCCATTCCCGGCCGAACGCCGCCGGCTGGGCCGCGGCGCTATGGCTGGCCATCGGACCGACGGCGCTCGGATCGGTGATCTACATGCGGCTGGTGACGACGGCCGGTGCCGGATTCCTGGCCACAACCAATTACATCGTCCCGGTCGTCGCCCTCGGCGCCGGACTGGTTCTGGGCGAGGCGATCGGGCTCAGCGCCCCGCTCGGCCTGATGATCATTCTGGTCGGGATCGTGATCGCCCGGAGGGGTCAGCGCGCCGCGTCGCGCAGCGGCCAGACATGATCGACCGGGCCGTGGCCCGCGCCGAAACCCGGTGCGCGAACAATGGCTTCGTGAAGATAGCGCCCGGCCCTCTCGACCGCCTCTGAGAGCGGCTGACCCAGCGCGATCCGCGCGGCGATGGCCGACGCCAGCGTGCAGCCCGTCCCGTGCGTGTTCGTCGTGTCAATGCGCGGGGATTCGAAGACCCGCATTTCCTTCGCGGTTACAAGCACATCGTGGACGACCGGGCCGGTCAGATGCCCGCCCTTCACCAGCGCGGCCTGCGCCCCGGCGGCGACCAGCGCCCGGCCCGCCTCGGCCTGCTCGCCGACATTGGACACCGTCAGCCCGGTCAGCTTCTCGGCTTCGGGGGCGTTCGGAGTCACCAGTGCAGCAAGGGGCAGAAGCTCCCCCCGCACCGCGGTGATGGCGTCTTCCGCGAGGAGCACGTCGCCAGACGTCGCGACCATGACCGGGTCGAGGACAAGCGGAATGTCCGCAGCGGCATCCTTCAAGACCCGAGCAACCAGCCGCACCACGTCTGCCGTCGCGAGCATGCCGGTCTTGATCGCGTCCGCGCCGATATCGTCCAGCACGGCGCGTATCTGGCCTTCGATGATGTCGAGCGGGACGGGGTGGACCGCGGAAACGCCAAGCGTGTTCTGGACGGTCAGCGCGGTGACCGCGGTCGCGGCATAGCCGCCGGCCGCCGACACCGCCTTGATGTCGGCCTGAATGCCTGCACCGCCGCCGGAATCCGATCCGGCGACGATCAGGACGCGTCCATTGGCCCCGCTCCCCTTCATGACGAAATTGTTAGACATGCGTGGCAGGTCTGACCAGTTCGGAAAGCCGCAGTGTGACCAAAAAGCCGCGCCTTCCGCACGGTGAACGCAAATTTCTCCACCAGGGGTAGTCAGACCCGCCCGACAGGCGTAGAGGCAGCGCCCCGATAACGGAAAGAGGTCCGCACCGACCCATGTACCAATCCTGAAACGCGCCGGACGGCTGATCGATCGTCCGACCCGCCACTGACCGAATGCCGCGCGATGCGGCCAACGGCATAGCGGGCCTCCGCGATCCCGAAAGCCAGTTCCAATGTTTCACGATTGACGGGAGAAGGGCCGACCGCCCTTCGGTGCCATGACCGACTCTACCGAAAATACGCCCCGCACGCTGTCCAATCTGCGGGTTATCGCCTTCCTGATCCGTCAGTGGCGGCGCCGTCCGCGGTTCTTCGCGACGATCATCGCCTTCACGATGACGGCGACGGTGCTCGATGTCTTCGTGCCGATCGCGGCCGGGGCGTTGATCGACGCGCTGACCAATCCGGAGAGCACCCACACGCACTGGGCGGCCTATGCGGCCTTCCTCAGCTTCGCCATCGGCGTGAATGCCTGCCGCCAGATCGCCATCCGCTTCGAGGTGCGCTTCTCCTCAGCGAACATGGCCGACATGGTGTCGGAGGCGTTCGCCAAGGTGCAGCGCTTCTCGCTCGACTGGCACGCCAACACTTTCGCCGGCAGCGTGGTCCGCAAGGTGACGCGCGGCATGTGGGCCTATGACGTCATCACGGCGACGACCTGGTTCGGCCTGATTCCCTCGGTCAGCGTGATGTACGGGCTCGGCCTCTACATGCTGTTCAACTGGCCGGTGGTCGGGGCGTTCTCGCTGACTGTCACGACGATCTTCGTCGTCCTGACGATCATGGCATCGACCCTGTATATCCGGCCGCAGAACATCCGCTCGAACGCGATCGACAGCGAGCTCGGCGGGGCCGTGGCCGACGTGGTCGGCGGCATTGCGACGGTGAAGAGCTTCGGCGGCGAAGCGCGCGAGAATGACCGGTTCAGCCGGCTGGCCTGGCGCTGGCGCGCCGAGGTTAAGAAGACCTGGCTGCGCTTCGTCAATACGTGGCTGATCCAGATCGTTGCGATCCTGTCGCTGCAGGCGGGACTGACGGGCCTTCTGATCCACATGTGGTCGACGGACCGGGCGAGCCCGGGCGATGTCGTCTTCGCGATCACCGCCTTCCTGCAGATGGCCGGTTACATGCGGCGCTTCGGCGAGGAATTCCAGAACGTCCAGCGCGGTCTCGACGAGATCCAGGACATCGCCCTCTTCGAGGAGATGGAGGTCCAGATCGAGGACGCGCCGGATGCGCCGGACTTCGTTGCGGGCGCGGGCGAGATCGTCTTCGACGACGTCACCTTCGCCTACGAGAACGCCGCAGGCGCGCTCTACGAGGACTTCACCCTGACGATCACGCCGGGGGAGAAAGTCGCGCTGGTCGGCCCCACCGGTGCCGGCAAGTCGACCTTCGTGAAGCTGGTCCAGCGCCTCTACGACGTGACCGGCGGGGCGATCCGCATCGACGGTCAGGACGTTCGCCATGTGACGCAGGCGAGCCTTCGAAGCGCCGTCGCGCTGGTGCCGCAGGACCCGGTCCTGTTCCACCGCTCGATCGCGGAGAACATCGCCTATGCGCGTCCCGACGCCTCGATGAAGGAGATCCGCCGGGCAGCAAAGCTCGCCCATGCAGACGGCTTCATCACCGCCCTGCCCCAGGGCTACGACACGCTCGTGGGCGAGCGCGGCGTGAAGCTGTCGGGCGGCGAGCGTCAGCGGGTGGCAATCGCCCGGGCCATCCTCGCCGATGCGCCGATCCTGATCTTCGACGAGGCGACGTCCAGCCTCGACAACGAGACGGAACGCGAGGTGCAGGCGGCGATGGAAGCGGCGACGGCGGGCAAGACGACGCTGGTCATCGCCCACCGCCTGTCGACGATCCGCGACGCGGACCGGATTCTCGTTTTCGAGAAGGGCCGCATCGTGGAACAGGGCACGCACGACCGGCTGATGTCGGACGACGGGCTCTACGCCCGGCTCGCGGCGGTGGCGGCAGGATAAGGGGACAGCCAATGCGCGATCTTGTTTATCACGTGGCCGTTTCGCTCGATGGGTTCATCGCCGGACGGAATGGCGACGCGTCGATGTTTCCTGACGGCGACCATGCCGAAGCCTATCTCGCACAGCTCAAGGACTACGATACCGTGATCATGGGGCGACGAACCTATGAATACGGCTACTCATTTGGCCTGGAGCCGGGCCAACGTGCGTATCCGCATATGCGTCACGTTGTGATGTCGACATCACTAAGGCTGCCTGGTGACGCCGTTGAGGTGTGGAATGGCGACGCGGCAGATCGCGTAGAGGCGCTCAAGCGCGACACCGGCACGCCAATCTATCTTTGTGGAGGAGGCACCCTTGCCGGCGCACTCCACCAGAACGGCCTGATCGACCGGATGGTGTTGAAAATCTGCCCGCTCACACTGGGGGAGGGAGTCCCCCTGCTCGCCGGAGCCATGGACGCAACGCGTTGGCGGCTCTCGGGACAGGTAACCTACGCATCAGGTGTCATCGAGGCTCATTATCTCGCTGCCTGAAGCCATAACAGACAGCCTTCGTGCCGACCTCAGGCGAGCTAATCTGCCGTGTGACGAGACGCTGGCCGGACCACGGCCTCTACGCCCGGCTAGCGGCCGTGGCGGCGGGGTAAGTCAACGCCTCGGGGAGCGGGAAGCCGTGTTCGGTCAGCAGATCGGCCGCGCGCTCCCGCTCTTCGGCACTCATGTCCCGATAGGCGTATGACAGGGCGGAATTGACGTCCCGCTCGAGCGAAGCGTCGCCTCCGGTTCGCGCCTGATGGAGCAGGAGGCAGGCTTCCGGCAGGTCACTCGACCCGCCCCTTCCTTCCAGAAGCAAGCGCGCCAGCCTGTATTGTGCGTGGGGGTGGCCGGCATCGGCTGCGACGCGATATTCGCGGCGGGCATGCCTGACGGAAGCGGCCTCACCTTCGTCAATCAACAGGCCCAGTTGATAGATGGATTCGATGTGACCTCTCCGCGCCGCAGGGAGGAGCCGCCTGAAAGCTCTGCTTCTATCGGGATGGCCGTTCCGGCCTTCCCGATACATGCGCCCGGCAGCGCACATCGCATCACAGTCGTGGAGTTCCGCGCCGCGCTCGTAGAAAGCGAGCGCCTCGTCCAATAGCCCGCAGGCTTCGCTTTGCCGTCCGGCCGCGTGGCAGGCAGCACCGCTGCCTTGATCGCAGCCCCTTTGATAAAGCTGGTTGGCCTTCTGGGAGTCCGGCGGCTCCCCGGTCCCGCCTTCGGCGAGCCGGCCCAGATGGTAATGCCCGTCGGGCAAATCGTTCTCGATCATCTCGCGATAGCATTCCCGCGCCATCGCGATATCGGCCTCGCCATTGATCCCGCTCTCGTGGAGTTCCCCGAGGTTTTGCCACGCCTCGGGCCGTCCGAGTTTGATCGCTGTCCGGAAATGCTCCGTGGCCGTCTTTCGATCGACGGTTACGCCTATGCCCTCAGCATGGAGACGACCCAGCGCCAGGTGCGCCAATCCGGAACCGTGGCGTGCCGACTCGTTCAGCCGACGAAACCAGTGATCGTCCCCGGCATTCGCGTCCGAAAGCCGAATTCTGTTTTCAAAGAATAGCGCCACTTCGTCCCAGCCCGCCTTTTCGGCGCGCTCGAGATAGGCAAGTCCGGCAACCCGATCCCGCTTCGTACCGATGCCGTGGAACAGGACGTAGCCGTAGTGATACAAGCCCCGCGCATCGCCCTTCTCGGCAGCCAGCCGGGCCCACATCGCCGCCTTCCGGTCATGCGGCATTAGCCCAACGCCATGAAGGTAGCGGTGCGCGAACTCGGATTGTGACTGGGCAAAGCCGCGATTGGCCGATTTTCGGTATAGGCGGATTGCGCCTCGATCGCCTCCTGGCACGTGCCCGCGCGCCTGGAGCACCGCCAGATTGTGAGTCGCGGCATCGACACCGCTGCGTGACAGGCGGGAATAGATCGCCGCCGCAGCCGCGAAATCCTCGCGCTCCCAAGCGGCTTCCGCCTCCTTCATTTGATCGCGCATGTCGGACTGAGACGTCCAAGACGCCGTGATGGTCGCAAAAATCGCGCGTATCCAGCCGGAGACCACAACCGCACCTCTTTCCAATCTCGTGACGATAGACATTCAAGCTCGTCAAAGTCGAGACGGGGTAAGCCCTTCTAAATTCTCGTCTCCCCCTGCCGCGTGTGCTAGTCAGGCGGCAGGGGGAGACAATTTGATGACAGGTTTGCTGGCCGAGCTTCGCCGCCGCAACGTGTTCCGCGTCGCTGCCGCCTATCTGGTCGTGGGCTGGCTGGTCCTACAGGTCATCGCGGTGATCGCCGAACCGCTCGGCCTGCCGGGCTGGACTGACACGCTGGTCATCGTCCTGCTCGGCATCGCCTTTCCCGTCGCGCTCATTCTCGCCTGGGCTTTCGAGGTGACGCCGGAGGGCGTCAAGCTGACCGCCTCGGTGCCCGAAGGCGAAAGCATCTCGGGAAAGACCGGGCGGCGCCTCGACATCGTCATTGCGGCAGGGCTCGCCGTGCTGATCGGCCTCATCGTCTGGCAGCAGGTGACGCGGAGTGCACCCGCCGGCATCCAACCAGATGCGGCGATGGCTGAAGCCGCCGGACCGGCCGACAACACGATTGCAGTCCTGCCCTTCGCCGATCTCTCCGCGCAAGGCGACCAAGCGTATTTCGCCGACGGGATCGCGGAGGAAATCCTCAACGTGCTGGCGCAGATCGACGCGTTGAGCGTCACCTCGCGCACCTCGGCCTTCGTGTTCCGCAGCGACAGCAATCTGTCGATCCCTGACATCGCCGATGCGCTGCAAGTGCGGCATGTGCTGGAAGGGTCGGTGCGCACGTCCGGCGGCATGATCCGGATCACGGCGCAGCTGATCGATGCCGAAACCGACCAGCATCTCTGGTCCGATACGTTCGACCGCGAGCTGAACGCGGAGAATGTCTTCGCCGTGCAGGACGAGATCGCCGCGGCGATCACCCGCGAGCTTGCCGTGCGCCTCGACGTCCCGATCGCAGCACCGACCGCTGCCCGAACGACCAGCGATGTCGATGCCTATTCCGCCTATCTGCGCGGGCGGGAGCTGTTCTTCGACCGCAATTACGAGAACCTGCCACGCTCGGTCGAGGCGCTGGAACGCGCCATCGATCTCGATCCGGATTTCGTCGAGGCAAGGGCCATCCTATCAATGGCATACGCCGTTTCTCCTGGCTGGGGCTTTCACGACCGCGACTATCGGCAACTCTCGCTCGATATGGCCGGATCCGTCCTGGAAACCCAGCCGGACAATCCGTTGGCGCTTACAACAATCGGCCAGGCTGCGCGCATCCTGGTGCCGCCCGACTGGGACACGGCGATCGACTACTACAGCCGCGCCATCGCCTCGGACCCGCGCAGCCCGACTGCCCGGCTGTGGCGGGCGCAGGCCTATCGCGATCTCGGATTTTTCGAGCTTGCAGACGAGGATCTTCGAGCCTGCATCGAGGCCGAGCCGCTCTATGGCGTCTGCCTCTACAATCACGCCGCCAATCTCCTCAATCTGGGCCGTGACGAGGAGGCGTTCGCGTCGCTGATCCCGGTCATGGGAACCAGCCACTTCGAATCCTATCCCGAATTTCTCGGAATCACGGCGCAGCGCGGAGACCGCGTGTTGCTGGCCTACATGATACGCGAACTGTCGGATTCCGTCGGTGATAGAACACGGTGGATCGTCCCCGGATTGCTGAGAGCGCTCAGCGACGAAACCTATGATCGGGACGCAGCACTTGATCAAATACGCCGCCGCCTTCTCGACGACGGCCATGATCCCGACGACTATACCATGTCCACCCTCGCACTCGCTCACGGACTCTACGAGCGGGTTCCCGAAGAGCGCCAACCGGCGGGCTGGGTCTGGTTTCGCGGATATCCCGGTCTGCCCGGTTCGGATGCGGTCGAGACCGCGATCCGCCGCGAGCGGATCGACGAATACTGGCGCGAACACGGCTTCCCACCGCAATGCCGCCCTGTTGGCGCGGATGACTTTCGCTGCGAATAGCGCTGCGTCCAGCCTCCCTGCATCCGATCTCCCTCATTGCTGCATCCCTAGGGACAGCAACGAGGGAGGATTGGATGAAAACCATCATGGGGGCGCTGGCCCTGACGAGCGTGATTTCGGCGAATGCCGCCGCGCAACTCGGCGAGCCGATCTATCACTATGAAGGCCGGATGGCCGCCGATGTGGAGACTGGCTTCGTCGATCTCGACTGGCGGATCTCGGTGCTCGACCCGGACGCGGAAAGCGTCACCTTCCTGATCGCGCCGAGCCTGCAGAATATCGAGGTTGGCGGCGACGTGGCGGGTTTCGAGACCGCCGAACAGGGACCGTTCCAGGCCGTCGTGATCGCGCTCGAGCCGTCTACAGGTTCCACCCGGACCATCGAGCTGGGCTATGACGGAATTCTTTTCCCCGAGCCGCCGAACAACGAGATCAACGCCGTCGCGCCGGACCGGGTCGAGCTGAGTGTCGACGGATTCTGGCTGCCGATAGATGCGACCTTCCAGGGTTATCTGACCGCCGATCTGACGGTCGATGTGGGTGCACCCTGGCGGGGCGTGGCGAATGGCACCGTCGAGCCATTGCCGACGGGCGTGCGCATCCGCAATGACGAGGCGTCGCTTGACATCGCCTTCACCATGGCGCCGGATTTCCGGGTGACGGAGGCGGACGGGTTCACGCTCTACGATCTGCGCGACAGTGACGCCGGCACCGACCGGCTGGTCGAGGCGGCGAGCTTCTGCTTCAACTATCTGGACCCGCTCTACGGGGAGACCAGCCCGCTGCCGGAAGCGCATTTCGTGATCCATCGCCGAAGCGAGAGCGCCTACAACCGTCGCAGCTACATCACGTTGACCGATATTTCCGACACCGAAGACGAGCCGCTGACCCAGTTCCTGTGCCATGAGCTGGCGCACCACTGGAGCATGGGCGCGAATTTCAACACGGTCGAGAACTGGCTGAACGAATCCTTCGCCGACCAGGCGGGGAATATGGCGGTGCGGGACCGGTTCGGCGAAGACGCCTTCATCGAACGGATGAACCGCTACCGGGCGCGGATCGAAGGACAGGACCTGCCGCCGATCTGGGTGCCGGGCGCGACCGAAAGGCGGCCCTATCTGGTCAACTACCGGTCCGGTCCTGTGGCGCTCTGGGAGCTGGAAGTGCGTATCGGCCGGCCGCGCTTCTCCGAATTCATGCGCCGCTACATGACCGACCCGATCAACACGACGCCGGACCTGCTCGACATGCTCGAAGACGTCGCTGGACGCGAGGACCGGGACTGGTTCGAGGCGCGATTGGCACAAACAGCGCCGTAATTCCCGCGATTGCCGTCCAGCCTGCCATGGGCAACACTTCCGCCATGGGGAGATTCACGCGCTTCAAGGGCTGGACGACGATCATCCTGGCGGGGGCCGCGCTGGCCGCGGCGGCCTTCGTGCTGGAATGGCTGGAATACCGCCTCTGGATGCGGCGCATGGGGGTGGAGGTCTTCCTCGTCATTGTCGCGGCGGGATTTGCCGTGATCGGTCTGTGGACCGGCATGCGACTGACGCGCCGGACCGCGCCCGCCCCCTTCGTCCGCAATGACGCCGCCATCGCCTCGCTGGGCCTGACCGCGCGCGAGATGGAGGTACTGGAAGCGCTTGTCACGGGCGAGAGCAACAAGACGCTAGCCCGCACGCTCGGCGTATCGCCCAACACGGTGAAGACGCACGCCGCCCGGCTCTATTCCAAGCTGGAGGTTTCCGGTCGCGTGCAGGCGATCGAGAAGGCGCGTACCCTGCGGCTGATCCCGGCACCCGGTGACGTGTCGCAGGGCGGGATGACCAGTCACCCGGATGGACCCATTCGCGAAAATCACCCGACCGGGTGACGACGAAATCGCATCCGGGTGCTTGTGATGCCGGGGTCAGACACAAGACGCCGTCGCCATCAGGGCGCGGCCGGGAGGGATTTCACATGACTCGCATCATTCTGATCTTCGGCACCATCTCGGGCCTGATCGTTTCGGTTCTCATGCTGGGGTCGATTGCCCTGTCGAGCGGCGATCACGGCACCGGATCGATGCTGACGGGCTATCTCATCATGCTCGTCGCGCTCAGCTTCATCTTCGTTGCGGTCAAGCGCCATCGCGACGTCAATCACGGCGGAACGATCAAATTCTGGCCCGCGCTGGCGGTCGGTCTCGGCGTCGCCCTCGTCGCGGGGCTCTTCTACGTCATCGCCTGGGAAATCTATTTCAACATCTGGGCGCGCGATTTCATGGACGTCTATCTGAACACCCAGATCGAGGCGCAGCAGGCAAACGGGGCGAGCGCGGCCGAGATCGAGGAGTTCCGCGCCGGGATGGAGCCGATGATGGCGCTTTACCAGAACTGGTGGTTTCGCATGCCGATCACCTTCACGGAGATTGCGCCGGTCGGACTTCTGGTCGCCATCGTGTCGGCCGCAATCCTGCGCAATCCGGGCGTGCTGCCCCGGCGGGCGTAGCGATCGGGCGTCATACAAGCTTTGCAAACTGCACGCATGGTTCTTCCAGCGCCACCAGCGGAGGACGTTCCATGCGTACCCTGATTGCCGGCTTGTGTTGCGTACTTTCCCTGCAATTGCTGCTACCTGCCCCTTTGTTGGCCCAGCAAACAGCCACCGACGACGCGCCACGCCGCGTGCTGTCGCACTGGACCGGCGATATCCAGCTGTCGGGTGAGGCACGCGAAGGCACGAATGTCGGACGTGGCATTACTCTCAGCGGGAACGGCATCAACATCGATCCCCGCCGGATGGGTGGACGGCGTGAAGCCATCAACACGACCGTCCGGCTGCGTATCTGGGTCGGTGAGGACGGCATTCTCTATGTCCAGGCCGACAATGACTGCACCGGTGCCATGTTCCCCGTCGACGGACGCGCCCTGTCCGAAAGCGGTGGCGGACGGTTCGATGTCGACTACGCCTACACGAATGCTCCGGCGCGGTGCACGGGCGGCGGGCAGGTCTACAACCGCGTCCGAGAGATCTATCTTTACCGGACGGCCAATGAGGACATCCGGCTGCAATATTATTCGAGCTGGAACTTCAACTCGCCCTGGCAGGGGCAGGCCGAAGTCGCAGGTGAAACACTGCTGCGCGCGGTGTATGAGACCGTCCGGCCGCAGCGCCGCCCGAATACATCGAATTCAGGTACTCCGAGCAATGATGGGGCCTGGCTGCTTCTGCTTCTGGGTGCCGTCGTCATAGGCGGCGCAATGATGAACTCTTCCGGTAGTTCAGCGCCGGTCTCGGGCGACACAGACGGTGTTTGTACCTTCATCGAAAGTCCGATGCGTGACCAGTACGGCCCCATCCCGGTGCCGGATCCCGACGATCCCGATTGCTGATCCGGACCGGGAATTGAAGGATTTCCAATCCCGTCCCCCATCCGGTGAAGAATGTGCTTAACTTCGCCCCGGGGGAGGCTCCGGGACATGATTCTGAGCCGCATATCGAAGGCTGTCCGCGAACAGAACTGGTTCGCCGTCGCGATCGAATTTCTGATCGTCATTCTCGGCGTGGTAATCGGCTTTCAGATCAGTATCTGGGCGCAGGCTCGCGCGGATGCAGAACGGGAAGCGCTCATGCTCTCCCGGCTGCACGGCGAAGCTGAAACCAATGTTCGCTACTTCACTCAGCAGGTCGCGGCCCGGCGGGAAGCCGACGCGCGTCGGGACGTTCTGATCCAAAGCCTGCTGGCCGGCGATTTCGAGACTGTCGACCCTCGTGAGATGGTCGGCGGAGTATTTTCCGCTTCGAACGTGGTGGACCCGACGCCCTCGCGAGTCGTTTACGACGAGATCGTCAGCGCCGGACTGACCTCGCGCATTGGCGACGAAACGATGCGGATCGCGCTCGCGGAATACTGGTCAGAAATCGATCAACTCCGCGCGGACAACGAATGGCGGCGGGAAGAAATCTACGCCTTTCCGCGGGCCATCGCCGCTCAGGACGAGTTTATCGAGATCGAGTACGACGCCGAACACCCGCTGCGGCGCCGCTACACGATCGATCCCGAAGGGGCCGCGCAGTCCGAGGATTTCATGGACTTCCTCTTTTTCGCGAACACGCGAAGCCTCATTATGACAATCTGGTGGTCGAATGCGCTCGATCACGCCGTTGCGCTATGCCACGAGACGGCGCGGCTGACGGAACAGGTTTGCGAGCCTGCCCCAGAGGCCGCCCAATGATCCTCTCCCGCATCTCCCGCGCCGTGCGCGAACAGAACTGGCTCGCCGTCGCGATCGAATTCGTGATCGTCATTCTCGGCGTGGTGATCGGCTTCGAGATCGCCGGAGCGGGTGAGCGGCAAGCCAGCCGTGCCTATGAACGCGACCTCATGCACCGCCTGCACAATGAAATCGCGAATATCGAGGAAGGCCGGAATTATCAGCACCAATGGCTCGGCGCGCGCCGCGACCGGATGGTCGCCATCCGACCGGTGCTCTTCGACCTGGAATCGCGTGAGGCGCTGAGCGAGCCGGAGTGCATTGCCCTGATGGACTCGCATCATTTCGCGCCACCGCCCGACTCTTTGCCCGCCCTCGACGAGTTGGTCGCCTCCGGCCGGATGGAGGAAATCCGGAGTGAAGAGATTCGCACCGCTGGCAGCGATTTCCTGCAAAAGCGTGAGCTTGCCCGCCAATTGCTCCCGGTCAGGCTGAACGGCATGAACGTCCTGCCCGATGACTTTCCCGACCTCTTTCACATCACCCTGCAGCCCGACCCGACCGAGACGGATGGCGATGGCTGGGACCGCGTCTCGCATTGCGATCTGGCGGGCATGCAGGCCAACCGGGCTTTTCAGATGATGGCGGTCCAGAATATCGAGCAATACCGCAACATGGTTGCCTTCGATTACGACTACCTCGGCGAGTCCCTGACCCGGCTCCACCAGGCTGTGGATGCGGAGCTCGGGATCGAGCACGAAATTCCGCCGGCAGCCGGGGCGGAGGCTGCCCAATGATCCTCTCCCGCCTCACCAAAGCCATTCGCGAGCAAAACTGGTTCGCGGTCGCGCTTGAATTCCTGATCGTTGTCGCGGGTGTCTTGCTGGCGTTCCAGATCACGGCCTGGAATGCCGAGCGCGCCGAGATCGAGCGCGAGGCCGCATATCTGCACCGATTGGAAGCCGAACTGATGGCTATCACCGTCGAACTGGACACGATGGAAACGGCGATCAATGCCTATTTCAACTGGGTAGAGATCTTCTTCGACGGCGTGGAGAATGGAGACCCCGAACGCGCGCAGCAGGGTTCCTGGGGCCTCAACGCCATAACGAGTGTCGAGATCGTCAATCTGGAACCGGCGGCCTTGCGCGAAATGATCAGCGCCGGCGAACTGACCCTCATCCGCAATGACGCACTCCGGTCGGCACTGTCGTCGATCCCCCAGATGCACAGCAATTCGCAGGCGTCGCTGGAACAGATGGCCTCGGACCTGAGCCCGATTGCGTTCGAGATTTCCGGCCATTTCGAAGCCCGGCTGGACGATGTCAGGGATATTTCACAAGGCGGCTATGGCGCTCAGACCATCCAGTTCGACTTTGACGCGGTCTCCCGGAACGAGGAATTGTTGCGGCGGATCAACTATGCGGCCTTGCAGAACCGTTTTCAGGCCGCTCATTTCGTCCGGTATCGTGCCGAAATCGAGTCCATACGAGAGCAAGTAACTCACGAAATCGACGCGAGAGGGTTTCGATGATCCTCTCCCGCATATCCAAGGCCATCCGTGAACAGAACTGGCTCGCCGTCGGGATCGAGTTCGTGATCGTGATCGCCGGCGTGGTGATCGGCTTCCAGATCAGCGCCTGGGCATCGGAGCGACAGGCCGCGGCGGCGCGGGAGGCGACGCTCGACCGGCTCCATGACGAAGCCGAGCAGGCGGTCGTCTATCACCGCGACTTCGTCGAGATGCACCAGCGGTTCAATGCCGAGCGTACCGAGGCGATCGAGCGCCTGATCGCGAACGACTGGGCGGGTGCCGATGTCGAAGCCATGACCGAAGGCATCACCAGTATCGGCATTCTGCCCGCCTCCAACCCGCCTCGCACCGTTTATGATGAACTCGTCAGCACGGGCCAGTTCGCCGAAATCGGATCGCCGGAGCTGCGCAATGCGATCAGCAATTACTATTCACGACTGACCTTCCTGCAGGGCCAGATCGAATACATGCGCAATGTCTCGGTCGATCCTGTTGACTGGCAGCGTGACGACGTGACGGTCACCTATGCGCCGGGCACGACAAGGGAGCGGCGCTATGAGCTCGATTTCGTCTCGTTGTCGAATGACCCGGACTTCATCGAGGGCATGCTGGTGGGCAACAACACTCAGCGCGCCCTGACGAACTGGACCGAAGCGACCCTGCGCTCGGCCCAGGAGATGTGTGACGCGATCGCGGAGGTGACGGAGCGCGCCTGCGACGTGGAGGAGCGAGAATGATCCTTTCCCGCATTTCCAAGGCGATCCGCGAGCAGAACTGGTTCGCCGTGGCGATCGAGTTCGTGATCGTGATCCTCGGCGTGGTGATCGGTTTCCAGATCACGGCGTGGAATGCGACGCGCAACGCGGTCGCGCTCGAGCAGATCTATCTGGAAAGGCTGCATGACGACATGGTGCGCTCACGAACCGTGCTCGAAGATGAAATTGCCCGTTCAAGGGAATGGCATGAGGATGGAGACGCGATACGGGTCGCCCTGTTGACCGGGGATCGCGAGGCCGCCGGCACGGGATGGCAGCTCAACGCCGCGACCCGCCTGGTCGTCGGCTCGCCGCAAATGGGCACGCTCAACGAGCTGATCAGTGGCGGGCAGATGAATCTGATCCGCGATCCCGATCTGCGCCGGCGCATCGCGCAGACGGACGCCACGCTGCGCAGCTATGCCGACTATATCTCGCTGATGAGCAACAACGCTCCCCCCTTCGGATACACGATCCAGACCCGTCTGCAGACAGCGACGGACGACCCCGAAAACGTGACGTTCGATTTTGACGCGCTCGCCGAAGACGAAGAATTCCTCAATGCGCTCGGCCACATGCTGCGTCTGAGTTCGGTCAATCGCTACTGGCTCGAGGGCATGCTGGCCGAAGTGAATGAGCTGGAGGCTACCCTCGCCGAAGTGCTCGATATCGAGCCCGCCCCATGATCCTCGCTCGCCTCTCCCGCGCTGTGCGCGAACAGAACTGGTTCGCCGTGGCGATCGAGTTCGTGATCGTGGTCTGCGGCGTGTTGCTGGCGTTCCAGATCTCGCTGCTGAGCGAACGGCAGGCTGCGCAGGAGCGGATCAACGTGCAGGTTGAACTCCTGCGAACGGAGATGCGCGCAAACCTCGCCGAAATTCAGGCGAACATCGGCATTCTGGAAACGAACAATGGGAATCTACGCGAACTGAGGGTTCAGCTGTCCGCCTTCACCGAAGGGGACGATGCGACGCGTCTGAATGAACTGGCCCTTTACGCCTTCATGAATCCGAGCCTCGACGCCGAACACTTCGCGCTTGATCAACTGGAAATCATGGACGGGCGCGCATCGCTGAGCGGCAGCCGACTGGAAGCCGAGATGCGCGACTGGCGGCAGGTATTTGAGTCGGTGCGCGACACCGAAGGCAATATCGACAGCCTGATCGAGGTCACCAATGCCGGATCCACGTTCGAGGCTCTGTCCATTGCCGCGATGGTCGATTCCTATCCGCGCATCGGACTGGTCGAGCCCGTTCCCGTCCGGTTCGATACCGATTGGCTGACCCTGTCGGAAGACGAGGGCTTCGCAGACCACCTGGCGATATTCGCGCTTAATCTGGAATACCTTTGGGCGATGAACCAGCGCCTTGAGACCGCCACGCAGGACCTGCTTGCAGCGATCGATGAAAGGCATCCGGAATGATCCTCGCCCGCCTCTCCCGCGCTGTGCGCGAACAGAACTGGTTCGCCGTGGCGATCGAGTTCGTGATCGTCATTCTCGGTGTGGTGATCGGTTTCCAGATCAGTGCGTGGAATGCGGAGCGGGAGGCGGCTGCACGGGTCGATCTTGCGCTGGTACGGCTGCAGGCAGAAACCGAAGAGACAATCCGGACGCTGCACAGCCGGATAGCAATGAATGCCGAACGCCAGGCCGACCAGACACTGATGGTCCATGTCGCCATGTCGGGCGAATTGCTGCCGGAGGACACCGAAACCTTCGAGCGCGCCGTGGCTCAACTGATGTATTTCTCCCGGCCGCCCGTGCAGCAAAGCACCTATCTGGCTCTGGAGCAGTCCGGCGATCTGGCGCTGATCACCGACCGAGAGCTAGTTGCCGAGCTTAACCGCTATCGCGGTCGACTTGAGTGGATCGAAAGCCAGCACAACGGTTTCCGGAGCGGGCTGACGGAATTCACCGACAGGCTGAGCGAATTCGTCTTTCACGAACCGACCGACGAGCCGACTGTGACGCATGTCAGGGTCGATCTGGATCGCCTTGCCGCAGAGCCACGCTATCAGAGCGCGCTGGTCCAGATCGCGCGGATGCACGCCATCTTCGCGATGTATGTCGTGGCGCTTGAGGCTCACACAGTCGAACTTTGTCACAGACTGGCCGAGGAAACGGGGCGGGCGTGTCGGGAAGGGCCGGAATGATCCTCGCCCGCCTCACACGCGCCATCCGCGAACAGAACTGGTTCGCCGTGGCGATCGAGTTCGTGATCGTCATTCTCGGTGTGGTGATCGGTTTCCAGGTGACCGCGTGGAATGCCGAGCGGGAAGCGAATGCGCGGGCGGAGATTCTGACCGCCCGCCTGATCGAGGACATGCAGGCCGAGCAATGGCGCGTCATCGGGGTCACCACCTATTACGAACAGGTCGCCGACAATGCCGAGCGTGCGCTGGCGACGCTTGAGGGGCGGCGCGAAACCGATGACCGGACCCTCGTCATCGAGGCATTCCGGGCGACGCAGATCTTCAGCTTCCCCGTCATCCGCACGACCTATGAAGAGCTGGTCTCCACCGGAACGATCGACCTGATCGAAGACGACTCCCTCATTGCGGCTGCCGTGGAATACTATGAGACAGGCTTGGAAGACCTCAGCCTTCAGAACCGCAGCCGGCCCTACCGCTATGCCTTTTTCGCGATCGCGGACCGGGGGCTCTACGACGCCCTCGCCGACAATTGCGCGGAACCGCGGACGCTGGCCATCGGCGACTATGAGGCCCTGCCCAACATTCTCGAATCTCCGTGCGAAATCGACGGTCATGATGCGGCGTTCGCAGAGATGGCCCAGCGCCTGCGCGCGAGCGATACGATCCAGCCGCTGTTGCGGCAACGCCTGATCGAAACCTCGATCGAGAGCCGTGCACAAGTTTACTGGCTGAGACTGTTCGAGCGGATCCTGCCGCCGGTGTCCGAATGAGTTCAATCCGGGGGGATGACATGAACCAGACCGTGCGCGGGGAGCGCTTCTTCTTTTTCTACAGCCTCGTGCTGTTCGCGATCGTGGTGACCGGCTTTCCGCTGCACGCCATCGTGAATGCGGACCACCTGCCGCCGATGCGGCCACTGTTGCACGTTCACGCACTTCTCATGGGATTCTGGTTTGCACTGATCGTGGTGCAGACGGGGTTGATCAGAAGCGGCCAGTACGCGCTGCACAAGACGCTGGGCGCAGCGAGCCTTGTGCTCGTCATCGCGATGCTGCCGTCAGGGATCTGGGTGTCCTACGAGAACATGCTGCGGACGGGCGCGCCGCAAATCCTGTACGTGAACACGCTCAACGCGACATTCTTCGCCCTGTACTATCTGATGGCGCTGAACTGGCGGAACACGCCGGCCCTGCACAAGCGCTTCATGATGCTGGCGAGCCTTTCGCTGATGTTCCCGGCGCTGGCGCGCGTCGGCTATGTGCTGGACCTGAACCCTTTCGCCGTCCTGCCGATGTGGCTGGCGCTGCTCTTCACCCTGCCGGCCTATGACCTGATCCGGGAACGGAAGATCAAGCGTGCCACGGCCGTGGGTCTGATCCTGACCATCGTCTATCTCGGCATTGCCATCTTCATCGGGCCGCCGCCGGAATGAGGCCGGGCATTTCGCAGGCGGATTCGCGGCGATAGAGTCGGGCTCGACCTGTCGCTGAAAGATCAATTGTGCCGACTTCGCCTCCCCGCCCACTCATCATCGATTGCGATCCCGGCGTGGACGACTGCATGGCGCTGTTCCTGGCGGCGGCTTCGCCCGAACTTGACCTGAAGGCGGTCTGCACGGTCGCGGGCAATGTCCGGGTCGAGACATGCACCGCCAATGCGCTCGGCGCGCTGGCGCTGGCCGGACGCGGCGACGTGCCGGTCTTTGGCGGTTGCGAAAGCCCGCTGAAGGTCGACCCGGTCTTTGCCGATCACATCCATGGCGAAAGCGGGCTGGGCCGCGCCATCCTGCCCCCGCCGCGACGGGACGCGGAGCCGATCGATGCGGTCAGCTGGCTGATCGAGACACTGAGCGCGGCGGAAGCACCGGTCACGCTCGCCATCACAGGCCCGGCGACCAATCTTGCGACGGCCCTGACCCGAGCGCCGGACATCGCGGCGGGAATCGCCGAAATCGTCATCATGGGCGGCGCGGATATCGAGGGCGGCAATATCACGCCGCATGCCGAGTTCAATTTCTACGCCGACCCGCATGCGGCCGGGATCGTGCTGGCGTGCGGCCGCCCCATCACCGTGATCGGGCTCGACACCACGCTGCAGCTGCGCTGCACGCCCGCGCGGATGGACCGCCTGAACGCCATCGGTTCGCCGGTCGCCCGCGCCGGATGGGACATGATGGAGCATGTCAACACCATCTATGGCGAGATTTATGGCGCCGAAGGCGCGGCGCTGCACGATCCATGCGTGATCCTCTATCTGTTGCGCCCGGACCTGTTCGACGCCGAGCCGGTTCGGATCGCCGCGCTGACCGAAGGCGAAATGCGCGGGCATAGTGCCGTGACCCGGGGCAGTGCGGACGCGAATGCGCTTTGGGTCACCCGGATCGACGCGGAGGCCGCCTTCGCCCTTCTGCTGGAAAGGATCGTCCGTCTATGAGCGCGCTCCGCATCACCGTGGCCGGTTCGGTCAATCTCGATCTTGTTGCGCGGTGCGATCACCTGCCGGTGGCGGGCGAGACCGTGCTGGGCGGCGTGTTTGCGCAGCATCCCGGCGGCAAGGGCGCGAACCAGGCGCTGGCTGCCCGCCGTCTCGGTGCCGAGGTCGCATTGCTGGCCTGTGTCGGGACGGATGCGAATGCCGAGGCGGCGCTGTCCCTGTTGCAGTCCGACGGTGTGGACCTCGCCGGCTGCGGGTCAATCTCCGGAGCCTCGACGGGCGTCGCGCTGATCGCGGTCAGCGATGCCGGAGAGAACCAGATCGTGGTCGCGCCGGGTGCCAATGCGGCCTTCACACCGGACCTTCTGCCGGACGTGATTGACGGGGCGTTGATCGCGCAGCTGGAAGTCCCGATCGAAACGGTGTGCGAGGCGGCGAAGCGCTGCACCGGCCTGGTCGCGCTCAATCTCGCCCCGGCTTTCGACGTGCCTGACAGCTTGCTCGAGCGGGCGGATCTGATCGTCGTGAATGAGGGGGAAGCCGCCTTCTACGGTGTGGAGCGGCTGAAAGCGGCGGGCGGGTTGCTGGCGGTCACGCTCGGATCCGCAGGCGCAGTCCTTTATCGCGACGGCGAAGAGGGCGCGCGAGCGGCTCCGCCTGAAGTGAACGTCGTCGATACGACCGGAGCGGGCGACACCTTCGTCGCCGCGTTGACGCTCGCCCTGCTCGAAGGACGGACGGAGGCGGACGCGCTCACCTTCGCCTGCACGGCCAGCGCCCTGTCGGTCACGCGAGAAGGCGCGCAGCCCAGCCTGCCGCAGCGCAAGGATGTTGACGCGCTGATCGCTGCGGGAAAGACAGGCGCATGACCGACGCAATCGCCCATCTCGACCTCTCGGACTTCACCGACGGCAGCGAAACCGCCCGTGCGGACTTCGTGCGCCGCCTGATGGACGGCTTGAAGCGTCACGGTTTCATCACGCTGGAAGGCCACGGGGTGGACACGCACCTGCTCGACGCGAGCTATCGCGTGTCGGCGGAATTCTTTGCTCAGCCGGACGCCGAGAAGCGCCGGCATGCCGGGGCGCTGCGCGGCTATACGCCGTTCGGCGTGGAGCACGCCAAGGACCAGAATGTGCCGGACCTGAAGGAGTTCTGGCAGATCGGCCACGAGGCGCGTCCAGGCGAAAGCGTCGAGCATCCGAATGTCTGGCCCGAAACGCCGGCGTCTTTCCGGGAAACGTTCGAGACGCTGTTCGACCGGCTGTTCGATACCGGCCGCGAGCTTCTCAAAGCCATCGCGATCGGGCTCGAGCTGAAGGAAGACTGGTTCGAGGCGCGGGTAAAGGGCGGCACGTCCCTGCTGCGCCTTCTGCACTATCCGCCGGTCCCAGACGGGGCTGATCCCCGCTCGGTTCGAGCCGCGGCGCATGAAGACATCAATCTGATCACGCTGCTGGTGGCGGCCGAAGGATCGGGTCTCGAATTGCTCGACCGGGATGGGAAATGGAAGCCGGTGGAGAATGAACGCGGGCATCTCGTCGTCGACACCGGGGACATGATGGCGCGCCTGACCGGCGGGGTGATCCCGGCGACGACGCATCGTGTGGTCAATCCGACCGGCCCGAATGTCAGCCGCTATTCGATGCCCTTCTTCCTGCAGCCGAAGTCCGATGTGGTGCTGGAATGTGTTCCGTCCTGCCGTGAAGCCGGCCGGCCCGAAGCGCCGGTTACGGCGGGCGAATTCCTGAACCAGCGCCTGAAGGAGATCGGCCTGCCGGCCAGCTAGGCGTCGGCAGCGGATTTGACCGCGTCGAATCCCCAGCCTTCTCCGAGGCGGGCCTCCGCATAGTCGAGCGCGCGCTGGCGCAGACGCGGTATCGCCCCGCCATACCGATCCGGGTCGGTGCGTTCGAGCATGGTCAGAACGACCTGAAGGCGTGTCGCGACCTCGACCAGACCGGCCCCGTCGCGCGCGGTCGCCAGAAACGCATCCTCGAGAGCTTCGCCGATATCGAGAGGCGTTGTGGTCAACCCCTCGACTGGTTCGACCGGGTCGCATTCGCGCCGCAGGCCGGACCAGGTCTCG
Organism: Alphaproteobacteria bacterium; assembly: GCA_016124205.1. Taxonomy (GTDB): domain Bacteria; phylum Pseudomonadota; class Alphaproteobacteria; order Caulobacterales; family Maricaulaceae; genus Hyphobacterium. The sequence goes on from WGOD01000002.1 coordinate 607,796, forward strand.
AACAACCGCGCCTGTGCCGCGAGCACGGAGATCGCCGTGCCCGGGTCATTGACGCCGGGTGACAGGGCGCGCGATGCAATCTCCGACAGGGCCACCAGTCCGAACCGCGGATCTTCCGCGAAGGTCCGCTCCGTCGACACGACGAAGGCCTGCCGGATGCAATCCGCGATCTCGTTGGTCAGACCGGTTGCGCGCGCCAGGGGGCGGCCCGCACCGACGAAATGTCCGGGCCGGGCCAGAATGTGGATCCGGATGTCATGCCTGGAGATGAGGTCCACCAGGCTGTGGAAGTCGACCGATTGCACATAGCCGGTGCAGCCCGCCGCGATCGGTTCGGAATTGGCCGGGGGTTCCGCGGCACTGCGTCCGCCAAGTCCGGGATGGCGCACATCGCTGCGGATCGCCTCGCAGGCCGCGCGCTCGATCGCGAGAATGGCCTCCTCGACCCCGCCAAATCCGGACAGGCGCTCGATCCAGCGGATGAGCGCATAGACCACGACCCCGACGAGGATCAGCGTGAGCGCGAAGAGGACCGGCAGGTCGGCGTTGGAGTAGAGGCCGGACGACAGTCCGATCAAAGCCAGGAGGCTGAAGAGAAAGGCACCGATGAAGGTCGAGACCGCTGTCTGGGCAGTGCGGTCCTCGGTCATCAGGGGGCGGGCACGCGGCGTCGCTGCCTGCGCTGCAGCCTGAAAGGCCTGGAACATCGTGGCGAGGGCGAAGATCGCGACCGCCAGCAGGCTGGACGCGAGGATTTCGAGCGTTTGCTCGACCGCGCCATCATTGATCCAGCCAACCCAGCTTTCCGGAATGAAGAGGGCGACGATGGGGGTCAATCCGATGGTCAGGACCGAGGCCAGCGCGTAGAGAGCCGGCCGGAACCAGATCGACCGGACAATTCGCTTCAGAAGGAATAAATTCATCGAACCCCGCCTTCGCTGCAAACGCGTTCGAATCGCGCCCGCGGGTTCAGAACGGCTCAACCGCCATCTCGTTCCGCCCGGATTGCCGTGCTAGATCCTGACCGGCGGGGAGGGTCCACGGTGAACACACCATCTGCGGTACGCGTGTTGTCGCTGCCGGTCACGATCGCGCTGGCAGCTCTGGCCATTGCGGCCTTCGCCGGCAATTCCCTCCTGACGCGCGCGGCCCTGTCCGGCGCGCTGATCAGCCCCGGCGCGTTCGGGACGATCCGGCTGGCCAGCGGCGCCGCGGCCTTGATGGTGTTCGCGCTATTGACCCGGCGGGAGGTCATTCCCCGCCATCGCGACATACCCGGCGCGGCCGCGCTTGCGGCCTATACCGGCTTCTTCTCCTTCGCCTATGTCGCGCTCGATGCCGCGACCGGGGCGCTGATCCTGTTTGCCGCCGTGGGGGCGACCGTCACCCTGGCTTCGCTGCGGAAGGGCGTCCGCCTGGCCGAGCTCGCCGGCCTGCTGCTGGCCTTTGGCGGGCTGGTCTGGCTGCTGCTGCCAGGGGCGGAGGCAGCCCCGCTCGGTGCGGCGGCCCTGATGGCCGCCGCAGGCATCGCCTGGGGCGTCTACACCTTGCTGGGCCGATCGGGCGGCGAGCCGGTCGGAAGGACGGCGCGCAATTTCTGGCTCGCCTGGCCCTTTCTGATCCCGGCGATGATGTTTGTCGGGCTCGACGAAGTGACACGCGACGGCGTCGTGATCGCGGTCGTCTGCGGCGTCATCACCTCTGCGGCCGGCTATTCGGTCTGGTATCTCTGCCTGCCCCGCCTGCCGGTGGTCGCGTCCGGCAGCGTGCAATTGGCAACACCCGCCGCGGCGGCCCTGGGCGGGATTGTTCTGCTGGGAGAACCGGCAGGATGGCGGCTGGCCGGAGCCAGCGCGCTCATCCTGACCGGAATTGCCCTGACGCTGATCCGCCGGCCTCAGGCCCGCTCGATCACGCCGAAGGCGTAGAGCTTGTTCAGCGATTCCTGCGCCTCGTCGCCTTCGAGCATGGAGAAGCTCTCGAGCGAGATTTCCTTGCCATCCAGCATGGCCTGAATGGCAGGCTCGGCCGTCAGCTTGAAGGTCAGTTCGCCGCCCGCCGTAATCAGGACGAGCGCTTCCTTCTCCTCGTTCTCCGCAAGGCGCCAGGGCACGAGCGGACGCAGGCGGAATTTCGCACCCGGCGTCATCGGCGCCGCCCGGCCGACGATCGCACCGGCGGAATCGGGCTGGCGCGAACGGATGAAGGTGTCGGTGAAGAAGTCCATCGCACTTTCGAGTTCAAGTTCCTTGCCGAGCACGGCCACAAGGTCGTTGAAGTGTTCGGTCGCCTTCGTGCGGTCGAAATCGTCGCGCGCGAATCCTGGCGGCAGAGAGCGCCGGAAGCCGGGATGGTTGAGCGCGACTTCGGACACGGCCTCGAGCATCAGGTCGGCCCAGGTCTTCACGATCAGACCGCAGGTGATGTGCAGCGAGTCGCCTTCGCCCGCCGTCGACGCGTCATGCACAAGGCCGCGCGGGACATAGGCGCATTCGCCGGCCTTCAGGACGAAGCTTTCGACCGGTTCGCCGATCTCGTGCGCGCCGGACTGGAAGCCCTCGCCGCGATACGGGTTCTCGATCGGCGTGTTGTAGAGACGCCAGTGCTTTTCGCCCTCGATCTGCAGCACGAAGACATCGTGGTCGTCGTAGTGCGTGCGGAAACCCTGAGAGTTCGGCGGCGTCAGATAGATATTCGTCTGCACATGGCAGGACAGGACAGATTCCAGAGCGCGGCAGAAATCCTTCAGCTTCGGATCCAGCTGATGCAGCTGCGGCAGGATCAGCGTCGCGCCCTCACGATAGAGATCGGAAATCGCACCGCGATCAGCACCGCCACCGTCGAACAGGAACTGGTCACGGTGGACCGGGGGTTCGGCCCGCGCCATGTCGACCTGGGAGCCGTCGAGATCGAGCGAGGCGAGAAGGTCGTCGATCCGGGCGATCGAGAGCAGATCCTTGTACCGGTTCGGCTCGTCGCGGCGAATGATCAGGGCCTTCGCCTCATGGTAGTTGGCGAAGAAATCGTCCCGATCCGTCGGTCCGATCACATAGTCCAGCGGGTTCGCCCGCCAGGGCGCATTCTTCATGGTCGTCCGTCTCCCCCGAAAACCATACAGATTGTAAGGATAATCGTCGTTCGATGTGATGTCAGGCGGCGATTCAGCGTCGTGAATCACGCCCGAACCAAGCTAGTCCGCCGCGCGAGCCCGGCAAAGGCCAACGCGGCGGAAGTTTTACGATGTCAGGCGATCAGCAGCGTCGGCCGCCTCCGACCGGGTCGGCATAGGTCCCCGTGTCGCTGTCGGTGCAGCTGCGGCGTCCGCCGCGGCCGTTCCCGACGGGATCGGCATAGGCGCCCGTGTCGCTGTCGGTCAGCCCGGTGCGCCGGCCGCCCCCGCGGCCCCCGCGACCGCCGCGGCCCCCGCCCCGGCCATTTCCGACGGGGTCGGCATAAGTGCCGGTGTCACTGTCGGTAATGCCGGAGGTGTAGTTGCCGCGTCCATTGCCGACGGGATCGGCATAGTTGCCGGTGTCGCTGTCGGTGATTCCGGACCGGTATCCGCTGCCGCGGCCATAGCCGACCGCATCGGCATAGGCGCCGACGTCAGAATCGGTAATGCCGGTGTAGTAGCCCGTTGTCGCGCAACCGCTGACGGCACCTGCCGCTCCGGTCGCAATCGCCACGCCACCGGCGCGGGTCAGGAATGAACGGCGGCTGAGCTTGCCCTTCTTGGCCATGACTGGCCTCCTTGTCGCTGCGAACCAAAGGAAGACGGCGCCTCCCGAGGGGGAAGCGCCGCCGACCTTGTCTTAGTGATCAGTACCGCGACCGTAACCCGCGGCGTCGGCATTGCGGCCGGAGTCGCCATCGGTCAGGCCGGTATATCCCCGGCGGGGTCCGCGACCATTGCCGCCGGGATCACCCCAGCTGCCGGAATCGGAGTCGGTGTAGCCGGTGCGGCGGCTGCCGCCACGCCCGTTGCCGACGGGATCGGACGGGTCACTGTCGGTGATGCCTGACCGGCGCGAACCGCGACCATTGCCGACGGGGTCGGACGGGTCGCTGTCGGTGATGCCCGAACGGCGCGAGCCGCGACCGTTGCCGACGGGATCGCTCGGATCGCTGTCGGTCACGCCGGATCGGCGCGTGCCGCGACCGTATCCGACACGGTCGGCACCGCCGCCGGTATCGGAGTCCGTGACGCCGGTACGGCCGTAGCCGACGCGGTCGGCGTTGCGGCCGGTGTCGCTGTCCGTTCGGCCCGTATAATTCTGTGCGCTGGCTGCGCCCGTGATCGTCGCCGCCGCACCGGTTGCGACAGCGGTGCCGGCCACCCGGGTGAGGAATGATCGACGGCTGATCTTGCCCTTTTTCGCCATGACTGAACTGTCCCTGTCTGATGAACCGGTACACGACCGGCTCCCCCGCACCAGGAGCCTAGGTCGCGCGTGAGGTGAGGGTCAATTCCAGACGACCAATTTCCTTGATTTTTCGGCCATTTACCGCGAACGGTTCGCAACAAGTCGGGCGAATGACATGCAGTCGCATCTTTGAGGCCGAAATTGCCATCCAAGGATGAGACGGACCGTCTGCTCGCGTTGCATTGCAGCGCGCTTCGCCGAGGCGCGACTCGCGGACGTGACATGCGCCGAAAACGAAAACGGGAGGCGGCCAGGGGCCACCTCCCGTCGAATCGTCTGGACCGAAGTTCGGTCTAGCCGCGGCCGCGGCCCGCGGGGTCGCCGCAAGAGCCGGAGTCGCTGTCGGTGTAGCCGGTGTTGCCACGGCCATAGCCGGACGCGTCAGCGCAGTTGTTGCTGTCGGCGTCGGTGTAGCCCGTGTAAGCCGTGCCGTGGTTGACCATATCGTTCGGATCGGAGTCCGTACGACCGGTCCGGCCGTTGCCGCCCGGATCGGACGGATCGCTGTCGGTACGGCCCGAACGCTGGATCGTCGCCGCGCCGGCCACCGATGCGATCGCACCGGTCGCCGCGACCCCGCCCGCAACGCGGGTCAGGAACGAACGACGGCTGAGTTTACCTTTTTTCGCCATGATACTCCCCCTGCAAACCTTTTTAGAGATCAGGTCCCTAGCGCCGCCAACAAACGGAAGCCGAGTGCAGGGGTCAAGAATTATTCGTGCGAGTGCGAATTGCTCGCAGTATTTTGCGCAGAAAACAACTTCAGAGGGCGGTTTTCGGGGCTTCGCCTTGCGAATTACTCGCATCCGCACTGTTATCCCGCGATTGCCGCGCAACCACCCCGGCAGTCTATGATGGGGCGATGACAGGCGCGATTCGAATACTGGGGATCGATCCGGGATTGCGGCGCACCGGCTGGGGCGTGATCCGGGTCGAAGGCTCACGCCTGTCCTGCATTGCGCATGGTGTGATCGCGCCGCCAGCGTCGGCCGCCCTGTCGGACCGGCTGCTCGCCGTGATGTCCGGCCTTGAAGCGGTGATCGCCGAGCATGCGCCCGACGAGGCTGCGGCGGAAGAAACCTTCATGGCCGAGAATGCGATGAGCGCGCTGAAACTCGGGCATGCCCGCGCCGCGGCCATGCTGGCACCAGCCCGCGCCGGTCTCAGCGTTGCCGAATACGCGGCGCGGCTGGTCAAGAAATCAGTGGTCGGAACCGGCGCGGCGGACAAGACGCAAATCGCGGCGATGATCAAGGTGTTGTTGCCTGGAACCGGGGCAAAGGCGGATGCCGCCGACGCGCTCGCCGTGGCCATCTGTCATGCGCACCATCGCGGCGCGCGGAAACTCTCGGGAGCGGCGTAAGGCATGTTCGCGAAACTCAAAGGCACAGTCGACGCGATCGGCGAAAGCGATGCCGTGATCGACGTCGGCGGTGTCGGCTATCTCGTCGGCATGGGCGGGCGGTCGCTGGCCCGGCTCGAACCCGGGCAGGCCGTGGAGATCCATATCGAGACACAGGTGCGCGAAGACCTGATCCGGCTCTGGGGCTTCCTCAGCGAACGCGAACGGGCCTGGTTCCAGCATCTGCAACAGATCCAGGGGGTCGGCTCGAAAGCGGCCATCGCCGTGCTCGATGCGCTCGGAGCTGCCGACCTCGAAAGCGCGGCGATCCTGGGGGATTCCTCGGCCTTCGCCCGCGCCAAGGGCGTGGGTCCAAAGCTCGCCCAGCGCCTTGCCGCCGAACTGAAGGACAAGCCGCCGCCCCGCGGGCGCAGCTATGCCGCCGACTTCAAGGCGATGGACGAGGCGATGAAGTCCGCGCCCCGTGCCGCCGCGCAAGCGGGCGATGATGGTGGCAATGATGGCGCGCGCGAGGACGCGGTCTCCGCCCTCCTCAATCTCGGCTACGGCGAGAGCGAGGCCCGCAAGGGCGTCGCCGCCGCCGCCCGTGCGCTCGGGGCTGACGCGAAGGAAGGCGACCTCATTCGCGCCGCCCTGAAGGATCTGGCGCGATGAGGAAACTCGCCCTCTATCTCGCACTGATGCTGGCTCCCCCGGCCTTCGCTGACGAGCCGGTCGAGCTGACCTTCATTGCGAATGAGGGAGTGTTACTCGAATGGCGCACCCATGCGGTTCTCATCGATAGCCCAGCCTCGAATTCGTATGACGGAACCTATTCGCTGCCTTCCACGGAAATCGTTGAGGCGATGGTGGAACAAGCACCACCATTTCAGAGAGTTAGCTTCATTCTATCTACGCACATTCACGGCGACCATTTCGACGCCGCCACGCTTTCGCGTATGTGCAACAAACTCAGTTCCAATGGGACCCTGCTCGGTTCGAATGCCGCGATTGACGCCTATATCGTTGCTGGCGGGCACGAGCGGTGTGTAATCCGGCCTTCGGGGAACGAAGATGAATGTGGCTTCACTGGTGAACCGCATTGCCGGGCCGAATACGGAGCGACGTTGCGTGTTTCGGGCCTCGGTCCTGAATTCGGCATTGATATCGACGCCCGCCCGCTCTTTCACCGCGAAGAGATCGAGCACTGGACCTACCGGGTCGAGATGGGCGGCGTATCGGTGCTGCATCTGGGCGATACGCAGCCGCAAATGGCGGACTTTTCGATCTGGGACGGGGTCGATTTCGACGTCATTCTCTACCCCTACTGGTTCCTGCAGATGGCCGAGGGCGTAGCCTTCCTCGAAGCACATCCTGAGGCCCGCACCATCGCCTTTCACATCCCCGCTGCTGCGACCGACGCGGAGATCATGGAGGCGCTGGACGGTGCGGAATATCTTCACACCGAGGGTGAAACCCGCATCCTGAGCGCTGCGCCCCACACAAACGCGAGCGAATGACCGAAGACCGCCCCATCTCCCCCGAGGCCCAGCCGGACGACGCACGCGACAAGGCGCTGCGCCCGCTCAGCTTTGACGAATTCGTCGGCCAGCCGGCGGCGATTTCTAATCTGAAAGTCTTCGTCGAGGCGGCGCGGCGGCGCGAAGAGGCGCTCGACCATGTGCTCCTGTCCGGCCCGCCGGGCCTCGGGAAGACCACGCTGGCGCAGATCGTGGCGCGCGAGCTGGGCGTCAATTTCCGCGCCACGTCCGGCCCGGTGATCGCGCGGGCGGGCGACCTCGCCGCCATCCTGACCAATCTCGAGCCGCGCGACGTGCTCTTCATCGACGAGATTCACCGGCTCGCTCCGGCGGTGGAGGAAATCCTCTATCCGGCGATGGAGGATTTCTGCCTCGACCTCGTCATTGGCGAAGGCCCGGCGGCGCGGACGGTACGGATCGACCTGCCGCCCTTCACCCTCGTCGGCGCGACGACGCGGGCGGGCCTCCTCGCCACGCCCTTGCGCGACCGGTTCGGCGTGCCGGTGCGGCTCGAATTCTATGATGTGAAGGAACTGACCGGCATCGTCGCCCGCGCCGCGCGCCGTATGGGCTCGGACGCGACCGAGGACGGTGCGGCGGAGATCGCCAAGCGCGCCCGCGGCACACCGCGCGTGGCGGGGCGGCTCCTCCGCCGGGTGCGGGACTTCGCCGAGGCAGACGGTTCACCCGTGATCGATGCCGGCGTGGCGGACAAGGCGCTCAAACGCCTCGAAGTCGACGCCATCGGGCTCGACAGCCTCGACCGGCGCTATCTGAACGCCCTCATCCACCACTTCTCCGGCGGGCCGGTCGGCGTAGACACGATGGCCGCAGCACTGGCCGAAGCCCGAGATGCACTGGAAGACGTGGTCGAGCCCTTCCTGATCCAGCAGGGCTTCATCCAGCGCACGCCGCGCGGCCGCACTGCTACGGCGCGCGCCTATTCGCATCTCGGCCTCGACGCACCGAAAACGCTTCAATCGGGATTGTTCGGAAAATGAGCCAGATTGACCCCAGTTGCGGCCAGTGGGACGCGGACAAGGTCCATCGTTTGCCGGTGCGCGTCTATTACGAGGACACGGATTTTTCCGGCATCGTCTATCATGCGCGCTATCTGCACTTCTTCGAGCGCGGGCGGACGGAGAGCCTTCGCGCGCTCGGCATTCACCACAGCGAACTGATCGCCAGCGACGACCCGATCGCCTTTGCGGTGCGGTCGATGCAGATCGACTGGATCGCACCGGCGAAGGTCGATGACGCGCTGATTGTGGAGACGCTCTACCGTCCCAATCGCGGTCCGCGCCTGATCATGGGGCAGGCCATCAGACGCGGCGAGCAGACGCTGTGCAAAGCCGAACTGGAAGCGGTGATCATCGATCCCGATGGCCGGCCGAAACGCCCGCCGAAATTCATGATCGAAGCGTGGACGCCTGTCCTGACGGAGACTTCGGCCTAGCTTCATACCGGAACCCCACGGGCGCGGGGCGGTTACTCCCTTGTCCGGACCGGAAATCAGGGGAGGCCGGAATGGAATTCTTCGACCCGCTCGTCGCGCAGCTCAACTCACTCTGGATCGGCTTCGTCCAATCCCTGCCCCTTATCGGACTGGGGCTGATCGTCCTCGTCTTCACCTGGATCGTCGCGAAGATCGCACGACGCGCTGTGAAAGCGGCGGTGAGCAAGGCGCACATGCGCCGGGCACTGATCGATCTGTTCCAGACGCTCGTCGGAATTCTCATCTGGATTCTCGGGATTTTCATCACCGCGGCGATCGTCTTCCCCTCCGTCACGCCCGCTCAGCTGATCGGCGCACTCGGCATTGGCGGCATCGCAGTCGGCCTGGCGTTCAAGGACATCTTCGAGAACTTCATGGCCGGGATCATGATCATGATCCGCAAGCCGATGAGCATTGGCGACGTGATCGAGGTCGACGGCGTTCAGGGCCGGGTGGAGGAAATCACCATCCGCGACACCTATCTGCGCCAGCTGTCCGGTGAACTGGTGCTGCTGCCCAATTCCCTTCTCTTCACCAATCCGGTCGACATCAAGACCGATCGGCCCCAGCGCCGCTACGACATCACCGTCGGCGTTGCCTATGGCGAGGACGCGGCAGAGGCGCGCGACGTGATCCAGAAGGCCGTCGAGGGTCTCGACGAGATCGATACCGAAAAGGGCGTCGAGGTCTATGCCAAGGAATTCGGCGCGTCCTCCATCGACTATACGGTGCGCTGGTGGGCCGGATCGAAGCCGGTCGACATGCACCGGTCGCGGTCGTCCGTCGTCATCGCGATCAAGAAGGCGCTGGACGAAGCCGGAATCGAAATTCCCTTCCCCTACCGCACGCTCACCTTCAAGGAGCCGCTGCCCGTCATGCGGGGTGGCACAGGCGAAACAGCCAACGACGCTTAACAGTGCGGGCAGGATTCGGGCGGCCAACTCCCTCAAATCGCCGCAATCGGCCTGTCTTTCCGGGGTCGGCTCGCCGCTTGCATCGGGCCGGTCGATTCCGGTTATCCGGGTGTGATCTGGAATCGCCGGGTTAACCCTTTTGCGGTCAAAAGCCTGAGGCCGTATTCGAGAGCCGCGTTGAAACGAGGGGAATGGGCATGGATGCCACGATGATCGAACTCGCGCCTGCCGCGCAAGAATTCGGATTTCTGGAACTCTTCCTGCGCGCCGACTGGGTCGTGAAAGCCGTCATGGGCGTCCTGATCATCATGTCGGTCGCCAGCTGGGCCGTCGCGATCGACAAGTGGCTGTCGCTGCGCTCCGCACGGGGCAAGGCCAGGCATTTCGAGGAAAGCTTCTGGTCGGGACGGTCGATCGACTCGCTGGCCGACGAATTTGCCCGCAAGCCCCGCGACCCGTTCAGCCGGGTCTTCGCCGCCGCCCTGCGCGAATGGAAAGGCGCACGTTCCGGCGATCGCGTATCGAAAGCGGCCGGTGCGGAAGCCGCCCGCGAACTGAGCCGGATGGAAGGCGGGCTCGGCATCCTCGCCACGATCTCGTCCTCGGCGCCCTTCGTCGGTCTGTTCGGCACGGTGTGGGGCATCATGAATGCCTTCCGCTCCATCGCGGCCTCGCAGAACACCAATCTCGCCGTCGTCGCGCCGGGCATTGCCGAGGCGCTGTTCGCCACGGCGCTGGGCCTTCTGGCCGCCATCCCGGCGGTGATCTTCTTCAATGCGCTGTCTTCGAATCTGGCCGGCTATGCCGCCCGGCTCGAAGCCTTCGGCGACGAATTGTCCGCCCTCGCCGACCGCGACGAGGCCTAGGTCATGGCCGGAAGCATCAGCAAAGGCGGAGGAAAGCGCCGCTGGAAGCCGCAGGCTGAGATCAACGTCACGCCCTTCGTGGACGTGATGCTGGTCCTCCTGATCGTCTTCATGATCACCGCGCCGCTGTTGACGGTCGGGGTGGCGGTCGACCTGCCGGAGACCGAAGCGCGGGCGATGCCCGCGAACGAGGAACCACTGACGATCACGATCGGCGCGGACGGGGTGATCTATCTGCAGGAGACCGTGGTCGAGCTCGACACGCTGGTACCGCGGCTGCAGGCGATCGCCGGGGCCGGCTATGAAAGCCGCGTCTTCATCCGGGCCGACGAGAATGCCGATTATGGCTCGGTGATGCGCGTCATGGGCCGCATCAGCGCAGCCGGCTACGGCAATCTCGGCCTGATCACCGACCCGATTTCGCAAGGCGAGTAGGGTTGCGCCGCGCGCTTGTCATATCCCTGGCGCTGCATGGCGCCCTTCTGGTCAGCGGGCTGATCTATTTCCCGATGGCGGTGCAACCGTACTCGTCGGGACAGATCGTGCCGGTCGATCTGGTGACGCTGTCCGACATCACCAATGTTCGCGCGCGTTCGCCCGACCCCGTGGTCGAAACTCCGCCGCCTGCCGAAGAAGTGCCCGCCGAGACGCCGGTGGAACAGCCCGTCGAGGACACGCCGCCCCCTGCTCCCGCCGAGAGCGAACCGGAAGCGGTGACGCCGGACCCGACCGAGGCCGCGCCGGAAGCCGCCGAACCGGACGCCGAGGCCGAGCCGGAGGTCGAGGATCCGCCCGCGCCGCGCGAAACCCCGCGCACGCCGCCGCAACAGACGCAGCAGCAGACGCAATCCGATGCGCTTGATCTCGACAGCCTGTCGGATCTGGTGAACCAGTCTCGCTCTCAAACCCAGACCAACCGCGCGACCGAACAGGGCGATACCCAGCGCGCCATCGGCGCGGGTACCGCCGATAACGGAACATTGGCGGACCTGATCCGTAGCCAGGCCAATCGCTGCTGGCGGAATTCGCGCGATGCGCCGAATCCGGAGCGGCTGATCGTGAACGTGCAGGTCCGCCTGAACCGCGACGGTACGCTCGCCGGACCGCCGGTTGCCTCGAATGCCGCGCGCATCCGCTCATCCGGCGACCCGTACTGGCAGGTCGCACAGGACCGCGCTCTGGCTGCGATCATCGATTGCGCGCCTTACCGGCTGCCATCGGAACAATACGCACAATGGCGCCTTATCGATGTCACTTTCCGAAATGATACATTCTGACCGCGCAACCCGCCCGAATGCCGCCCCGAACTCCTGAGGAGCCCGCCGACATGCTTCGCGTCATCAGCCCCATCGCCGCCCTCGTCCTGTCGCTGATCCTGTCAGCGGCCGCGATGGCGCAACAGCCTCTGCAGGTCACGATCGACCAGGGCAATCTCGAACCGACGCCGATTGCCATTCCGGACTTCGTGGAAAACGGGTCTGGCGATCTCTATGGCGCGGAAATCGCCGAAGTGGTCCGCAACGACCTCGCCTCGTCCGCCCTGTTCACCGCGGTGCCGCAGAACGCCTTCATCGAGAACATCAGCAATATCGACCTGCGTCCGCGCTTCCAGGACTGGCGGATCATCGAGGCCGACGCGCTTCTGGCCGGCCGGGTGACGCAGCAGCCGGATGGACGCCTGCTGGTCGCCTTCCGCCTGTGGGATACGCGCCTGGAAGAGCAGATGCTCGGCCTGCAATTTGTCACCGCGCCGGAAAACTGGCGCCGCGTGGCGCACAAGGTCGCCGATGCGGTCTATGAGCGGCTGACGGGCGAGACCGGCTATTTCGACACCCGCGTCGTCTATGTCGCAGAGGGCACCGGCCCGGACGGCATCCCGACACGGCGCCTGGCGATCATGGACCAGGACGGGGCCAACCCCTCCTACCTGACCGACCGGTCCTACATGGCGCTCTTGCCGAACTATTCGCCGAGCGCGCAGCAGATCGCCTATGTCTCCTTCATCGACGGACATGCGACGACCTATCTCTACGACCTAGAAACCGGCCGTCAGGAAGCCCTGTTCGCGACCGGGACGCGCGGGCTCGCGCAGGTCGACGCCAACGGCCAGTCGCTGTCGGCGCGTTTCTCGCCGGACGGGCAGAGCCTCGTCGTCGCGATCGAACGCCAGGCCGGTCACGATATTCACCGCTTCGATCTGCGGTCGCGGCAGCTGACGCGCCTGACCGACCACCCGGCCGACGATGTCGAGCCGTCCTTCTCGCCCGATGGCGACCGGATCGTCTTCTCCTCGGCGCGCGGCGGCGGTTCCCAGCTTTACGTCATGGACGCCAATGGCGGCCCGGCCCAGCGCATCACCTATGGCGAAGGCCGCTATACCGCGCCGGTGTGGTCACCGCGCGGCGACCTGATCGCCTTCGTGGAGCAGCGCGGCAGTCAGTTCGCGCTCGGTGTCGTCCGCGCCGACGGCAGCGGCCAGGAACGTATCCTCTATGAAGGCTATTTCGTCGACAGTCCGGCCTGGTCGCCGAACGGCCGCGTACTGCTGTTCACGCGCGGCGATCGCTCTTCGAATGGAACCCAATACGCGATCTGGAGTATAGACCTTGCGGGCTTCAATCTGCGGCCCGCGCCAATCCGTGGCGCCGCCTCCGATCCGGCGTGGTCGCCCTTGATTGATTGAGGCAGTAGGCGTTAACGTTTTTTCGAAGACCTCGGGTATCTGCACAAAGAAAGGTCCGTCGGTCACGAATACGCCGCAAATACACGTCAGTTGGGAGTCATGCCGCATGCCGGAACGGGTGCGGCTCAGAAGGGATGACGCACGAATGAATATCAAGTTTCTCGCCGTAGCCAGCATCGCCGCGCTCGCGGCAGCCTGTGCCTCGACGCCGCCGGAAGACAACACGCCGCCGCCGCAGACCCGCGTCGAAGGCCCGTCGACCCCGCCGCGCACGACTCCGGAAAACCCGGGTCCGACGCCGGGTACGGAAGCGCACTTCGTCGCCACCGCCGGCGACCGGGTGTTCTATGATCTCGACCAGTATTCGCTGCGCCCGGAAGCGCGTGAAACCCTCCGCCGTCAGGCCGAGTGGCTGAACGCCTATCCCGGCACGACCATTCTCGTCGCCGGCAATTGCGACGAGCGCGGCACGCGCGAATACAACCTCGCCCTCGGTGCCCGCCGCGCCAATGCGGCCCGCGACTATCTGGTCAGCCTCGGCGTTTCGCCGTCGCGCATCTCCACCGTGTCCTACGGCAAGGAGCGCCCGAGCTGCATGCAGTCGAACGAAGCCTGCTGGGCGCAGAACCGGAATGCGATCACGATGATCCAGGGCGGTTCGAACAGCTAGTTCGAACGCTCCGGATGATCTGACCGGTCAAACGAGACGCCCGTCCGGCCCCTGCCGGGCGGGCGTTTCCTTATCTGCGAAGCGCCGTATTTTTGCCGTGCTCGACGAACAGGGTTGGTGCCATGTCACGCTTTCTCCTTCTCCTCCCGCTCATCCTCCTTCTCGCCGCTCCGGCGGACGCCCAGTCCCGGCGCGAAATGGCGGAGCGGCTCGATGCCGCCGAAGCCCGTCTTGCCGAGATGGAATCCCGTTTCCTCGCCGGTGACCCGGTCGCCGAGCAGCTCCTGGTCCGCATGGACGGGCTGGAAAGCGAGATGCGCGATCTGCGCGGCACGATCGAGGAGCTGGAATTCCAGAACCGGCGCATGCGCCAGGAGCTCGAACGTCTCGGCCGTGACGTCGACACGTTGATGAGCAGCCCGCCCGCAGGCGATGCAGGATTTGGCGGCGAGGCGATCAACGGGAATGGCAATGCGGGTTCAGGCACGTCCGGCCGCAATGGCGGTCCCGCCGACCTCACCGGCAACTACGCCGTGACCAACCCCGATGATCCTTACGCCGAACAGCGCGCCGCCGCGACCCAGCCGCTCGGCGGCCCGAGCTCGCTGGCCCCGGCCGGTGCCGCCAATGCGCCGGTCCGCGATCCGAACACGCTCTACGCCGAGGCGGAAAGCCGCCTGCTCGACGGCGACTTCTTCGGCGCCCAGGAAGGGTTCGAAGCCTTCGTCGCTGACTATCCCGACCATGAACGCGCCGACGAGGCGCAGTTCTGGCTCGGTGAAACCTATTTCATCAACTCAGACTTCGCCGAGGCCGCCGACGCCTATATCGCGTCGCTGCGCGCCGATGGTCGCGGTCCGAAAGCCCCCGACGCGCTGGTGCGTCTCGCGTCCTCGCTGTCCAATCTCGGCCGCGACAATGACGCCTGCCAGACGCTGGGCCGTTTCTCCAGCCAGTTCCCCAACGCCAACGCAGACGCGCGGGCGCGGGCCAACCGCGAGGCAATGCGGATCGGGTGCCGCTAGGCGCTGAAACCGCCGCGCGTCTCGACACGCTGGTTGCCGGCAACGGGCCGGTCCTGATCGGTCTGTCCGGAGGGGCGGATTCCCGAACGCTTCTGATCCTTGCCGCCCGGTGGGGCCGTATGTCTGGTCGTGCCGTTCACGCGCTGGTCTGCGATCATGGCTTTCGTGCCGGAAGCGCGGATGAGGCCAGACGCGCCGCGTCAATGGCCGAGGCCGAAGGCGTTCCGGTCCGGATTGTCCGGCGCGAAGGCTCGGCGCCGCCGAGCGGAGTGCAGGCTGTCGCCCGCCAATGGCGACTGACCGAACTGGCGCACGAAGCCCGCCGCATCGGCGCCGAAACCATCCTTCTGGGACACACGCGCGACGACCGCGCCGAAACGGTGTGGATGCGGCTGACGGCCGGGGCGGATCTCTCCGGCCTGTCCGCGATGCCGCCCCTGTCCCCTCACCCGCTCTGGCCGGAGGGCGACGGGTTGTGGATCGCGCGGCCGCTGATCGATCAGACGCGCGCCGGCATCAGACACTGGCTGACCGCCCAGGGGCATGACTGGCTCGACGACCCCTCGAACGACAATACCGATTTCACCCGGGTGCGCGTGCGCCGCACGCTGGCAAGGCTTCGGTCGGCCGGATTCGAGGGAACGCGCCTGTCCGAGGTTGCCGAAACGACAGGGGTGATCGAGGAGGGGCTGAGCGCGGCCGCGGCCCACCTGTTGCTCGAGACCATCGAACTTCACCCCTGGGGCGGGCTCAGACTCGACCGCGACCGTCTGAACGCGGCATCTGCCGGCATCCGGCGGCGTGCGATCGCCGCAGCGATGGCGATGATCTCCGGCGTTCCCCTTCCCGCCCCGCGCGGCGTGGAGGCGATTGTGAGCGGGCTGGCTTCGGGCCAACCGGCCACCGGCGGCGGCGCGGCGCTCACACACTTCAAGGGGAAGTTCTGGCTGGTGCGCGAGCCCGGCCGCGGCGCGCTGGGGGCTTCGTCGCTTTCGCCAGGCGAAGCCGGTGTCTGGGACGGACGCTGGCGTGTAACATCCGGTCTGGAGGGGCTCGACATCGGGCCGCTCGGAGAAGACTATTCCGCCTATGCCGGACGCGGGTCGCTTGAACGCGTTCCGGGGCTGGCGCGGCCGACACTTCCCGCGCTGCGTCAAGGCGGCACGGTGCTTGCGGTGGCAGGCCTCGATACGCCCGGCGGTGTCAGGACGGGATGGCTCGGACCGGCACTGGCGGCACGCACGCTCTTTGCCGGACGCCCGCCGGCGTGGTTTGTTCGGGCAATGGCGCTGAAAGCCGGTGAGACCGGCTCTCGCAATTCATCCTCCGACGCCCCATATCTGCGGGGACCGGATCTGGAAACGTTAGAGACATGAATCTTCGCAATCTGCTTATCTGGGGTATCGTCCTCCTTCTGCTCGTGGCGCTGTTCAACCTGTTGCAGGGTCCGCCGCAAGCCGCGAACGCCAACCAGATCAGTTATTCGCAATTCCTCGACCAGGTGGAAGCGGACACGATCAATCGCGCGGAAATCCGTGGCGAGCGCATCATCGGCCAGAATGGCAGCGGTGAGACCTTCATCGCGAACCTGCCGCCGCAGGACGATCAGCTGATCTCCACGCTGCGCGACAACGATGTCGAGATCAGTGCCGATCCGGGCCAGACCGGTCCGAGCTTCTGGACCATCCTGATCCAGTGGTTCCCGATGCTGCTGCTGATCGGCGTGTGGATCTTCTTCATGCGCCAGATGCAGGGCGGCGGCCGCGGCGGCGCCATGGGCTTCGGCAAGTCCAAGGCGCGCCTGCTGACCGAGCGTCAGGGCCGCGTGACCTTCGAGGATGTGGCCGGCGTCGACGAGGCGAAGGAAGAGCTTCAGGAGATCGTCGAGTTCCTGAAAGACCCGTCCAAATTCCAGCGCCTCGGCGGCAAGATCCCGAAAGGCGCGCTTCTGGTCGGCCCTCCGGGTACCGGCAAGACGCTCATTGCGCGCGCTGTTGCAGGCGAAGCCAATGTGCCCTTCTTCACGATCTCCGGTTCCGATTTTGTGGAAATGTTCGTCGGTGTGGGCGCGTCTCGCGTCCGCGACATGTTCGAACAGGCCAAGAAGAACGCGCCCTGCATCATCTTCATCGACGAAATCGATGCGGTGGGCCGGTCGCGCGGCGCCGGTCTCGGCGGCGGCAATGACGAACGCGAACAGACGCTGAACCAGCTTCTGGTCGAGATGGACGGCTTCGAGGCGAATGAGGGCATCATCCTCATCGCAGCCACGAACCGCCCCGACGTGCTCGACCCGGCCCTCTTGCGTCCGGGCCGTTTCGACCGCCAGGTCGTCGTGCCGAACCCGGATATTTCCGGCCGCGAAAAGATCCTGAAAGTCCACATGCGCAACGTGCCGGTCGCGGCCGATGTCGATCCGAAGACGATCGCACGCGGCACGCCGGGCTTCTCCGGTGCGGACCTCGCCAACCTCATCAACGAGGCGGCCCTGCTCGCCGCGCGGCGCAACAAGCGCGTCGTGTCAATGGCCGAGCTCGAAGACGCCAAGGACAAGGTGATGATGGGGCCGGAGCGGCGCTCCATGGTGATGGGCGAGAAGGAGAAGATCCTGACCGCCTACCACGAGGCCGGTCACGCCATTGTGTCGATCAACGTTCCCGAGGCCGATCCGGTCCACAAGGCGACGATCATCCCGCGGGGCCGCGCGCTCGGCATGGTGATGCGCCTGCCCGAAGCCGACAAGCTGTCGGAAAACTACACGCAGATGACGTCCTTCCTCGCCATCGCGATGGGGGGACGGGTCGCCGAGGAACTGAAATTCGGCAAGGACAAGATCACGTCCGGCGCGTCGTCCGACATCCAGCAGGCGACCCGCGTCGCCCGTGCGATGATCACGCGCTGGGGCTTCTCCGACAAGCTCGGCACGATCGACTACTCCGATGGCAGCGGTCAGAACGTCTTCCTGGGTCAGGAGCTCACGCGGTCGCGCTCGATTTCCGGCGAGACGGCCCGCATCATCGAGGAAGAAGTCCGCAAGCTGATCGATGACGCCAACGCGACGGCGCGGAAAATCCTGACCGAGAAGAAGAAGGATTGGGAGACGCTCGCCGAAGGCCTGCTCGAATACGAGACGCTGTCCGGCGACGAGATCACCGAGCTTCTGAAGGGCAATCCGCCCTCGCGCCCGAGCGAGGACACGACCCCGACCGGCAGCCCGCCGACCGGCGCGGTCCCGGTGACGGACGAGGAAGACGAGGAAGGTCCCGCCCCCGGCGGTGCGACGCCGCAAGGGGCCTGAGTGTCCGGACTTCCGAGCGATCTGATGAAGGCCGTCCGCACGCGCGGGCGGCCTTTCGTCATGGGGATCGTCAATGTCACGCCGGACAGCTTCTCGGACGGCGGTCAGTTCGACGACCTGCCGCGCGCGGTCGAGCAGGGGCTGAAGCTCGTGGCCGACGGGGCAGACATTCTCGATATCGGCGGGGAATCGACCCGGCCGGGCGCACAGCCGGTCGGAGAGGCCGAGGAGGTCGCCCGGACCGTCCCGGTGATCGAGGCGCTGCGGCGTGAGACGGATATCCCGATCTCGATCGACACGATGAAGCCGGGCGTCGCCCGCGCCGCCTTCGCGGCCGGCGCGACGATCTGGAACGACGTCAACGCGCTGCGGGCGCCCGGCGCGCTGGAGGCTGCCGCGGAACTCGGCGCCACCGTCTGCCTGATGCACATGAAGGGCGAGCCGCGCACGATGCAGGACGCGCCCGCCTATGATGATGTGGCCGCAGAGGTCGAAACCTTCCTTCTGAACCGCGCGGACGCCGCCCTCACTGCAGGCATTCCGCGCAGCAAGATCTGGCTCGACCCGGGCATCGGCTTCGGAAAGACGCTGCAGCATAATCTCGAATTGCTGCGCAGCATTCCGGCGCTCTCGCGCCCCGGATATCCGGTGCTGATCGGCGCGTCACGCAAACGCTTCATCGCGGCAATTGACGCGGGATCACAAGCGGATAACCGTCTCGGCGGATCGCTGGCCGTGGCCTTGCATGCTGCAGCATCAGGTGCAGCAATCCTGCGCGTTCACGACGTGCGGGAAACGGTTCAGGCGCTGAAGGTTTCAGCCGCCATCGAGGGGATTGAGGGATGACGTTCACGCTGTACGGGGCGGAGGGTACAGGCTCGACCTGTGTCGAGGCGGTGCTGGATATCGCCGAGGCTGATTATCACTTCGTGCCGGCCTCCCCCTTCGAGGCGGGTGAGGAATTCGAACGTCTGAAGTCGATCAATCCGCTCTTGCAGGTTCCGGCGCTGGAACTGCCCAACGGCACGCTGATGACCGAAAGCGCGGCGATCCTGATCTACCTGTCCGAGATCTATCCCGAAGCCAATCTGGCGCCGAAGCCGGGTGCGAAAGGCCGCGCCACCTTCCTGCGCTGGCTGACCTTCCTGGCCGCGAATTTCTATTCGACCTATGCGATCAGCGACAGGCCGGGCCGTTTCTATGAGGACCCTGCGGGGCATGACATGCTGGTGAAGGGTGCGCTCGCACGCCGCCGCGCGTTGTGGCAGCTGATGGAAGCGCAGATCAAACCCGCCAAATTCATCGTCGGCGACACGATGACGGTGCTCGACATCTATGCGGCGATGATGAGCCATTGGTCGCCGGGTCGCGACTGGTTCCGGACCAATTGCCCGTCGCTCAACGCCATCGTCGAACGCACCGAGGCGCACCCGGTCGTCGCTCGGGTGTTCGCGCGCAACTTCCAGCAGAACTAGGGTCAGTTCAGCCGCTTCAGCATTTCCTCGGCGGCGCGTTCGGCGGTGATACCGAAATGTGCGTAGAGGTCATCGATCGGGCCGGATTCGCCGAAGCTTTCCATGCCGACGAAGCCGCCATCGCGTCCGATCCAGTGATCCCAGCCGAAACGGGCTGCGGCCTCGACGGCCACCACGGGCATGGACCGCGGCAGAACGATGTCGCGGTATTCGTCCGATTGCGCCGCGAAGAGTTCAAGGCTCGGCGCGGAGACCACGCGGATCGAATGTCCCTGGGCTTCGAGGATCTCGGCGGCATCCATCGCGATCTTCACTTCCGACCCGGTGGCGATGAAGACGCCGTCCGTACCATCGCGCAGGATGTAGGCACCCTTGGCAGAGAGGTTTTCGCTGCCGTCGTCATTGCGCAGGAAGGGCAGTTTCTGACGCGACAGGGCGAGAACCGAAGGCCCGCCCGTCTCGTTCAGCGCCGCTTCCCAGCATTCCGCGGTTTCCAGCGCATCGGCGGGGCGGAAGACGCGGACATTCGGCATCGCCCGCAGCGAAGCGAGATGCTCGACCGGCTGGTGGGTCGGGCCGTCTTCCCCGAGGCCGATGGAATCGTGGGTGAAGACATAGGTGACCGGCTGGCGCATCAGCGCGGCGAGCCGGATCGACGGGCGGCAATAGTCGGCAAAGACCAGGAAGGTGCCGATATAGGGCCGGACGCCCCCATGCAGGCTCATCCCGTTGGCGCAGGCGGCCATGCCGTGTTCCCGCACGCCGAAATGGATGTAGCGGCCGGAATAGTCGTCCGCCGACAGGATGGACTGGTCCTTCGCCCGGGTCAGGTTGGACCCGGTGAGGTCCGCCGAACCGCCCGCGAGTTCCGGCCAGGCCGGGACGAGACGGTTCAGGGTCTCGCCCGACGAGGCGCGCGAGGCGAGCGCCGGCCGGGTTCCGGTCAGCTCCTTGCGGTAGTCGGCCATCATCGCGGCTACATTTTCCGGCATGTCCGCAGCAAGGCTGGCGATGAACTCACCCTGCTTGCCCGACGCGGCGAGCCGGTCTTGCCAGGCGGCGCGGTCTGCAACCGAACGGCGACCCGCGGCACGCCATTCGTCGACGATGTCGGCCGGCAGATCGAAAGCGCCATGGCTCCATTCGAGCGCGGCACGGGCTCCGGTGATCTCGTCGGCTCCCAGCGGCGACCCGTGCGAGGAGGCCTTGCCCGCCTTGGTCGGCGCGCCGAAGCCGATCGTGGTGCGGCAGGCGATCAGCACCGGCTTGTCACTGGCCTTTGCGGCTTCGAGGGCGGCATCGACCGCCGCCGGATCGTGGCCGTCGACGCGGCAGATCTGCCAGTTCGCGGCCTCGAAGCGTTTCAGCACATCGATTGATTCCGACAGGCTGGTATCGCCGTCGATCGAGATCTCGTTGTCGTCCCACAGGACGATCAGGCGGTTCAGCTTCAGATGACCGGCGAGCGAGATCGCCTCGTGGCTGATACCTTCCTGCAAGTCACCGTCGGAGGCGATGACATAGGTGTGGTGATCGACCAGGCCGCTGCCGAAGCGGGCATTCATCATCCGCTCGGCCAGCGCGAAGCCGACGGCGGTGGAAATGCCCTGCCCCAGCGGGCCGGTCGTCATCTCGACGCCGGCCGTGTGGCCATATTCAGGGTGCCCCGGCGTTTTCGAGCCGAGCTGACGGAAATTCCTGATCTCGTCCAGCGTCACCTCTTCGAACCCGGTCAGGTGAAGCAGTGAATAGATCAGCATCGAGCCGTGACCGGCCGACAGGATGAAGCGGTCCCGGTCGGGCCAGGCGGGGTCGGCGGCGTCGAATTTCAGATGCCGCGTCCACAGGACGGTCGCCACGTCGGCCATGCCCATCGGCATGCCGGGGTGACCTGAATTTGCCTGTTCGACCGCGTCCATCGACAAGGCGCGAATGGCGTTGGCGAGCTGGCGCGTACGCGCCGGATCGAGGCTGGTTTCGGTCGTCATGGCATTCCCCGGGGCGAGCGGTGGCGCGAGCGGAACCGAGCCTAACGGGATTCGCGGCAGGCGCGGCGGACTGAATCGCGGGTATGCGCCGGGTCCTAACGCTTCGCCGTGGAAAAACGGAGTCCGGTCCGCAGCCCGGCTTCGCCAGATCGCAGCGGACGCGCTAGGATCGGCAACGGGGAGAGACACATGCGCACACTCGGTATCGTTCTGGGCGCGATCGCGCTGCTTCTGCTCGTTTGGTTTCTGTGGCCGGCGCGCGTCGACCCGGCCTATTGGGACGAGCCGGAGCCGCCGGAACTCGTCGGTGTGCTGGAACCTGACGGGGCGCTGGCCGCAGCCGGAGCGCGGGGCGACGGGCTGATCCAATCGAGTGAGGATATCGCACTGGCACCGGGCGGCGGCTTCTATACCGGCCAGCCCGACGGCACGCTGATGTGGGTGTCGGACAATGGCCGACAGGCCCGGGTGGTGGCGCAGATCACAGACAATCGTCCGGTTCTGGGCCTGCAATGGCATCCCGAAGGCCGGCTGATCGCCGCCGCCTCGGACGGGGTCTATGCCATCGATGTCGATTCAGGCCGGGTCGAGCTGATCTCGAGCGGTCCGGAAGACCGGCCCTTCGGCTTCGCAGACGATCTCGATATCGCCGAAGACGGCACGATCTACGTCACCGATGCGTCCTGGCGCTGGCCGAATGGCAATGGCGAGCCGAGCTTCCAGTACGACATGGCGGAGAACCGCCCCTATGGCCTGTTCTATGCCCTGCAGATGGACGGAACGATCGAGCTTTTGCAGGACGGCCTCTACTTCGCCAATGGCGTAGCAATGGCCGCGGACGGGCAATCCGTCTTCGTGATCGAGACCTTCCGCTACCGCCTGTCGCGCTACTGGATCGCGGGACCGCGCGCCGGGGAATGGGAGGTTGTCGCCGACAATCTGCCGGGCATTCCCGACGGCGTGACCGGTGACGGGACGGGGCGGCTCTATATCGCGATGGACACGCAGCGCGTGCCGCTACTGACCTTCCTCCACCGCAACCCTTTCCTGACGCGGATGATCACCAAGCTGCCGGAATGGGTCTGGCTGCGCGCCGGGCCGCAGCGAGGCTTCATCCTGGTGGTCGATGAGCAGGGAAATTATCTCGACAGCTGGCACGACCCGGACGGGCGCTGGGGCATGATCGCCAATGTCGTGCCCGACGGCGAAGGCCGGCTTTATATCGGCTCGCTGACCGAACCCCGGGCTGGCGTGTTCGTGATCCCACGAGGGATCTAAATAATCCATGTCATCCCGGCGAAGGCCGGGATCCAGAACGACAGTGAATCTGGATTCCCGCCTGCGCGGGAATGACGGATAGTGGTGCGTAAGCCTTCGGAGCCGAACCCATGCGCTGTGCCGTCCTCGTACTCGCCACCCTCGCCCTGTCTGCTTGTGCCACCACGCCGTTTGCGGGCGATGCGGTGTTCGCCGATCCGGCCCTGCATGCCGGCGAAACCGTCCGGTTCTGCGGACGGATCGGCGAGGACGACCTCCTGCGCGGGGAAAACGGAAGCGGCGCAGCGCTGACGATCTCGGACTGGGGCCTGGTCAATCCGGCCTTCACCGGCGACATCTGCATCGAGGGCGTGGTCGGCGAGGATGCGGCGAGCGTCGCCATCCTGCGCACCCTGAATGAAGGCGATTGACCCCCTCACCCTCCCTCGTCCTTCGAGGCTCGCTACGCGAGCACCTCAGGATGAGGGATATAAAGATTTCCCCTTATGCTGAGGTGCGGCCAACGGCCGCCTCGAAGCACGAGGGGTTTCACTCCACCTGTACCAGAAGCGCGGTGGCGTCGTCCTTGGTCTTGAGGCGGCCGATCTTCACGTCGTCTTCCGGATTGCGTTCGGCATTGCGCAGGTCTCGGATCAACGCGAGCAGGCCGTCCTCCTCGAGCGCGCGGTCCATCAGCGTCTCGACCGTGCAGATGCCGTAGGGCTCGACGAGGCGGAAGAAGCCGTCGGACATCAGGAGGACATGGTCACCTTCCGACACGCGGACGCGGTCGGTCTCGGCACGGGCGGCGGCTTCGGGATGCAGCGAGAAGACCCAGTGGTGGCCTTCGGTGTTCATCAGCCCGCGGGTCTCCCGCGCATTGGCGTAGCCGCCCGCCTTGCCGGCCGGTTCGGCCAGTTGCTGGCGGTTGAGCGCGTGTTCGGCCTTGATCAGGTCGAGCTGGCCGACGAAATGCGTGTGGCTGCCCGAGCGCACGATGGCGACGCAATCCCCGAGCGCGGCAAAGTCGACGCTGCCGCCCTCGCACCGCATCCAGATCCCGCCTGCGCTCGGCAGATTGTAGCGCGGCTCGGCGTCGAGGTTCACGACCGCTTCGGTACGCGCGGTTTCGGCAACGCCGTCAATGATGCGCTCGAGATAGGCCCTGGGCGCTTCGCCGGATCGCGGCGGCGCGGTGAGAGCCGCATTCAGCGTGTCGGCATACCAGGCCGCGTCGCTTTCAAACAGCAGGGGTCCTGACGCTTCGCGTTCGACCATGTCCGGGAAGACGCGACGCGTGCCGACATCGGTCGCGCCATCGACCACCCAGGCCGTACCGGTGCCTTCGTCGAACCCGTAGCGGTCGTCCCCCGTCCCGTTGCCGGAGGGGAAGTTGACCGCGTCGACGAAGGTGATGCCGGCCATGGGGTTACTCCATGCCGGCGAGGGCTTCGTCAGAGAAGTCGGCGTTGGAGAAGACGTTCTGGACGTCGTCGAGATCGTCGAGAACTTCCAGCAACTTCATCACGCCCGCGGCCTTGTCGGCCTCGACCTCGATCAGATTCTGCGGCTTCCAGATGATGTTGGCGGACTTCGCCTCGCCCAGCTTGTCCTGCAGCGCGGAGGAAACCTCGCCGAGGTCTTCGCGGGCGCAGATGATCACGTATTCGCCCGGCTCGTCCTCGTCGCCCTCTTCGGTCGATACGTCCTCGGCCCCGGCCTCGATGGCGGCCTCGAACACGGCCTCCTCGTCGCCGACGGTGACCGGGAAGCGGATTTCGCCGACCTGGTCGAACATGAAGGCGACGGCGCCGGTCTCGCCCATATTGCCGCCATTCTTGGAGAAGGCGGTGCGCACGTCGGAGGCGGCACGATTGCGATTGTCGGTCGAGACCTCGACGATCAGGCCGATGCCGCCGGGGCCGAAGCCCTCATAGCGGATTTCCTCATAGGCCTCGACATCGCCGCCGGTCGCCTTGTCGATGGCGCGCTGGATATTGTCCTTCGGCATCGACTGGCCCTTGGCGTTGGCCACGGCCAGACGCAGGCGCGGGTTCATGTCGGGGTCGGGTCCCCCCATCTTCGCGGCGATGGTGATTTCCTTGGAGAGCTTGGAGAACAGCTTGCCGCGCGCCTTGTCCTGACGGCCCTTGCGGTGCTGGATATTCGCCCATTTCGAGTGCCCGGCCATGGCCGAAACCTCCTGATGCAATCGGGTGGAGGGGCCGGATCGACCGGCCCTGATGTGGCGCGTTGTCTAGCCTATCGAAACGCCCTGTCCAAGCCGGTGATACCGAAGCTTCATGCTTTGCCGCTATGGCCCTAGATTCAAGAGCCAGATGCCAGGACGATGAGATGCAGATTTTCCTCGATACCGCCGATGCCGCGCTGATTTCCGCCCATGCCGAGACGGGCCTCGTCGACGGGGTGACGACCAACCCGTCGCTGGTCGCGAAAGCCGGCGGGGATTTCATCGAGGGACTGCAGAATATCTGCGCCGCCGTGGACGGACCGGTCAGCGCCGAAGTGGTCGCGACCGATGCCGCGACGATGATCGCCGAAGGCCAGAAGCTGCGCACGGTGGCGGACAATATCGTCGTGAAGCTGCCGCTGACCTTCGAAGGGCTGAAAGCCTGCGCGGCGCTCACTTCGGACGGTCATCCGACCAATGTAACGCTGTGCTTTTCGGTGTCGCAGGCGCTGCTCGCCGCCAAGGCGGGCGCGACCTTCGTGTCGCCCTTCATCGGCCGGCTGGATGATCGCGGCGAGGACGGGCTCGGCCTGATCCAGCGCATCCGCGCCGTCTATGACGAATATGGCTACGAGACGCGCATCCTCGCCGCCTCGATCCGTTCGGTCGAACATGTTGAGGGTTCGGCGCTCGCCGGAGCCGATGCCTGTACGATCCCGCCGTCGATCTTCGAGCAGATGATCCGGCACGACCTGACCGATGCCGGGCTCGCCGCCTTCCTGAAGGATTGGGAGCAGTCCGGGCGCGGCGCGATCTAGTCGTCACGCTCGTGCTTTCCCGCCTTCACGAGGGCCGGCGAGGCACAGGCCTGTGAGTCAATATCTCCGGGTTTCCCGCGCAGGCAGGAAACCAGACTGGATCCCTGCCTTCGCAGGGATCCCGGATTCACCCACCGACGCGTCCCGGGTTCGCGTCAGCGAAGACCGAACCCTTCTTCCGCCCTTCGAGACGCGTCCTTGCGGACGCTCCTCAGGACAGGAAGAAGAAAGAGAGCCTGTCCTGAGGAGGCCGGTTACGGCCGTCTCGAAGGGCAGGCGTTCTTTCAGACCTCCGGCACAGCCTGCGCCAGCAGGCCGCCCATCCGGATCGGTTCGCAGCGAACCGCGAGGCCGGTCCGGTCGTCGGTCTCGACGAAGAGGCCCGACAGGGTCGCCTCGCCTTCGGCCGGGGTGAAGCGCCCCGAGCGCAGGCGCGAGGTGAAGCGGCGTAGCGGCTCTTCCTTGTCCATGCCGATGACGGAATCGTAGTCGCCCGTCATCCCCAGATCGGTGATGTAGGCGGTGCCACCCGGCAGGATGCGCTGGTCCGCCGTCGGCACATGGGTATGCGTTCCGACCACGACGCTGGCGCGGCCATCGCAGAAAAAGCCCATCGCGGTCTTTTCACTCGTCGCCTCGCCATGGAAGTCGACGATCACCGCGTCGGCGACCTGACCCAGCGGCGCGTTCGACAATTCGCGTTCGGCCGCCACGAAGGGGTCGTCGAGCGGGTCCATGTAGAGCCGGCCCATCAGGTTGGTGACCAGCACGCTGCGCCCGTCCCTGGTATGGAACAGGTTCGCGCCCTTTCCCGGGATGGGAAGGTCTTGGGGGTAGTTCGCCGGACGGATGAGGCGCGGTTCCTGGTCGAGCAGGGTCAGCGCCTCGGCCTGGTCCCAGGCGTGATTGCCAAGGGTAAGCGCGTCCGCGCCCGCGTCGAACAGGTCGTCCGCCGTACCCTTGGTGATGCCGAAGCCGGCCGCGGCGTTTTCCGCATTCACCACGACGAAATCGAGCTTCAGCGTCTCGCGCAATCCCGGCAGGTGGTCCTGCACGGCGCGGCGGCCGGTCCGTCCGACGACGTCTCCGAAGATGGCGAGGCGCATGGTGGCTCCGTTTTGAAGATCAGGCGTGCGGCCTATATCGAGCGTCACGCACATGCAAGGCAGGTCTGTTCCCGTACGAAGTTGAGCCTTGGCGAACCCCGTGTTAGAGCCCGCGCGGCTTTACCAGAGACCCTGCCCTCTCTTTTCGTTTTTCAATGTCCCAAGAGGAATATCCGACATGACCGACACGAAGGACTACGCCATCAAGGATCTGAGCCTTGCTGGCTGGGGCCGCACCGAAATCGAGATGGCCGAGATTGAAATGCCGGGCCTGATGGCGCTGCGCGAAGAATTTGGCACGAAGAAGCCGCTCAAGGGCGCGCGGATTGCCGGTTCGCTGCACATGACCATCCAGACCGCGGTTCTGATCGAGACGCTGGTCGAGCTCGGCGCGGAAGTGCGCTGGGCCTCCTGCAACATCTTCTCGACCCAGGATCACGCCGCCGCGGCGATCGCCGAGCGCGGCATCCCGGTCTTCGCTCACAAGGGTGAGACGCTCGAAGAGTACTGGGATTTCTGCGACAAGATCTTCGATTGGCCGAACGGCGAAACCGCCAACATGATCCTCGACGATGGTGGCGACGCCACCATGTATCTGATGCTGGGCAAGAAGGCCGAGGCCGATCCGTCCTCGCTCGGCGAGCCGAAGTCGGAAGAGGAAAAGTGGCTGTTCGCGCAGATCCGCAAGCGCATCGCCGCCAATCCGGGCTGGTTCGCCAAGGCGCTGGACAACATCCAAGGCGTTTCGGAAGAAACCACGACCGGCGTGATGCGTCTGTACCAGATGCACAAGCGCGGCGAGCTGCCCTTCCCGGCGATCAATGTGAACGACTCCGTGACCAAGTCGAAGTTCGACAACCGTTACGGCTGCCGTGAAAGCCTGGTGGACGCCATCCGCCGCGGCACCGACGTGATGATGGCCGGCAAGACCGCCCTGGTCTGCGGCTATGGCGATGTCGGCAAGGGTTCGGCGGAATCGCTGGCTCAGGCCGGTGCCCGCGTGGCCGTCACCGAGATCGACCCGATCTGCGCCCTGCAGGCCTGCATGGACGGCTTCCAGGTCGTCACGGTCGAAGACGTGATCTCCAATGTCGATATCGTCGTCACCGCGACCGGCAACAAGGACGTCATCACCGTCGACCACATGCGCGCCATGAAGGACATGGCGATCGTCTGCAATATCGGTCACTTCGACAACGAGATTCAGGTCGAGGCGCTTCAGAACTTCCAGTGGAAGAACGTGAAGCCGCAGGTCGATCTGATCGAGTTCCCGGAAGGCAATCGCATCATCCTTCTGTCGGAAGGCCGTCTCGTGAACCTCGGCAATGCCAACGGCCACCCGAGCTTCGTGATGAGCGCCAGCTTCACCAACCAGACTCTGGCCCAGATCGAGCTGTGGACGCGCGGCGACCAGTACGAGAACAAGGTCTACATCCTGCCCAAGCACCTCGACGAGAAAGTCGCGGCGCTGCACCTGCCCAAGCTGGGTGCGAACCTGACCAAGCTCTCGCCCGAACAGGCCGACTATATCGGCGTGGAATCGAAGGGTCCGTACAAGACGGAGCACTACCGCTACTAGGCGGTCACTGAACCGTTACAAAAAAGACGCCCCGGATCGGCCGATCCGGGGCGTTTTTTCTTGGGCTGATCATCTTCGGTTGTTAACCTTCGCGGCAAACGACGTCTCGAGGGGAAAACCATGCTCCGATCCGCAGCTGCCCTGATTGCCGGCCTGTTCGTGCTCAGCGCTCCGGCCCAGTCGCAAACCTTGCAATCATCGGTGCTGCCCAACGCCCGTGTTGTCGCAAATGACGAGACAGCGACCGTGCTGATGACGGTGCTGAATTCCGGCCAGACCGACGCGACAAATTGCACCGTGGCGAGTTCGGCGCGCGGATCGACGTTGAGCGATCTGCACTGGACACAGCTTGTCGCAGGCGTTCCGACGGGCGCGCAGGACGCCCCGTTCTCCGTGCTGGCAGGCGGCCGCACGGATCTGGTGATCGCCTCGACCGACAGCGGGTCGACCTACACTGTTGGTCTGCGCGCGGTCTGCGATGGCGGCGTTGAAAGCCCGGTCTACACCGGGGTGAATACCGTCACGCTGTCCTTCCGCAATAGTTCCAGCGACATATTGCCGATCATCTCCACCCTTTCAGGTGACGGTGTGATCCGGTTCAACCCGACCACAAGGCGGGCCGTCTTTGCGGTTGCAGCGGTCAATATCGGTGTAGAACGCAATGTCCGTATCAGTGGCCGGTCCATCGGACTTCTGGATGAGCCAACGCTCTCGACACAGATCTGCGAAACCGATGCCAGCGGCGTGTGCCTGTCGGCGCGGACCGCGACCGTCGATGTGACACTCGGGGCCACGCCGCGCTTCTTTTCGGTCGCGGTGACGGCGCAGGAGGGCGACGGCGTCCCGTTCTTCCCGCAACTGATCCGCTACGAGCTTCAGTTCGAAGACCAGACGAATTTCTCGCGCGCGACCACCACCGCTGCGCTCTACCTGCCGCTTCAGACCTATGATCCGGCCTTCGCGAACTGGCCGGACGGTGTCTACCGGCTGAGCGCCCGAAACGCGGATGACGTCACCGGCAGCAATGTGTCACCCGGCTATCTGGTGATCGGGAACGAAGAAGTCGCCGCATCCTTCACGCAGGAACGGACGGTCGAATTCATTCGTCAGACCTTTGATCAGGTGGTCACATTCGACAGCCTGTCCTTCACCCGGCTGCCGACCGATTGTGGTGTGAACGGCACTCCGCTCCCGGAAGGATGCCGCATTCAGATGACGGGTTCGGCACGCGCGCTGGATACGGGCAATGGCGATGCGGGAAGCTTCACCGTGCGGTGCGATTTTGACCGGGACAACGGCGCACGATGCCGCTTCACGCCGGTTGCCAGTTCGGACATTTCGCGTCCCTCAGTCGACATTCCGTCGGACATCGTGGCGCTCGGCGGGGGATTCAGCCTGGTCGGAGCGGGAGCCATTCCAGGCGGGCTGGAGGGCCTCGATGTCAGCCGCTTCTTCCGTGACATTACGGGGATCGGGGACTCCGCGATCGTTTCGACCGGCGCGGCACGGTCTGGCGACCAGTATCTGTCACCCGAATTGCGCGGCCAGGGGGCGATCGCCCGCGATATCAGCTTCACCTTCGAAGGCTGTACCATTACCGGCTACATCTACTTCTTCCCGGCCACCAAGCCGGACGGAACACCGATGGTCGCCGTTGGCGGACGGATTTCAGCTGCATCCTGTGAAGAGGGCGCGGCAGGAGCGGCGTTCTGGGGTGACTACCAGTTCACAATGCGCGGCCACGTCCTACAGATCTCGAGCGGCGTATTTTCGGCCTACACCCACACCTACAGCAACGCCGCCGATGTGGGGATCTTCACCAGCTTCGGCCTCTCGACGCCCTAGCGCGTGACCCGGATGGCGCGCTGTTCGGTGACGATCCAGTCGAGCGGCTGGTCATGCTTGCCGGTCGGGACGGATTTGACGATCTGCTCGTCATAGCAAAGGCCGACAGCGGTGACCGGCCCGGCCTTCCTCAAGGCGTCGAGCGTCATGTCGTAATACCCCGCGCCATAACCGAGCCGATGACCCCGGAGGTCGGCCGCGAGAAGCGGTACGAGCACGAGTTTCGGCTTGGCCCGGTCGGTGGCCTCTCCCGGCTCCTCGACTCCGAACGCGCCTTTGACGAGTTCGTCGCCGGGCGTAAAATGGTGAAAGGCCAACGGCTGACCGCGGCCGACGACGCGCGGCAGGGCGAGGCGGACCTGTTCGAGATGGAAGGATTCCATCAGCGGCCCGGCGTCGATCTCAGGACCGAAGGCGCGATAGCCCGCAACCACGGTTCCAATGGCCGGCCAGAGTTCGTCGGGGAAATGCTCGACAAGGGCGCGGCCGGCGTCGGGATGCGTCCGGTGCGCCGTGATGCGCCGGGCCTGGGCGGCCTTGCGCGCCCGCTTCTTGCGCCAGCTCAGAAACATGTGGCGGTTCCACCTGCGCCGTCGGGTCGTAACCTTCCCCTACGACCTGACAAGTCAGGTGGGCGCCGCGTGCATGGGACCACGATCCCGGGCAGAGGCAGCTCCCTATAGGAGATGTACGGTCGGCGGGATGGTAGACCCAAACGTACGCCGCAGATACCGCCATCGCGATATGTGGCGCGGCGCGGGTCCATACTCAAGTGTCCGACGCTGCTACGAGCGCTTCGAGCCGCTCGGCGGCCCTGTCGATACTGCGGGCGAGACGCTCGCGATCGGACCTGAGACCTTCGGCGCGACCCCGGTCGGCGGCCTTCAGCGTCTCGACCTCGGCTTCCAGGGCCTCGACCCGGCGCACCGCCTCGCGGCGCTCATCGGCGACGACGAGCGAAGCCATCAGAAGCAGGCGCAGATCGCCGATCTGACCGACCTGACCGGACAGATCACGGATATGACCATCAAGATGACGGGCAAGATCACGAAGATAGGCTTCCTGGCCTTCCTCGCAGCCGATGGTGAAGGCGCGGCCATTGATGGTGACGGAGACCTTGCCCATCAGGCCTCCTCCTCGCCGGCTTCGTCGTCCTCGGCCGTTTCGACCGAAATCGCTGCGGCGCGCAGATCGCGGATCGCGCCATCGAGCGCCATCGAAGCTTCCTCTGCCGCCTCGACCAGCGCGGCCTCCCGCGCCCGGGCCTCGTCGAGCGCGTCCGCCAGGCGGGCCCGGTCGACATCATAGGCGCCCATCTCTTCGCTCGCGTTCAAGGCGGCATCGGCTTTCGAGCGGAGGCGCGCGGTCATCTTCTCGACGCGCTCCAGCGCGGAATCGAAGCGGGACAGGGCAGCGTCGAGGGGATCGGATTCGGACTCGAGGTTCGTCATGGCGCGCAAAATCGCGTTTTGCGGGGGAAAGTTCAAGCGATGGATGAAGAATGTCGGTTTCGCGACGCACTGCGCGTTGCGCGGCCCGGACCGCTGCGTCATAGAAGCGGGCATCGCCCCTGGACAAGGATGGCTTCATGCCGCTCAGACGTGCCGCCGAACCCGACCAGATCGCCCTCGCCTTGGCGCAGATCGCGGCCCGCGCCGGCGTGGCGGTGATGGACGTCTATGACAGCGATTTCGAGGCGCGCGCCAAGTCCGACAGATCGCCGGTGACCGACGCCGATGAGCGCGCCGAAGCGGTGATCCTCGAAGCGCTCGAAAGCATCTTTCCGGGCATTCCCGTTCTGGCCGAGGAACAGTTCGAGGCCGGCATCCGTCCGGATACGGATGATCATTTCTTTCTCGTTGATCCCGTCGACGGCACGCGCGAATTCGTCAATCGCAATGGTGAGTTCACGGTCAATATCGCGCTCATCCA
This sequence comes from Alphaproteobacteria bacterium, assembly GCA_016124205.1. Lineage (GTDB taxonomy): Bacteria > Pseudomonadota > Alphaproteobacteria > Caulobacterales > Maricaulaceae > Hyphobacterium. The sequence goes on from WGOD01000002.1 coordinate 640,245, forward strand.
TCACCGCCGTCCGATCGCCGGTTGCGTCTTCGCACCGGCGCTGAAGCGGCTCTATTGCGGTGGTGCCAGCGCCTATGCCGGGCCGGTCGCGGCCGGTGACGATGTGCGCGAGGATCTGCTGGTCCCCGTTTCCGGGCGCGACCTGAGCGGAAGCAATCTCGTGGCGGTGATGAGCCGGTCGCATCTCGACGAGGAAACGAAGGCTTGGGCCGAGAACGCCGGCGTCACCGATGCGGTCTCGGCCGGATCGTCGCTGAAATTCTGCCTTCTGGCGGAAGGCAAGGCGGACGTCTATCCGCGCTTCGGCCCGACGATGGAATGGGATACGGCAGCAGGGCATGCCGTGCTGCAGGCCGCGGGTGGGCATGTGATCCAGCCCGACGGGACGGATTTCCTCTACGGCAAGACCGAGGCCGGGTATCGCAACGGTCCCTTCATCGCGAAGGCGCGGCGCTAGCTCAGCCTTCCCATGTCCCGCAGCATGGCAATGACGCGCTCGGCGGCGTCCTCGGGCGAGAGATCGGCCGTGTGCAGATGAATTTCCGGGGATTCGGGCGCCTCATAGGGGCTGTCGAACCCGGTGAAATTCTTGATCTTGCCTTCCTGCGCCTTGCGGTAGAGCCCCTTGGGGTCCCGCGCGATGCAGACCTCGATCGGCGCGTCGACGAAGACCTCGATGAATTCGTCCGCACCGACGAGTTCGCGCACCATCTGCCGTTCCGACCGGAAGGGCGAGATGAAGGAACAGGTCACGATCAGTCCGGCATCGACGAACAGCCGCCCGACCTCGCCGATGCGCCGGATGTTTTCGACCCGGTCCGCGTCGGTAAAGCCCAGATCCTTGTTGAGCCCGTGACGGACATTGTCGCCGTCAAGCGAATAGGTGTGGTGACCGGCGGCACTCAGCCGCTTCTCGACAATGTTGGCGATGGTCGACTTGCCGGCACCCGACAGGCCGGTGAACCAGATGATGGCCGGCTTTTGCCCCTTCATCCGGGCGCGCTCGGCCTTGGTGATGTCCATCGCCTGGGCGTGGATGTTGTCGGCGCGCCTGAGACCATGGCGGATCATCCCCGCCCCGACCGTCTGGTTCGAGAAGCGGTCGATCAGGATGAAGGCGCCGGTCGCGCGATTATCCTCATACGGATCGAACGGGATCGGATAGGCCGTCGATACATTGCACTGGGCGATGCCGTTGAGCGCGACGGACTTGGCCGGTTCCTTCTCGAACGTGTTGACGTCGATGCCGTGCTTGATCGTTGTGATCGTCGCCGGGACGGTCGCCGTACCGGCTTTCAGAAGGTAGGAGCGGCCGGACAGCAGTTCGGCCTCATTCATCCACAGGATTTCGGCAGCGAACTGGTCGGACACGTCCGGGCGAGCGGCCGCGGGAACGATCATGTCGCCGCGCGCCACATCGACCTCGCGGTCGAGCACAAGCGTCACGGCCTCCCCGGCGGCCGCGGTTTCCAGATCCCCGTCAGCGGTGACGATGCGCGCGACCTGTGCCGCCGCGCCCGACTGGGCGATGATGACGGCCTCGCCTTGCGAGATCCGGCCCGAGGCGACCGTACCGGAGAAACCGCGGAAATTCTGGTTCGGCCGGTTCACCCACTGGACCGGGAAGCGGAAGGGCTGATCGCCGAGCCCCGAACCGGCCTCGAGATCTTCGAGAAATTCGAGCAGGGCCGGGCCGGAATACCAGTCCATGCGCTCCGAGCGCGCCGTGACATTGTCGCCGAAGCGGGCCGACATCGGGATCGGCGTGATGGTCTCGAAAGGCAGGCTGGCCACCGCCTGGCGGTAGGCCCCGTGGATCTCCTCGAACCGCGCGCGGTCGAACTCGACGAGGTCCATCTTGTTCACCGCCAGAACGATGTGGCGGATGCCCATCATGTGCGCGATATAGGTGTGGCGGCGCGTCTGGGTCAGAACGCCCTTGCGCGCATCGACAAGGATGATGGCCGCATCGGCGGTCGAGGCGCCGGTCGCCATGTTGCGCGTGTACTGCTCGTGGCCGGGCGTGTCGGCGACGACGAATTTGCGCTTCTCGGTGGCAAAGAAACGATAGGCCACATCAATGGTGATGCCCTGCTCGCGCTCGGCCTCGAGCCCGTCGAGCAGGAGGGCGAAGTCGATATCGCCGCCGGTCGTGCCGTGTTTCTTGGAATCGCGTTCCAGCGTGCCGAGCTGATCTTCGAACAGAAGCTTGGAATCATAGAGCAGGCGGCCGATCAGGGTCGACTTGCCGTCATCCACCGAGCCGCAGGTGATAAAGCGCAACACGCCCTTCGAGCCGGAGCGCGACAGGCGGTCGATGAGCGCGGAGCGGTCGGCGCCGGACATCAGAAATAGCCCTCGCGCTTTTTCTTCTCCATCGACCCGGCCTCGTCATGGTCAATCAGCCGGCCGGAGCGTTCCGAAGTCCGCGCCGTCAGCATTTCCATGACGATGTCCTCGACCGTCGCCGCGCGGCTCTCGATCGCGCCGGTCAGCGGATAACAGCCCAGCGTGCGGAAGCGGACCATTAGAGGATCAGGCGTCTCGCCGGGCTGCATCGGCAGGCGATCGTCATCGACCATGATCAGCGTGCCGTCGCGGCGAACGACCGGACGTTCGGCCGCGAAATAGAGCGGCACGATCGGGATGTCCTCTTCGAGGATGTATTGCCAGATATCGAGCTCGGTCCAGTTCGACAGCGGGAAGACGCGGATCGATTCGCCCTTGCGAATCCGCGTGTTGTAGAGATTCCACAGCTCCGGACGCTGACCGCGCGGATCCCAGCCATGATTGGCGTCACGGAAGGAGAAGATGCGTTCCTTGGCGCGGGACTTCTCCTCGTCGCGGCGCGCGCCGCCGAAGGCCGCGTCAAAACCGTGCTGGTTGAGCGCTTGGCGCAGCGCCTCGGTCTTCATCACCTGGGTGTGCAGGCTGGATCCGGAATCGATCGGGTTGATGCCGCGGGCCAGCCCGTCCGGGTTGGTGTGCGTGTAGAGCGTGAGGCCGAGGGCGGCTGCGAGCGTGTCGCGATAGGCGATCATCTCGCGGAATTTCCAGGTTGTGTCGATGTGCAGGAAGGGAAAGGGCGGGCGCGACGGCCAGAACGCCTTGAGCGCCAGGTGCAGCATCACCGCGCTGTCCTTGCCGATCGAATAGAGCATGACTGGATTGGCAAAGCCGGCCGCGACCTCGCGCATGATGTGCAGGCTTTCCGCCTCGAGCGCCTTCAGATGCGCCGACAAGGGCCGCGCACGGCTGCGCTGGCCCGAGGCAAAGCGGTCCGCATAGGCATTCAGCGTTTGTGAAAGCGCGCCGTCAGACACACCTGGCTCCCCCGCAAATCCGGGGACGGACCATGGCGCAAACCGCCTGTGCTGTCACGGCTGGGGTGAAGCGAAATCAGGCCGCCGCGCGCTCCGCGGCATAGGCCTGAACCGCCTCGATCACGCGCTGCTGGTCCTCGCCGCGAATGTCGGCGTGCATCGGCAGGGAAACGACGCGGTCGCAGACCTTCATCGTCACCGGCAAGCCGCCCGGCGCAACCGGGAAGGGGGCGTAGGGCGTCTGCATGTGCAGCGGAATCGGATAGTAGACCGCGGTCGGCACGCCGCGCGCCGAGAGATAGGAGCGGAAGGCGTCGCGATCATCGACCTCGACCGTGTACTGCGCCCAGGTGCAGGTCGCGCCGGGGGCCAGTTGCGGCGTCTTCACCGCGCCCTTCAGTCCCTTTTCATAGGCGTCGGCCGCCTTCTGGCGCAGGACGAGTTCCTCGGCGAAGGCGTCGAGCTTCACCAGCAGGATGGCCGCCTGCATCGTGTCGAGGCGCGAATTGAGGCCGATCCGGGCGTATTCGTAGCGTTCCTTGCCCTCGCCGTGGACGCGGTAGGACTTGATCAGCTCGGCGATGTGCGGGTCCTTGACGAGGACCGCGCCGCCATCGCCGTAGCAGCCGAGCGGCTTGGCCGGGTAGAAGCTGATGGTCAGCGCATCGGCCCAGTCGATCGAGTGTTTGCCGTTCAGCGTCGCGCCATAGCCCTGCGCCGCATCGGAGATGAGCTTCATCCCGTGTTCGTCACAGATCGCCTTGATCGCCGGGTAGTCGGCCATCTGGCCGAACAGGTCGACGGCGATGACGGCCGCGGGGCGGAGCTTGCCCTCGGTCTTCACCATCTCGATGGCTGCCTTCAGGCTTTCCGGATCCATGTTGTAGGTGACCGGGTCGATATCGACGAAGACCGGCGTGGCGCGGGTCCACGGAATGACTTCCGCCGAGGATGCGAAGGTGAAGGACGGCACGAAGACCGCGTCGCCCTTGCCGATCCCCATCGCCAGCAGCGGCAGCACGATCGCATCGGTGCCGTTGGCGCAGGCCAGGCCGATCGGCGCTCCGGCGAACTCGGCCAGACGCGATTCCAGTTCACGGACCTGCGGTCCGAGAATGAAGGCGCCGCTGTCGAGCACGTCGGCAATGGCGGCATCGAGCTTCGACCGGAGACGGTCGCGCTGCGCGCCGAGATCGATGAAGGGGATCATGTCGGTCATGGCAAAGGGCCTCCCGGGCCCGCAAGTCGGCCAGCGTCTGCCGCGCTATACGTGTGCCCTGACCAACTTACCAACTCACGAATGGTTTCGTTATTCGACAGTCACCGATTTCGCGAGATTGCGGGGCTGGTCCACGTCCGTGCCCTTGTAGACGGCGGCATGATAGGCGAGCAGCTGGATCGCGACCGCAGCGACGATCGGCGATGCGATCTGCGCGCAATCCGGCAGGACGATCACGTCCTCGCGCTTCACCTCGCACGCCGCCAGTCCGGCGGAATCGGTGACGAGGATGACGCGGGCACCGCGCGCGGCCACTTCCTGCATGGTCGACATCGTCTTGTCCCAGAGATGGTCGTGCGGGGCGACGACCACGACGGGCAGGTTTTCCTCGATCAGGGCGATCGGGCCATGCTTCAGCTCGCCAGCGGCATAAGCCTCGGCGTGAAGATAGGAAATTTCCTTCAGCTTCAGCGCGCCTTCCTGGGCGAGCGGGTAATAGACGCCGCGGCCGAGATAGAGGACGGAGCGGGACTGGGTCAGTTCGGCGGCGAGGCGCTTGGCCTCGTCTTCCATTTCAAGCGCCTTGGAAACATCGCGAGGCGCTTCGAGCAGGCCCGTGACGAGTTCCTTCTCACGGTCGGCGTCAATGTGGCCGCGCGACCGCCCGGCATTGATCGCGATCATGGCCAGCGCCGCCAGCTGGCAGGTGAACGCCTTGGTCGATGCCACGCCGATTTCCGGACCGGCCAGGGTCGGCAGGGCAATGTCGGCCTCGCGCGCCATGGTGGAGTGCGCCGCGTTGACGACGACGGCGGTTGTCAGTCCGCGATCCTTGCAGAAGCGCATGGCGGCCAGCGTGTCGGCGGTTTCTCCGGACTGCGAGATGAACAGCGCCAGATCGCGTGACGACACAGCGGGGTCGCGGTACCGGAACTCCGAGGCGACTTCATTGCGTACCGGGATTCCCGCGATCTGCTCGATCCAGTATCCGGCCACCTGACCCGCATAGCCTGCCGTGCCGCAGGCGACGATCAGTACACGGTCATACTGCTTGAAATCGATACCCTCGAACGGGCGGACGACCAGGCGGAGCGGGTCGACATAGTGGGTCAGCGTCCGCGCGATGACTTCCGGCTGCTCATGGATCTCCTTTTCCATGAAGTGCCGGTAGTTGCCCTTCTCCGCGAGCGCGGCGGACAGCTCGACGACTTTCTCCGGACGATGAGCCGGCTGACCCTTTCGGTCGTAAATGTCAGTCTTGGTCTTCGTGACGATTACGTAGTCGCCCTCTTCGAGATAGGCGACGCGCTGCGTGAAGGGGGCCAGGGCGAGCGGATCGGAGCCGAGGAAGCCTTCACCATCGCCGAACCCGACGACGAGCGGGGCCCCTTCGCGCGCGCCCATGATCAGGTCGGGCATCCCGTCGATCAGAACGGCAATGGCGAATGCACCCTTCAGGCGGGCCAGCGTCGTTTCGAACGCACTCTTCGGATCACCCGACTTTTCAAGCTGATGGTCGATGAGTTGGGCGACCACTTCGGTGTCGGTCTCGGTCTCGAACGTCCGTCCGGCCGCTTCCATCTCTTCCCGGAGCTCGCGGAAATTCTCGATAATCCCGTTGTGGACGATGTAGACGCGCCCGGCCCGGTGCGGGTGGGCGTTTGTCTCGGTCGGCGCGCCGTGCGTTGCCCATCGGGTGTGCGCAATGCCCGTAATCCCGTCAGCCGGGTTGGAATCCAGAACCTTGTCGAGTTCCTTGAGCTTGCCCGTCGCCCGGCGGCGCTCGACATGGCCGTCCGTGCCGGCGACTGCGATGCCGGCAGAATCATAGCCCCGATATTCGACCCGCCGCAGTCCTTCGATCAGTCGTTCGGCGACCGTAGTTTCGCCGACAATCCCGACAATTCCGCACATGTTCGATGTCTCTCCTGTTGGGGAGTGTTCAAGGCGCTTCGCGCTTGCCGGTCAAGTCGTTTTCGTGTCGGGCCTGTGTGTGCCGGGACCAACCGGGAATCACGTGCGGTCTGCGGCCGAGCAACTCGAATGGATTCCACGCCATGACCCGCATGATGGCGTTTCGATCTATCTTGCGACTGGCTTGTACAGCCTTGCGCTGCTTCAGCACGGGGCCCGCGCCAAAGACGCCGTCAATCAGCCCACGAAAGTAGGACAGCGGCACGCCGCGCCGGATCGAGGCAAATTGCAGAGCAATCGTCGCCGCGGCATGGGCCGGGAGAAGAATCCAGACCCAGGGGAAGGGCATGTTCTTGGCAAAGGTCCAGAGACGATTCCGCGTTCCGTGATAGACGGCGAAGGGTGACCAGCGCCCCGATGATCCATACCCGACATGGCGGACAATCGCATCGCTGACCTGGATCGCGATCTCGCCGCGCAGCCGGGCCCGGAATCCCAGATCGACATCCTCGCAGTAGCAGAAGAATCTCTCGTCGAATCCGCCAAGATCCAGGAACAGCTCGCGGTCGATCATCATGGCCGCCGCACAGGCGGAGAAAGTCTCGCCCTCGGGCGGCAGATAGCTGACGGGCAAGCCGTAGCCGCCGCGAAACGGCAGCCCGAAGGCGTGGTAAGCGTCGCCGGCTCCGTCGAGTACGCCATCCCTGCCGAACGCCAACTGGGTCGACCCGAACATTTTCGCTGCCGGCCACCGCCGTGATGCATCGAGCAGCTTTTCAATCCAGTCCGGTTCGGCGAAGGCGTCCGGGTTGAGCAGCGCGAGCCAGCGCGTATCGGCCAGTCGGGCGGCCTGGTTGTTCGCACCGGCAAAGCCGCAATTGGTCTCGTTCTCGATAAAATCGACCCAGGACGGAATATCGGCCCGCGTGATGCGCATTCCCTCGGGAGACCCGTTCTCGACCACGATCACTCGGGCCGGGCGCACCGCTTGTTCCGACAGGGAATCGAGACAGCGCGGAAGCCACTCCCGGCTTGAATACGCCACGATAATGACGGTGACATCGGCCACCGGCGGTGCTGAGGAGGTCACAGCAGGTCTTTCGCTTCGCCTTCATTGAGGCCATCGATGACCTTGCGTACGTCCTCGGAGCACTCGTTGGCAATGACGAGAACCGCATCGTCCGTGACGATGACTGAAACGCCCTCGACCCCGACGACCGCCGTCATCGGTCCGGTCGAGCGCACCTGGGTCGATCGGCAATCGATGACCCGAGACGGGCCGGAGACCGCATTGCCGCCCTCGTCCTTGCCGAGAACCTCGAACAGGGACGACCAGCTGCCGACATCCGACCACCCCATGTCGACCGGGATAACCGCTGCTTTCGCGGTTTTCTCCATCACGGCCTTGTCGATGGGGGCGGATGGTGCGTTCGAAAAAGAGACCGGGTCGAGATCAACGCGGTTGCCCTCGCGGCGGGCTGCCACGACGGCAGACCGGACGGCGTCGGCAATCCCCGGAGCGTGAGTTCCGAGTTCTGCCGCCATGACGGCGGGGTCGAACAGGAATATTCCAGCGTTCCAGCTATATCCGCCTTCGGCAAGATAGGCCGATGCGGTCTCGGCATCGGGCTTCTCAACGAAGCGCTCGACCGCGAAACCGGCACCCTGCGCCTTGCCGCGGCGGATATATCCGTAACCGGTATGCGGTCGGTCCGGAACGACCCCGAAGGTGACGATCAGACTGGCGTCTGCCAACGCGACACCGTGCGCGACGGCTTCGGCAAACGCGTCCGGCCGGGCGATGTGGTGATCGGACGGAAGCAGAAGCAGCAGTGCGTTGTCGCCCTCCATCTCGGACCAGGCCACTGCAGCGGCCGCAACCGCCGCGGTGTTTCTGCCCTCCGGTTCAATCAGAAGGGCTGCCGGGTTGATACCGGCTTCCATCAACTGGTCCGCCACGGCATCCGCCTGTGCCGCGCCCGTGATGACGAGGGGTGGCAGGATGTCGAGCCCGGCCATGCCGGATTTCAAGCGGGTGGCCGTGTCCTGAAGCAGGGACCGGCCCCCAAGTAGCGGCAGTAGGTGTTTCGGGCGGGATTTGCGGGACAGCGGCCAGAGCCGCGTGCCCGAACCGCCGCACATGATGACCGGCCGGACCGGCGTCATGAAGCGTGCCTCAACGACCGGACGGCGGCATCGACCGCGTCGACCGCGCCGAAGACGTGATAGAGCGTCGAGCCCGGCGCGGCCGCGTCGATGACTTCGCCGGACGCGTCCAGCTGGTCGATCCACGCCCCCTCGACCGGGGCGTGGCAATAGATGTCGAGGAAGCGGTTCATGGCCCCCTCCGCGGCAAGCAGGCGTCCCGGTCGAACGCTGTGCGCGCGGATCAGTTCGGTCTGGCCCCAGGCGCGATGGGTCGGCCGGGTGACTGTGCCATCGTCGAGATTCTCGTCATACACGAAGCCGGTTTGCGGATTCAGCGTCTTGTCGAGACCATTGTCGTAGAGCACCCGGCAGAAGGTCTCGGTATCGCGGCCGGCCAGCTGTCCGAATTGCGTCAGCAGCCACACCCATTCCATCAGATGACCGCCCTCGATCAGGCGGCCGTCGCGTCCCTTCACGACCGCCCAGTCGCCGGTGAACCATTCGCGCAGCACGCCCGCCTCGCGGTCGAAAAAGTGGCCGGCGAAGAGGTCGAAGATTGCGGAGGCACGTTCGAGGAAGCGGGCTTCGCCGGTGCAGTCGTAGAGAACCAGCATCGCCTCGAACATGTGCATGTGCGGGTTCTGGCGGCGGGGCAGCGCATCCGGCAGACTTTCGCGAAAACCGCCATGGCGCGCGTCGGCGAGGTGCGTATCGAGGAATTCGAGGATGCGCTCGACCATGTCGCTCGCCCGCTTGTCGCCCGTCGCGGCATGCCAGGTCCCGAAAGCCATCAGATGGAAGGCATGATCGTATGTGTCGCGCCGCGCGTCGGCGATGCTGGCATCTGGATTGAGGCGGTGCACGAAGCCCGGCGCGCCATCGGCCCGCCAGCACCGGTCCATCAGGAAATCGACGGCGCGGCCTGCCTCGTCCAGCCAGTTCGCCCAGCCGCGGCGATAGGCCATCGAATACACGTAGATCTGACGGGCCTGGACGCGCACGCGGCGCACCGCATCGTGGTCCGGCCGACCGGCGATCAGGCGCTCGTGGAAGCATCCGGCTTTCGCGTCAAAGCCGGTCTCCGCCCAGAGCGGCAGGGCGTGCTGCACGAGCCAGTTCAATGCACGGTCCGAGGCAAGGCGGGCGTTCAAGCGGGCAGTCTCCGATCCAGTCGAAGCGAGACTAGCTCAAAAAGCCTTCAATTGCGTTCACACGCCGCGAGAAAGGCGGGCGTCAGGCGCTGACGCCAGGCCGACGGCGCGAAGCAGGCCTTGGCGGCGCGCGCGATGGCCAGGCGCTCCTTATCTGACGGGCGCGCAATTCGGGCCAGAATGGCAGCGGCCTCGCCTTCGTCCGGGTCGGCCCAGACGGCCCCGGCGAGATTGTATTGCGCCTGATCGGCCTGCGGGGTTACGAGCGTGAACCCCACGGCATGCGTGCCCGTCAGGGCTGCGAAGTCCATATTCCCGGACCATCCCGTCACGACCACCGGGGTTCCCGCCAGTAGCGACGCGGCGATCGACAGACCGAAGCCTTCGCTGCGGTGCAGCGAGATGAAGACATCGGCCGCGGCGAAGAGCGCGTCGAATTCGGCCTGCGGCAAGGGTTCGTCGTGGAGGATGATGCGTCGGTCGCCGCCAATCGCCACGTCAAGGCGATGGCGGACCGCGGCGGACGCCGACGCGAGTCCCGACGTCTTCACCAGCAACCGGACGTCGTCGCGATCGGGGAAGGCCGAGCGGAAGGCGCGGATCGCCGCGCCCGGATTCTTCCGCGACATCGACGAGCGGGCATCGCCCGCCGCGAGCGCGAGGAAGCCGGCGTCCGGATCAGGCAGATATCGCTGGCGGATCGCGGCGACGGCTTCGGCATCAATGGCGGGCGGATCAAGGGGATAGCCGACGACCTTCACCTTGTCGCCCAGAGCCGGGCGCAGGGAATTGGCGGTGAAGTCCGACGGCACCCAGATCTCGTGATAGCGTTTCGCCGCCTCGATCCAGGCGGGCGGAATAAGCGGAAGTTCCCAGGCCCAATAGCCGGCGAGAAAGCGACCCTTCAGCCGCGCCTTCCCGACTGCCGACAGGGCATGGGGCGATTCCGGCGCATTGACGTGAACCAGCACCGGGCCGCGCCCGTCATCTTTCTTCTCGCCCTCCGGCGGCCAGGGCAGAATGGCGCGGTCCTTCTGGTAGATCGGCGTCAGGTCGAAGGAGGACGGGGCAAATCCGAGTGCGGACAATCCGGCGTGCAGGCGCGCCCCTCCCGCTCCGATCCCCATCGGCGCGCTGAGGAAGCCCACGACCATGGGACGACCCGTGGACGGCGCCGTCACGGGCGACAGACCCGACAGGCTGGCATCCAGCGCGGCGCGGCGGATCGGTCGCAGCAATCGTCTCAGGGGCATGACACCTCGCTTGCGCCGCCTCGCGGCTGCGACACTGCAGCGCGGATAGCGCCGGGTCCGCCGATTGACAAGGCGGGGACCGAACGTAGGTTACGCGCCCGACGTGCGGGGTCCAGACATGGCGTCCATTCTCGTTACCGGCGCAGCCGGATTTATCGGATTTCACGCCTGCCGCAGGCTGGCGGCCGACGGCTGGTCCGTCACCGGTGTCGACTGCTTCAACGCCTATTACGACCCTGCCCTGAAACGCGGCCGCGCCGAGGCGCTGCAGGCTGAGCACGGCATTGCCGTCCGCGATCTCGACATTGCCGACGATGCGGCGCTGAAGGCGCTGGTTCTGGATTTGCGCCCCGACCGGATCCTGCATCTCGCCGCCCAGGCCGGGGTGCGCTACGGCTTCGACCATCCGTTCGAATACGAACATTCGAACCTCAAGGGCCATTTGTCCGTGCTCGAGGCGGCCCGCGCGCTCGGCGACGGGCTCGGGCATCTCGTCTATGCCTCGTCGAGTTCGGTCTATGGCGAGCGGGAAGGTCCGTTCAAGGAAAGCGACGCGGTCGACCACCCGGCCTCGCTTTATGCCGCGACCAAGCGCGCCGGCGAGATGATGACGGAATCCTATGTCAGCCTGTTCGGCCTGCCGGCGACGGGTCTGCGATTCTTCACCGTCTACGGCCCGTGGGGCCGGCCGGACATGGCCTATTTCAAGTTCGCAGAAGCCATCCTCGGCGGCCGCAAACTGCCGCTGTTCGATTCCGGGCGCGGACGCCGCGACTTCACTTATGTCGACGACGTGGTGGAATGTCTGGCGCGGATCTGCGCCGACGCCCCGGCGCGCCAGACCCATCGCATCTTCAATATCGGCGGCTCGAATCCGCGCCCGACGACCGATCTCGTCAAGGCGCTCGAAAGCGCGCTCGGGCGCACCGCCCAGATCGAGCACCTGCCGCCGCAACCGGGCGATGTCAGCCTGACCTATGCCGACACGTCGGCGCTGGAAGCCGCCTATGACTACAAGCCGGTCGTGAAGCTGGAAGACGGCATCGCGCGCTTCGCCGACTGGTATCTGGGCTGGCGCGGCGACAAGGCGCGTTCGCTTGCCAGCTAGGCGCAATCCTTGGATCAAGGTCCACGCCGTCTATGCCGGCGGCATCGCGGTCTTCTTCGCGATCTTCCAGTATTTCGTGCAGGACCCGACCACGGGCAGCGACTGGGCGCGCTACAGCGTCGAGGTTGCGGTGAAGACCGCCTTCCTGCATGCGGTGCTGTGGGCGATCCTGATCCGCCCGGCCGCGAACGCCTACCGCCGGATCGTGTCCGGCTTTACCGACGCGTCGCAATTCGAGCGGCTGGACCGCGAAGTCACGCCGGTGGCCATTCTCGACAAGCGCATCCAGCGGCTCGAGGACGAGCTGAAACGGCGGGAAGCGGAGCGCCGCAGCTAGCCTTCAATTCGAAACCAAGCCGGGGTCCCCATGGAAATGGGGACCTGAAACAAGCGCCCGGTTTCGGGTTCCCGCCTACGCGGGCACCCCATGTTGGCAGAAGCCCGAACTAAAGGTCCTTCAGCACCTGTTCGACGACCGAGCGGGCATTCTTGCCTTCTTCCTCGTGATCGAGGGCGAAGCGGACGAAGGCACGCAGATAGCCGGCCTTGTTGCCGCAATCATAGCTGTCGCCATCATACTCGATCGCGTGGAAGGGCTGCTGTGTCATCAGCGTCGCCATCGCGTCGGTCAGCTGGATTTCGCCGCCCGCGCCCTTGGCCTGATTTTCCAGAAGACCGAAAATCTCCGGCTGCAGGATATAGCGCCCGGTGATCGACAGGTTGGACGGCGCTGTTTCGCGGGGCGGCTTCTCCACCATGCCGCGCATCTTCATGACGCGGCCGTCGCGCGATTCCGGATCGATGATGCCATAGCTCGACACCGTGTCTTCCGGCACCTGTTCGACAGCGATCACATTTCCGCCCTCGCGCTCATAGACCTCGGCCATCTGCGCGAGGCAGCCGGGCCTGGCGCGGACGATCACGTCCGGCAGCAGGACAGCGAAGGGTTCCTTGCCGACAAGTTCGCGCGCGCACCACACCGCATGGCCAAGACCCAGCGGGGATTGCTGGCGCACGAAGCTCATCGAGCCGGCTTCAGGCACTTCAGCCTCGAGCGTTTCGAGAATGTCGGTCTTGCCTTTCAGGCGCAGCGTGTCTTCCAGCTCGTAAGCGCGGTCGAAGAAATCCTCGATCGCGCTCTTGTTGCGGCCGGTGACGAAAACGATGTGCTCGATACCCGCTTCGCGCGCTTCCTCGACGACATACTGAATGGCCGGACGGTCGAAGACCGGCAGCATTTCCTTGGGGATGGACTTCGTGGCGGGCAGAACCCGCGTGCCCAGACCGGCGACGGGAAGAACGGCTTTGCGGATTTTCGTCATGCGTTCTGGAACTCCTGACCTTTCCCGGCGGGCGTCGTCGGGGTAACTGCACGTCATGGCCGCTTCTATCGCGACATCGCCGGATACGGAAATCCCGCTCGACGTGCCGAGCGGGCGGGTCCGTATCCAAGTGTCGAACAGGCATGGCGGACCCGTCCACCTCGGCCTGCAGGTTTTCGACAGCGAAAGCGGTGAGCTGGCGACGCTGATCCCGATGCGTCTGGACGCCGGCGAAGTCCGAACGATCAACGGCCTGCCCTGCCCCCGTGCGATCCGGATCGTGCCGCTGGTTACGCCGGCGGGAGCAAAGCTGAAATACAAGGCCGAGGCCTGTGCCGTGATGTATGCGGGCTTGCGCGATCTCGCCCGGTCGATGGGACTTGAGGCGATCAGACGCCCGGCCCGGTCGCAAGCGACGCTCGCCACGCCGCGCTGGCTCGATCGGGCGCCCAATCTCAAGGCCGGAACGAAGATCAGCGTGATCATCCCCACGCGCGACCGGCTGGACCTTCTGAAACAGGCTGTCGCGACTGCCTTCGATGCTGCGCAATGGTCGAACCGCGAACTGATCGTGGTCGATAACGGGTCGGTGGACGCCGATACGCTGGCCTATCTGAAAGGTCTCGATGCCCGCGACGATGCGGTCGTGGTGCGCGACAGCGGCGATTTCAATTTCTCGCGCCTGATCAATTCGGGGACCAGCGCCGCCACGGGTGATGTCTTCGTCCTGCTGAACAATGACGTGATCGGCGAGGGGCCACGATGGCTCGAAACGCTCGCGGCGTGGGCGATGAAGCGCGGCATCGGCGCGGCCGGCGCGCTGCTGACCTATCCCGACGGCACGATCCAGCATGCGGGTATCAAGGTGGGGGCACAGGGCCTGACCGACCATGTGATGACACGCCACCGGGTGAAAGGGCCGTACACCGAGCGTCCGCGCCGGGTCGATGCGGTCACGGGGGCGTGTTTCGCGACGTCGCGGAAAGTCTTCGAGGCCCTCGGCGGGTTCGAAGAAGACTTCGCCGTGGAGATGAACGATGTCGACTACTGCCTGCGCGCGGAACGGGCCGGGCTGATCAATGTGTTCGAACCCGCGGCCAGGCTGGTCCACCTCGAACGCCAAAGCCGGGGCGCACCGTCGACCCGCGTGCTGGAGGACCGGGCCGAATTCATCCGCGTCTGGGGCGAGCGGCTTCTGAAGGGCGCGCGCTAGTTACCGCGTCAATAATTCGAGATCTTGCGGTAGAGATCCGGATCCAGAGCAAGGACGGCGGCGGCCAGAGATTTGTGGCAGTTCTTGACGTCCGGCTTCATCCGGCCCGCATGCTTCTTCATGTACTCGCTGAGTTCGTTATCGAAGAGGCGTTTCCGCGCCAGAAGGATGACGAGCTTCATCACGTCGCGATCCTCGATGTCGGTTTCTGCCTCGGTCACTCGCTTGAACAATGCGTCGAACCGGCTCGAGATTTCCTCTTTGTCGCCTTCAAAGATCGTCAGGCGAATGATCTCAAGCGACACGTCTCGCGCAAAGGCTGCGTCTCCTTCGAATTGTGCAGCCTGAATGGCAGCGACATATTCGGGACGCAGGAGCAGGACCGCTGCTGCTGTGAGAAGTTTCTCTTCGTCTGGATGGCTCATCCCCAGAGCTTAATGGCTCAGGCGTCGCCCCGCCACTTCGCCTGAAGCTTGAGCACCATCAGCGCCTGTTCGACCGGCGTGACCGCCTTGCGGCCGTTCGCGATGTCGTCGAGCACCTGCCTGGCCTGGGCGATATACATCTCGTTGATGTCGGCGAGCGTGGTGTCGAAGGTTTCGTGCTCGCGTTCGCCCGAGATGGAATGAACCAGCGTGCCGCGATGGAAGTCCCAGTCGAGCGCGCCTTCCGTGCCGGAGATGTAGTAACGGCGGCGGGCCACGCGCTGTATGTAGTCGGTCAGGATGTTGACCAGCGCCCCGTTCTCGAAGCGCATCACGCTGGCGGCGACGTCCTCGGTCTCGGTTTCGAGCGCGCCCGACCAGGCGGTCATGCCGACGAAGTCCTTCACCGGGCCGAGCAGCCAGGTGAGGTAATCGATCTCGTGCGTGTCGAAGACGGCGCCGCCGCCGAGGGCTTTCCGCGAACAATACATGTTCCGGTAGTCCTCATAGGGGTGCCAGTCCGGCAGCCATTGTCCGACGACGCACTGCACGCCGGTGACCTTGCCGATGCCGCCGCCGTCGATGATGCGCTTCATGTGGGCGAAGGCCGGATGGAATTTCCAGTTCGAGCCCATGTGCAGGTAAACGCCGGCCTTCTTCACGGCGTCGGCGATCGCCTCGCCGTCAGCGACCGTCACGGCCAGCGGCTTCTCCACGAAAATGTTGAGGCCCCGCTCCGCTGCGGCGATCGCCTGGCGGGCATGGAAGACGTTCGGGCTGGCCAGCAGGACAAGGTCGGGACGCATGTCCAGAACCTGGTCCTGGTCGCCCCAGGCCATCGCGCCGATCTCGTCGGTGAACTGCTTGCGGCGCTCTTCGGTGGGATCGAAGCCGATCACCTCCCCCGCGCCGGCGGCCAGAAAACAGCGGGCGTGGCGGCGGCCGATGGAGCCGAGACCGAGGATCGCAACCTTCATGCTACGAGCCCAGCACGTCACGAACCGCGGCGACGACCTGGGCGGCCTCGTCGTCGGTCAGCGTCGGGAAGCAGGGCAGGGTCAGCGTCTCGGCGTAATAGGCCTCAGCTTCCGGGAAAGAGCGGCCTTCGAAACGCGGCGCGTGGTACGGCATCTTGTGCACCGGAATGTAGTGCACCTGGCTGCCGACCTGGCGTTCGGCCAGTTCCTTCATCACCTGTTCGCGTGGCTTGCCGACCGCGTCGTAGTCGATGCGGATCGTGTAGAGGTGGTGACCGGAGCGGTCGCGCTGGTCCGGCCGGGCCTGCACCAGGCGGACATGGTTCATGCCGGCGAATTCGCGGTCGTAGAATTTCGCGATCTCGCGGCGGCGCGCAATGAAGTCCGGCAGGCGCGACATCTGGGCCGTGCCAAGGGCGGCCTGAATGTCGCAAAGCCGGTAGTTGAAGCCAAGCGTTTGCTGTTCGTGATACCAGGGCTTTCCTGCATCCTCCGTGTTCTGAAGAAGGCCCGGCTCGCGCTCGATTCCGTGGCTGCGCAGCAATTGCAGGGCCTTGTAGAGGTCCGGATCGTCGGTCGCGACCGCGCCGCCCTCACCCGTCGTGATCGGTTTCACCGGGTGGAAGGAGAAGGTGTACATGTCGGCATAGCCGGTGCCGACCATTTTGCCGTCATCACCGATCGCGCCGACGGAGTGGCTGGCATCCTCGATGATGATCCGGTCGCCCGCCGCCTTGCGCAGCGCCGCGTTGGACGAGGACAGGCCGCCATAGGAGACCGGGATCACGACCTTGCACTCGGGATGTTCGGCCAGATAGGCGGTCAGCCCGTCCACCGACATCGTCATCGTGTCGGGATCGACATCGACGAGATCGGCGCGTGCCCCGCAATAGGTGATCGCGTTGGCGCTGGCGCAGAATGTGATCGGCTGGGTGACCCCGACATCGCCGTCCTTCAGCCCCGCCGCGAGGCAGGCGATGTGCAGCGCTGCGGTGCCATTGGCGACCGCGACGACGTACTTGGCGCCGGTCAGATCGGCGATCGACTGTTCGAAGGCGGTGACCGCCGGACCCTGGGTCAGGAAATCGCTCTTCAGGACGTCGATGACGGCCTGGATATCGGTGTCGTCGATCGTCTGGCGGCCATAGCCGAGGAAGCGGGTCATGCGGCTTTCTTCTTCTGCTGGGTGAGGGTTTTCAGGCGCCGGGCGATCTCGTCGAGCACTTGCTGACGTCCGCCATATTCGCGCGCGGTAATGTGTTTCATCGACGGGAAGAGCGTGTCGGTCTCGTTGTCCTCCGACGCGATCCGCCACCAGTCGGGCAGATGCGGCGTCGTGGTCAGCGACCAGGTGTTCGCGCCCGCGGCGCCCGCGGTCTCGCGCAGCGCCACGCCCGGCGTCAGGACCAGGTCGAGCTTCTCGCAGAGGGCGACGACTTCCTCGAAATCATCCTTCAGGTCGACACCCGGCATCACATGGATGTCGACACCGAACTTCTCCTTCACCTCGGCGAGCTCCTGCGTGCAATCCGAGTACTGAAGAAGCACGAAATTGACGTCCTTCGTCTTCAGGATGTCGCCCCATTGCAGAATGTCGGTATAGGCCTTGGAGCGGAACAGGTCGCGCGTGCCGGAGCGCCAGGAAATGCCGACATTCAGCTTGGCCGGCGGCAAGGACTTGAGCCACTTGGTCACCTTGCCGCGGGCGGCAGAGGAGGCCGTGAAGAGCGGCTCCTTCGACCCGCGATAGCTGCCCTTCTGCATCACATAGTGCAGGAAGAGGTCTTCGGAGATCGCGATTTCGGAATATTCCTTCATCGCGTCGAGAATGTCGCGCGTGATCCGGCCCGGATCGGCATCAAGCGGCGTTCCCTCGCGGTCGAGCCAGTACTGGTTCTCGCTGACGGCGAACGGGCCGAAGAGGCGCGAAGTGGAATATACGGTCAGATTGTCCATCGACCGTTCGAACAGGCTGGCGACCCGCTTGTCGCAGACATAGCCGTACTGGGCTTTCGGGTTGGCCATCTGCTTCAGGATGGCGAGACGCATGATCTCGTCGCCCACGCCCTGACCGCCGAGGAAGAGGGTCGAATACTGCGGGATCAGGCGCTGGCGCTTGATCCGCATGTGGATCTTCATGCGCTTCGCGAAGCGGGCGAAATTACGCCAGATCGCGTAATGCGCCTGCCGCAGGATGAAGAGCGCCTCTTCCCAATTCCCCAAGCCTGCCGCGAGCGAGAAATAGCGGTAGGTCGATTCCGGCATGTAGGACTTGATGCCGACGATCCCGACCGCACGGCGATAGTATTCGCGGGCAAGCGCGAAATCGCGCTGCTCCTCGATTTCCACGCCCATGAAGAAGAGCGCTTCGGCGATCATGTTCTGGGTTTCGGGGCTGGTCTCCGTGGCGTAGAGCGCGTCGTTCATGCGCGCGATCGCCTCGGCGTGATTGCCCTGGATCGACTCGAACAGCGCCCGTACAGGCAGGAGATCGAGATCGGCCGCCGAAGCGTCCTTGATCCGCTGGGCGGCTTCATCCATGCGACCCGACAGGATCAGCGCATTCACCTCAAGCGCGGACAGGCGCGCCAGATCCTTCTTCACGCGGCGGCGGCGCGACATGCGCGTATCGCGCGCGCTTCGCAGCTTGTGGACCTGCTCGGAGCGGCCGATGAAGCGTTCGATATAGTTCCAGAGTTCGTGCGGCTTGAGCAGCACCTCGCAGCCATAGACGACCGCTGCCGGCTCGTAGTTCATCGCGATGAAATAGATCTCGACAGCCTGAACCAAGGGGGTCTTGGCCATCATCGAGTGCCAGTCCCAGGCCCGCTTGTAGAAGTAGTCGGCGATGATCGGCCGGCCGATCAGCGCGCCTTCCATTTCCGGGCGGAAGCCTTCGGTCTCGATCATCAGAATGGTCTGATAGTCGTCGAGATTCTTCGAGAAGCCTTCCCATTTCGGCTTCGAGAGCAGGATCCGCCGGGCTTCCTCGACAACCTCGGCCGCGCGGTCGAACTGCTTTGTGGCCAGCAGATCCTGCAGCAGCGCAATCGTCGTGTGCGGCCGCTTGCGGAAGCTGTAGGCCCATTCGGACCACTCGACCGAGACGAAGCGATAGTGCGCGGCATGGAGAATGCGCCGCCAAGCCGCCGAGACGACGCCCAGCGGCAGGACGTACGCAAAGATCTTGACCAGCGGCTGGACCTGCCGCGGCTTCACGATCTTGAAGAGGAGGCCGAAGACCCACGCGGACAGGCGGTAGACGACCCGCTTGATGAACCGGATCAGCCTGACAAAGAACTGACGCACTCCTGCCTCCCCCGGCGCAATGCCGTGCGATTATTCGGAGATGACGCCCGTCTCCTCGATGAGGTCAAGGATCTCCTGGGGTTCCAGCCAGAGCGTGTTGTTCTCGCTGGTGTAGGAGAAGCCGACCGGCACAGCCTTGCCGGTCTCGCCCTCATAGGTGGTGTCGTCCGTAGACGCGCCCATCTTGATCTGAGGCATGATGACGAACTTGTCTTCATACTCATAGGTGAAGAGGCTTTCCTCTTCGGACACCATCGCTTCGTGCAGCTTTTCGCCAGGACGAATGCCGACGATCTTCAGTTCGCAGTTCGGCTGGATCGCGCGCGCCAGGTCCGTGATCTTCATTGACGGGACCTTCTTCACGAAGGTTTCACCGCCGCGGAAGATCTGGCCGCAATGATCGACGAACTTCACGCCGTCCTCGATGCGCAACCAGTAGCGGGTCATGCGCTCGTCGGTGATCGGCATCGGCTTGCCCTCCTGGGCGAGCCGGCGGAAGATCGGGATGATCGAGCCGCGCGAGCCGATGACGTTACCGTAGCGGCAGTTGCAGAAGCGGGTGCCGCCTTCGCCAGCGAGCAGGTTGGCCGCGATGAACAGCTTTTCCATGCAGGCCTTGGTCGAACCGTAAAGGTTAATCGGCTTCACCGCCTTGTCGGTCGACACCGCGACGACTTTCGGAACGTCGTTGCGGATCGCTGCATCGATCAGGTTTTCCGCGCCGAGAATGTTCGTCTTGATGCACTCCATCGGATTGTATTCCGAAGCGACGACCTGCTTCATCGCGGCGCCGTGGAAAACGATGTCGATGCCCTTCATTACGAAGGAGAGGCGGGCGGCGTCGCGGATGTCGCCGATGAAGAAGCTGAGAACGTCGGAATTCTTGTGGTCCGCAAAGGTCTTGGCCATGCGGTCCTGTTTGAATTCGTCGCGCGAATAGATGACCAGCTTGTTGGGCCGGTAATTGTTCAGGACATGCGACACAAAGGCGTGGCCGAACGAACCGGTGCCCCCGGTAACCAGAATATTCAAGCCGTCCATGCGTATTCCCCTGTGCGATCGGACCTGTGCGTGAAGTCGAGCGGTGCTTAGTGGCGGGGTCAGTCCGCGTCAAGCGCGGCCCGCCCCCGGATATGGCTACAGAATTGTGTAGGCAGAGAAGGGCTGATGCGGGAAGCGCTGGAATTGAAGTTCCCCCATCGAAAGCTCTTCCATCACAGCTTGTGTTTCGCCCGGGAACCACTGGCAGCACAACTCGTCGAACACGAGAATCGATCCCTTGTGCAGGCGCGGGCGGATCTGCTTCAGCGCCTCTTTCGTCGGCGCGTAGATATCCATGTCGAAGATCGCCATCGCGATCATCGTCTCGGGATGATCGTCGAAGAACGTCGGAAGCGTCTTGCGAACATCGCCCTTGTAAAGCCCGAACTTCTTGATGTGAGAGATCGGCGAGAATTGCTCGTGAATCTCCAGAATACGGTCGAGCGTTTGCTCGTATCCGCGCGGAACGCCGTAGTCGCCTTCCTTCCAGTCGGACCCGACGGCGTTCTTCGAGTCTTCGGCGCCAGAACCGGCAAAGCCTTCAAATGTGTCGAAGCCGAAGATCATCCGGGAAAAGTTGTACGGCTCGTGGATGCCGCGGAGGCTCTGGAGCAGCGCAAGCGTCGCGCCGTAGCGGTTGCCGAATTCCAGGATATAGCCGTGCTGCCCGACCAGTTTCTGGTACAGGTGATCGTAGAACAGGATGCGCGACAATTCCTGCCGGCGCTGGAAAAGCGACAGATTGACGTGCAGCTCGCCGTCCGGAACGACGCCGGACTTCAACAGGCCCATCAATTCGTCAATGCTTTCTCTCTCGCCGGTTGAAGGCTGCTGCGAGACGCTTCCGATTTCGTCGCTCATTCACTTCCCCCGTGGGCCGTCCCGACCGGCCCTTCCACTTTCGAGGCTGCGTCTATCTCCGCCGCACGCCGTTGAAAACCCCCCAATCGGGGGGGTGCGTCGTCTTATCTGTAAGGATTCGCGGAGTCGATCACATTAGATGATGGGGGGAGAATTTCCCGCGAACTGCGAATTGGCTTGGCGGATGCTGGCCAGCCTGTAACAACCCCACTACGGTTGGCGGCTTCAGCCACGCTTCGCCGTCCGGGGGGATCATGACCGAAGCGCGTGAGGAATTGCCGGAAACGCTGTCTCCCGACGAGCTCGACACGTTCGCGGCCCGCATGGCAGGCGAAACGCGTCTGGATGAGGGCAATGACCTCGTTCGCAAGATGGCGCTCGCATCCGATTTTCATGCCATTGCGAGCCGCTGGACTCCGCAACTCCGCGCACATGGCCGGCCCGATCTGGAAATGAAGTGGCACAAGGAGGCGGTCGCGCGCGGCCTTGACGCCTATGCGATCGTTCGCGCGACGGAAGCCGCCTGGCTTTCGGATGGAACAGTGGAAGCCACCCGGATCTCCGAGGTCTTCGTCGGCCGCCTGGATGACCTGCCCTTCCGGCACAATGGCGACCTCTTCCACCGCCGCCAGATCCTCCTGATGCTCAACGACTACAAGCGCTTGTTCCGTTACGAAGATCTGGGTGGAGCACCCGAGAACGATCGCCGCCCGGTCCATCCCGGCGTTCTGGCCGGTCTCTATGACGCGATCTGGCACGCCCAGCGCGTCGGCGATGCGGTGACGGCCCATCTTCGGATCGAGCTTTATGCGGCACTCGCAGCGGACCAGAGCGAGACGGTCGATCATCTCGTCAGGACCATCGTCGAACCCAATGGCGATCACGCGCTTGCCGAGGCGCTGCGAAATGGCCACGCCTGAGCCCATTTTTCCGGATGCACCCGGCCACTTAATCCTTTAGGGAAGGCCGAAATCACCTTCTGCCGCCGATGGACATGACGCGATGACGGCTTCCAACCGCCCGAAGCAAACCGACACCTTCCTGAAAAGCGAAGGCGACGCCTGGTTTTCACGCAACGCGACGGTGCTCAAGGAAGACCGGGACGACATCATTCTGCGCGTGCTGTCTCACCTGAAGGCCAAGCCGAAGCGGGTGCTGGAGATCGGGGCGGCCAATGGTTACCGCCTCGCGGCGATCGAACGCCTGCACGGATCGGCCTGCGCCGGGGTCGAACCTTCGGCGAAGGCCGTCGAGGAGGGCAAAGCCGCCTATCCGTCGATCGATCTGAAGGTCGGCGCGGCGGACAGCCTGCCGTTCGAGGATAACGCCTTCGACATGGTGATCATCGGTTTCTGCATGTATCTGGTCGATCCGGAGCTGCACTTCCGCGCTGTGGCCGAAGCCGACCGCGTGCTTGCCGAGGGCGGCCTTCTGGTAATTTTCGATTTCCAGACACCGGCTCCCTACTACAATCTGCCGGGTCTGCGCGCCCACAAGATGGACTTCTCCAGCCTGTTCACCGCCCACCCCAGCTACAGCCTCGTCCACCGCGAGCTGAACCAGGCGGGCGGCGATACCTATATGGACCTCGACCGCCGGGAAGGGGTTGATGTCTTGACGAAGAATATGGGCCGTGCCTTCCCTCCCAACCCCTACAAGAGCTGACGTCCCGCCCGCTCACCACTTGCCGGATGACCCCAGATGGATGACTCCCGCCCCTCCAATTCCCGCCGCTACACGGCGTCGGTCGACTTCCTGAAGCGCGCCGAAGCGGTCATTCCGCTCGGGTCGCAGACCTTCTCCAAGAGCCGGACGCAATTCCCGGTCGGCGCCGCGCCGCTCTTTGTGCAGCGCGCGGAAGGTCCGTATTTCTGGGATCTCGATGGCAATCGCTATCTCGATTTTGCCTGTTCGCTCGGCGCGATCACGCTGGGGCACGGTGACCCCGAGATCAAGGAAGCCGTCGTCCGCCAGATGGATGAAGGCGTGCTGTTCTCGCTGCCGAACCCGATCGAGACGCGCGTCGCGGAGATGATCGTCGAACGCATTCCGTGTGCGGAGAAAGTGCGTTTCGGCAAGAATGGTTCGGATGCGACCGCCGGCGCGGTGCGTCTGGCGCGGGCCTATACCGGCCGCGAACGCGTGGCGCTGTGCGGCTATCACGGCTGGCAGGACTGGTATATCGGCACCACGGCGCGCAATCGCGGCGTGCCGGAATCCACCCGCACCCTGTCGCACACCTTCCCCTACAACGATCTCGAAGCGCTCGACCGCCTGCTGGCGAGCCACAAGGACGAGTTCGCCTGCGTGATCATGGAGCCGGTGGCCTTCACCGAGCCGACCCAGGGCTATCTGCAGGGTGTGAAGGACATCGCGCACAAGCATGGCGCGCTGCTGATCTTCGACGAGGTCGTGACCGGCCTGCGCTACGCGCCGGGATCGGCACAGGAACTCTACGGTGTCACGCCGGACCTGTGCAGCCTCGGCAAGGGCCTCGCCAACGGCTTCCCGCTGTCGGCGATCGCCGGGCGCGCCGATGTGATGAAGCTTATGGAGGAGATCTTCTTCTCCTTCACCATGGGCGGTGAAGCGATCTCGCTGGCCGCCACCGAGGCGGTCCTCATCAAGTCCAAGCGCGAAAAGACGCTCGACCACATTGCCGCGACCGGCACCTATCTGATCGAGCGCTTCCGGGCGATGGTCGAGAAGCACAATCTCGGCGACGTGCTGTCGATCTCGGGGCATCCGAGCTGGACGCTGATCGGCATGAAGGATCAGCCGGGAGCCGACGCCTTCGCTCTGAAGACGCTGTACATCCAGGAGACCTGCCGCCGGGGGCTGTTCAGCTTCGGCGTCCATTTCCTCTCCTATGCCTTCAAGAAGGAGCATGTGGACGAGGCGATGGCGGTCTATGACGAGGTCTTCCCGATCATGCGCCGCGCGATCGATTCCGGTGACTTCAAGTCCTTCCTCGAGTGCGATCCGCTCGTTCCGCTGTTCAAGGTCCGCTAGTCGGGCGAGGGTTCGGGCATGGCTTTCGGCAATATTCTGATCACCAGCGCCAGCGCCAAGGCGATCCTGGTCCAGAATTTCCGTGCCGTGATGGAGGAGTTCGGCGGCAAGGTGTTTACTGCCGACGCGGAGCCGGCCTGCGCCGCCGGCTTCTTCGCGGATCAGGCCTTCCAGGTGCCGAAACTGCGCGACGCCGGCGCGCTCGATCACATGCTCGCCCTGGTCCGCGACAACGGCGTGAAGCTGATCGTGCCGACGCGCGATGGCGAACTGCCCTTCTTTGCGGCGAACAAGGTCTATTTCGAAGCCGAGGGCGCGCGCGTCCTCGTGCCGAGCGAAAGCCAGCTGGACACCGTTCAGGACAAGGCCAAATTCGCCGATGCGATCGAGGCCGCCGGCATTCCCGCCGTTCCGCGTATCCATCCGCCTTTCGCCGATGACGCGTATCCGATCTTCGTTCGGCCGATCACCGGCGCGGGCGGGATCGGCGCGCGCGCGATCAAATCGGCTGAGGATTTCGAAGCGATCGAAGACAGGGACTCCCTGCTCTTCCACCCCTTCATCCACTCGCGCGAGTACACGATCGACCTTCTGATGGCCGTCGATGAGCCGAAGGCGCTGCAGGCGATTGCGCGCGAGCGGAAAGTCGTCGTGGCCGGCGAAAGCAAGGTCTCGAAAGTCGTCGACCGGCCGCGCCTCGTCGAACTGACGCTGAAGCTCGGCGAGACGCTGGGCCTTGTCGGACACAACACGGTTCAGGCCTTCGACGATGACGTGAATGGCACGCATTTCATCGAGGTCAATCCGCGCTTCGGCGGCGCATCCAACCTGTCAATCCAGGCCGGTCTCGACAGTCCGCGCCGGATTCTCCAGATGCTGACCGGCCAGACGGAAGCTGCCTACGCGCCGCGCCCGGTGCGGATCGGTGCGACGATGTACCGGTATCAGCAGGACGTCATCGTCGACGAAGCCCCGGATCACTGATGGCCGCGATCAGCGCTTTCCTCGTCGACCTCGACGACACGCTGGCCGCAGAGCACGACTATGTCCTGTCCGGCTATCGCGCGGTCGCGGCGTGCCTCGCCGAGGAGACCGGCGCGGAGGGCGCTGCTGTGCTGGCGCGCCTGCGCTACGAGTTCTTCAAATTTGGCCGCGTCGGCGCATTTGACCGGCTCTACAAGCATTTCGGCTGGACCGCGGGCGGCAATGCGCCGTCCATCCCGGATCTGGTCACGGTCTATCGCGAACACCGCCCCTCCCTCGCCTTCTATGACGGGGCCGAAGCCGCCCTCGCCCAATTGCGCGCCCGCGCGCCGGTCGCCATCGTGACCGACGGGGCGGAAGCGATGCAGGCGCGCAAGGCGCAGGCGCTCGGCCTCTACGCGAAGACCGACGCCGTGATCCTGTGCGACTCGCTCGGCAAGGCGAAGCCGGATCCGGCGGGGTATCACGCCGCGCTCGAAACGCTGGGCGCTGACGCGGCGTCCGCCCTGGTGATCGGGGACGATCCCTTCCACGACTTGGAGGCGGCTCGCCGGCTCGGATCGCGTGCCATCCGCGTGCGGACAGGCCGCCTCGCCTCTCTTGAAACGCCGGAGCCCTGGTCCGGAACGGAAGAGTACGCGAGTTTTGCCGCGGCTGTTGACGGATTGCTGAAGTGACGGTCCGGGTCCGCATTCTCGCCGGGGCCGGACCCGATACCGGGCTGGGACATGTCACGCGTTGTCATGCTCTGGCCGAGGCGCTGCGCACGCAGGGTGCAGACGTCACGCTGGAGACGGCCGATCCGGAATGGGTTGAAGGCGCCATCGGGCTGGAGACCGAGCCGTTCGGGACCCGGCCCGTCGACCTGATCGTGCTCGACAGATACGGGACGAGCGCGCAGGAACGCGCCGACCTGAAAGCGCAATGCCGCAAGCTCGCGGTGATCGACGACCATTTCGCGCCGCCCAGCGAGGCGGACATCGTGATCAATCACAATCTCTATGGCGACCCGGACCGGTATGACGTGTTTCCAGGGATCCAGGTGCTGGCCGGGACTGACTACACGCTGCTCCGTCCGGGCTTCGACGCGTTGCGCAACCGCGCTGCACCTGCGGAGGGGCGCATTCTCGTCGCCCTCGGGGGCGGCGCCTATGCCGCGAAAGGCATCGCCATCGCCAACATGCTGCGCTCCACCTTCCAGACCGGAGTCGACCTGGTGCTGAATGCCGCGATGGCGAAAGACGCGAGCGGTGTGAATGCAGGCGTCAGGATCGTCTCCGGGAGCGAAGCGCTCGACGCGATGGCGGGCGCCACGATCTATGTCGGCGGCCTGGGCGTGGCGATGATCGAGGCGCGCGCGCTGGGCCTGTTCTTGATCGGTATTCCGACCGCGGCCAATCAGGATTTTGCGGTGGACTGGGCCAAGGCCAACGGGTTTCCGGTCCTGACCGGCATTCCTGAAAGCGACGCCGAGTTCCGCGCGCTGGCCGATGCGGTCCGCACAGGCCTCAGCCGGGGCCGCGACCTGCCTGCCAAGCCGGACGGGACGGGGGCTGCGACGACCGCCTCTGCCCTGCTGCACGAAGTTTCCTGACCCCCGCCTTGAGCGCCGGGGTGCGCTTCGATAAAGAGGCGCGAACACATCCCAAAGGGAGTCTCCCGCATGAGCGCCGACGTTATCGAGATTGCTGGCCGTAAAATCGGCCCCGACCATCCGCCCTATGTGATTGCGGAGATGTCCGGCAATCACAATGGCGATCTGGAACGCGCCAAGATGCTGATCCGTCTGGCCGCCGAGGCGGGTGCCGACGCGGTGAAGCTGCAGACCTATACCGCCGACACGATCACGATCGATTCCGACCGTGACGAATTCATCGTGAAGGACGGGATGTGGAAAGGTCGCCGCCTGTACGAACTCTACCAGGAAGCGCACACGCCCTGGGAATGGCATGCCGAGCTGTTCGCGCATGCCAAGGAACACGGCATCACCATCTTCTCCTCGCCGTTCGACGAGACGGCAGTGGACATGCTCGAAGAGCTGGGCGCGCCGGCCTACAAGATCGCCTCGGCCGAGATCACCCACTTCCCGCTGATGGAGAAGGTCGCGAAGACCGGCAAGCCGGTGATCGTGTCGACCGGCATGGCCGAGGACGCGGAAATCCGCGAGGCGGTCGATTTCCTGAAGAAGGCCGGCGCAAAGGATCTGATCGTCCTGCACTGCATCTCGGCCTATCCCACGCCGATCAGTGAACTCAATCTGCGCCGCATCCCCTATATCGCGAAGACGTTCGACGTTCAGGTTGGCCTGTCGGACCACTCGATGGGCGTACTGGGCGGGGTCGCGGGCGTCGTGGCCGGTGCGACGGTGCTGGAAAAGCACTTCACCGACAGCCGCGAAAAGGGCGGTGTCGACAGCGGGTTCTCGCTGGACGAACACGAGCTGAAAGAGCTGTGCAAAACGATCAAGGAAGCCCATGAAGGCCTCGGCAACGAGAAGAACGAGCTGGCCAAATCCGAAGCCGGGACCCGGCAGTTCCGCCGCTCGATCTATTTCGTGAAGCCGGTCGCCAAGGGCGAAACCATCACCGAAGAGCATATCAAGGTGATCCGTCCGGCCTCGGGCCTCGAGCCGCGCCACTACTGGACGGTTCTGGGATCGAAGGCGGCCACCGATATTCCGGCGAAAGTGCCCGCCGAATGGTCGATGATCGAGCGGAGCTAACTCACATGAGCGCCGATGCGTCCGGCCTGAAGCGGCTGGCCCTGATCCCCGCCCGCGGCGGATCTAAGCGGATTCCACGCAAGAATATCATCGACTTCCATGGCAAGCCGATGCTCGGCTATTCGGTCGACGCGGCGCTGGAAAGCGGTCTGTTCGACCGGGTCCACGTCTCGTCGGATGATGACGAAGTCCGGGAGATTGCGGCAAAACTCGGCGCCGATGCCGACCCCAGACGCCCGGCCGAACTGGCCGACGACCACACGGGCATATTACCGGTCGCGCGCTGGGCGGTGCAGGAATTCGCCCGGCAGGGCCAACATTTCGACGACGTCTTCATCCTGTTCGCCTGCGCACCCTTCATCGAGGCGGAAGAGCTGAAACAGGCGTATGAGGTCTATCTGGCCAATGACCGGAAGCGGAATCTGCTGACCGTCTGCCGCGCTCCGACCCATGTCGAGCAATACTATCGCCTGAACGACCAGGGCCAGTTGAACCCGCTGCAAAAGGGCGGGAATTTCATCCGCAGTCAGGATCTCGACTATGCCTATTTCGAGACCGGCACGTTCACGATCTTCTCGGCGGAGTGGCTGACGACCCATCCCACGCTGATGGACGACATGAATTATGTCGGGTTCGAACTTCCCGAGTGGAAATCGGTCGATATCGATTCCCCGAAAGACCTCGACTATGCTCGTCGCCTCTACGGACTGCACCAGTCGATGGCGAAAGAGTCGGAATGACGGCACGCGCCGCGCGTAAACAGGACAGCACCGAAGCCGTTGGCCTGATCTGGCGCGAGGACCAGGTCGCACCGCTGATGGCCGCTGGTGTGACCCAGCTGGCCGCGATGTGCGGCAAATCCCACGATGCGGCGCTGAAAAGCGGACTGCCTCTCGCCGGTCCGCCTTTCTGGTCCCTGCTCGACGAAGCCGACCACGCCGCAATCGACGCGGCGGGTGAGGCCCTGGCCGCCCGCTGGGCGGACGCGACATCGGGCGTTCTGTTTGCCGGAGCCCCGGCCGGAATGATCGATGCCCCGGCGATCTGGGCGATCGGCCGCGAACTGGCCTATGGCGAGCGGCTGCTGCCGCGCCTTCTGGCCGGCCTCGAAGGCAGCCGTATCCGGGCGATCGGACCGGCCCTTGATGCTCCCGGCCTGCGGTTCGATATCGGCACGGCCCTGGCGCTGGAAGCCTGCGGGATTGCCGGGCAGGTCGACATTCTTCCGCCCCAGCCGGCCCAGTCACCGAACGAACCGGCATCCCTCTCGTCGGCCTGGCAGACGCCCGAGGGCGAATGGACCGCGTTTCTGGCCACCGGG
The DNA here is from genome assembly GCA_016124205.1 of Alphaproteobacteria bacterium. Classification (GTDB taxonomy): domain Bacteria; phylum Pseudomonadota; class Alphaproteobacteria; order Caulobacterales; family Maricaulaceae; genus Hyphobacterium. Next base: position 669,548 of record WGOD01000002.1, read on the forward strand.
GTCGGCTTCCTCGCCGACCGGCTCAGGGAGGCGGCAGCGAAGTCGAAAGCCCTCTATGTCTTTCTCGACCCTGTCGAATCCGGTCAGATCGAGACGATCCGCAACTGGGCTGCGACCCAGCCGCATGTCCGGATCGTGCCGCTTTATGGCCGAAACTTCCAGGACGACCTGTCCAAGGGCCGGGACGCGGCGGCGTGGCTCCGGACGACGGTCAACAGCCATCTCGTCGGTTCCGATCCGCTGAAACGTCTGGGGCCGATGCTGATCGACCGGTCCTGGCCACGGCATGCGGCCCTCGCCGCTCGTTTCGAGCGGGTTTTCGCCCGTCCGCCCGTTGCCGCCTATTGCAGTGACTATCGTTCGGCGGAGAGCGCGATCTTCGGCACGCTTGCGGCAGAAAGCGGTGCCGCTCTGACCGTTCTGCCGCATTCGGGCTGGCCCTTGCCGGAATGGCTCGAAGTCCGCCCCGACAGTGTCAATCGCCGGTCCTTCTACATGACCCGCAGCGGCGCACAGGTCGGTGCCGCGCGGGACGCCGCGCTGACATCCGATATCCCCGACGGCCGTGTCAGCCCGCCGGAAAGTCTGCGTCCGGGCCTGCCGCGACGGCTGATCCGCCTGGGACGCCGCATCCTGCGACTGATCCGGCCGAAGCCGAAAATCGTGATCGGCGTTGTTCCCTCGCTGGGGGAGCGGCATGTCTCGTCCGACATTCCGTACTCGATCTTCCGCAGCCGGATCGAAGCGCTGGTAAACCCGCCGGAAGATCTGGCCAGCCGCATCGAAATCCGCTTCCGCTGGCGCTGGGATGAAGGCGGGCGCAGCATGACGAAGCAGGCGGGTGATGGCGTCAGCGTGCGGCTGGAGACCCAGTCCGACCGGGCCCTCAGCCATTTCATTCGCGATTGCGACCTGATGATCGAGGTGGGCCTGCCCACCAGCTGTCACCAGGAAGCCTTTGCGCAGGCCTGCGCCTTTTTCCGGTTGGGAGAGCCGAGCGCGCTGCGGCCCCGTTTCGCGCATTCCGGGCAAACGGTACCCGAATTGTCCGAGCCTGACCCCTGGCCGGGTCTTTCCGCCTATGTCCGGAATCCGATCAGGCGCGCCTGGCTGGGGCTGAGGCAGTTTGTGAACCTCGAACGGGAAACCGCGCCGGGCCTCGTACACAGCGGAAAGCGATGACCAGCGCTTGAATTCGCGTGTGAATTGGCCGAAGAGAGGCCCCGGCCCCGGGGCCGGAAACCGGTCAGCAATCCATGAACGCCTCTTCCACACCGTCCAGAAGTGTCACCCTCCAGCGCCGCAACCTTCAAGGACGCGGCGTCTCGCGCGCCTTCAGCGACCTGATCGACGGGTTCGCCGCCTGGCAGATCTGGGCCAATCTCGGCTGGAATGACATCCGGACGCGCTACCGCCGCTCGATGATCGGTCCGTTCTGGATCACAATCTCGATGGCGGTCACGGTCCTGGCGCTCGGCTTTCTCTATGCCCGCCTGTTCCGGATCGATATCGAAGCCTTCCTGCCGATGCTCGCGCTCGGCTTCATTCTCTGGGGCTTCTTCGCGCCAACGCTGAACGAGTGCTGCACGATCTTCGTGGCGAACCAGAACTTCATCAAGCAGGCGACTATCCCGCTGACAGTCTATGTCAACCAGGCGATCTTCCGTCAGCTGATCACCTTCGCGCACAACTTCATCATCTATTTCGGGATGGTGTTCTTCCTGCACATTCCGATCGGTTGGGTGACGCTCTGGGCCATACCGGCCTTCATTCTGGTGACGCTCACCATCTTCGGCGCCGGCCTGTTTCTCGCCGTGGTGTGCGCACGGTTCCGGGACATTCCGAACATCGTCCAGAACATCCTTCAGATCGGCTTCTATCTCAGCCCGATCCTCTGGAGCGCCGAACTGCTGCCCGAGCGCGCCTTCTTCCTGACGTGGAACCCGTTCTACTACCTGATCTACGTCATCCGCATGCCGTTGCTCGGTGAAGCGCCGACGCCTGAGATCTGGCTCGGCACCGGCGTGATCACCGTCCTCTGCCTCGCGCTTGGCCTTGTCAGCTTCCTTCTGATGCGCCGCCGCATCGCATACTGGGTCTGATCATGTCCGAACCCATCCAGGCCAGCCTGACCGACGTCGACGTCGAATTCCAGATCTACGACACGCCGCAACGGTCGCTGAAAAACAATCTGATCGCGGCCGCGACCGGCGGCACGCTGGCGCGCGACTCCCGCGACCGGATCGTCGTGAAAGCGCTCGATAATATCTCGATGACGCTGGAGCATGGCGACCGCATCGCCCTGATCGGTCACAACGGGGCGGGCAAGACCACGCTGCTGCGCGTGCTGGCCGGCATCTACGAGCCGACCCGCGGCGATGTCTCCCTGTCGGGCTCGGTGGCCGCCGTCTTCAATGTCGGTCTTGGCATCGACCTTGAGGCGACGGGCCGCGAGAACATCTATCTGCGCAGCCTGTTCCTGGGGATTGGCCGCAAGGACGCCCAGTCGCTTTCCGACGAAATCCTCGACTTTGCCGAGCTTGGCAATTTCGCGGACATGCCGGTGCGCACCTATTCGACCGGCATGCTGGCGCGGCTTCAGTTCGCGATCACGACGGCCGTCGAGCCGGACATTCTGCTGATCGACGAAGGCATCGGGGCCGGCGATGCCGCCTTCTTTGCCAAGGCTCAGCAGCGCATGGATGAACTCATGGCGCGCTCGGGCATTCTGGTACTGGCCTCGCACTCCGAAGGTCTTGTACGGAGCATGTGCAACAAGGCGATGCTCCTGAACCACGGGAAAGTCGTCTTTCAGGGCGATATCGACGACACCTATTCGGCCTATGCCGATCTCATCGCGCTCTAGGCCACGCGCGATCACCCATATGGGGGATTGGTTGGCCCGGCTATTGCTTGGTAATGTCACAAATGAAGCGTAAGCTGAGTGACTGTCTGAAATGGGGGGAGCGCGAAAGCGCACCAGGGGCACGATGAGTGGGGATAAGTTGTTTGGTACCGACGGCATTCGGGGCGAAGTCAATATCGCGCCGATGACCGCGGATATTGCGCTTCGGCTTGGCCAGGCGATCGGTGTGACTTTCAATCGCGGCGGGACGCATCCGTCTGTCGTGATCGGCAAGGACACGCGCCTTTCCGGTTACATGTTCGAGAATGCCCTGACCGCCGGACTGACGTCGGTCGGTGTGGATGCGCGCTTTGTCGGGCCGATCCCGACGCCGGCGATCGGCGTCCTGACGCGTTCCATGCGCGCCGAAGCGGGTGTGATGATCACCGCCTCGCACAACGGCTATCAGGACAACGGGATCAAGGTTTTCGGCCCGGACGGGTTCAAGATCGGCGACGCTGAACAGGAAGCGCTCGAAGCCTTCATCCGCAACCCGGAAGACATTCCACTGCGAAACATGGTCGGCCGCGTGCGCCGCTACCACGATGCGATCGGCCGCTATGTCGAGGTCGTGAAATCGTCCGTGCCGCGCGACCTATCGCTGACCGGCATGACGATCGTGGTCGACAGCGCCAATGGCGCAGGCTACCGCGTCGCGCCGCAAACCCTGTGGGAGCTGGGCGCGGAAGTCCATTCAATCGGCGCCGAGCCGAACGGGATCAATATCAATCGCGGCTGCGGTTCCACCGACCTCCGGGCGCTGTCGGCTGCCGTTCTGGAACGCAAGGCCGATATCGGCGTGGCTCTGGATGGGGATGCCGATCGCGTCATCCTGGTCGACGAGAAGGGCGAGGCGATCGACGGCGACCAGATCCTCGGCAGCATCGCGTCCAGCTGGAAGCGTCTGGATACGCTGCGGGGTGGCGGTGTCGTCGCGACGATCATGTCGAATTTCGGCCTCGAACGCTTCCTGCGCGAAGAAGGCCTGACGCTGCACCGGACGCCGGTCGGCGACCGGCATGTGATCGCCCAGATGCGCTCGATGGGATTCAATGTTGGCGGAGAACAGTCCGGCCACGTCATTCTGAGCGACTATTCGACGACGGGTGACGGCCTGATCGCGGCGATCCAGATCCTTTCGGCCTTCCGCAAGGCCGACCGCCCGGCGAGCGAAGCGCTGCGTATCTTCCAGCCAGTCCCGCAGATCCTGCGCAATGTCCGCTTCACCAGCGGCAATCCGATGGACGATCCGGACGTTCAGAAGTCGATTTCGGACGCGGAACTGAAGCTGACCAATCTCGGGCGCATCGTTGTCCGGAAGTCCGGCACCGAACCGCTGATCCGGGTCATGACCGAAGCCGACGATCCCGATCTGGCGGAATCGGTCGCCGCATCGGTTGTCCATGCGGTGGAAACATCGGTCGAACGCGGCCTCGCCGCCGCGCAGTAACCTGAAATCTCACAGAGTCTGGTCGAACGCCCCGATTGCGGGGTGGTCGGTCAGCCGCGTCTGGATATCCGCGAAGATCGCCTTCATGTCCTCCGGCGAGGCCATGCTCTCGACCACGATGACAAGGTTCGGCGTGTTGGACGAGGCGCGGACCAGACCCCAGGACCCGTCGTCCAGGATGAAGCGAACCCCGTTGACGGTGATCATCTCGACGATCTTCCGACCGGCGACCGTTTCGCCCGCTTCCATCGCCTTGGTGTAGGTCGCGACGATCGAGTCGACGATGTCGTACTTCTCCTCGTCGGAGCATTTCGGCGACATCGTCGGAGAGGTGTAGCTGACCGGAAGTTCGCGGCGCAGGTCGGCCATCGACTTGGACGGGTTGGAGTCCATCATCTGCAGCACGGAACGCGCGGCGACGATGCCGTCGTCATAGCCGCGGCCGATCGGCGGCTGCATGAAGAAGTGCCCGGATTTCTCGAAGCCGGCGAGCGCGCCGGCCTCCTTCGACTTGCGCTTGATGTAGGAGTGACCGGTCTTCCAGTAGAGCGTTTTCGCCCCGTTCTCTTTCAACACCGGATCGGTGAGGAACAGGCCGGTCGATTTCACGTCGACGACGAAGGTCGCCTCCGGGAAACGGCCGGAAAGGTCGCGCGCCAGCATCAGGCCGATCTTGTCGGCGAAGATTTCCTCGCCCTCATTGTCGACGACGCCGCAGCGATCACCGTCGCCATCGAAGGCGAGACCGATGTCAGCGCCATGCTCCAGCACAGCGTCGCGCAGGACGTGAAGCATCTTCATGTCCTCCGGGTTCGGATTATAGCGCGGGAAGGTGTGGTCGAGCTCACAGTCGAGCGCAATGACCTCGGCCCCCATGGCTTCGAGCGCCTTGGGCGCGAAGGCCCCCGCCGTTCCATTGCCGCAGGCGGCCACGACTTTCAGCTTGCGGTTCAGCCTGACCCCGTCCGAGAGGTCGGCGAGATAGCGATCCGCGACGCCTTCGACACGCTTGTAGCTGCCGCCTTCCCGTGTGACGCCCTCTCCGTTCAGGACAATTTCCTTCAGTCGGCTCATCTCGTCCGGGCCGAAGGTCAGCGGCGGCTCGACCCCCATTTTCACGCCGGTCCAGCCATTGGAATTGTGACTGGCAGTGACCATGGCGACGCAGGGAATCCCCAGGTCGAACTGTGCGAAATAGGCGGTCGGCGACAGGCCGAGGCCGATGTCATTCACCTCGATCCCCGCCGACATCAGGCCGAGCTCCAGGGCCTGTTTCACGCCAAGCGAATAGGCGCGGAAGTCGTTGCAGGTCACGATACGCGGCTCGATCCCCAGCTCATGGATCAGCGTGCCGAGCCCCAGACCCAGCGCCTGGACGCCGTAGAGATTCAGTTCCGGCTCTCGCGGATCGGCCGGGTTACCGAACCACCAGCGCGCGTCGTACTCGCGAAAGCCGGTCGGCTTGATCACGGGCCGGGTTTCGAATTCCCAACTATTGGGCCGGGCGGAGGCAAGCGGCTTCATGTCTCAGTCCTTTTCGGTCGGGATCATTCGTTGGTGTCGAGAATGCGCGCTTCGATACGGCGCACGAGGACCGGGCGTTCCAGTCCGTCGAGATCGGGCCAGATGCCGATCCATTCCTGGTCATTGGCGACAGCGTTCGCAGGTACGTCGAACACGAAGGTGAAGGTCTGCCAGTCCTCGTCCAGTTCGGCGACGTGGCGTGGGGAATCCCCGGCCTGCGCGGTGAAGTAGGACATGTAGGCTTCGGTATGACCGCCGCGGAGGGCGCGCATCTCGATCGAGACCTCCACCGGGTGCCCGATCACATCCTCTTCGAAGGCGCGCGGCAGGAGAAGGCCAACGCCGGCCGACATCGTGCCGGCCTGATCGAAGGAAGCGTTGGCGGTGATGCGCGCCGCCTGCTCGGTCGGCACATAATCGGATTGCGTGCCCGGCCCCGGCACGAGGCCGGCCAGGGCCTCACCCTCGATGACGAGGTGACGGCCGTCAAAGCTGAAGCCGCGGGTTTCCTGTTCGCCCGACATGGCGAACCAGATCATTCCGGCCACCACAATCGCGGCGATCGCGTAGAAGATCGGGTCCGAGGCCAGGACCCAGAGGTCGAAGCCTGCCTGCCTTCGATTGGAGCCCGCTTCAGCCATACCGGTCAGCGACCGACGCTGGTGTAGTCGAAGCCGCGCTCGGCCATGTCTTCAGGCCGGTAGATGTTGCGCAGGTCGACAACGACCTTGCCCTTCATCGACTGACCGAGCCGGTCGAGGTCGAGGGCACGGAACTCGTTCCATTCGGTGATGATCACGAGCGCGTCGGCTCCGTCCGCACACAGATAAGGGCCGGAGACGTAGTCGACGTCCTTCATCAGGCGTTCCGCCTCGACGATGCCGGCCGGGTCGTAGGCGCGGACCTTCGCGCCCGCTTCCTGCAACGCCGGGATGATGTCGAGCGAGGGCGCATCGCGCATGTCGTCCGTGTTCGGCTTGAAGGTCAGGCCGAGGACGGCGATCGTCTTGCCTCTGGCGTCACCGCCCATTGCCTTCACGACCTTGTCCGCCATGGCCCGCTTGCGGGAGTCGTTCACTTCGACGGTGGTTTCGACCAGCCGCAGCGGCGTGCCCGCCTCCTTGGCGGTCTTGGTCAGGGCGAGCGTGTCCTTGGGGAAGCAGGAGCCGCCATAGCCCGGTCCGGCATTGAGGAATTTCGAGCCGATGCGCTTGTCCAAGCCGACGCCGCGCGCGACTTCCTGGACGTTGGCGCCGACCTCCTCGCAGAGATCGGCCATTTCGTTGATGAAGGTGATCTTCATCGCCAGGAAGGCGTTCGCGGCATACTTGATCAGTTCGGACGTGCGGCGGCCGGTGAAGAGCAGCGGCGTCTCGTTGAGATAGAGCGGGCGATAAAGCTCCTTCATCACGGCCTGCGCGCGCTCGTCCTCGGTGCCGACCACGACCCGGTCCGGCCGCTTGAAGTCGTCGATCGCCGCGCCTTCGCGCAGGAATTCCGGGTTCGAAACGACCGAAAAATCACCATCGGGGCGGCGTTCGCGAATGATGCGTTCGACCTCGTCGCCCGTGCCCACAGGGACGGTCGACTTGTTCACGATGACGGTATAGCCCTCCATCACCGAGGCGATTTCCTCAGCGGCGGCATATACATAGCTAAGGTCCGCATGGCCGTCGCCGCGGCGCGACGGCGTGCCGACCGCGATAAAGACGACGTCGGCATTCTTCACCGCTTCGGACAGATCGGTCGCGAAATCGAGCCGTTCCTCGCGGACATTGCGCTGAACCAGCAGGTCGAGGCCCGGTTCGTAGATCGGGATGCCACCAGAACGGAGCATCGCGACCTTTTCCTCGTTCTTGTCGACACAGGTCACATGGTGGCCGAAATCGGCAAAACACGCCCCGGAAACAAGGCCGACATATCCGGTTCCGATCATCGCCACGCGCATGGCCTGGTCCTCTCTGTTTCGGGCCTGCCCTACATGCAGGCTATCGGTCGGGCGATGCCACGGGCAAGGCCGCGGCGCAAGGCAATTGCCTGCCTATTTGACACCCGCGCGAAGCAGGTCGTGAATGTGTAGCAGACCGGCGGGGCGGCCGTCCGGTTGAAGCGCGAAAAGCTGCAGGATTTTCCGGTCGCCCGCCGTCATGCGGCGCATCGCGTCGGCGGCCAGCGCGCCCGGCTCGATCGTCTGGGGGTCGCGCGTCATCACCTCGGCGACGGGCCGGGAGACGAGCCCCTCGCCCATGTGGCGGCGAAGATCGCCGTCGGTCACGATCCCGGCGAGCGTGCCATCACCTCGTGTTACACCGACGCAGCCAAACCCCTTGGCGGACATCTCCAGCAGGGCTTCGGACATCGGTGCGGTCTCGCCGATCAGCGGCATGGCGTCGCCGGCATGCATCAGGTCGGCAACGGTCGCCAGCGCTGCACCGAGCGCGCCGCCCGGGTGGTAGACGCGGAAATCGGTGGCGGTGAAGCCCCGCGCTTCCAGGAGCGCGACCGCCAGCGCATCGCCCATCGCCATCATCAGCGTGGTCGAGGTGGTCGGGGCACGCGTCTCGCCGCACGCCTCCGGCGCGTCGGGAACGAAGAGATGGTAGTCGGCGCCGCGCGCCAGCAGGGAGTCCCGCCCGGCGGTCATGGCGATCAGCGGGGTCGCGAAGCGGCGGCAATAGGCGATGAGGTCACCCAGCTCGCGGGTTTCGCCCGATTTCGACAGCGCAAGGACCGCATCGTCGGGCGTGATCATGCCGAGATCGCCGTGGCTGGCCTCGGTCGGGTGGACGAAATAGGCCGGTGTCCCGGTCGACGCGAGCGTGGCGGCGATCTTGCGCGCGACATGGCCGGACTTGCCGACACCGGCGCAGATCAGCCGGCCCTTCAGCCTGTTCACCAGCGCGACGGCGCGCGCGAAATCCCCGTCGATGGATTGCGCCAGCGCCTCGAGCGCATCGCGTTCCATCTCGACGACGCGGCGGCCTGCCGCGATGGCCTTGTCTTGGTCGTTCATGGCTTCGCCTTTTAAGCCCGCAGCGCGCAAAAGGCGAGTGGAAGACCGCGCTTCCTCCGCCTTGCCCGCAGCAGCCCGGCGGGCTATCCCGCTGAGACCTGCCGGCCTGCCCGGCGTCCACCGTCACAAGGTCCGCGCCATGTCCCGTCTTGTCCTCGTCCGCCACGGCCAGAGCGAATGGAATCTGCAGAACCGTTTCACCGGCTGGGTTGACGTCAACCTGACCGGCGAGGGCGAAGCACAGGCCAGGAAGGCGGGTGCGCTGATGAAGGCGGACGGCTTCGCGCCGAAGCGGGCGTTCGTCTCGATGCTGACCCGCGCGATCCGCACGCTGAACCTGGCGCTCGCCGACATGGGGATGAGCTGGATCCCCGTGGAGAAGAGCTGGCGGCTCAACGAACGCCATTACGGCGCGCTGACCGGGCTCGACAAGGCGGAGACGAAGGCCAAGCACGGCGAGGAGCAGGTGAAGATCTGGCGCCGCTCCTACGACACGCCGCCGCCGGCGCTCGACCGGGACGATGAACGCCATCCACGCTTCGACCCGCGCTATGCCGGTCTGGCGGACAGCGACCTTCCGGCCACGGAATCGCTCGCCACGACGCTGCAGCGGGTTCAACCCTATTGGGATGGCGAGATCGCCCCGCATCTGAAGGCGGGCGAGGACATTCTGATCGCGGCACACGGCAATTCGCTGCGTGCGATCGTGAAACTGCTGTTCAACGTGTCGCCGGACGAGATCGTCGGGATCGAGATCCCGACCGGCAATCCGCTGATGATCGAACTCGACGGGGATCTGAAACCGGTCTCCGCGCGCTATCTCGACGCCGACCGCGCCCAGCCCCTGCCCACCCTGCCTTGAGCCAAGTTTCCGATCTTCGCTTCATGGATGCCGCGCTGGCCTGGGCACGGAGCGGCGTCGGCCTGACCGCCCCCAATCCCTCGGTCGGATGCGTTCTGGTGAAAGACGGGCAGGTGATCGGCGCGGCTCGCACAGCCGATGGCGGTCGTCCGCATGCGGAAACACAGGCCCTGGCGATGGCCGGAGAGGCTGCGCACGGCGCCACAGCCTATGTCACGCTGGAACCGTGTGCCCACACCGGCGTAACCGGTCCATGTGCAGATGCCCTCATTGCGGCGGGCATTTCTCGATGCGTCGTCGCCCTCGTCGACCCGGACCCGCGCGTCGACGGCGGCGGCATCACCCGGCTTCGTGCTTCCGGTATCACGGTGGAAACAGGACTTCGCGAAGAAGAAGCCCGGGCCATGAAGTCCGAATTCCTGTCGCGATTTGCGCCGCTGCGACCCTGACTACCGACGGCGGCACGCCACTGGCGTTCAACACTTACCGTTAACCGGGACTGACTAGGCTTTCCACAGGACGTGGACCGCAGCGGTTCGCGACAGCAGCAGGATCCGGCCTATCGCCATGCCCGCGGAAGGTATTGCATACAAGACACTGACCCAGGCGCAGGTGTCGGAGATGTGCGACCGGCATGAGCGGCTCTGGTCCGGGCGGTCGGGCGGCGCGCGGGCGCATTTCGCCTATTGCATCCTCACCGACATGGATCTGTCGCGGCGAGACCTGTCCGATGCGGACTTCACCGGAGCGATCCTGACCGGAGCAAACCTGTCGGGCACGGTGCTGAATTCCTCCAGCCTCTACAGCGCGGATCTGCGCCGAGCCAATCTGGAAGGCGCGTCGCTTCGGCGGGCTGACCTGCGGGGCGCAGTGCTGCGCGGCGCGGTGCTGACGGGCGCGGACATGACCGAGACCGATCTGCGCGAAGGTGTGATCGCCCGGCCGGACCGCGAACGCGGCCTGGCGGTGATCAAGCACGAGACGCGCGCGGGCGAGGCGAACGAGGCCAATTTCACGGGGGCCAACCTGACCCGCTCCAAGATGGCCGGCATGGTGGCGCAGCGCGCCGACTTCACCGATGCCATGCTGCTGGGTGCGCGCCTGATCCGGGCCAATCTGCGAGGCAGCGTGTTTTCCGGCGCGAATCTCGAAGGGGCGGACCTGTCCGGGGCCGACCTGTCCGACGCGGACCTGTCGGACTCGATCCTGGTCAACACCAATCTGACGATGTCGAAGCTGGAAGGCGTGAAGACTGCCGGCGCGCTGACCGAGAAGCCGGCCGGCAAGGCGCTCGAGACCCTCGGCGCACCGGTGGCGGATCTTCTGGCCGATCACATCCGCTGGTGCGAGACCGACGGCGCGGAAGGCCGCCCGTCGATCTTCGACGGGGCGGACATGCGTGAACTGCAATCACTCGCGGGCAAGCGGCTGACGGCTTTCCAGGCGCGCGGGGCCACGCTTTACGGGCTCGACCTGGAAGGCGCGCAGCTGCAGGGCGCTCGCCTGGAGCGGGCCGACCTTCGCATGGCCTGTCTGCGCGGCGCGGATCTGCGCGGCGCGGACCTGACCGGCGCTCGCCTGAACAATGCCGATCTGCGCGACTGCAAGCTGGGTCCACTTCTGATCGGCAAGGACCGGTTGATGCCGGCCTCACTGGCCGCCGCGAAAATCCGCTATGCCGACCTTCGCGGCGCCGATCTCAAGCGCGTCCGGGCGACCGGAGCCGATTTCTCCTATTCGCGGCTCGACACGACCGATGTGCGCCATGGCCTGTTTACCGGGTCCTGCTTTACGGGAGCTCGGATCGATCCGAGCTTCGGCGAGGACGTGGAGAATGCCGAAGGCGCGGTCGATCTCGACGCCGCCTGACCTCACCCGAAATAAAAAGCGGGCGGGGATGAACCCCGCCCGCATCAAGTTTTCGAAGGGTATGCTCGCGCTGCCGCGCGTCAGGCCGCCTTGGACTTGCGGCCTTCGATCGTCTTGGCTTTTCCGCCGGTATTGCCGATCTCGATCCGGCGCGGCTTGGCCGCTTCCGGAATTTCACGCTCGAGATTGATCAGAAGAAGGCCGTTCTTCAGCTCCGCACCGGTTACCGACACATGGTCGGCGAGATGGAAGCGGCGCTCGAACGCCCGCTCGGCGATGCCGCGATACAGGTAATTCGGGGCCTCGTCCTCGGCCCGTTCGGCCTTCCGGCCGGACACGGTCAGGACGTTCTCCTGCACCTCGACGGAAAGATCCTCGTCACCGAAGCCGGCCACGGCCAGTTCGATCCGGTAATCATTCTCGCCAAGCTGTTCGATGTTATAGGGCGGGTAGCCATTCGACGGTTCGGCCTTCGAGGCCGCGTCGATCAGATTGGCCAGCCGGTCAAAACCGACGATGGAACGGTAGAAGGGGCTATAATCAACACCACGCATGGCACTTATCCTCCAGTTAGAGCAACAAGCCGCTCCGCGATGTTCCTTGCGGAGCGTCCTCAGGCGATCCCTGTCCGCACGCCCGAAGGCCGTGCCGGGGACCCGCGGAACCCGGTACCGGCGTTCCGCATCGATCTATTTGGGGGCCCGATTGCCCGGTTCAAGGGGCAGGGCGTTGCGCACCGATCACGGCTCGGCTAGGGCTATCGCGGCAGCAATTCAGGAAGCTCACCATGTCGCGTTTCGCTCTTTTGACCGCCCTTTCCTCACTGGCCCTGCTCACCGCGTGCGGTGGTCGCGAACCGGAAGCGGCCGAGACCGAAACGGGCCAGGATGACGCCATGGTCGCCGATACGGACATGGCGACCGATACGGGGCTTGCGCCGCAGGACCCGGCCGATGCGTCTGCGACGGAAGGCACGCTGGAGTGGGCGGTGGCCGGCGAGTGGCGCGGCGAGGACGCGGCGCGCGATGCCTGGCGGCACCCGCAGGAGACGCTCGAATTCTTCGAGATCGACCCGTCGGGCACGATCGTCGAAATCTGGCCGGGCGGTGGCTGGTATGCACGCATTCTGGCGCCGTGGATCGCGGCCAATGGCGGCACCTATATCGGTGCAACCTTCCCGGAAACCAGCCCGAGCGAAGCCCGCCGCGAGGCCCGTGCAAATTTCCTGGCCGAGATGGCCTCCAACCCGGTCTATGGCGAGGTTCAGGCCGGTGATTTCAGCGCCGATGTGGGCGATATCGCCCCGGCCGGCAGCGTGGATGCGGTCCTGACCTTCCGCAATGTCCACAACTGGATGGGCGCCGGCTTTGCCGAGCGGGCCTTCGCCGATTTCTATACCGTGCTGCGCCCCGGCGGCGTTCTGGGCGTGGTCGAGCACCGCCTGCCCGACACCCGCGAGCAGGATCCGCGCGCCTCGACCGGCTATGTGCAGGAAGCCTATGTGATCGCGCTGGCGGAAGAGGCCGGTTTCGAACTCGTCGGCCGCAGCGATGTGAACGCCAATCCGGCCGACACGGCCGATCATCCGTTCGGGGTCTGGACGCTGCCGCCGGTCGGACGCACCTCGCCCTTCGGTGAGCCGGAAGATCCGGCCTTTGATCGTGCGCCCTATGACGCGATCGGGGAAAGCGACCGGATGACGCTGCTGTTCCGCAAGCCGCTGCGCGACAACACGCCTTCGGATGCCGAGGAGGACACCGGCGACGCGGCAGGCGAGGAAGACTAGGCCCGGCTTGCCGCCGGCGCGAGGATGTCGAGTGCCGCCGCGTGAAGCTCCGGCGTCGCGGCGGCGACAACCTGTCCGCCATTGTGGGCCGGACGACCTGACCAGTCTGTGATGATGCCCCCTGCCCCGGTCACGACGGGGATCAGCGCCTGCACGTCGAACGGCTTCAGCCCGGATTCCACGACGAGATCGACGCCGCCCGCTGCCAGCAGGGCATAGGCGTAGGCATCCATGCCGTAACGGGTCAGGCGGAGTTTCGACCGCAACGTCCCGAAAACTTCGGCTTCCGCGCCATGGAAAAGATAGGGATCGGTCGTCGCCATCAGCGCCTTGTCGAGGCGCGTGACCCTTGAGACCCGGATTGGCGTCTCGATCCCGCGATGCGTCAGACCCGCCTCATCACCGTTGCCGAAAAAGCGTTCGCCAGTATGCGGCTGGTCGATCACGCCGACCCGGGGCAATCCCTCCCGCGTATGGGCGATGAGCACGGTCCAGGCGGTGGTCCCCGCGATGAAGCCCCGCGTGCCATCGATCGGATCGAGCGTCCAGCCGCGTCCATTCCGGGAGGGCAGCGTGTCGTATTCCTCGCCCAGCACACCGTCGCCGGGGCGGTGTTCGGCGATCAGGCGGCGCATCGCCGCTTCGGATGCGCGGTCGGCCTCGGTCACGGGATCGAAGGCGCCGGCTTCTTTGTTGTCGACGGCGGTGCCGGCCCGGAAATAGGGCAGGATGGCTTCCCCGGCTGCATCGGCCAGGCGGAAGGCGAATTCGAGGTCTTCAGACAAGGAAAAGGCGGACATTGCTGCCCGCCTATCACGCATCCTTGTTGGCTGCCAGAACTCTTGGTTCAGGCGGCGTCGTTGGCCGGTTCACCCGGCTCGAGGGATTTCGCGAGTTCCAGAAGGCGTTTGCGCGGACGTTCGCCGAGCCGGTAATAGGCGCGGATCAGGTCCATGGTTTCCTTCTGCGAAAGAATGTCGGCGGCAAGGACAGCCTCGGGCTCGTCCGCGCCTTCGCGGCGCGACAGGCCTTCGTAGAAATACTGCACCGGAACGTCGAGCGACTCGGCGAGCTCGAACAGACGGCTGGCGCTGACGCGGTTCGCGCCGCACTCGTATTTCTGGATCTGCTGGAACCGGATCCCGACGGATTCGGCGAGCTGCTGCTGCGTCAGGCCGAGAAGACGGCGACGGCGGCGCAGCCGCTTGCCGACGTGAAGATCGATTTCATTGGTCATGTCGAACTGTCCACCCTTTATGCGTGTACCCCGCCTCCGGCCTTCGCGCCTGAGGCTTTCGCGTTACAAGGGAGCAAAGGGCGTGCCGAACGCGCCAAAGGTGACCAAATCCTTGAAATACACGCAGTTAGGCGAGTTTTTCGACCCAGTCTATCGCCACGATAGAGGCGAGGAAGGCGTCGATTCTCGCCTTGAGCGCATCAAATGTCCCGGATCGGGTCACACGCGCCTCATCGAGATAAAGAGCCCGGTTGAGTTCGATCTGAACTGCGTGACGGGCGTGATCGGGCTGACCGTAGCGCTCGGTCGTGTAACCGCCCGCATAGGGGGCGTTGCGCCGTGTCCTCAGCCCCTGGGCATGAAGCGCCGCTTCGATGGCGCTGGTGATGCCCGGTGCGCAGGAAACGCCGTGCCGGTCGCCGATGACTGCATCGATGCCCGGCGCACTGATCGATGGCATGGAATGGGCGTCGATGACGATCGCGAAGCCATGGCGGTCGACGAGGCGTGAAACCTCGGCTTCGAGCGCGGCGTGATAGGGCGTATGGCAGTCGGCAATGCGCTGGTGGATTTCGCCGGGGTCCAGGATGCCGGGGTGGATCGACAGCCCGTCCGCGCCCAGGCGCGGAACGACCCCCAGCCCCGCATGAGCGCGCGGAGAACGGATGGGTGTCAGCGGATCGGCCCGGTCGCCGGTCAGTAGCGGGTCGAGTTCCTCGGCCGACCGGTTCGGGTCAACGTAAACACGCGGAAATGTGGCCAGCACGAGGGTCAGGCCGGCGGCGGGGGCCGAGGCATAAAGCTCGTCCATATAGGCGTCTTCCGACCGGCGCAGCAAATCAAGCGACAGGGCCGCCTGCTCGACGAAGCGCTCGGGATAGGTCCGGCCGGAATGGGGCGAGGCGATAATCACCGGCGCGGTGCCGCGCAGCGGACGCAGTACCTCGACCGGCGGCAAGCCGGCCTGGCCGCGCACGGAGGACCCGCGTGCCGGAGATGTCAGTTTCACCACCATGGCTGGCATGCTGCGGTGCGCTGCACCGGCGGTCAACCAATTCACTCGCGTTCAGCGGGTTTTTACCAAGAGCGCGTATGGTCCCTTCAACGATCAATTCGGGGGAGTATCGCGAGATGGCGAGAATTCTGCTGGCGGAAGACGACGATTCGATGCGCGACTTCCTGGCCAAGGCTCTGAAACGGGCCGGCCATGAGGTCATTTCCTGCGCCGATGGCGATGAAGGCCTGTCGGTCTTCGAAGGTCAGCCGGACGGCTTCGATCTTCTGCTGACCGACATCGTCATGCCGGGCATTGACGGGATCGAGCTGGCCCGTCGCGCCGCCGAGACGGTGCCGGGGCTGAAGATCATGTTCATTACAGGCTTTGCCGCCGTGGCGCTGAACCCGGGTTCAGGCGCGCCGACCCAGGCCAAGGTGCTGTCCAAGCCCTTCCATCTGCGCGAACTGGTCGACGAAGTAGCGCGGGTGATGGCCGCCTGACCGGAACAGCAGACCGAACCGAAGAGGGGCGCCCGCCAGGGCGCCCCTTTTTCGTTGCGGTCATACCGCCAAAGAAAAGGGCCCGCTCCGAAGAGCGGGCCCGATCCCTTACGTAACCGTGCGTTCGATTAGAAGCGCTTGGAAACGTTGATGAAGAAGCGACGACCGATCATGTCGTAGCCCGCACCGAGCGGCACGTTCGTACCGCCGAGGGTGGCGTCCGCCGTGTTCTGGTCAACCAGGGGCGGATCTTCGTTCAGCAGGTTGTTCACACCGGTCGTGACACGCCAGGTGTCCGAACGCCAGCTGACCGACAGGTCGTGGTACAGGACCGAGTCAACGTCGTCGACGACGTCCACGCAGCCCGTGAACTCACAGTTCGGCTCGTTGGCACCGAACACACCCAGGTTGTCCTGAGCGCCGATGTAACGGCCACGCCAGAAGATCGTCCAGTCGCCCTGGATGTAGCGGGCATCAACCGTGCCGCGCCATTCCGGGAAGCCGATCGTGCCAACAACGTCGTTGATGGCCGAACCCGGCGTCGTCTGGTTGGTGATCTCGATCGACTGCGTCCAGACCGTGTTCGCTTCGAGGCGAGCACCACCCCACACGTCCATGCCAAAGCGGGCGTTGTAGTCGACACCCGAAGAGGACTGCTGGGCGATGTTGAACGGCGTGTTGTCCACGAAGGTCAGGAAGCCCGTATTCGGGTCACGCTGACGACGCGCACAGAACGGATCGTTCGGGTAGTTGGTCGAGTTGTAGCAACGGTTCAGCGAGAACGCCGTACCCGGGATCGCGATCGAGTCTTCAATGTTGATCTCGAAGTAGTTCACGCCGAACTGGAAGTCGAACGAGTCGAACCACGGCTGGTCGATCGCGAAACCGACGCTGATCGAGTCGGAGGTTTCCGGATCGAGGCCCGGGTTACCGGCCCGGAAGGACTGGATCGACGGAACGCCGGTCTGGCCCAGGGTCGTCGGGTCAACACCGTCCGCGATACAGTTCGCCAGAACCGTCGGCGAACGCGGGTCGAGGGTCGGGTCGTAGGAACCCGGACCACCCGGGATCGCCGCTTGCGGGACGACGCAGGGGTCGGCACCGCCGCCGGTGAAGCCGGTCTGACCGCCGAGGAAGAGTTCCCGGACGTTCGGAGCGCGGAAGGACGTGCCTGCCGTGCCGCGGAAGGTCAGGTAATCAACCGGCGACCAGGAGAGCTTCGCAGCCCAGGTCGAGTTCTGACCGTAGAATTCGTGGTCCGTCAGACGGCCCGCGATGTCGAAGGTCAGGTCTTCAGCGAACGGACGGCCACGCAGCAGCGGGAACGACAGCTCGGTGTAGAACTCGTTCAGGTTCACGGAACCCTGGGACAGCTGGTCGGCGAAGAAGCCGGCCGCGAGGCCCAGAGCGGCAACCGTGTCGACGCCCGAGTCGAGACCGATTTCACGGAATTCCCAACCGAACACGCCGCTGACTTCACCGTCAGGCATGTTGAACAGCGGACCCGTGACGAAGGCACCGGCCACCAGTTCGTCAACCTTCGTGGTGACGGTACGCTCACCGGTCAGGAAGTCGGTTTCGGCCTGCGAACCCCACTGCGGACCCGTTTGCGGATCGTAGGTGTAGAGCGACGGCGCGAACATGTCGATCGGCACGCAGTTTTCCGGATCCAGGAAACCGAACAGGTCGATGTAGGACGGATCACCGCAGATCAGGTTACCACCACCGTCGAAACGGGTCGTGGCGAGCGAGAGGCGCAGACGCTCTTCGAGCACCGCACCGCGCGAGGAGTAGCCCATCGAGCGGGTGTAGGACACGAAGGACTCGAAGTCCCAGCCCGGAGCGCCGATGAAGCCGAGGTCACCACGCAGACCGGTCAGGAAACGGGTCTGCTGGATTTCGACATCCACGTCCGAACGCTGCGTCGGCGACGAAATGATCGGCACCACGCCATAACCGTAGAAGCTCGCACCATTGTTGTAGGTGAACGGGTTCGTCGGGTTGGAGTCCGGCACGGTCGGGAAGAGCTGACCGTGGAAGTTCGAGTTCTGGAAGGTCTGCGAGTTGGAGTGCGACGCTTCGAAGAAGAAGGTCGTTCCTTCGATACCGAACAGGGAGTCGATATCGTAATCGCCCGTCAGGAACATGCTGTAACGCGTGTTCGACGGCAGGATGTCGGACCACTGGGCCGACGGATAGGACTGCGCTTCCGGCAGGTTGGACATGAAGGTCCGTCCCGCAGCCGTCGCAGCCGTGAACCAGCCAGCCGGCGAACGCGGATCAACCGTGTTCAGAGCGACACCAGCCGGGCCCTGGAAGCGGTACACGTCGGTACCGAGCAGGAGGCCGCCGCCCGGACGGGCGAGGGTCGAGTAAACGCGGACGCGGTTGACGATCGAGCCGCCGCAGGTGTTCGGACGGGTCGCCGACGACGTGATGCGGTTGCCCGACGCGTCGAGGTCGATGTCCTGCGAGCAGTAGAAGCCCGCTTCGTTGCGGTTCCAGTCGCGCTGGTTGGCGCGCAGGTTCTGCTGGTCGAAGTATTCGAGGGCGAAGTTGAAGCCACCACGCTCCGAACGATCACCGACGAGCAGCGAGTAACGCTGGTTTTCGCCGCCATCGTCTTCCGGAATGGAGACGTAACCTTCGATGTTCAGACCTTCGTAGTCCTGCTGCGTGATGATGTTGATCACGCCGGCGACGGCGTCAGAGCCGTAAACCGAGGACGCGCCATCGAGCAGGATATCGACCCGCTGGATGATGGACGACGGAATGAGGTTGATGTCCGGGAAGGACGGAGCGCCTTCCACACCGGCCGGCGACATGCGGCGGCCGTTGATCAGGATGAGCGTACGGTCAGCCGACAGACCGCGGAGCGAGACGTTGTTCACGCCCGGGCCGCCGTTCGTGACGAACGCGTTGTTGATGGTCTGGTCGAGCTGGGCGCCCTGGATCACCGGAACCGAACGAATGATTTCGGCCGTGTCGACAAGACCGGCTTCCGTCACGGTTTCGGCGTCGATGACCTGAAGCGGCGACGTCGAAGAGAACGAGTCGCGACGGATACGCGAACCCGTAACGACGATGCTGTCTTCGGCCTGCTCGGCCTGTTCTTCATCTTCGTCGTCTTCGGCTTGCTGAGCCCAGGACGGTGCAACCGTCAGACCCGCAGCCGCGAAGCCGGCCAAGATGGTGGAGCGCAGAAGACGCTCACGATCCCAATAGCTGCTCACGATGCATTACCCCTTCGTGGTGTTGTTTCCTCCGCCCTTCCGGTTTGAGTCCGGACGAGCGCACAGACGGGAGTCTAGTCTATCCCGGCGCGCACTATCCCCATGTGCCCTATCCCCGTAAAGGGATCGCCCAATTCCCACCGCATTTCGGCCCTGCATGTTGCAAAAAAGTCATAACCCGTTGAGGGCCCTGTCACAGACCGGACAGCAAAGCGCTGACACAGGCCTTGCGCGACCGTCTTCCGGAGGCTAAGAGCGCCTTCCCCGCAACGGGATGGGCGCGTAGCTCAGCGGGAGAGCACTACGTTGACATCGTAGGGGTCGCTGGTTCGATCCCAGCCGCGCCCACCATCCCCTTCCCTCGAAAAATGGCGAAATCGGCCTCCGGGCCGGGGATCACTTGTCTGTGATCGACGCGGTTTCGATCCAGTCAGGGTGGTTCCAGTGCCGGATCCACGGATCGAGGCGGGCGCGAATCCCGTCGAAGGCGAAGTCGTAACGACGCCATTTCGCCCGGGCGGTCTTGTAGACCGGTTTCGAGACCTGACGCGCGGACGGTGTGGAGATCCGGCGCTCGCCCAGAGTCTCGCGGTAGTTGCGCACGGCATCGTCCCAGCCCGACCCGAGGAAATCGAGCGCGGAGCGAACCTCGCCCTCCCAATCCTCGACGACGGACTCGTAGCGAACCTCGTGCACCGCCAGATGGGGAAAGGCCCGCAGCGCGGCCTGACCGGCGGTCATCACCAGGTCGTAATATTCCGCGGCCCCCTCGGGGGTCAGCATGTTCAGGCCGAACGGGTTGGTGTCGAAGGTCAGGAAGAGATTCGACAGCAGCACATCGCGCGGATCCCGCACCGCAAACAGGATGCGGGCGCGCGGGAAGACCTTGGCGATCAGGCCGAGCCAGATCGTGTTCGACGGCTGCTTGTCGATGAAGACATGACCGGCCGGCGGCGGACCGCCGCGCGCATTCTGCCAGTACCAGTTGCGCATCTTGCGCACTTCGTCGTCGCTGGCTGCAAAGAAGCGGGCAAGGCTCTGCGGCGTCGACCCGGCAGCGTTGGCGATCGGGTCGAGGAGCGGCCGCTCGTCGGTGGTCTCCACCTGCGGGTGTGCCGCGAGCATGTTTTCCAGCAGCGTCGTGCCCGATCGCGGAAAGCCCAGCAAAAAGGCCGGGTCCGGCAGATCGTCGACCGGATCGGGCCTGTCCTGGACCGGCATGGCGGCATAGAAATCCCCGATCCGCTTCAGCGCCGGCGGCCCGGCGATCTGAGACGCCGGATCGATCCGGTCGGCAAAGGCAGTCTTGACCACCCTGTTGCCCGTCATGTGCGCCTCGAAGGCCGCCGGATAGTCGGCGCGGGCCTCGCGGGCGCGGCCGAGGCGTTCATAGACGGCGGCATCGGCCATGGGGTCGGGCCCGCCGGGCCTGAAGCGCTGTTCGATGCACTCGATGGCCGCGTCGGGCCGGCCGGCCTCGATCTCGGCGGCGGCCAGGGCGGCGATGGCGTAGACATTGCCCGGATCGCGCTCCAGTACCTTGCGGGACCAGGCTTCTGCGGCCGGCCAGTCATTGATGCGCTCGGTCGCACGGGCCAGCAGGGTCAGGACTTCGTCATGACCCGGGTCAATCGCGTGCGCGCGCTCGAGATAGGGCAAAGCCTTTTTCGGCTCGCGCAGCAGAAGAATGGCCGCGAAATGGAAATGCGGGTCGAAGGCGTCCGGGAAGGCCGTCACCAGCCGCTCGCAAATCTGCACAGCCTCGCCATAGCGCTGCGCGGCAGTCAGCCGCCGGACCGCATCCATGTCGCGCTGAAGATCGGTATCGCTCACGCCGCACTCCCCTTCGATCGCTGCGCAAGGAAGAGTGCGGCCCGCGCCCTGTCAATTGCGGCGCTGCCCTTTCGCAAGACAACGCACAGCGCTATCTCCCGGATCGAAACCGGAGTTGACCCATGGCCGACCGCCTGATTGCCCTTCTTGCCACGATCACCGATCCCGTCTCGGGGAAACCACTGCCGGAGTCCGGCCGGCTGGAAGGCGTCAGCGAACGCGACGGCACGGCCACGGTCGTTCTGAAAGTCCCGCAGGGCGGCGATGACGGGGCGCTGAAGAAGACGATCGAGAAGACGCTGAAGACCGACAGGGCCGTCAAGCGCGTACGGCTGATCACGACGATGGAGCGCGCCCAGAAGCCGGAAGCGCCCAAGCGCCCGGTCGCACCGCCGCAAGGCAAGCGCGCGGCGAAGCGGATCATCGCCGTGGCCGCCGGCAAGGGCGGGGTGGGCAAGTCGACCGTCACGGCGAACCTCGCCGCCGCCTACGCCAAGCAGGGACTGAAGGTCGGTGTTCTCGATGCCGACGTCTACGGCCCCTCCATCCCGCGCCTTCTGGGTCTGCGCGATGTGCCGGGCCTGCAGAAGAACGAGGCCGGGATCCAGCCTGCCGAGGCGCACGGCATCAAGGTCGTGTCGATGGGCTTCCTGACCAAGCCGGGCGCGGCCGTGGTCTGGCGCGGTCCGATGGTTCAGGGCGCGATCACGCAATTCCTCAACGAGACCATCTGGGACGAGCCGGACGTCTTGCTGATCGACATGCCGCCGGGCACGGGGGATGCGCAGCTCGCCATCGCCCAGACCGCCGCCGTGGATGGCGCGGTGATCGCCTGCACGCCGCAAGACCTCGCCCTCGACGACGCGAAGAAGGCGATGGCGATGTTCCAGCAGACCCACACGCCGATTCTCGGTCTGATCGAGAACATGTCGGTCTTCCTCTGCCCGCATTGCGGCGAGCCGAGCGAGATTTTCGGGCATGGCGGCGCGCGCGCCGAAGCCGAGGCGATGGGCGTGCCCTTCCTCGGCGAAATTCCGCTGCATATCGAGCTGCGCAAACGCTCCGACGAAGGCCGACCGGTCGCCTTCGATGACGGGCCGGTCGCGAAAGCCTTCGAGCGCCTTGCCGGCAGCGTGCTCGCCGCGTGCGACGAGGCCCGCAAGCCGCTGCCCGAGATCGTGTTCAGCTGATCTCTAGAGCGGTGACCAGCCGGTCGGGCGGGCGCCGCCAGGCGCCTTGATCGCGAAGACCGTTTCCAGATTGGCTTCGCACAACGCATCCGCGGGCGACCCGTCTGTCGCGACGCGGCCGTTGTCGATCAGCAAAACCCGCGAGCAATAGCGCGCGACGAGGTCGAGCGCGTGCGCGGCGATCACGACGAGCTTTCCGGACGCGGCTTCTCCGGCGAGCACCTCCATCAGCCCCAGTTGGTGGCGCGGATCGAGCGAGGCGGTCGGCTCGTCGAGGAGCAGGACACCGGCCCCGGTCGCCAGCGTGCGTGCCAGCAGGACGCGGGCGCGTTCGCCCGAAGACAGCGTGTCGAACCGGCGATGCGCGAGGTGCGAGACCCCGGTTCGCGCCAGGGCGGCGTCGATGACCGCCTCGTCTTCCGCCGCGAGCCGCTCCAGCGGCTTGCGGTGCGGCATGCGCCCCAGCGCCGCGATCGTGCGCGCCGGTACCGGCCAGACCGCTCGTTCGTCGGGCGGCATGTAGGCGATGCGGCGGGCACGGTCGGCGGACGGGATCGCCGCGACCGGCTGGTCATCCAGCATCACCGTGCCGGCGATGGGCGGGTTCAGCCCGGCCAGCGCCGACAGGAGCGTCGACTTTCCCGCCCCGTTCGGACCGACCAGGGCGACGAACTCGCCCGGAGCGAAGGCTGCATCGACCTCTCGAAGAACGGGGCACTGGCCATGGCCCAGCGTGGCCTTTGCGAGCGATAGCGTGGTCATACCGGCCCCCGCGTTTGTGTCCGGACAAGCCAAAAGAAGAAGGGCACGCCAAGCAGGGCCGTCGCCACGCCGAGATAGAGCGGCGTGCCCTGCCCCGACAGAAGCCGGATCAGCGCGTCAGCTGCGGTCAGCAGCGCCGCACCGCCGAGCGCGGCGGGCAGCAGGAGCCGCGAGGGCTGATGGTCCACAAAACGCCGTAGGAGGTGCGGCGCGACGAGGCCGACAAATCCGATCGCCCCGGCCACGGCCACGCCGCCGCCGACCGCCAGCGCGGACCCGGCCACAACAATGATCCGCAAGCGGGCGAGATCGGCGCCCAGGCTGCGGGCCGTGGCTTCGCCCAGCGTCAGCGCGTCGAGCGCTCTTGCCGTAAAGGCCAGCACCCCCGCGCCGGCGGCAATCAGGGGCACGGCCACCGACACTTCCGTCCAGCTGGAATTGGCGAGCGAGCCCATCAGCCAGTAGGCGATTTCCGACAGCGCCCAGGGGTTGGGCGAGAGATTCATCATCAGCGCGGTGAGGGAGTTGGCCAGCGCCGCGACCGCGACCCCGGACAGGATCAGCGTGGTCGCCCCGGCGCGCGGCCCGGCCACGAAGAGCAGCGTCGCCGCGCCCACCGCTGCACCAAGGATCGCGAAGAGCGGCACGCCGATGCCGAGAAACCCGCCGAGCCCGAAATAGAGCGCGATGACCGCGCCGAGCCCTGCGCTGGAGGTGACACCGACAATGCCCGGATCGGCGAGCGGATTGCGGAAATAGCCCTGCAGTACAGCGCCTGTCAGACCCAAGCCACCGCCGATGACGAGGCCAAGGACGAGGCGCGGCAGGCGCAGGTCTAAGAGGATGAGCCGCGCCGCTTCATCGCCGGACAGGAGCGCACCCAGCGGAAATCCGCCAGCGAAGAGATTGGCCAAAGCGGCGATCGCGCAAACAGCCAACAGGACCGCGATCAGTTTCGCGTCTCTCATCCTTCGCCCTCCGGTGTCAGTGCGTCGAGCGCGTCGGCAATGTGTTCGGCGGCCTCGATCAGCCCCGGCCCGGTGCAGGACCAGAGCGCGCCCGGCACCTCGACGGACGGGTGGCGCTCGACAAGCCGGCGGAAGGCGGCATGGCGCTGCCCGGCATTGCCCGCCGTGCGGTAACCGTCGGTGAAATAGCTGGTGACGACGAGATCGGGTGAGACGCGCAGCGCCCATTCGGCGTCGGACTGGGTCCAGCCGCTCGCGCCAGCTTCGCTGGCGGCATTGCGCCCGCCCGCCGCGCGGATCGCAGCGTCGATCAGCGTGCCGCCGCCGGCGGTTCCGCCGGTCACCGAGAGGTAGAACACGGACGGTTGCCAGCCGCGCGCCTCGGCGCGCCGGGTCAGCGCGGCGAGCCGAGTATCGAGATCTGCAAGCCAGGCTTCGGCCTCGGCCTGCCGACCCAGCGCCGCACCTGTTGCGCGGGCGCTGGCGCGGATCGTGTCGAAATCCTCGCCCCACTCAAGGGTCAGCATGTCGATCCCGGCGGCGTCCAGAACCGGCGCGGCCCGGCCTGGTCCGCCGGGGCCGAAGACCGCCAGATCCGGGCTCAGCGCGATCAGGCGTTCCGCGTCCGAAGAGGCCCGCGGCAGAGCGCGCGCCCAGTCCGGCGCGGCGGACACCGGCGCATCGACCTGCCAGGACAGCGCGATCACGCTGTTCCGGTCGGCGAGTTCGATGATCCAGGCATCGGCGCACAGATCGGCGGAGGCGACGCGCAAAAGCGCGCCGCCTTCACCTTGAGCCAGTGCGCTAGCGGCCCAGACGCAGGCCGACATACAGCCCGCGGCCAGGCGCGGCATAGCCGACCACATCGCGATACTCCTCATCGAGCAGATTGTCGCCGCGAACGTAAAGCTCGAGGCGTTCATTCACGGCATAGGCAAACCGGCCCGACACAAGCGTGTAGGCCGGCAGGGTGACATTGGCGAAGGTGCCGAAATCGGTGTCGATCTGCTCGCCAGTATAGTCGGCGGCGAGACCGGCACTGAACGGACCTTCCGGTGTCCAGTTCACCGACAGGCTGGCGAGCCGGTCCGGGCGGCGGATCTCCGGCGTGCCGTTCTCCTCGGAGTCGGAAAACGTCGCCGATCCGCGAACCGCGAGCGAGGCAAGCGCCTGCCATTCGCCCTCGATCTCGACGCCCCGGCGTTCGGATTCGAAGGCCCGGTTGCGCGCCGTCGACGGCGAGACCGCGAAGTCGGTGTAGATCTCGTCCTCCAGCGTCGAGGCATAGGCCGAAACGCCGAAACGCAGCGTGTCGCCGAAGAACTGGTCCCAGCCGATCTCCCAGCCGCGCGAGCGCTCCGGCACAAGGTCCGGATTGCCGGTGAAGAATCCCGGGAAGAAGCCGTAAAGCTCGTAGATCCCCGGATTCTTCACGCCCTCGCCATAGCTGGCACGGATGCGCCCGCCGATGGCATCGAAGGCATAGGCTGCCCCCACGCGCCAGGTCAGCGCATCGTCGAACTGCGCGTTCCAGTCATGACGGGCCGAGGCATGCAGGCTCAGCCCGCCCGCCGTCGCGCCATAGTCGAGGGCGAGCGCATCATTCGACAGTTCGCGGACCTGGTTGTCGCCCGCACCGGGTCCGGAATAGGCCGAGAAGCGTTCCGTCTCGTGTTCGGCGAGCACGGTCAGGCGATGGTCCGCCCCGAGACCAGTCCACTCCACCGTGCCCTGATAATAGGCCTGCCAGCGGCGGCCCTCGGTTTCACCGGTAAAGGCTCCGGCATCGGAATTCGTCATCGCGTCGGACACCAGACTGACCGCCAGTTCGCTGCGCCAGGGCAGGCGGATTGCGCCGGGCTCAGCGATGACGGCGAGGCGCGCCCCATGACGCACGCCGTCGGTCTCGTTGGCGGTGTCGTTCAGCCGGCCATCGAAATCCGTGTCGCTGTCATATTCGGTCGTATAGGCGGTCAGGCGCGCCGCGCCTTCGAGGCTTATGCCGGGCGAGAGGCCGAGCGTGCCGGAGGCCGAGATATTGCGCAGATCGAAGCCGTCGTCCTCGCCGCCAAGGCCGGCCGCGTCGATGCCTTCGGTCGTATAGAGGCTCGCTGAGACCCCGCCCGACAGTGATCCGCGCGTGCCGGAGACGGACGCTCCCGCCTGACGGGTGTCGAACGACCCTGCCTCACCGAACAGCGACCAGCGCGTCTCCGGCGTTCCGGCATGGGTCAGGATGTTGATCACCCCGCCGATCGCGTCCGACCCCCAGAGCGCGGATTGTTCACCGCGCAGCACCTCGACCCGGTCGACGCCGAAGGCCGGGGTCTGGGAGAAGTTGAAGCCGCCTGTAAAGGGCACGGACGCCTCGATCCCGTCGATCAGGACCAGGACGTGGTTCGCCTCGCTGCCGCGCAGGCGCACATCGGTCAGCGACCCGGCCGGGCCGGAGCGCGAAACCGCCAGACCCGGCACGGCGCGCAACGCGTCGGACAGGACCGGGCCGCGCAGTTCGATCTCCTCGGGCTCAAGCAGGGTGACCGCCGAGGTCACTTCGCTTTCGGGCACGGGCACGCGGGCGCCGACGACGATGATGGTCTCGTCCGTCGCCTGCGCGAGCGCCGGAGCGGTGATGAAACAGGAAAGTAAAGTCGCGGCGAAAAGACTTCGCCGAAAGCCGGAATGTCCGGTCATGGTCCACAGACTCCAAGTCAGGCGGCCGGATCACCGGTCCGCCGGGTTCAAAGGAGTCGCTGCAAACGGAATGGTCCGCGCCTTCCCGCGTGCTCCCGCACGGGCCGAACGAGCGACGACATCGGCTGGTCTTCCGGCTCGCGGGTCAGTGCGGACGATGCGCCTTCCCGGGTTGCCCCAGTGGCTTCGTTGCATCGCCGCTCGCCGCTCACGGCTGCGGGTACAGCGCCGGACTCGGCGGTTTCCCGCCTCACCGGTCTTCCCATCAGATCCCTCGCGGGAACCGACGCGGCGCGGAACCTATCCGGCAGGCACGCCGGCGTCCAGCGGCAATCAGAGCTTGAAATTCGCCTGAGACAGCTGCTTCTCGAAGGCGCGCAACTTGGCGCGGGCCTTGCGCCATTCCCACCACAGGAAGACGACTTTCGGGCCGTCGACGAGGTAGCGCTTCCACATGCGCTGCGGCTCCTGCGCGAGGCGGTGGAGCCATTCGAGGCGCGTCTTCTGCATCCATTTCGGCGCGCGTTGCGCCTTGCCGCCAAGGAAGTCGAGCGAGGCCCCGACGCACAGGCCGATGCCGGTGCAGTCGCCGCGTTCCTGGCAGGCTTCGGCGATCATTTCCTGTTGCGGCGAGCCGACACACAGAAAGACGAAACGCGACGGGTTGGCCGCGACGAAGGCGGCGCAGTCGGCGATGGCTTCAGGATTGGTGCGAAGGCCCATCGGCGGCTGGTGCCAGCGCACGTCATGGAGGCCGTAACGCGCCTTGACCGCCTCGATCACGTCTTCATTGCCGCCGATCACCGTCACCGGCTCATGCTGGGTGATGACATTGTCGAACAGGGCTTCGGTCAGGTCCGAGCCCGGTGTCACGGCGACGTCCTCGCCCGAAAGCCCGGCGATCAGTTCCAGCACACGGCTGTCGCACACGGTCAGCCAGGCCTGCGCGTAGAGCGGGGCGAGGATGCCGTCTTTCCGCAGGCGGACAAGGTGATCGACATTGGGCGTGACGACGAAGGCGAAAGGCTTTTTCGGGTCGCGCTCGGCGAGGCGCTGAACCGCGAGCGGGAAGTCGATATTGTCGAAAGCGGAATTGAGGAACCAGATATGGCGCGGCCGCGAGCGGCGTTCCTCGACAAAGTGTTCCGCGGAAGCGTGGATCGACATGTGTTCCGTCCCGATTCGCGCCAGAGGCGACTGACTGACCCCGTTAACTGCAAGCGCCGCGCCGTTTCCCGCATCCGAATCCGGGACGCTCCGCATCTGAAGGTCCAAGCGGGGGCAGAAATTTGCGGAGTCTGGAAATGGTGGTGCAGGCGAAACTGGCCGTGGCGGCGGTCGCGCTGGCGGGGTCGGCCGTGCTGGCCGAGCCGGTGATGCCGGAGATCCGGACCGAGATCCTGGTCGGTCCCTATGCCGTCATTCTGGGCGAGCGCGCGCCGCAATTCACGTTGACGGACCGCTGCGTGAAAGCCGATTGCGCGATGGTGGAGATCGTCATCCGCCCCGCCGACGGGCCGGTCTGGCGAGTCGAACTCTAGACCGATTTTTGAGTGGTCTGCGCGGCCGAACCGGAAAACCGGTGCCCACTTTTCCTGGCCGCGCTAAACGGGGTCCTTCGGCGCCGGCTCATGCACGGCGATCTGTACCACGGCGCGGATGCGCGGGTGCAACAGGGCGAGCCCGGCCCCGAGCGCGGCGACGATCGTGTTCAGGATGAAGGGCATTTGCGGCCCCACCGCCTGATAGAGCCACAACCCCGTCACCGGCGCGACGAGGAAGCCGAGGCCCGCCGTCGCCGTCGTCAGACCCGCCGCGCGGCCCTGCTCCTCCGGATCGACACTCAGCGACGCGCCGCCGGTGAAGCCGGAGCGGGCCAGACCGAAGCCGAAGGAATTGAGGAGAAATCCGAACACGATGGCGGCGTAGTTCGACGCGAACACCAGTTCCGCATTACCCGCGAGGATGAGGACGCCCCCGAGCGCCATCAGCGTACGCGGGCTGGCCTTCAGCGCCGGGATCACCGCCAGCTGCGCGAAGATCAGCGCCCCGGCCCCGGCGGTGAGCGCCACGCCGGCATATTGCAGGCCCTCGCTCGGATCGGCCTCCAGCCGGTCCATCACGTAAAAGCCGATCGCCTGCAGGGACGAGGCCTGGCTCAGCCAGATCAGCACGCCATAGACCATGAAGGGCATCAGGCGCGGATCGCCCGCAAAGGCGAATTGCGCGAACGGGTTGATCGGCCGCTGACGCTGCTTCGGCGGCGTGTTTTCCGGCAGCAGGGCTCTAACCGCGAAAGCCCCTGACGCCACGATCACCGCCACGGCGATCATGAAGGGCGCGACGCCGATCCGTTCCACGAAGGCCGCCGCCAGTGCCGGGCCGATCACGCCGCCGAGGCCGAAGGCGGCGGTCAGACCCGCCAGCGCCTCGGTGCGCTCCATCGGGCTTGTGCGGTCGGCGACATAGGCCTGCGCCGACGGATTGGTCGCCGAACCGAGCCCGCCGAACAGCGCGCGCGACAAAGCCATCGCCACGATGGCGGCGAGCGGCGGCAAGAGGCCGACCTGCCCGGCCCAGGCGCCGGAGGCAAAGATCAGGGTCGAGACCGCGAAGCTACTGAGGCCGAAAATGATCAGCGGACGGCGGCCGCGCCGGTCGCTGAGCGCGCCCCAGACCGGGCTCATCAACAGGAAGAGCAGAGCGGAGAGCGTATAGATCGCGCCGATATAGATTTCCGCCACGTCCAGCTCGCGGGCCAAAGGCGGCAGGATGGCGAACAGCATGGAATTGCCGATGCCGGTCGCCATCAGGCAGAGAAACAGGAGACGGAAGGCGCGGCGCCGGACCTCGGGCGAGGACGGGTTGGCCGGATCGTAAATCGGCGGCATGACTGAACAGGACTTAGACCCGGGACGGCGCGGCGTCCATTGGCGTGCGCGTCACGATTGGCGTCCGATCGTTTCTATCGGGACTCCGCCCCGTAAACGCGGTCCTAACGCGCGCTACACCGGACATTAAGCTAAACGCGCCATAGTCCGTCCCGAAACCGGACAGTGCCCGCTAGAGAGGCGCCGCCGGAACAGACATGGGTGGATTTCGGGCATGTTTCAGATCATCGGCATTGTTGTCGTGTTCGTCATGGTGTTCGGCGGCTTCATGCTCGCCGGCGGTCATTTCGACATCATCATCCGCGCAGCCCCGTTCGAACTGATGATGATCGGCGGGGCGGCGGTCGGCGCCTTCCTTCTGGGGAATTCCGGCAAGACGATCATGAAGACGGTCGGTGACTTCGGGAAGATCATCGCCGGTCCGAAGTGGAAGACGCAGGATTACCGCGACCTGCTGTCTCTGCTCTTCCTCCTGACCAAGACGATGAAGACGAAGGGCGTGATCGCGCTCGAGACCCATATCGAGAACCCGCACGACTCCAGCATCTTCCAGCGCTATCCGCGCATCATGAAGGATCATTTCGCGATCGACTTCATCTGCGACACGCTGCGGATGATGACGATGAACCTCGAAGACCCGCACCAGGTCGAGGACGCGATGGAAAAGCAGCTGGAGAAGCACCACCACGAGGCGGCGGCTCCGGCGCACGCAATGCAGAACATGGCCGACGCCCTGCCCGCGCTCGGCATCGTCGCGGCGGTGCTCGGCATCATCAAGACGATGGGCGCGATCAACTCGCCGCCGGACGTGCTGGGCGGCAAGATCGGCGCGGCGCTGGTCGGTACCTTCCTCGGCGTGTTCCTGGCCTATGGCTTCGTCGGCCCGATGGCCGCGCGCCTGAAAGAAGTCTATGACGAGGAGCACACCTTCTACGTCATCATCCAGAATGTGCTAGTCGCGCACCTTCACGGCAATGCGGCGCAGATCTCGGTCGAGATCGGCCGGACCGGCGTTCCGACCAAGTCGCAGCCGAGCTTTGCCGAGCTGGAAACTGCGCTCGGGGAAATCCCCGCAGAAGCGTGACATAACGGCAAGCTGACGCGTTTGAATTGCACTGATAGGCTCTCTCGTCTGGATCGGCGAGGGAGCCTTTCTCGTGTTCGAGTTGCATATCGGCGGGCCGATCGGACTGCTCGTCCTGATCTTCGACGTGTATGCGATCATGCAGATCGCGCGCTCGCGCTATTCCGGCTGGGTGCGCGCGGCCTGGATCGCGCTGATCCTCATTCTGCCCATCATCGGCTTCCTGATCTGGCTGTTCATCGGTCCGCGCGAAGGGCGCGGCATCTTCCGCTAGGCGATGGTGAAGCTCTTCCTCGATCCCCCGGCGCTCGACTGGCAGGCGGGCGGGCCGGTCGCGCCGGACTATGGCGATGTCTATTTCTCGAAGGAGGACGGGCTGGCGGAAACCCGCGCGGTCTTCCTCGACGGTTGCGCCCTGCCCGGGCGCTGGCGCGGCAAGCCGGTCTTCACCGTCGGGGAGTTGGGCTTCGGCACCGGCCTCAATGCGCTGGCGCTGTGGGACCTCTGGCGGCGGGAGGGCAATGCCTCCGGCTGGCTGCATTTTGTCACGGTCGAGAAACACCCCCTTTCCCGGGGCGATGCCCGCCGGGCGCTGGCCGCCTGGCCGGAGCTAGCTGCGCTCGGCGAGAGGCTGGCGGACAAATGGCCGCCCGCATTGAAGGGTGCGCACCGGATCCGCTTCGACGCCGACCGCTTCGCCCTCACCATCTTCCACGACGAGGCCGAGGTCGCGCTCGCCAATATGGAAGCCACGGTCGACGCCTGGTTCCTCGACGGTTTCGCGCCGGCGAAGAACGAAGCAATGTGGTCGGACGCGGTGTTCCGGGAGATGGCGCGCCTTTCCGCGCCGGGCGCGGTGGCGGCGACCTTCACCGTGGCTGGGGCTGTCCGGCGGGGCCTTCAAGCGGCCGGCTTCCGGGTCGAGAAGAAGCCCGGCCATGGCCGCAAACGCGAACGGCTCGAAGCCGTCTTCGAGGGTGGTTCGACTGCTCTGCCTGATCCCTTCCCCCGCACCGCGCCGGTCGACGGGCCCGTCGCGATCATCGGCGGCGGGATCGCCGGGGCAAGCCTCGCCCATGCGCTGAGGCAACGCGGCCGGGAGGTTGTGATCTTCGCCGAAGGCGGGCTGGCCTCGGGCGCCTCCGGCGCGCCGGCCGGCATGCTGACCCCGCGGCTCGAATTCGCCGACCGGCCGCATGTCCGCGCGACGCTGGCGGCGTTCGAATTTGCGCGATCGCTCTATGACGGGCTCGACGGGTTTTATCCCGAGGGTGTGATGCGCATGGCGAAGGACGAGGCGGACGTGCTGCGCCTCGACAAGCTCGCAGGCGCGATGGGCGAGGGCTATGATTTCCGCGCCCACTGGCCGGGCCTATGGATGGCGCGCGGCGGGCGGTTCGAACCGTCCCCGCTGGTCCATGCGCTCGCCGGGGACACGCCGGTGATCGACGACCGTGCCGCCGTGTTCGAACCCTCCACCGCGGGCTGGGGAATCAGGCGCGAGGACGGCAAGGTGCTGATGCTCGCCGCTCAGGTCGTGCATTGCGGCGGGGCGCGGCAGGGAAGGCTTATGTCGCGCTACCGGGTCCCGATGGAGGACGATCCCGGGCGGCTGATGGTGTTCGACGCGACCGGGCCGGGTCCGGCTCATCCCGTCACCTGGGGCGGCTATACCGCCGCGGCACCGAGCGGCATCCTGGTCGGGGCGACCCATGAACGCTATTCCGATGCGCGCACAAACGAGGACGTGGAAGCCGAACTGCGCGCCGGAGCCCGTGAATTCGTGCCGGACGTTCACGCCGCGCTCGGCAAGGTAAACACGGTCTGGGGCGAGGCCCGCGCCGCGACGCGCGACCGCCTGCCCGTCTCCGGTCCCCTGCCCGGTCAACTCTACGGCATGGCCTGGGGCGAGACCGCACGCGGCGGTCCAGTGCCGGATCAGGCCCATGACGTGATGGAGCGGCGGATGGCGGTTCTGACCGGGTTCGGCGCGCGCGGCTTTGCCCATGCCCCGCTTCTGGCCGAGGCGCTCGCCAGCGATCTCTGCGGCGAACCGTCACCGCTCGAGCGCGCGGGCCGCGAGGCGCTGCATCCGGCTCGCTTCGCGTGGCGGGAGATGAAGAAAGGCGGGTAGGCCTTACTGCCGCAACAGGAACCAGAGCATGTGCTGTTCCTGTTCAGGGTCGCTGGGCGTAAGAATGACTTCCAGCCCGTTCTCGTCGGGATCACCCGCAACGGTCATCGGCTGGTAGATCATGACGCCGCGATATTGACCTTCAACATCTTCACCTCGTCGCGAACAGTCCGACACGACCGCATCGACCAGCCTGTTGTTTCGATAGGCAATTGGCTCATCGTAGATCGATTCATGAACTTCGATCGCCCGGTGCCCGATCATCATCTGGCAGGTGGCATCTTCTTCACCAGCAAAAGCGAAAATGATCGGACCATCCGCCGTCGAACTTGCGACCGTCCACGAACCAAGCCTGTCCAACGCACCGTCGGGGCGAATAAGTTCGCCGAAATATTCCCCTTCAATTTGACCCGGGGGTGTCGGCTGCCTCAATTGCACACCCATCGTGATCGGATAGGTGTAGGCATGCGTCGCTGTGTAAACGGCCCGCAATCGATTTCGTAATATCGTTGCCCCGTCATCCACTTGTGCCGCACCGGTGGCACCCAAGATGGTCCATCGGATCCATCCCTGCCATTCGTCGTTCGCCGGGTCCTGTCCAACAGCCGGAGACATCGGGCGCATGAGCAGCGATGCCGACGGCTCCGGAATGCAGCCTTCGATATTCTCTTCGCCTTCGAACCCTATATTGCCAACAAAGCGGGTGCTTTGGCGGTCGATCGGCACCGCAAGTATCCGGCCCATTCCATCGCCGTAGAAATTGAGATTCTCAACGCGGCTCCGGATAATTTGTCCTGTCGTGCCATCACCTTCCTGGAATACAATCGAACCGCTCCACGGCACCGATGGCAGTGTGCCGGAACAGAGCGCTCCATAGTGGCCATTACTGTGCGCAACGCTCGTCGAGCCGAACAGAAGATTCGAGTCAGGATCGACAATCCGTGTGCGCACCCGGACGAAATCGAAGTACGGCAGCGAGAATGAGTAGGTTCCGCCAATCCAGATCGCAAAATGCCGACTCTCTCTCCCCGTCAGCGTCGTCGTGAGCTGATCTGATCGAGGAGTGATGCATTGCGCTTGATCGTCTATTTCACAGACGGTGAAACGCGCAAACATCGTACGATCCATCGCATCTGCCGAGATTGTGACCGGCACTTCGATGCCGGTTTGGCCCGCAAGATTCGTGATCGCGACCGCAAAGACCGAATTGCCCCACGCTGCGTTGTGACCGGGGCCACCATTCGTGCTCGCCAGCGCAAGGATATCGGGCTGCGGCGTTGCTGATGACGTCAGCGTGATGTTGGTCAGGGCGTGGACCGGCAGGGCTTCGCCATTGTCGCAGAGATAGGCCGGTTCGAACGAGGTCCGGTCCATCGTGCCCGAGAACTCGAAACCCAGGACGAAGACCTGCGTCCCGCCCCCGGCAATGGTGACCGGTGTGTTTGGATCGGCGGTGAAGCTGCTCGTCGTGGGATCAAACGCGCGGTAGGTGTAGGTGAAGGGGCCGGACTCGGTGATCTCGATCCGGCAATTGACCGCGTCGCTTGCACCCTGATTGACCATGGCCGCGAAGAAGGTGACCGGATCACCGGATGCAACCGCATGGCGGCTCGGCGGCAACACCGACGCGGCGATCGGAACAGGCGCGCTCGCCTGAAGAACTCCCGCAAGAATGACTGTTGTCAGCATACAGAGCCCCCGACACGCAAAAGCATGCCGGAAGGCTAACTTCA
Organism: Alphaproteobacteria bacterium; assembly: GCA_016124205.1. Classification (GTDB taxonomy): domain Bacteria; phylum Pseudomonadota; class Alphaproteobacteria; order Caulobacterales; family Maricaulaceae; genus Hyphobacterium. The sequence goes on from WGOD01000002.1 coordinate 704,213, forward strand.
ATCACAGCGCGTGGCCATGAAAATCGGGTAGGCGCTACTCCCCCGCCTGCGCGGCGTTGCGGGCCGCGATCACCGCGTCATACATCAACCGGCCGGCATAGCCGTCGGCGAGGTGGCCGCGCTGGCGCTGGAAGGCCATCAGGGCACTGCGGGTATTGGGCCCGAAAATGCCGTCCGGCACGCCGGGGTTGTAACCAAGCGCGACGAGGGCTTCCTGCATTTCCTGGGTCTGGCTGCGGGTGATGGGCGGATTGTCGACCGGCCAGTCCTGATGGATCTCGCCGCGGCCCGCGAGGCGTTCGGACAACAGCCAGACACCCAGCGCGTAGCTGGTCGAGTTGTTGTAGCGCTTGATCGACTGGAAGTTCGAATAGGTCAGGAAACCCGGACCGTGCAGGCCCGCCGGCAGGATCAGCCGCGCGGCGCGCATGTTGAGGTCGGCATTCCATTCCTCGCCATCGGCGCGGGTGATGCCGCGCAGCGCCCATTCGGCGGTCATGCGCTGCTGGTCGGGGTTCCAGTTCGACAGGTCGAAATCGTCCGGCACGACGACTTCCACCGCGGGCGGGACGCCGTCGGCCCAGCCGGCGCGCGACAGGAGGTTCGCGGTCGAGGCGAGCGCATCGCCGTAATTGGTCCAGATGTCGCGGTGACCGTCGCCGTCGAAGTCGACGGCACGGGCGAGATAGGTTTCCGGGATGAACTGGGTCTGGCCCATCGCCCCGGCCCAGGAGCCGAGCAATTCCTCGCGGTAGGCGTAGCCACGGTCGAGCATCTGCGCGACGGCGAAGAGCTGGGCCTCCGCCCAGCGGCGGCGGCGTCCTTCCCAGGCGAGCGTGGCGAGCGACTGAACGACATCGAGATCGCCCGTGATCGCGCCATAGGAGGATTCCAGACCCCAGATCGCGGCGACGATCTCGCGCGGCACGCCGAGGCTGGATTCGACCGTCTGGAAGGTGACGTGGTTCTCGCGCAGCGCCGACTGGCCGTCGCTGACGCGGCGGTCTGACGCCGCGATGTCGAGATATTCCCACAAGGGGCGGACGAATTCGGGCTGGGTGCGGTCGCGCTCGATCACCAGCGGGTTGGGTTCGAGCCCGTCCAGCATGGCCGAGACGGTTTGCGGGCTGGCGCCCTGCGCTTCGAGGCGCGGACGGAAATCATTCAGCCATTCGGAGAAGGGTTCGTCCTGGGCCAACGCGGGCGCGGCGAACAGAAGGGCGGAGAACGCGGCGAGAAGCTGTTTCATCCATCACTCGACATGACTGCTGCAGGCGACAATCCGGCGATCTCGACTATGAGCTTCCGGCGCAGCGCTGTCACGAAATCCTCGTGGGTTTCACTGCGCATGACGAAAGACCCGGGGCCGACGATCACGTGATTCTCGAAATAGCGTGCCACGTCGATATTCACAGGGGGGCGGAAGGGATCCTGCCGCGAGGACTGGATCGGCAGGCCGTTGACGGTGATGCCCGCAGCGTCCGCCGCTTCGCGTGCATCGGTCAGGGGAGGACCGGCATTCTGCGGGCCGTCGCCGGAAATATCGATGACCAGGCGGCGGCCGGCATAATCATTGGACAGGATCAGCTGTGTCGCGGTGTCGATCACCGCGCCGATCGCGGTGCGGCGGCCGGATACAAAGGGTGCGGCGGCAAGCGTGCCGGCGAAAAGCTCGGCGTCCTCCGGCCCCTCGATCACCGTCCATGGCGCAACGACGCGCTGAAAGCCGGCGTCGGCCCACTCGACATAGATCACCGCGATGCGGCCCTCGCCGCCCGCTTCGATGGCGGAGATCACATCCGGGTCCGCGAGCGCGGCGACATGGCCCTGGCGCTGGCGTAGCGCCTCCTCCTCGTCGATCGAGGACGACACATCGACGGCAAAGACGATTTCGACATCGACGATCATCCGGCCCGATTCATCGTATTGCGGTTCGCGCACCAGCCAGTCGTCATCCCACTGGGCGGCGGCGGGGGCGGCGCAGGCGAGCGCGAGAAGAAGGCTGGCGAAACGCATCATCGGATCAGGGCGCCAGTCCGGAAAGCTCGCTGCGCGAGGGTGCGGCACCGGCGATCTCCAGCGTCATCTTCCGGAGAATCGCCATCTGGATGTCTTCCGGTTCGCGCACCGCCAGGACAAAGGCGCCCGGCCCTGTCAGGACGTTGCGATCGAAATATTCGTCGAGATTGATCTCGGCCGGACGGGTCCAGTGCCCCGGACGTTCCGTGATGATGGGCAGGCCGTTGACGGTGATTCCCGCGGCATTGGCCATGGCTCGCGCCTCGGCGAGGTCCATGCCGTGGTTCTGCGGCCCGTCACCGGAAATGTCGATCAGGCGGCGGATGCCCTGAAAATTGTTGGATTCGATCCGCTCAACCCCGTCGGCAATCGCCGAGCCGATCGCGGTGTAATGGCCACGCTCCAGCGGCGCGGCAGCCACGACGGCAGCAAATGCCATCGCATCGGCTTCGCTGGCGATCATCGTCCACGGCGCGGCGGGGCGCTGGAAGCCGGCATCGGCCCATTCCACATAGGTGACGGCGATGCGGCCGTGCGGGCCGGCCTGGATGGCGCTGATCACGTCGGGGTGGGCGAGCGCGGCGACATAACCTTCGCGCTGGCGGCGGGCTTCCTCCAGATCCACGGAATAGGAGATGTCGACGGCGAGCACGAGCTCGACATCAACCTCGACGATGTCCTGCGCATGCGCCAGGGACGGCACGGCAAGCAGGGTGAGACAGGCGATCAGACAGCGCATGGCGGCGAAACTATTGTGCGCGTCCGGAGTGAGCAACTAACGGTGCGGTAAGGCTGCGCAGAGGCGGCCTCGGGGCGTTGACACCGCAGCGTGCTTCCACTACATCGCCCGCTCCCCCGCGCCATTGCGGGATTTTTCACAGTTTGAGGGCCGGTCCGATGAAGGTGCGCAGCTCGCTTAAATCGCTGAAGAACCGCCACCGCGATTGCCAGGTGGTCCGCCGCCGTGGCCGGGTCTTCGTGATCAACAAGAAAGACCCGCGTTACAAGGCGCGCGCCGGCTAGTCCGACGCGACCTGACGCGATGACGTCTTTGAAACGCCCCGGTTCGCCGGGGCGTTTTTCGTTTCAGCCCCAGACCGCCGGATCGGGTCACACTCCCATGAAATTGCGGTCATGAAGACGCGCGCCGCTTTACGCCTGAGCCGAGTGGCTTATCTTCCGCCCTCATGATCACGACCCTCCTTGTTCTTTCGCTTCAATCCATTGCCATTCCCGAGGCACCGCAGCAGCCGGTGCTGGAACCGGAAGAGCGGCTGGAAGCACGGCTCGAAGCCCTGCAATCCGCCGAAGAGGGCGAAGCCGCCGATATCGCGCAGGAAGTGCTCGCTCTTTGGGCTGATGCCGACAGCGCGACGATCGATCTGTTGATGGAGCGCGGCGAGGAAGCGCTGATGGCCGGCGAGGCTGATCTGGCCGCGCGCATGTTCGATCATGTGAACCGGCTGGAGCCCGAATTCGCCGAGGGCTGGTTGCGCTCCGCGCAGATCGCGCAGGCCCGGCAGGACTGGGAGTTCTCGCTTCAGGCGCTCAATCGCGCGCTGACGCTCGAGCCCCGGCGTTTCGACGCCTACTACCTGCTCGGCCGCACGCTGGAACAGGCCAACCGGCCCGAAGCCGCGCTCGAAGCCTATGAACAGGCGCTGGAAATCTACCCGGCCTACGAGCTCGCCGAACAGAACGCCGCGCGCATCCGCGCCCGCATGCGCGGCCGGACGCTGTAACCGGAATGAGGCTCTTCACGCTCATGGCCACGATCACCGCTTTTGCGCTCTCCTCCGGTGCCGGCGCCGAGATTCCCGCGCCGCCTGGCGAGTATGTCGAAATCGATGGCGCGCAGATCCGCTTTATCGAGGAAGGCAGCGGCCCCGCCGTCCTTCTGATCCACGGTGCGTCGTCGAATGCCGAAGACATGCGCGTCGCCCTGTCCGGACATCTCGAAGGTTATCGTGCCATCTATATCGACCGCCCGGGCCTGGGGTGGAGCGAGCGCCCCGACGGGCGCTGGACGCCGCAGCGCGAGGCGGCCCTGATCCGCGAGCTGATGACCGCACTCGACATCGAGGACCCGGTCGTCGTCGGTCATAGCTGGGGCGGGGCCGTGACGATGCGTCTGGCCATCGACCATGGTGAAGACCTCACCGGTCTGGTGCTGATCGCGCCGGCGCTGCGCAGCGATGTCGGTGAGGCCGCCTGGTATAACCGGGCGTCCCGCATTCCCCTGATCGGACCGCTGATCACGCGGGTCTTCGTGCCGATCCTCGGGCCGCGCCAGATCGACAGCGGGCTGGAAACCACCTTCGCGCCGCAACCCGTGCCGGAGGACTATGCCGAAACGGTGCGGATCAACCGGCTGTTCAACCCGTCCGTCTTCAAGGCCAACGCTGCCGACATGGCGCCGGTGAACGAGCATCTGGCCGCGCAGGAAGACTACTATTCGGAAGTCAGCCTGCCGACCGTGATGCTCGCCGGGCCGAATGACGAGGTGGTCTACACGAACATGCACTCGGCCCGCGTCGTGGAGACGATGCCAAACGCACGGCTCGTCACGGACGAGGCCTGGGGGCATATGCTGCACCACTACGCCGCGGAACGGGTGCGGGCTGCGATCGACGAAGTCGCAGACGGCGACCTCGACTGACGATGGACATCCTCGGGACGTATCTCTGGTGGGGGGTGACCCACATCCTGCCCTACGGGGTGGACCACGTCCTTTTCATCCTCGCGCTTTACTTCTCGTCGCGGCATGTCCGTCCGCTGGTCTGGCAGATCACCGCCTTCACCGCTGCACACACGCTGACGCTTGCGCTGGCCGCGCTCGGCGTGATCGATCTGCCGTCGCGGCTGGTTGAAACCCTGATTGCGGTGTCGATTGCCTATGCCGCGGCGGAAAACCTGTTCCGGACCGAGCCCGCGCCCTGGCGTCCGGCGCTGGTCTTCGCCTTCGGCCTTTTGCACGGCCTCGGTTTCGCGGGTGTGCTGTCGAGCCTCGGCCTGCCGGCGGGGCAGACCGTCCCGGCGCTCCTCGCCTTCAATGTCGGCGTCGAGATCGGTCAGCTCGCGGTGCTCGCCGCCGCGTTCGCCCTGACCGTCTGGTTCCGCGAAAAGGGCTGGTACCGCCGTTTCGTGGTGATGCCGGTCTCGGCGATGATCGCGCTGACGGCACTGTACTGGGCGGTGGAAAGAGCCTTTCTGACGGCTTGAGGATTCCGCCCCGCAGGCCTAGCTTGCCGGACCCCGAAACGTCCTTGACCGCCTGAGATGGAGCCCGACATGGCCGATGCCGCCGCGACCGCGACCGTTACCGACGAATCCGATGCCATTGGCGGTGTCGCCCGCGACCATCTGAAGGCCTTCGTCTCCCGCATCGAGCGGCTGGAAGAGGACAAGAAGGCGGTGATGGACGACATGAAGGAAGTCTATGCCGAGGCCAAGTCCATGGGCTTCGACACGAAAATCCTTCGCCAGGTCATCCGCCTGAGGAAGATCGACCGCAATGAGCGCCAGGAAGCCGAAGCGCTGCTGGAGCTTTATCTCGGTGCGGTCGAGGGCTAGGAGGCGCCCGCCATTTGCCGCGTGAGGTCGACGAGAAGAAGACGAAGCGCGCCCTGAGGCGGCTCGCTCGCGCCAAAGCCAAGGCCGAGGCGGCGGGCGAGGACGCCAAGCTGTCCGAGTGGGAAGACGAATTCGTCGCCTCGGTGGAAGACCGGCTGAACACGTTCGGCTCGGCCTTCAATGACCCGGAAAAGGGAGCGCTCGACGAGGCCCTGTCGGGCAAGCAGTCGCTGAAGCTCCGCGAGATCGAGAAGAAGGCGTCCGGCAAGACGCGCAAGCCGATGTCGCGCGGATCGGGTTTCAAGCCGAAGGCAGATTCAAGATCGGGAGGCGGATTCAAACGCTCCAGTTTCAAATCGAAAACCGAACGCCCTTCACCGCGTGTACGCGACATCAATGACGACATGCCGGACAGCGAAACGCCAGCCCCCGAAACCGAAGCCCCCAAAGTCGAAACACCCCGCCCGGCGCATCCGCCGCGCCTGCGCGTCGTGAAAGGCGGCAAGGACGATGAGTGACCTTCCACCCGAAGCCCTCGATTTCTTCGCGAAGACCGGCCTTCCCGGCACGCCCCGCGGGTATGACGGCTTCGGCGACAGTCCCGAACTGATGGACGAATTGCTGGACCTGGTGCTGCACGGACCGAAGCGTGCGACCTGTGCCCTCGCCCGCTGGTATGAGAACGATCCGGACGGACCGCCCAAGCCGGGCGATCTGTGGGTCATCCATGACGGGGCGAAGCGGCCGCGCGCGGTGATCCGCACCACGTCGGTCGAGATCAAGCCGGTGCGCGAGGCCGATGCGCAATTCGCCTGGGACGAGGGTGAAGGGGACCGGTCGTTCGAGTGGTGGCTCGACGCCCACGAAGCCTATTGGCGCCGCGAAGCGGCACGGCACGGATTCACCTATTCGCGCGACCTCGATGCCGTGTTCGAGCGGTTCGAACTGGTGTGGCCGGCTTCCGGATAAAAAGAACCCCGCCACGAAGGTGGCGGGGCAGAGGTATCCGATCTTCTCTCGGAGACAGGCGTTACGCGGTCCGGGCCTCGTCGACGTCGAGGTCGTATTCGCGGACCTTGCGATAGAGGGTCGAGCGGCCGAGGCCGAGACGGCGGGCCACTTCCGACATGCGGCCGGCATAGGTCTCGATCGCGAACTGGATGAGGTCGCGTTCGATCGCTTCGAGGCTGCGCAGATGGCCGCCGCCGTCGACGATGGTCACACCGGCCATGTCGTTCGCCGCCGGTTCCGGCGCGGCCGTGGCCGGGTCCGGATAGGCATGCGGCGGCGGGGCGGTATCCGTCAGGTCGGCGCTGCGGCCGGAAATCTGCGGGAAATCCTCGGGGCGAAGATGATCGCCTTCGCACAGCACGACGGCGCGGAAGACCGAATTCTCCAGCTGGCGAACATTGCCCGGCCAGTCGAAGGCGGTCAGCATTGCCATGGTCTCGCCGGTCGCGTCCTGAATGGAGCGGTTTTCCTGCGCGTTGAAGCGCTGCACGAAATGGCGGACGAGCGAGGGAATGTCATCCTTGCGGGCGCGCAGCGGCGGCACCTCGATCGGGAAGACGTTGAGGCGATAGAAAAGGTCCTCACGGAACGCGCCTTCGCGCACCTGTTCGGCCAGATCGCGGTTCGTGGCGGAGATGATCCGCACATTGACCTTCACCGGGCGCTTGGAACCGACCGGATCGACCTCGCCTTCCTGCAGGGCGCGCAAGAGCTTGACCTGCATGTCGAGCGGCAGTTCGCCGATCTCGTCGAGGAAGAGCGTGCCCCCGTCGGCTTCCTGGAACTTGCCCATATGCTTGCCGATGGCACCGGTGAAGCTGCCCTTCTCGTGACCGAAGAGGGTCGATTCCACCAGGTTTTCAGGAATGGCGCCGCAGTTCACCGCGACGAAGGGCTTGCCCGCGCGGTCACTGGCAGCCTGGATGGCACGCGCCACAAGTTCCTTACCGACGCCGCTTTCCCCGGTGACGAGGATCGGGATGTTCGACGCCGCGGCGCGTTCGCCAAGGCGGATGACCTGACGCATGGCGGGCGCACCGGCGATCATGTCGGCAAAGCCGAGCGTGCCATCCTGCGTCTTCTTCAACCGGCGCACTTCGCCTTCCAGCGACTGCACCTTGAAGGCGTTGCGGATCGACACCGCGATGCGTTCCGGGCTGGCCGGCTTCACGAAGAAGTCGAGCGCTCCCGCGCGCATCGCCGTCACCACCGTCTCGATGCCGCCATGAGCGGTGAGAACGATGACCGGCAGGTCGCTGCCCTGGTCGCGGAGGGTCTGCAGGACCTCCATTCCGTCCATGCCCGGCATGACGAGATCGAGCAGCATCGCGTCGACGCCGCCACGGCCAACCCGCTGCAGCGCCTGTTCGCCACTCTCGGCGCATTCCGCCGAATAGCCCTGCTTTTCGAGAACCGCCTGAAGAAGGCGGCGTTGAGTCGGATCGTCATCGACGATCAGAACAGTCCTAGCCATCACCCACGCCCTTTTCGGTCGCTATCGCACCGGGCCTTTTGACCTCGCCACCCTCCCTCATCGGGATCGGTGGGGTGCGCCATCCGTGGAGCGTTATGGGACAGGAGCAGTAAAATTCGCGCTAAGACGCGGGTAGCATCGCGTTAAGCATAAGCTTTGCTTGACCGATTGCGGGGCAGGAAGGACGCTTCCGGTCATGGACGCGACACCCGACTGGCCACCCGCCCCTTCTCCCGCCTCGAGCAAACCGCGTGCGTGGCGGTTTCACAGCTTCGATCTGATGATGCGCGTGCCGGAGGACCGGCGCGCCCGGATCGGCCGTCCGGCCGCCTGGTTCGTGATCTGGCCAGCGATGATCCTCGGCTTCGGCATGCTTGGCGGCCTCGTCGCTGCCTTTGCATACGGCTTCAGCGCCGGGATGGACGCGCTGGCCGATCCGTCCGGCGACGGGATCATGTGGTATCTCCACCCGATGATCGCGGTGGCGAATCTGACCCTGCTGATCCTGTTCTGGAACTGGTCGAGCGGCCGGGGCATGGCCGGCGCGGTGATGGACCCGCGCGCGCGCAGCTGGTGGCGGGAAACCGGTTTCGGTCTCATCATGCTGATCGTCACGCTCTATGCCGGGGGCGCGCTCATCACATGGGTGATGCAGCAGCTTCAGCTGCCGATCACGGCAGAGAACATCGTTCCCGCGGAAGCCGGGGTCGGCCTGTTTCTGGTTGCCTTGCCCGGGATCGTGATCATCGGCCCGGTCATCGAGGAATTCATCTTCCGGGGATGGATGCTGCCGGCGCTGAAACAGCGCGGCATGGGCTGGGTCGGGGCGCTGATCGTGTCGTCGCTGATCTTCGGCCTGCTGCATGTCTTCGCCGGGCCGGCTTCGGTCGCCTACACGACCGTTCTCGGCTTCACGGCCGGGATCACGCGCATTCTTTCCGGGCGCCTTTGGGGAGCCGTCCTGCTGCATGCGCTGAACAACCTGTTTGCGATCAGCGTGCCGTATTTTCTGGTTCCGGGCCCGGTATGAGCTCACATTTGCGCATGACGGCCGCTCAGGGCGTTGGAATTGACGCGCTGCACAATCGGGTCTAGCCGAAAGCGATGACCGACAGCGCCGCACCCAAACGCGAACTCCCCACCGCTCCGCTCGCCCGCTATCACGGCGAGAAACCCGCAGCGCCTGACTGGTTCACGCGCGCCCTCAAGGAACCGTTCGAAAGCGGTGTCTCGACCGTCAAGGACGCCGCGGTCAGCTGGAAGGCGTGGGGCAAGCGCGGCAAGCCGGGCCTGATCCTCATTCATGGCGGTGTTGCCCACAAGCAGTGGTGGGACGCGATCGGGCCGCACCTTGGACGGCGGCGGCGCGTGGTCGCGGTCGACCTCACCGGCATGGGCGACAGCGACTGGCGCGACGAATACAGGATGGAACTCTACGCCGACGAAGTCCGCACGGCGGGCCGCGACGGCGGGGCGTTCGACAATGGCAAGCCCTTCATCGCCGGGCATTCCTTCGGCGGCTTCGTGTCGATGGTCGCGACCATGAGTTATGGCGCGGACCTGAAGGGCGCGGTGATCCTCGATTCTCCGATCAAGCCGCCGGACGAGCAGCGCAGCTCGCCCGCACCGCGGCGCGGCGGCAAGGTCTATGACCGGTTCGAAGACGCGCTCCTGCGTTTCCGCCTGTTGCCGAACCAGCCTTGCGACAATGATTGGCTGCTCGACCATATCGCACGGGAATCGCTGAAGGCCGTCGATGGCGGCTGGACGTGGAAATTCGATCCTGCCCTCTGGCAGAAGCTGGTCCACACGCGCCGCGACCCGATGGAGATGATGAAGGCCATCGCCTGCCCCGTCGCCTTCTTCCGCGGCGCGCAGTCGGAACTCGTCACCGACGAGATCTGGGGCTTCATGAAAGCCGTCTTCAAAGACGCGCCGATGGTGTCGATCCCGGAAGCGGAACACCATCTGATCCTCGACCAGCCGCTGGCCGTTTGCACGGCGCTCGACGCCCTGTTCGCGAGTGGCTGGGGTCAGGACTAGAGCCACCCCTTGGCGCGGGCGAGGCGGGCGGCCTCGATCCGGTTGGACGCGCCGAGCTTCGAAATCGCTTCGTGCAGATAATTGCGGACCGTGCCGCGCGCGAGCCCGGTCGCGTCAGCGATGGCCGGGCTGTCGAGCCCGGCTTCGGCCAGGCGCAGAAGCCGCCGCTCGGTGTCGCTGAGCGGGTCGGCCTCCTCCCACGCCATGGCGGCGAGATCGGGCGCGATCACCCGTTCCCCGGCCGCGACGGCGCGGATGGCGGCGGCCAGATCCTCCGCCGGCGTATCCTTCAGGAGGTATCCTGAAACGCCGGCTTCGAGCGCGCGGCGCAGATAGCCGGGCCGGGCCCAGGTGGTGACGATCAGTACCCGGACTTTCAGCCCGTCGCGCTTGATCGCAGAGGCCAGTTCCAGCCCTGTCATGCCCGGCATTTCGATATCGGTGACGAGCACGTCCGGCGGGTCGCGGCGAATTCGGTCCCAGGCCTCGCGGCCGTCGGACGCCTCGCCGGTGATCTCGATCCCGTCCTCCAGCCGGAGCAGGCTGGCGAGCGCACCGCGCAGCAGGCCCTGATCCTCGGCGATGACGATGCGCGTCATGCCTCGTCCTCCTCGCGCGGCAGCATCATCGAGATATGGGTGCCCCGGAAGGCATTCTCGACGCAGATGAAGCCGCCCATCGGCTGGGCCCTGTCGAGGATGCCGCGCAATCCGCCCTGCCCGATTGCCGCGCCGCCGCGCCCGTCATCCATGATGTCGAGCGTGTAGAGACCGTCCTTGGCGATGAATTCTATCCGCACCTTGCTGGCATGGGCGTGGCGCAGAATGTTGGTCGCGCATTCGCGCACGGCCATCGCGAAGACGGTTGCGGTCGGTCCTTCCGGGAAGGGTTCGACGATGACGAGATCGACCTCCAGCCCGGCGGCTTCGAGCGCAGCCTTCGCCGATTGCAGCGCGTCGCTGAGTGGACGGTGGCGCAGGCCGGTCACCGCCTCGCGGACTTCGGCGAGTGCCTGACGGGACGCGGTGGACAGGTCGGCCAGCTCCCTGCGCGCCGCCGCCGGATCGCGGTCGATCAGCTTGGCGGCAAGGTCGGCCTTCAGCGTGACGAGCGTCAGGGTGTGCCCCAGAAGGTCATGCAGGTCGCGGGCGATGCGCTGGCGTTCGGCTTCGGTCGCCTCGGCCTCGATCCGTGCATGACGGGCGGCGGCCTCGCGGTCGCGCTGGTGCCGGATCACGCCCCAGGCCGAGCCGGCGGTCGCCATCGCGGTGACGGCCAGCACCGCCGCGATCAGCCACCACGGGACGGACCAGTAGAGGCCGGCCCCGACAATCGCCGCCGCGAGCACTGCCAACAGCAGCGAGCGAAGGTGCGAATGCGGCAGGCGGGCGAGCATCGCCCCCGCGAAGGCGAGAAAGACGAAGCCGCCGAGATTCCACGGGATCAGACCAAAGCCGATCGTCGCGGCGACCACGGCGCCCGGGATCAGGATCCAGCCGCCGCGACGGACGGTGTAGACATAGACGCCGAGAAAGACGGCGACCCCCCCAAGCGACCACAGGGCCTCCTCCGGGGCGGGCGGGCGCCAGGCCCAGCCCGCGAAGAAGAAGCCGAGATAGACGAGTGGCAGCCAGGGGCCGTCGGGCGACAGGAGCGCCGCCCTTCCGCCCCCGGTTTCAGGCCGGGACGGCATTCGCGAAATCCGGTCCGTCAATACGGCCCTCCCGGTGAAGACGGCGGCGTGTCCAGGCCACTTCCAGCGCGATTCCGGCCGCGGCCATCAGGTAAAGAACCGCCACGGCAAAGGAGACGCCGGTGTAGCGCCATTCGGGAAAGCCATACCAGATGGCTGTCACGACCGCGATGCGTGCGATGGCGTGGGCGTAGCAGACCCGGCTGGCATAGGACCAGCCGATGATCGGCCAGTGCAGTGTCATCCCGATGGCGAGGGTGAGCGGGGCGGCCTCCGGCACCAGTGAAATCACTACGAAATGAAGCGGCCAGAGGAAGTTGATCGCCACGACCGCCCACATGGCGGCGCCCGAGACCGGCGATTTCACGCCCATGAATTTCGATTTCATCGGATACTGGAGCAGCAGGCCCAGCGGGAAGATGAAGCCGGACAGCATGGCCGCCGTCAGTCCCCAATTGTCGACCGCGTTCGTCGCCGCCAGCACGCCCAGCACGGTCCAGTAAATGGCCCCGGCCACCGGCAGGGAGAGCCCGCCGCGCGCAGCGACGAAATAACGCCGGCGTTCGGCGAGCAGGTCTTCCTTCGTAATCAGCATGTTTGCCTCCATTCCTGAGTGGAGGCGAGGATCACCGCAATCGCCGGCCGGCGGCAGAAACCGGCGTCACCCTATGAGGGTGACAGCTGTCATGCGCGCGCTTCTTCCTTGCAAGCTTGGCGCGCCGGGAAACGCGTGATAATCCCGCCATCAACCGGTTCCAGCCCATGGGGGAGAGCATCAGATGGCGAGCGAATATCACCGCGGCGACATGGACGTTTCCGAGCAGGAGCACACCTTCTCCAGCTTCATGGGCATGTCGGTCTGGTTTGGCGGCTTCACCGCCGTCGTCGTGCTGTGGCTGTCGCTGACCTTCGCGACCGGCATGGGCTGGATGGTCGCCACGATCATTTCCGCCATCGTCGGCATCGTGATGGGCCTGGCCCTGAAGATGAAGGCGGGCTGGTACGCCACCATCGTCGGCCTGACCATCGCGGCCTTCGTGATCGGCTTCATCATCAGCCTGTTCAGCTAGACAGACCTGCGAAGTGCGCAGGCTTCGAACCGCTGCGAACGCCGCAGCGGCCGCTCTTCGCGTGCTTTAAACGCCGTCGGGCAGAATTCTGAACTCGATCGTTCGGGTGTCGGCATTGGCATCGGTCGGGTCGACGGACAGATGGATCCGAAGCGCCAGTTCGCTCTGGCTGGAGAACGCCTCCTCATAGGTTCCGGTAATATCGATAAGCCGGTAGCCGTCGGATTCTTGCCCGGTTGCCGCCAGTGGGCCGAAGAAGGGATGGTTCTGACATTCGGGTGTGTCGGCCCGGATAGCGAGCGTGACCGTCATCGCAGGATCGACAAACAACTGGGGCAGGCCCGTTGCCCTGAAGTCGGGTGAGAAGAAGACCTCAATCACGCAGCCATCAATCGTGATGGTGTCGACCGTCTGACCATCGACCTCGTCGGTCCCGACCGCAATTTCATTCAGTCCGTCCGAGAACGCCGCGCGAATTGTGGAAGTGTCGGTGTTCTCGATGATCGCGCCGATCGCCTCGCTTCGTTGTGAAATCGCGCTTGGCGTCAGGTCGACGATGAAGGGCTCACCGCCATCGAAGAACGCTGGTTCGCCATCGATCTGCTCGCCTGGACCATCGGTCGCAACGCAGCGCCCGCCGGTGAAGGGCTGAAGACTGCAGCTCAGCCGGTCCCCGGTGATTTCGTAGTAGTCATTCGGGCGCGTGCCATCGCCTTGACGGGTATCGAGCAGAATGACGTTGGTCAGTCCGAACCCGTTGTCAGGAACGGAACACGGATTGCCGCACGGTGGTCCCCAATCGAACTCGATGCCCTGTTCGACCAGTTCGGTGAACGCCCCCCGGTCGACCGGCCGGACCAGGGTACCCGTCCCGGTCCCGTCCGGGTTGAAAGCGAGTTGACCGAGATTGATCGTGGCTCCGGACGGGTCGTTGGTATTCCGGAACTCTGCGGTGAACTGTCCCGACATGGGGTGCGGGTCAGCATAAGCACCCGCGGGCGCGAACCCGCCAATGGCGACGCGGGTCGAGGCTGTGCTTGATCCATTCGACCAGCTCAAGGTCGGCACATACTGGCTGGTATTCGGGGCGAAGGGCATACCCGCCCCCTCCGGCGCCTCGAAAACGAACGCGAATGTTGTCGGCGAATCGCCGACAGGCGCGGTGTCACACGTCGAGAAGCCGCTTGTACTGCACGAGCTGAAACCCGCCTGGCAGGTTCCGTCGTCTTCCAGACGGCAGACCGAAACCGTCGTGACCGGACTTGAAGTGCGGTCGCCAGCCGTGGCGCGCGTCCGCATCGTGGCTTCGTTCGCGGCGGTTCCGGCCGGATCCATCGAGGATGGATCGCCGGCACCGATATTGATCGCCGCGACGGCGACCAGCGCGCGGCGATTGCCATTGATGTTGGCGATCCCGTCCCGTGTGACGGTGTCGGCGATCATGATGATGTCCGGTGCATTGTCCTGAAACTGAACCGTGACCCGGTTCACGTCCGGCCAGACCAGGCTGGAATGACCGCCGTCGCAATCGACGCGGAAATCGACATAGGCGATCGTGTTGAACGAGAAGGCCGGGTTCCGTGAAATGCCGACGACGAAATCGAGCTGACCGCTGGCCGGGACAGCAAAGACCGGATTTTGCGGACCGGTGGCGCTGCCACTGACGACCACCTGCGAGGTGATGTCGAATTCGGCAATGTCGGTACCGGTTGTCGTGGACGGGACGACGGAGCAATTGGTCGCTTCGGCATCACCGGTATTCAGCACCGTGAAGAAAGCCGTCGCTGTCGCGTCACGCGCGACGGTCCTGGCTTCCGGCAAGGTTGCACCGCGCAGGACCGGTTGAGCGAACGCACCTCCAGCTCCTCCAAGAGTTGCCGTCAGAACACCGATTGCCGCCACAACCGCGCGCATCGCCTTCTCCTTTTCACAATGTCAAGCGGACGCTAAACCAGAATTGTGACGGGTGCGAATCCACGGGCAAATTCCGATAGATCGATCCCCCCTTTCCCCGCCGGGCGAATTGTCCCATCGTGTCGCCAGGTTGAGGGAGCACCAGCGGGAATCGGATGAAGATCGCAGTCCTCAAGGAACGCCGCGCAGGCGAAACCCGTGTCGCGGCCACGCCCGAGACGGTGAAGAAATACGTCGGCAGCGGACATTCCGTTTCCATCGAAAAAGGGGCCGGTGACACGGCCAGCATCCCCGACAGCGCCTTCGAGGCCGCCGGGGCGACGATGGGCACGGCTGCGGTCGTCCTGAAAGGCGCCGACGCCATCTTCGCAGTGCGCGCGCCGGACGATGCCACGCTCGCGAAACTGCCCAAGGGCGCGCTTCTGGTCGCGCTGATGGAGCCGCACGGCAACACGGATCTGGCGAAGGCCTGTGCCGCGGTCGGTGTCGAAGCGCTCGCCATGGAATTCGTGCCGCGCATCACCCGCGCGCAGGCGATGGACGCGCTGTCGAGCCAGTCCAACCTCGCCGGCTACCGCGCGGTGATCGAGGCGGCGCATATTTTCGGCAAGGCCTTTCCAATGATGATGACGGCGGCGGGGACGATCGCCCCGGCCAAGGTCTTCGTCATGGGCGCGGGTGTTGCCGGTCTGCAGGCGATCGCCACGGCGCGGCGTCTGGGCGCAATGGTCTCGGCGACCGATGTGCGCCCGGCGGCGAAGGAACAGGTCGCCTCGCTCGGGGCGAAATTCATCGCGGTCGAGGACGAGGAATTCAAGGCCGCGGAAACCGCCGGCGGCTATGCCAAGGAAATGAGCGCGGAATACCGCGCGAAGCAGGCCGAGCTGATCGCGAGCCATATCGCCAAGCAGGACGTGGTCGTGACCACCGCCCTGATCCCCGGCCGCCCGGCCCCGAAACTCGTGACCAAGGCGATGGTCGAGGCGATGAAGCCGGGCTCGGTGATCATCGATCTCGCTGCCGCGATGGGCGGCAATTGTGAAGTTGGCAAGGCCGACGAAATCACCGTCCACAACGGCGTATCGGTCGCGGGGTTCTCGAACCTGCCGGCGCGGCTCGCGGCGGACGCGTCCTCGCTCTACGCGAAGAACCTCGCCAACCTGCTGCCGCTTCTGGTCGCGGAAGACGGCACGAAAGCGCCGCACCGCGAGGACGAGGTCATCGCCGCGATGACGCTGACCCGCGACGGACAAATCGTCCACGAGTCGCTGAAATGAGGCTGGTCCGTCGGATAGTCGGATTGATCGAAATTGCCGCGGGCCTCGTCGGCGCGGCGCTGCTCATAGCGACCTTCGACACGATGGCGATTTCAACGAGCGGCTCATCGACCGGTAGCGCGTTTTTCGACCTCGGCCTTTTCGGGCTTGCCGCGATACCGATACTCATTCTGGGTGGCATTCTCCTGCTCGCGGGACCGAACTCCACCGTTCAATCCTGATCCTCAAACCAAAACGGAGACCCACAATGAAGCGCATCCTGACCCTCGCCGCCCTGGCGGTTTCGGCCGTCGCCCTGACCGGCTGCCTGTCGCTGTTCTAGTCAGCCAAGTTCGCATTCCACACGACCGCATTCGCGGAGGACTGAAATGGAAGCCGTCGATCCCCTCATCCTGCGTCTCGCCATCTTCGTGATGGCGATCTTCGTGGGATATTACGTCGTCTGGTCGGTCACCCCGGCGCTGCATACGCCGCTGATGGCCGTGACCAACGCGATTTCCTCGGTGATCATCGTCGGGGCGCTGATCGCCGCGGCGGCACCGGCCCTCGTCGGGCAGGAAGGGGGATCGGGCATCGCCAAATGGTCGGGACTGGTCGCGGTGGCACTCGCCAGCGTGAACATTTTCGGCGGCTTCCTGGTCACCCAGCGCATGCTGGCGATGTACAAGAAGAAAGAGAAACCCGCACCGAAGGCGGAGGGCTGAACCCATGAGCCCGAATATCGCAGCCCTGCTCTATCTGGTTTCCGGCATTCTCTTCATCCTGGCGCTGCGCGGATTGTCCAATCCGGAAACCGCACGTCAGGGCAATTATTTCGGCATGGCCGGCATGGCCATCGCCATCATCACGTCCTTCCTTGCCGTCGATCTCGGTTTCGGGGCGTTCGGCCTGATCCTGATCTTCATGGTCATCGGCGGGGCGGTCGGCGCCTATATCGCGCGCCAGATCAAGATGACGGCGATGCCGCAGCTGGTCGCCGCCTTCCACAGCCTCGTCGGCATGTCGGCGGTGCTGGTGGCGGTCGCCGCGCTCTACCGGCCGGACGCGTTCGGCATCACCGGCGCGGACGGACATTTCCACCTGTCGAGCCTGATCGAGCTGTCGCTCGGCTCGGCCATCGGCGCGATCACCTTCTCCGGCTCGGTCATCGCCTTCGCCAAGCTGAACGGCAACATGTCCGGCGCGCCGATCACCTTCAAAGGCCAGCACTGGATCAATCTCGGGATCGGGATCGCGATCGCGGTCTTCATCGTCTTCCTGTCGGCCTCGGCCGGCGACCTCAAGGCCGCGTTCTGGATCCTGACCATCCTCGCCTTCGTGCTCGGCGTGACGCTGATCATCCCGATCGGCGGGGCGGACATGCCGGTCGTCGTGTCGATGCTCAATTCCTATTCGGGCTGGGCCGCGGCGGCGCTCGGCTTCACGCTGGAAAACACCGCGCTTCTGGTCACCGGCGCGCTTGTCGGTTCGTCGGGTGCCATCCTCAGCTACATCATGTGCAAGGGCATGAACCGCAGCTTCATCTCGGTCATCCTCGGCGGCTTCGGCGGCGAGGCGGCCGGACCGGCGGGCGACGGTCCGCAGGGCACGGTGAAGCAGGGCTCGGCCGACGATGCGGCCTTCATCCTGAAGAATGCGCGCAAGGTCATCATCGTGCCGGGCTACGGCATGGCGGTGGCGCAGGCGCAGCATGCGCTGAAGGAAATGGCCGACACGATGAAGGCGGAGGGCGTGGAAGTCGCCTACGCCATCCACCCGGTCGCGGGCCGGATGCCGGGGCATATGAACGTCCTCCTCGCCGAGGCGAACGTGCCCTATGACGAGGTGTTCGAGCTTGAGGACATCAACTCGGAGTTTTCCAACGCCGACGTCGCCTTCGTGATCGGCGCGAACGACGTGACCAATCCGGCGGCAGAAGACGACCCGTCCTCGCCGATCTACGGCATGCCGGTGCTGCAGGTGTGGAAGGCCGGGACGGTCTTCTTCATCAAGCGCTCGCTCGGCTCGGGCTATGCGGGCGTCGAAAACCCGCTCTTCTTCCGTGACAACACGATGATGCTGCTCGGCGATGCCAAGAAAATGACCGAGCAGATCGTCAAGGCGATGGATTGATCGACCCTCGTGCTTCGAGGCTCGCCCGTCCTTCGAACGGGCTCGCACCTCAGCATGAGGGAGGTTTTTCTCCTCATCCTGAGGCGCCGCCGCAGGCGGCCTCGAAGGGCGAGGAGAAAAGTCATCCTCCGTTCAGCGTGACCGCCGCACCCTGCCCGATGGGGAGGCGCATGCCATGATCACCGAAGCCATTCTGATTGCCGCGCTGATCGACAATCCGGTCGCGGAAGACTGCACGTGGAACGGCATTCCGCTCTACGGCGAAGTGGAGGTCGTCGAGAGCTTCGCCGACATCCAGGTACAGGTGGTCAGCAGCTTTCCCGACCTGCGGGTGAAGACCGTGTCGAGCTTTGCCGACAGCTGCGGCGAGTGGGAGTTCGTCGAGAGCTTCCCGGATTTCACCATCGAATTCGTCGAGAGCTTCCCCGACATCCGCATCGAGTTCGTGGAGAGTTTTCCGGGCCGGGACTAGCCTCCAGCCATGGGGTTCCCGCGAAAGCGGGAATCCGAAGCCGGGTGCTAGCTTCAGGTCCCCATTTTCATGGGGACCCTGTTGATTTCGGCATTAGAGTGCGCCCCATGTCCTTCTACGAGAATCACATCCTACCGCACATCATCGGCGCGGCCTGCGGCGTGAAGCCGATCCGGAAACAGCGCGAGAAGGTCGTGCCGGCCGCCGAAGGGGTCGTGCTGGAGGTCGGCATGGGGGCGGGGCCGAATCTCGCCTTCTACGACCCCGCCAGGGTCAGCCTCGTCTACGGGCTCGAGCCGTCCGAAGGCATGCGCCGCAAGGCCGCGAAGGCCATTGCCGCGAGTCCGGTTCCGGTGGAGACGCTGGACCTGCCGGGCGAGAGCGTGCCGCTGGACGATGCCAGCGTCGATACGGTCGTCCTGACCTATACGCTGTGCACCATTCCGGACTGGCAAAGGGCGATGGACGAGATGCGCCGCGTGCTGAAACCCGGCGGACGCCTTATCTTCTCCGAGCACGGCCTCGCGCCGGACGAAGGCGTCGCGACCTGGCAAAGACGGATCGAACCGGTGTGGAAACCGATCGCCGGCGGATGCCATCTGACGCGGCCGATCGACCGCCTGATCGAGGCGGGCGGCTTCGCCTTCGACCGGGTCGAAACGATGTATCTGCCGCGCTCGCCGAAGTTTGCCGGCTTCACCTACTGGGGCAGCGCGAAGCCGCGCTGACTCTTTCGCCCGCGGGCGCTTGCCGGGTGTGAAAGCTTCCGTTATAAGCCGCCGCTCGATTGCCCGGCCCCGCCGGGTCCGACAGGTTTGGAGCGCGACCGATGAGAAAAGACATTCACCCGGACTATCACACCATCAATGTGGTGATGACGGACGGCACGAGTTTCCAGACGCGCTCGACCTTCGGCAAGGAAGGCGACACGATCAACCTCGACATCGACCCGAAAACGCACCCGGCCTGGACCGGCGGCAACGCGCAGCTGGTCGACCGCGGTGGCCGCGTTTCGCGCTTCAAGGACAAGTTCAAGGGCTTCGCCTGATCCATCAGGCCAATGCCGGAAACGCAAACGGCGCCCCGATGGGGCGCCGTTTTTCTTTGGTGGTGAAGGTCGAAGCCTAGTTTCCGAACGCCGAACGTAGCCGGTCCATCTGGGCGCCGACGCCATTGACCGAGGCCTGCGGCGGTTCGCCGGCGAAGAGGTTCTCGTCAATCCGCTTCAGGCGTGCATAGAGCGTACGCGACAGGGCGGCGAGATCGGCCAGCTCGATGGGGGCGCTTTCGCCATTGTCCGGCCAGTGCGGGTCCTCGATCGAATCGGGCGGCAAGCGATAGCGTTCGCCCATAGCCTCATCGGCGCTCATTTCACCTTCCGCGACCTGGCGCTGGACGAGCAGCCAGGAGGCGGCCTGCATCAGGCGCGTCGTCAGCTTCATGCTTTCCGCGGCGTAGGCGAGCGCGCCGGCGCGGTCGAGCGCGCGGGAATCATCCCGGCCCGGCCCATCAAGATAGGCGGCGGTGCGTTCCACCAGGTCCATGCCTTCGTGGAACAGCTTGGCGAACATTTCCGAGGCGACGAAATCGGCAACGCGGGTCGCGGGCGTCGCGGCGGCATTACCGGGCGTGGCAATCGTATCGGTCATCAGGGCGCCATTACTCTACACAGCTTCAGTCGGGACAGCGGGAAGGAGTGCAAGCGCCGGGCCATGTCACGACTTCCTGAAAACGGATTCAGCGGCTTCGCGCCCGGCGGTCTTGGACCGGATCATGGCCTCGGCACGGGCGATCTCGCTGTTCAACAGCTCGACGCGTTCCTTAAGGCCCTCGACGGAAAACTCGCTCAGATCCTCGCCGGGTGTGATGACGGTACGGCCCGTGCGCAATGGCAGGTCACCCTCATCGAACATCGCGCATGCCTCCCCTGACAAGACCGAACGTCCACGGATAGACTAGCGCAATCGAAGGGGTATGTCGCCCCGCCCCTCTGCAGGGAGCCCTCAAATGTCCGACCACGGATCGTATCGAGCCATAACGGCACCGCAGCCCGGCGGACCGGAAGCGCTTGTCCTCGAACGGCGCGAGGTGACCGAACCGGGGCCGGATGAGGTCCGCATCCGTGTCGCGGCCGCCGGTGTGAACAAGCCGGACACCTTCCAGCGCATGGGATTTTATCCGCCCCCGAAAGGGGCCAGCGATGTTCTGGGACTGGAGGTTTCCGGCACGATCGACGCGGTCGGGTCCGGCGTGACCCGCTGGAAGATCGGCGACGAAGTTTGTGCGCTTCTGCCCGGTGGCGGCTATGCCGAGATGGCCATCGCGCATCAGGGCTCGGTCCTGCCGAAGCCGGCCGGTGTGTCGCTGCGCGATGCCGCGGGATTGCCGGAAACGGTTTTCACCGTCTGGGCGAATGTGTTCGAGGCCGGGGCACTCAAACCCGGCGAGACCTTTCTGGTGCATGGCGGGGCGGGCGGCATCGGCACGACGGCGATCCAGATGGCGTCGGCCCATGGCACACGCGTCATCGCGACGGCCGGGTCGGACGAGAAATGCGCGCTGTGCCGGGAACTCGGGGCGGAAATCGCGGTGAACTATCGCACGGCGGACTTCGTCGAGGCCGTCACGGCGGCGGGCGGGGCTGACGTGGTCCTCGACATGGTCGGCGGCGACTATGCCGACCGCAATCTGCAATGCCTCAAGGCCGGCGGACGGCTGGTTCAGATTGCCTTCCTCAAAGGGTCGAGAGTCGAGATCGACATGATGCGGATCATGCTGAAACGGCTCACCATCACCGGATCGACGCTGCGCGCACGACCGCTGGAGGAGAAGGCACGGCTGGCCGCAGCCGTGGAGAAGACGGTCTGGCCGTGGATCGAAGCGGGGAAGTTCCGGGTTGTGGCGGATGCGGTGTTTTCGCTCGAAGAGGCCTCGAAGGCGCATGCGCTGATCGATTCCAGCGGGCATGCCGGAAAAATCCTGCTTGTCCCGTAGTCTCGTCCTGAGTCAGGCGTCTTTTCACAGGGCGCAAGCTTCGCTATATCGGGCGCAGTTTCGCTCTTCTTCGTGATCCTGGATCAGGACAGGAAGAAAAGCGGCGGAAGCCCGAAAGCCCGGCAACCGCGCCGGGCTTTTTCTTTCGCACAACCCAAATTCCGGGAGCCGACCCCATGACCGAAATCCTGATGCCGAAGGCGACTGCCGTCTGGCTTGTCGACAACACCTCGCTGAGCTTCGACCAGATCGCCGATTTCTGCGGCCTCCACCCGCTGGAAGTGAAGGGCATCGCCGATGGCGATGTCGCCGCCGGCGTGCGCGGCGCGGACCCGGTCTCCAACGGTCAGCTGACCCGCGAAGAGATCGAGAAGGCGGAAAACGACGCGAAATACCGCATGAAAGCGATCGCGCCGAAATATGCCGACCTGCACCAGCCCAACAAGAAGCGCGGTCCGCGCTACACGCCGCTGTCGCGCCGCCAGTCGCGCCCGGATGCCATCGCCTGGCTGGTCCGCAATCACCCGGAACTGACGGATGGCCAGATCTCCAAGCTGATCGGCACGACCAAGTCGACGATCGAGTCGGTGCGGGAACGCACGCACTGGAACTCCGCCAATATCAAGCCGACCGATCCGGTTTCGCTCGGCCTGTGCAGCCAGGTAGACCTCGACGAGCAGGTCCGGAAGTCCTCTTCGCGCCGCGCCAAGATGGAAAAGGAACGCGGTCCGGAAGACGATGCGCTGACGCCGTCCTTCGAGCCGCAGGCCGAAGAGAAGGAAAAAGGCGCGGATATCACGCTCGAAACCCTGTTCGGCGAGACCAAGAAGGACTAGCCCGAATCCGGGCTTGAAACGCAGAGGGCGGCCCTGAGGGCCGCCCTTTTTTTGTTCTCGATCAGTTATCACTCCGAAGATGACGTTCCCCGGTTTCGCAAAGCGAAGACCGGGGTCCAGAATTTCCGATTTGGATCCCGGATCGTCCTTAAGGACGTCCGGGAAACGTCAAATTGAAATGGCGCGGCTCCTCAGGACAGGCGGCTTCACAGGATGAGGGAGAATGCACCCGGAAGTGCCGCTCAATTCGGTGAATATGATCAGTCCGCATCGACCGTATAATTGAGGGCCAGGCGGCCGCCGTCGGCGTAGATGCATTCGCCGGTGATGTAGCTGGCATCGCCGGACGCCAGGAAGGCGACGACCGAGGCGATCTCGTCCGGGTCGGCGACCCGGCGGATCGGGGTGCGCGACAGGACGCGGTCCATGGCCGAGCGGTCGTCCAGCACGGCTTTGAGCACGTCCGTGTTCACGCTGCCCGGACCCACCGCGTTGACCCGGACGCCGTAGGGCGCGAGCGCGAGCGCCATCGACTTGGTCATCTGATTGATCGCGCCCTTGGTGGCGCAATAGGCCAGCTGGTCGGCGATGGCGACGATGGAGTTGATCGAGGACATGTTGACGATGGCGTAGCGGCGGCGGACATCGTCGGGCCGCTCGCTGTCTTCCTCGATCTGTTCGACCATCTGCCGCGCCGCTGCGCGTGCGACCATGAAGCTGCCGCGCAGATTGACGCCCATCACCTTGTCGAAATCGTCGTCCGACAGGGTCAGGATGTCGCCCTTGGCGATGACGCCGGCATTGTTGACCAGCACGTCGAGCCGGCCGAACGCCGAGCGCGTCTCGGCGAGAAGATTGTTGACCGACAGGCGGTCGGACACGTCGCAATCGACATACAGCGCCCGGTCCTTGGCTGCGCCGAGTTCCTCGGCGAGCGCCTTGCCGGCCGCATCCTCAATGTCGGCCACGACAACGCGGAAGCCGTCTTCCGACAGGCGGCGCGCGCACGCCTTGCCGATTCCGTTGGCTGCCCCGGTGACGATGGCAACACGATCCTGTGCGGGCAAAAGCGCCTCCTTGCCGCGCGGCCGTTCCGTTTACGGATTGGACGCGTGCGTGCGTTCGTAATCTTCGCGGATTTCGTCGCTGTCGGGCGACAATTCGTGCGCCCGTGCAAAGAGCGGCAGCGCTTCCTCGACCTGGCCGGAATCTTCCAGCGCGCTGGCGAGCGAATGGACGATGGCGCCGCTTTCCGGTTCGGCTTCCACCGCCTGACGGCAGGTCGGCAGGGCGGTTTCCGGCTGGCCGTTCTCGACCAGCGCCCAGCAGAGCGCATTCAGCGTGAAGCCGCTTTCCGGGGCGGCTTCCACGGCACGGCGCGCATCGGCGACGGCGCGATCGTTCATGCCGAGTTCGAGGAAGGCGGCGGAGCGGCTGATCCAGCCGGACGGCCAGGCCGGTTCCAGACGGGTCACCGTATCGAAGGCCGCGACGGCTTCGGCCGGGCGGTCGAGTTCCATATAGGCATCGCCCAGGAAGAGGGCAGCGAGCATGTCGTCCGGCAGCTCGGCATTGGCAGCCTGCAGATCGCTGAGCGCGCCTTCGAGGCGGCCGAGGCGCAGGCGCGCAAGACCGCGATTGCGGCGGACATAGGGGCTGTTCAGCGACGTGCCCTGGGTTTCGGCGATGGCGTAGGCGAGATCGAACTCGCGCAGCGCATCTTCCCAGCGTTCGGCATAGAGATAGGCCCCGCCCAGCTGGGAATGCACGATCGCCTCCTGCTCGGGATCGAG
The DNA here is from genome assembly GCA_016124205.1 of Alphaproteobacteria bacterium. GTDB lineage: Bacteria > Pseudomonadota > Alphaproteobacteria > Caulobacterales > Maricaulaceae > Hyphobacterium. Next base: position 728,494 of record WGOD01000002.1, read on the forward strand.
CGTGCGGCTTTCCAGACAGGCTTCGAACGAGGTGATAGCGGTCTCGGTCTCGTCGGCGCGCAGGGCGGCTTCGCCCGCGGCGCACGGATCCTCGATCTCGGCGACATCGGACTCCCTTTGCGCACAGGCGGGAGCACAAAGCGTCAGCGCGGCGATGAGGACGGATACGCGAATCATCAATACCAACTCCGGTCAGGCCATAATGGCAAACGGGGCGGACCCTATATAGGGCCGCCCCGCGAGATTCACAGGATCAAAAATGCGTCAATGCTTCCGTTTGAGTGCCTGGATCTCGTCTTTCAGCTTCAGCTTCTCCTTCTTGAGGCTATGAAGTCGAAGCGAATCCGAACTCGGGTGCTTGACCTCCTCGTCGATCTGGTCGTCCAGACGGTGATGACGGGCGTCGAGTTCACGAATACGGGCTTCGATGGCCATGAGGGCAACTCCTTGATGAAGCTAACGACGGGGTGATTGAAACACGTCCGTGCGCTATCTGTCACATCACGTTTAAAGACGAGGCTGAAAATGCGTGAACGATCGCGCCTCATCGTCGGGATCAGCGGCGCTTCGGGCGTCATCTACGGGGTGCGCGCGCTCGCGGCCCTAAAGGATCTGGACGTCGAATCCCACCTCGTCGCCTCGAAGGCGGCGGAGATGACGCTTGGCTACGAGACCTCGCTGGAACCGCGAGAGCTGAAGGCCATGGCGGACATGGCGTACAAGCCTGCCGATATCGGCGCGTCGATCGCCTCGGGATCCTTCCGGACGCTCGGCATGCTGATCGCGCCGTGCTCTGTGCGCACGATGTCGGAGATCGCGACCGGCGTGACCTCGAGCCTGATGACGCGGGCCGCGGACGTGGTGCTGAAGGAGCGGCGCAAGCTGGTCCTGATGGTCCGCGAAACGCCCTTCCATCTGGGGCATATCCGCACGATGGCCCAGCTGACCGAGATGGGGGCGATCATCATGCCGCCCCTGCCGGCCTTCTATGCCCGGCCGAAATCGCTGGAGGACATGGTCGACCAGTCGGTCGGCCGCGCGCTCGACCTGTTCGGCCTCGACTGGACGCCGGTCCGCCGGTGGGGCGAGGAACTGGAAGGCGGCAAACGTCCGGCCCCGAAGTCGTGAGCGAAGGCCTGAAAGCCTTCTCGCTGCGCATCTATGATGCCGACGGCGTGCGCGAAGCGCTGCTGGACCTGCAGGACACGGCCGGATGCGACGTGACGCTCGTGCTGTGGTGCCTGTGGCTGGCGGCAACGGGCCGCGCTCCGGGCGACGATCTCGAGACCGCGATCAACTGGGGCCGGGACTGGGGCGATGCCGTCACGCGGCCGCTTCGCGCGGCGCGGCGGGCAATCAAGCCGCATGCCGGGTCCGACGACGACATCGCGGTCCTGCGCCAGCGGCTGAAGGCGCTCGAACTGGAGAGCGAGATCATCACGCTGGAGCGTCTGGAGACGAATGCGCCGGGACAGGAAACCGATGCGGATTTCGTCTCCCTCGTGAACGCCAATCTGACGGACTACGCCGCGGCGGCGGGGCTAAATGCCTCATTTGAAACGCTCATTTCGCGGATTTTACCGGCGGTCGAAAAGTAGTAGTGTCCGCCCCCGTTGGCTGGCCCCGGTGGTGCCGGACGCGGTTCCCATTTCCACATTCCGGATGTGACACGTCGCACATGGGCGAAGATTTTCTCGATCAGGACGCGCTGAGAGCCCGCATCATGCAGTTGCGGGGCGAGCACCGTGCGCTCGACGGTCAGATCACGGCCCTCGTTGAAACCGGTGTGGCCGACCAGCTGAAAATCGCCCGGCTCAAAAAGGAAAAGCTCTTCCTGAAGGACCGGATCTCGGCCCTCGAGGATCAGCTCACTCCCGACATCATCGCGTAGGACACCTCAAGAGGCGGCGCGTTCCTTGTTCGCGGCCTTGTTGGCGTACATCGCCGCATCGGCCTCGGCCAGCGCCGCGTCCGTCGTCATGCCCGCTTCGAGCGGCCACACGCCCCAGGCCGCGCCGACCTGCAGCGCCTTGCCTTCATGCTCGAAGGGCGATTCCGCGATCAGCGTCGCGAGCTGTTCGGCCTTGGTTTCGGCCGCGGCCTGCGTCGACAGGGTCAGGACGACACCGAACTCGTCTCCGCCCAGCCGCCCGATCGCGTCGGTCTCGCGCAGATGCGAGGCGATCAGGTTCACGACGTGGTGCAGAGCGACATCGCCCGCGGCATGGCCGTGGGTGTCGTTGATCGTCTTGAAGCCGTTGAGATCGAAAAAGACCAGTGCCGACGGCGCGTTGTGCCGTTCGGCCAGCGCCAGCGCCTTGGACACTTCGCGCACGAAGGCGCGGCGGTTCAACACCGGAAGCATGGCATCGTGATCGGCGAGCGATTCCAGTTCGCGCACACGGGTGCGCAGACGCTCGGTTTCCTGGCGCAGCTGGTCGACCTCGCCCATCAGGGTCAGGAGGGCGCGCTGGACGTTGGGCGTCAGTTCCGGTTCCGGCACGCCCATGATCGAGGCGGCATCGCGCGGCGCGGCCGTGGAGGACGCGGCGGAAGAGCCGGAAGACGCCGAGGCGCGTTTGGTTTCGCCCGCGGCGCGGGTGCTGCCGGATTGATCGAGCCGTCCGATGCGCATGACCTGTCCTTCCCGGAGAATGCGGGTGCAATCGGGTCCATGCTCGCGGGGCGCGGTTAAGAAAGGGTCAAGGTTAACCCGGAAACCCCAAGCCTGCTTGACGGCGGCGCGGCGGTGTCTATGTTCGCGCGCTTCCTTTCGCCGGGAGGCTGAAATGCCCGCAGGCCACGACACACCGGTCGTCGCGATTGTCATGGGATCGCGTTCGGACTGGCCGACGATGAAGCACGCCGCCGACATTCTGTCGGAACTGGGCGTCGCGCATGACTGCCGGGTCGTCTCCGCTCACCGCACGCCGGACCGTATGACGGACTTCGCCAAGGGCGCGAAGGACGCGGGTCTGAAGGTGATTATCGCAGGCGCTGGCGGTGCCGCCCACCTTCCCGGCATGATCGCCTCGATGACCGCCCTGCCCGTGCTGGGCGTGCCAGTGGAATCGGCCACGCTCAAAGGTCAGGACAGCCTTCTTTCCATCGTGCAGATGCCGGGCGGTGTGCCCGTCGGCACGCTGGCGATCGGCAAGGCCGGGGCGAAGAATGCGGGCCTGCTCGCCGCGTCGATCATCGCGCTTGGCGACGAGACGGTCGCGCAGCGCCTCGCCGACTGGCGCCAGGCCCAGACCGACAGCGTTCCCCACAGCGTCGAAGACTAGGACATTTCCCCCATGCGCCATGACACGCCGCTGCAACCCGGTGCCGCGATCGGCATTCTCGGCGGCGGACAGCTGGGGCGCATGCTGGCCATGGCCGGGGCGCAGCTGGGTTTCGACATCCACGTTTTCGACCCGGAGCCGAACTGTCCCGCCGCGCGCGTGTGCGACCGCGCCTGGGCCGCGCCGTGGAGCGACCTCGGGGCCGTTCAGGCCTTCGCCGCGCGCTGCGCCGCCGTCACCTTCGAATTCGAGAATGTGCCGCTGGAGGCGCTGAACGCCGCCGCCTCCGCCGCCCCGGTTCGCCCCGGCGCGAAATCGCTCGAGCTGACGCAGGACCGGGTGACGGAGAAAGACTTCATCAACGGGCTTGGCATCCCGACCGCACCCTGGGCGGCGGTGGACAGTCTCGACACCCTCAAGGCCGCCATCGAACAGGTCGGCGCGCCCTCCATCCTGAAGACCCGCCGCTTCGGCTATGACGGCAAGGGACAGGCACGGCTGAAATCGCCCTCCGACGCCGAAGCCGCGTGGGACGAGATCGGCGGACAGCCCGCCATCCTCGAAGGCTTCGCGCCGTTCACGCGAGAACTCTCCGTTGTCGCCGCGCGCGCACTCGACGGGACGGTCCTGCCCTTCCCGCTGGCGGAGAATGTTCACCGCGGCGGAATCCTGCGCGAATCCATTGCGCCGGCCGAGGCGAGTGACGCGATCCGCGATCAGGCGATCGCCATCGCAGAGAAGATCGGCGCGGGCCTCGATCATGTCGGCGTCTTCGCCGTCGAGCTGTTCGACATGGGCGAACAGGGCCTGTGGGTGAACGAGATCGCCCCGCGCGTGCACAATTCCGGTCACTGGACGATGGATGCCTGTCCGGCGGGCCAGTTCGAACAGCATATGCGCGCGGTGGCCGGCTGGCCGCTCGGCGACCCGGAGCCGCACTCACGCTGCACGATGACCAATCTCATCGGTCATGATGTCGATGCGTGGACGGACCTGATCGCGGACCCTGAGGTCCGCCTGCACCTCTACGGCAAGCGCAATGTGCGCGACGGCCGCAAGATGGGCCACGTCAATCGCCTGATCGCGCTCTAGGGCCGCCCGAGCCCATACCGCAGCTTGGCCAGAATGCCGGCCGGATCGGGCAGACCGGACGTCGCCTTGCGGACCTGCGCCTTCACCTTCTCGAACTGCATGACATTCTCGATCCGGCGATCGAGGAAGGCGGACGCTTCGGCCTTGTCCTCGCTCATGTCGGCGAGCCAAGCAGTGAGGCTCGACGTGTAGACCGCCGAGAGCGTCATCCGCTTGGTGTAGAAATTGAAATCGGTCGACGGGTCGCCCAGCGCGCGCCAGATCATGTCGCTCGTCGTCCAGACGAGTTTTGCGCCCAGCCCCGCGGCATCCGGCAAGAGCAGACGGGCACGGGCCTTGCGCGCGGCCTCCTCGTTGGGACCGATGGCCTCAAGGCGCTGGTGCACGGCGAAGGTCACGCGCTCGCGAATCTTCATCGCGGCGAGATCGGCTTCCTCGATGGAATCGCGCGCCTGGCGGTCGAGTTCCAGCGACCAGAAGCCGATCAGGTCAAGCACGCCGCCGGTGAGATAGAGCTGCACTTCGCCCGGGCTCATCCCCGCGTCTTTCGCCGCGGCGGCAAGGCTTGCCTCGTTCCAGCCATCGAAGGCGGCATGGGGCAGAATCGCCTCCAGCAAGGCGAGGCGGGCGGTGTCGGCACGGGTGCGGTTCGTCGTCATGGACAGGGGATTTAGCGTGGTATGACCGCCACGTCATGTGGGGCGTGCTGAATCGCCGCGCAGCAGGTGTGGACAGGGGGTTTGCGCTCTGGTAAAGCCCCCGCCTCCAAGCGGACTTTGGAACAAGCGGCGTGACGGAAGAGTTCCGTACGCCCGGACAGCAGAACTCGGGAGAGCGGACCATAGTCGAGATCGTCGTACGCGATAACAACGTGGAGCAAGCGCTCCGCGCGCTGAAAAAGAAGATGCAGCGGGAAGGCACTTTCCGCGAGATGAAGCGCCGCACGCACTACGAGAAGCCCTCGGAGAAGCGCGCGCGTCAAAAGGCCGAGGCGATCCGCCGGGCCCGCAAGCTCGCCCGCAAGCGCGCCCAGCGCGAAGGCCTGCTGCCCCGCAAGGGCGGCACGGGACGCCGCTAGTCCAGTCCGCAGACGGATTAGAGATTGCATGGAAAACCCCGCGCCACCGGCGCGGGGTTTTTCTTTTTGGGTCATCTTTCTCGTTTTCCCATCTCCTGAATTCCCCGCGAAAGCGGGGACCCCGACAGGGCGCGGCTCAATGGCATCGCCATTGCTCCCGATCCCGTCGAGGTCCCGGATCGCGCCAAGGCGCGTCCGGGAATTCAACCTTGATGGATCAGGCCGACTTCTTCTTGCCGAAGTTCAGCATCTTCTTCACCGAGTCGGCATTGGCCCGGCCGAGTGCGCCCTGGCGGAAGACCGCTCCGGCGAGCGCGATCACGACGATGGCAAAGCCGACCATGAGGCCGGTGGTCGCCAGCATTTCCCACAGCGGCGGATCGGACGGGATGCGTGCGATCATCACGAAGGGGGTCCAGATCGGGATCCAGGAGACGACCTGCACCACGGTGGAGTCGGGCGACTCGATGGCGGCCATCACCACGAAGAGCGGGATGAACATGACCAGCATGATCGGGCTCATGAGCGTCTGGGCTTCCTGCAGCGTGTCGCAGAGCGAGCCGATGGCGAGGAAGACCGCGCCATACATCAGATAGCCGATGATGAAGTAGCCGAAGGCCGGCAGGAGAAGGCCCGGATCGAGCACTGCGCCGATGATGTCGGCAACCGGCAGTTCGGCGGCGCCGAGCAGCGTCTGCACGCCGACAAGGCCCAGCATGCCCAGCCCGCCCCAGAAGAGGAGGAGGGTGGCGGACACCGCCGCAACGCCCATCAGCTTGCCGATCAGGATTTCGTGGAAGCGTGCCGAGGCGAGGAGGACTTCCAGCACCTTGTTGCCGCGTTCCTCGATCATCGCGGTCAGCAGCATGTTCACGACCGAGAAGATGATCGTCCACAGGATGAAGGCCATGGCGACGCCGACGACGAAGGGGATGCGCTCCGCCGTCGAGACGGCGGCGGCCTCGCCGGTGCGTTCCGGGTTCAGTTCGCGGGCGTCGACGTCGATCGCGTTGATCTCGTTCAGGAGGTCACGCGGCACGCCGGCTTCGGCCAGGCGCCGTTCGCGCAGGATGTCTGACAGGCGGTCCTGCACCCGGTTGCGGAGCGCGGTATCGGTCAGCGAGGCGCTCCAGTAGTCGACCGTGATCCCGACCGGGCTGTTCGCGTCGTTGCGGATGATGATGGCGGCGAAGAGCGGCTGCTCGCCCTCTTCGGTCATGATCGTCTGCTCACCCAGCAGGTAGGGCCGCAGGGTTTCCGCGTCGCGGGCGGGCGGATCGACCTCGATGAAGCGGCTCGACCCGTCGATGGAGACGGAGGAGGCGGGCAGGCCGAGTGCCTCGACCGCTTCGGGCAGGCCTTCAAGGCCCGGCTCGGCGTTCAGCGCGGCTTCGGCGGCGGGAAGCTGGTCTTCCCGGCCGAGCGGTTCGGCCGCAGCGCGCAAGGCTTCGAGCGCATCGTCCCGGCTGCGCTGCGCAAAAGCGTCGCGCAGGGCTTCGGCATAGCCGTCGCCGGTCTCGTCGATCATCACGTAGTGACGGGTCGGCTGGGATCCTTCGATCAGGGCCGGCAGGCCGCCGCCGACCAGCATGAAGAGCGGGACCGAGAGGAGGGAGAGCCAGAAGCCCCAGGTCGCGACATAGGAGAGATACTCCCGGCGGGCGATGAGATAGATGGCGCGCATCAGGCCGGCTCCCCTTCGGCGGTTTCGACAAGATGGACGAAGGCCTCGTGCAGATGGGCGCGGACCGGTTCGAAGCGGGCGAGGCGCACTCCGGCATCGACCAGAGCCTTGAGGGCATCCTGGGCGTCGCTGCCCGGCGCGAGGTCGAGCGTGTAGCGGTGCGTGCCTTCCGCCGTCATGCCGTCATCGGTGACGGCGCCATGGGCGGCGAGCACCGGCGCGGCGTCCGGCCCCTCGCCCGTCTCGATCAGCACGCGGCGCGGCACGGTGCCGAGCGCCTCGTTGACCGTGCCGTCGAACACTTTCCGTCCCTTGGCGATCAGCACGATGCGGTCGCACAGGCGTTCGGCATGTTCCATGACGTGGGTGGAGAAGAGGATGGTCTTCCCGGCCTCGTTCTCGGCGCGGATCATGCGCTCCAGCACTTTCTGGTTCACCGGGTCCAGACCGGAAAAGGGCTCGTCGAGGATGATGAATTCAGGGTCGTGGACCAGCGCGGCCGCGATCTGGACCTTCTGCGCCATGCCCTTCGACATTTCCTTGATCTTCTTCTTGCGGGCATCGCCAAGGCCGACGCGCTCCAGCATCTCGCCGGCGCGCTGACGCGCCTTGCCGGCCGACATGCCCTTCAGGCGCCCAAAGAAAGTGACGGCGTCTTCCGCCACCATCTTCTTGTAGATGCCGCGCTCCTCGGGGAGGAAACCAACCCGGTCGAGCGTGCCGGCGTTCGGTGCCTTGCCGAACAGGCGGGCCCGGCCCTCATCAGGGGTGATGATGCCCAGCGACATGCGCAGCGAGGTAGTCTTTCCCGCGCCGTTCGGCCCCAGAAAGCCGGTGATCGTGCCGCGCTCGACCGTCAGGTCCATCGCCCGGACGGCCGGAACGCCGCCAAAGCGCTTGGTCGCGCCTTCCAGCGCGAGAATCGTTTCAACCATAAATTCAGTCCCTCAGTTCGGGGCGAAGCTAGAGTGCGCCGCCGGGACTGGCCAGCGGAACGCTGCAATGGCGAATCCCGCCCCTCAGGCGGCCGGAAGGGCGAAGTAGAGGAGATCGAGCGGCGGCGGCTCGTGACCCAGCTGGGAGAGGATGTGATGGGCCTGTCCGCGGTGATGGGTCTGGTGATTGAACAAATGCGCCAGGATCAGGCCGCGCGGCAGGTGATGCGGCTCGCCGCGCGTGTTGGAATAGTGGACGTCTTCATCGAACGAGGCTGCGTCCAGACCGTCGACGAAGGCGATTATGTGCGCATCCATCGTCTCCCGGACGGCGCGCAGCGCGGCGAAGTCCGGGAAGGGCAGGTCGGTCAGCTTTGTGTGCGTCTCGCCCTCGCCCGTCAGACGGCGCATCCAGATCCGGTCGGCGACGAGGAGGTGGTTCAACGTTCCGGCAAGGCTGGTGAAGAAGGCGCCCGTGTCGCGGTGCCATTCCTCATCGGTCAGCCTGGCGGCCGCCTCGTAGAGCCTTGCATTGGCCCAGGCGTTGTAGGCTGCAAATCGCTGGAAATGGGCGCGCATTCCGGCTCTCCTTCGGCTGACGGCCATGCTACACCTCGCGGCATGACCCTTGATACCGACACGGTACGCAGTCGCCTTCTCGCCCTCAAATCCGAACTCATCGCGCTTTCCGAAAGTGCCCGCGACGACCGCAAGCCGGTCGAGCTCGACCAGCAGTCCGTCGGGCGGCTGTCGCGGCAGGACTCGCTGCAGGTTCAGGCCATGATGATGGCCGCCGACGCCCGCCGGACAAAGGAAGTCCGCCGCATCGATGCCGCACTGAAACGCCTTGATGAGGGCGAGTATGGCTGGTGTGTGGAGTGCGGCGAAGCCATCGCCCCGGCCCGGCTCGAAGCCGACCCCGCCGCGCCAAGATGCGCGGGCTGTGCGTGAGCCATTTCCCTCCCCCTGAAGGGGAGCGGAGTGGGGTGTGTGATTACCATATTGTTTGTCGTTTCCCGGACGGCGTAGCCGGTCCGGGATCCAGACTGGACCCCGGTCTTCGCTCCGCGAAACCGGGGAGCGTCGGAGAAAGGTGAGTTAAAGACCCCCACCCCGGTCGGCTGGCTAACGCTCAGCCTCCCGACCCTTCTCCCCTCGAAACGCTCCACTGGAGCGTTTCGCGCTTTGGGACAGGTCGAAGCCTCAAGGGGGAGGGCAAATAGTAGACCTACCGGCTCGTCAATTTCAGTTCGATGCGGCGGTTGCGGGCATAGGCGGCTTCGGTGTCGCCCTGCGCGATCGGCTGATATTGTCCATAGCCGGCCGCGACCATGCGTTCCGGCGGCACGCCCAGATCCTCGAAATAATTGATCACCGAGATCGCCCGCGCGGCGGAGAGGTGCCAGTTCGACGGATAGGTCGACCGGATCGGGCGCGGATCGGTGTGGCCCTCGATCTGGATCACCCAGTCGATGTCGTCGGGGATTTCCCGCGTCAGCTGGATGATCGCCTCGGCGACGGGGCGCAGGCTTTCGCGGCCCTCATTCGAGATCGCGGCGGAGCCGGACGGGAAGATCACGTCGGATTCGAAGACGAAGCGGTCGCCGACGATGGAGATTCCGGTGCGGTTGCCGAGAATGTCGCGCAGACGGCCGAAGAATTCAGAGCGATAGCGCGCCAGTTCCGCCACGCGGCTGGCCAAGGCGGCGTTGAGGCGTTCTCCGAGATTGACGATCTCGCTATTGAGTTCCGCCTCGCGCGCCTCGGCGGCATCGAGCAGGGCGGAGAGTTCCGCGATCTGGTCGCGCAGCGCCTGCGCCTGCAGGTTCAGCGCTGTCAGCTGGTCGGTCTGTTCGGCATTGAGCGTTTCCGATTCCACCAGGGTCGCCTGGGTGTCGTCGAGCTGGCCCAGCACGATGACGAGCTGGTCCGACAGTTCGTCGCGTTCCGCCTCGACATCGGACAGGGTCGCACGCAGCGCCGTCATCTCGGTCGTCAGGCGCTGGTTCTCGCCGCGGGCGAGGCTCAGCTCATCGGTCAGCTGGGCGAGCTGGGTGTTGAGCTGCGCCAGCTGTTCGTCGCGGCCGGTCAGAGCACGGCCGAGCGCGAACTGGCCGACGAGGAAGATCGACAAAAGAAAGACGATGACGAGCAGAAGGGTCGCCAGCGCATCGACAAAGCCCGGCCAGTAGTCACCGGAATCGCCATTGTCGCCGAAGCGGGAAAGGCGGGGGGCGTAACTCACAGATCGCCGCCCCGGTCATGGCCGCCGCGATTGATACGGACTTGCGCCTCGATGGCACGGACGAGGACGCGGATCTCGTCGCGCAGCGCCCGGGCAGCTTCCTGCTGGCCGGCGGCGCTTTCCTGCGCCATGCGCCGCATCACCTCGTCGAGGTCGCGGGTGTGGCGCTCCATCGTGATCGCGAGGCGTTCCATCGTCTCGGCGGTCTGCTCCAGCAGCGCACCGACATAGGCCGTGGAGACCTCGCCATCCGACGTGGTCGAGGGGCCTGCCGCGGCGAGGCGCGACATGGAGGACAGCCATTCCTCGATCTCGTTGTAGAAGCGGTTGTGCGCGCGGCTCGCCTGCGGGTCGAGGAAGCCGATGACGAGCGAGCCGGCGAGGCCGAAGAGCGAGGACGCAAACGCCGTGCCCATGCCCTGGATCGGTTCCTCGATCGCGGCCATCAGGCGCATCACGTCGGCTTCACCCCCGGTGGAGGACGCGGTCACGGCGCGCACCGCATCGCCAACATCCGACACGACGAGGAGCAGGCCCCAGAAGGTGCCAAGGAGGCCAAGAAAGATCAGGAGGCGGCCGAAATAGCGGGTGAGCGCGCCGGCCTCGGTCATCCGCGCACCCACGGAATCGAGCACGGTCCGTACCGAGGCGGCCGACAGGCGGCTGCGCTTTCCGGTGTCGCTCATCATCGAGGCCATCGGCGCGATCATGGCGGGCGGGGTCGGCAGTTTTTCCTGCGGGGCGGCGGTCTGGTAGCGGCGGAGCCAGCGCGCGGCCGGGCCGATGGCGATGGCCTGCAGGAAGGTATAGGCGATGCCGACGAAGAGGACGGCGAGGATCAGGCCGTTGATATAGACATTGGCCATGAAGGCGGTCTCGATCGGCCCGGCGAGAAGCCCCGCGACCAGCGCGACTATCCCGACGAAAACGGCCATCCAGACCAGGTATTGGGCCGGCCCGGTAAAGCGCACGGCCGGAACCGCTTCGTCCTGCAATTCATCGTAACGCGACGGCATGCTCATCCCTTCCGCATTGCCCCGGCGGATATGGGTGACGGGGCTTTCTGGCCATTCTTAGGCGCTTAACGCCCGAATGTCGGCCCGTGAATGCGGTTGCCCGTTTCGCGGTCATATCCGCAGGTCACGTCGCCGCCGCGCATGCCGGTGTCGGGATCGTAGGGGATGAGGGTTATCCAGCTTGCCTCGCCGTCCTCCCGCACGCGCACCCACCAGTCGCCGTCGCGAAATTCGGCGGCGAAATTCTCGATGGTTTCATCGGTCGCGGCGACGCAATCGTGGATCGCGGCGCGGTCGTCCGGCGTGATGACGAATTCGGTTGGTTCGGGCGGAGTGTCGAAGATCATCGCAGGAGGATAGCGCGTTTCGGCGCGTCTTCGCCAACATCCGTCATTCCGGCGAAAGCCGGAATCCAGATTTCCAGTCGCTCTGGACCCCGGCTTTCGCCGGGGTGACGCAAGTTTTGATCAGGCCGCGGCCTGAAGCTTCGCGGTCAGCTTCGTCAGGATGGCTTCATTGCCGGCAACGATATTGCCGGTCGTCAGCACGTCCTTGCCGCCGTCGATCTCGCCGATATAGCCGCCGGCTTCGCGCACCAGGATCAGGCCTGCGGCGATGTCCCACGCCTTGAGGTCGCGTTCCCAGAAGCCGTCGAACCGGCCCGCCGCGACCCAGGCGAGGTCGAGCGAGGCGGCGCCATAGCGGCGGATGCCCGCCACGTTCGGCATGACCTGGTGCAACTCTTTCAGGAAGCGGGCATGGCCCTTCTTGCCGAAGAAGGGCGTGCCGGTCGCGATGACGGATTCGTGCAGCTCAGTACGGCCCGCCACGCGCAGCCGGCGGTCATTGACCCAGGCGCCGCGGCCCTTCTCGGCGTGGAACATGTCGTCCGTGGCCGGATTGTAGACGAGGCCGGCGACGATCTCGCCCTCGCGCTCGAGCGCGATGGAGATCGCGAAATGCGGCATGCCGTGCAGGAAGTTCAGCGTGCCGTCGAGCGGGTCGACGATCCAGCGGTGGGTCTTGTCGGTGCCCTCGACCTCGCCGCGCTCTTCCATCAGGAAGCCGTAGCCCGGGCGGCCTTCGGTGAGGTTCTCGAAGATGATCTCTTCGGCCTTGCGGTCGGCGGCGGACACGAAGTCCGCCGGTCCCTTGCGGGCGACCTGAAGGTGTTCGACTTCACCGAAATCACGCGACAGCTTGCGGCCCGCCTTGCGGGCGGCCGTCGACATGATCTGCATCAGGGCTGAGAGATTTGCCACGATCCCGGCCTAGTCCGCCCGGCGGACGTAGCTGCCGTCTTCGGTGGCGATCACGACCTTCTCGCCGACGCCGACGAAGGGCGGCACTGCGGTGCGCACGCCATTGGTCAGCACCGCCGGCTTGTAAGAGTTCGCCGCCGTCTGGCCCTTCACGACCGGCTCGGTGTCGGCGATTTCCAGTTCGACATGCGTCGGCAGGGTGATGCCGATCGGCTGTTCCTGGTGGAATTCCAGCGTCACCATCATGCCGTCCTGGAGGTAGGCAGCCTGCTCGTCGCCGACCCAGTCGCGCTGCAGCGCGATCTGCTCATAGCTCTCGGTGTCCATGAAGGTCAGCATTTCGCCGTCAGCGAACAGGAATTGGTGATCCTTCTGTTCCAGGCGGATTCGCTCGACCTTGTCGGCGGAGCGGAAACGTTCGTTCAGCTTGCGGCCGTCCAGGAGGTTCTTCAGCTCGACCTGGGCGAAGGCGCCGCCCTTGCCCGGCTTCACCGCTTCGGCTTTCACGACCGACCAGAGCGTGCCCTGGTGTTCGATCGCCATGCCGGGCTTCAATTCATTGCCATTGATCTTCATGGGACGCGTTCCGCCTGACCTGAGAAAGAAGCGGCCCGTTCGATGCGGGCCGAAATCGCCGCGCGGCATAACAGCAGCGAGGCGAACCGGCAAGCGGGGGGTGCTTACCCTCCGATCGCGAGGCGGGCCTCGATCTCGTTTCGAAGGCCGACGGGCAGGATGTTTTCCAGCCCGGCTTCGAGGCGCTGGCGGTCGACATCGTCGTTCTCGCTGCCGTCCATGTTCCGGCGCGCGCGCAGCGTCCAGTAATAGGCCTCCGGCAGGTCGGCCTCGACGCCGTCACCGGTGGCGAGCGCGAGCGCGTAGAGATAGGCCGACTCGCCGTCACCGCCCTCGGCACCCTGGCGGAACCAGTCGGCGGCGGAGGCCGGGTCGGGATCGGCCCCGTTCCAGCCCTGGTGCAGCATCAGACCGTACTGGCCTTGCGCCGGGGCGAAGCCCAGCTCAGCGGATTGACGCACCAGCGCCAGCGCCGCGACCGGGTCTTCCTCGCCACCGACACCCTCGGCGGCCATCAGCCCGGCCTGCAGGGCGGCCTCGGCGTGACCGGCCTCGGCGGCGCGGCCATACCAGAAACGGGCGCGTTCATAGTCGTGCGGGCCGCGTTCCCAGTCGTCGAGCATGCGGGCGAATTCGTACATCGCCTCGGGGTGGTTCTGACTGGCGGCGCGTTCGCCCCATTCCATCGCCTCGGCGGCGTCCTGCGGGACCGGGGATTCCTTGAGGATGCGCGCGTGCGCGATCATGCCGAGGATATGGCCTTCGCGGGCGGCGCGGGCGAAGAAGCCCGGTGCTTCGGGCGGCTGCAGCCCGCCCCGCCCTTCACGCGCCATCACGCCGAGATAATAGGTTGCGACCGGCTCTTCGAGCACGGAGGCGCGGCGGAAGAAGCGCACCGCCGTCGCATCGTCGGCCGTCTCGATCACACCATTGAGGTGGATGAGGCCGGCCAGCGTCGCGCCGCGAGGCAGTCCTGCGGCGGATGCGGTCTCGGCGTAGAGCAGAGCCGTGCGGTAGTCGCCGGTGGCGAAGGCGAATTGCGCGCGGACCAGCGCCTCCTCGCCCGCCGTGGCCGGATCGTCGGGGTCGGCGGTTTCCTCCAGCCGGCGGAGCGCTTCGTCCTGCGCTTCGGCGTCGAGCACGTCGAAGCCCTGCGGCAAGGCGGGGCGGGGCGCTTCACTGGCGGGCGGCGGGGTTTCCTGTGCCAGCGCGGCGGCCACGAGGGCGGCAATCATCAGGGAGGTCATGTCAGGCTTTCAGAAGCTGGGCAAAGGCGCGGACCGCTTCCACCGGTCCGGCCGCGTGGTTCCAGATGCCCCCCGACACCGCGAGATAGTCCGCGCCCGCCGCGATCAGCGGGGCGGCATTGTCCACCGTGATGCCACCGATGGCGACGCACGGGATTTCAAACAGCTCCGACCACCATTCGACAAGTTCGGGATCGGCGGCGGTCTTCGCCGTCTTGGTCGTGGTCGGGAAGAAGGCGCCGAAGGCGACGTAGTCCGCACCCTTCTCGCCGGCTTCCATCGCCAGATGGCGGCTGTCATGACAGGTGACGCCGATGATCCGCGCGGGCCCGAGCGTCTTCCGCGCCAGCGCATAGGGCGCGTCCTGCTGGCCGATATGGACACCATCGCAGCCCAGATCGAGCGCCAGCTGCGGGTCGTCATTTAGGATGACCGCGACGCCGTGGCGGTGAGCGCACTTGATCAGTGGCGGGGCGAGCGTCAGCAGCTCCTCGCGGGAATGGTCCTTCAGGCGGATCTGCAGCGCACCGACCGGCCCGGCGGACAGCGCCGCGTCCAGCGTCTTTTCAAAGCCCGGTTCGATCCGCGGCGGGGTGAGGATGTAAAGCTCGGCCATGGTCCGAGAATGAAGCCGAAAACCGCCGCGCGGGAAAGCGGCGATGCAGTGGCATCACCCTCGTGCTTCGAGGCCGCCTGCGGCGGCACCTCAGCATGAGGGTGATTTTCTCCTCATCCTGAGGCGGCCGCGACAGCGGCCCTCGAAGGGCGAGGAGAAAATCTGCTCAGCGCTCATTCATCCGGGACCCGGCAGGATGGGCATCACCATGAAAGCCGTCCTCAACCTCCTTGCCCTCGCGGCCCTCGCCGCGCTCGTCTTTACGGCGGCGCGCGCCGGTGAGGATCAGGGGAACAGTTTCCTCATCATCGATGGCGTGTCCCTGCCGCCCTTCCCGGGCATCGAGCGGCGGGTCGTTCCGGAGCCCGACTGGACGCCGGAAACCCTGCGCGAGCGTATTGCAGCGGCGGCAGAGGCCTGCGTCACCGGCTGGGGCCGGCTCCTGCCCGCACGGGTGCGCCCGCAGGGCGGCAGCCCGCTCGACCTCAACGGCGAGGCCTATGGCTGCGTCGCGATGGACGGGGAGGACGCACCGGTCTTTGCCGTGGTGCGCTATGCCGGCGGCGACCGGAAGACGCCCCGCGCTTACTCGATCGACGCGCTGTGCGATGAAGACGGTCGGCGCTTGCTCGGTGACGGCGCGCTCTGCCGTCACTCACCGCTTTAACCCGCCGCGCAATCCTCGGCGATCATCAGTTGGGCGGCGAGGGTTTCGAGGCCGCGCTCATTCGCGATGCGGCGGCGGGCAAGCTCCGCGCCCGACAGGTCCGCGAAGGCGAAGCAATACCAGGGCGCGTTTTCGTTGCCGGTATTGGTCATCGGGTGTTCGAGGGTGAGCATCGGCACGACGCGGGCGTGGAACACCGCCTGCTCGCGTTCGGACAGATCGATGTAAGGCGCGATCAGATATGCGCCGTCGCTGCCCGGCGGCGGCGCGCCCTGAAGGTCCGGCCCGGTCTCGCGCTCGACCGGCGGCTCACCTCCCATGCCGGGCTTCACCTGCGCGAGCGCGGAAGCGGAGAGCATCAGGGCGAGGATGACGGCGAGGCGGATCATGGCCGGGAGTTGAGCGCAGGTGGCGGCGTTTGGGAAGACCCCTCACCCTAACCCTCTCCCTGAAGGGAGAGGGAATAAGGTGCGGCGTTTCTTTCCCTCTCCCTCGAGGGAGAGGGTGGCCCGAAGGGTCGGGTGAGGGGGAATTACTTCCCGCTTTCCAGATCCTTCGACCACTGGCCGAGGGCGGCGAGGCCGTTCATGCGGGCGCGGTGGTTGAAGGCGGCCTGGCCGGCCTTCACGTCGCCGGTCTTGCCCCACGCCTTCAGCGGCGCGGCCTGAAGCGCGCGGCCATAGGAGAAGGTCAGCGGCCAGGGCAGGTCGTAGGCGGCGTTCATCGCGTTGAGGTGCGCGGTCGCCTGTTCGTCGGACTGGCCGCCCGAGAGGAAGGCGATGCCCGGCACGGCGGCCGGCACGCAGTTCGACAGGCATTGCACCGTCATGTCGGCGACTTCCTCGACCGTGGCCTGGTCGGCGGATTTCTGGCCGGAGATGATCATGTTCGGCTTCAGGATCGTGCCCTCGAGCACGACGCCTTGCGCGAACAGCTCCTCATAGAGGCGCTTCAGCGTGTATTCGGTGACTTCGTAGCAGCGCTCGATCGAGTGATCGCCGTCCATCAGGACTTCCGGCTCGACGATCGGGACGATGTTGGCTTCCTGGCACAGCGCGGCATAGCGTGCGAGCGCGTGCATGTTGACGTTGATGCAGTATTGCGACGGGACGGCGTCGTCGCCTTCGCGGCCGATATCGATCACGGCGCGCCATTTCGCGAAGCGCGCACCCAGCTCGTAATACTCGTTGAGGCGGTCGCGCAGACCGTCGAGGCCCTCGGTGATCGTCTCACCCGGCGCACCGGCCAGCGGCTTGGCGCCGGTGTCGACCTTGATGCCCGGGATGGAGCCGGCATCGGTGATCAGCTTCACCAGCGGCGTGCCGTCTTCGGCATTCTGGCGGATCGTCTCGTCATAGAGGATGACGCCGGAAATGTGCTCGGACATGGCCGGCTCGGTGCGGAACAGCATCTCGCGCCAGTCGCGGCGCTTCTCGGCGCTGGATTCCAGACCGATGGAATCGAAGCGCTTCTTGATCGTGCCGGTCGATTCGTCGGCGGCGAGAATGCCCTTGCCCGGGGCGACCATGCCCAGAGCGGTTTCGTTCAGCTGATCGAGATCCATGCCCGTTTCCCCCGTTCCAAGTGCGCCGTTTGTGGCGGCTCTATTCCGTTTCGTAAAGCACCACGACGCCCGGCAGCGTCTTGCCTTCCATCCATTCGAGGAAGGCACCGCCCGCGGTGGAGATGAAGGTGAAATCGCGCGACACGCCCGCGGCGTTGAGCGCGGCGACCGTGTCGCCGCCGCCGGCCACGGCGATGAGGCCGTTTTCCTTGACCCGCTTGGCGACGTAGCGCGCGGCCTCGACCGTCGCGGTGTCGAAGGGTTTCGTTTCGAACGCGCCCAGCGGACCATTCCAGATGACGGTTTTGGAGGCATCCACCGAATCGGCGAGCGCATCGACCGTTTCCGGACCCGCATCGAGGATCATCCAGCCGGCGGGAACCTCGTCCACCGGCACGGTGCGGCTGTCGGCATTCTCGGCGAATTCCTGCGCGATCACGACATCGACCGGCAGGATGATCTGGCAGCCCGCTTCTTCCGCGCCGCGCAGGATGGAGCGCGCGGTGTCCGCGAAGTCGGGTTCGTGGAGGCTCTTGCCGACATCCAGGCCCTTGGCGGCGAGGAAGGTGTTGGCCATGGCGCCGCCGATGGCGAGGCGGTCGACCTTCTTCACGAGGTTGGCGAGCAGTTCGATCTTGGTGGAGACCTTCGCCCCGCCGACCACGGCCAGGACCGGGCGTTTCGGGTCTTCGAGCGCCTGAACGAGGTGATCGATCTCGCGCTCCATCGCCAGACCGGCATAGGCCGGGAGGTATTCCGCAACGCCGGCCGTCGAGGCATGGGCGCGGTGCGCGGCGGAGAAGGCGTCATTCACGTAAAGATCGCCCAGCTCGGCGAGCGCCTTGGCGAAGTTCGGATCGCCCGTCTTGCCGCCATCGGGGCGGCGTTCCTCGCCCTTGTGGAAGCGGGTGTTCTCCAGAAGCAGGACCTGGCCCGGCTCCATCGCGGAGATGGCCTTCTCAGCCTCCTCGCCTGTGCAGTCAGGGCAGAAGCCGACCGGGGCACCCATCAACTCGGCCAGCGCATCGGCGACCGGGGCGAGGCTCTCCTCCGGCACGACCTTGCCTTCCGGGCGGCCGAAATGCGCCAGCAGAATCACCTTCGCCTTGCGGCGTTTCAGGTGTTCGATGGTCGGCAGGGCGGCGGAAAGCCGGGTGGTGTCGGTGACCTGCCCGGCCTTCATCGGCACGTTGAAGTCGACGCGCACAAGGACGCGCTTGTTCTCGACGTCAGTTTCCTCGATGCGGCGGAGCTTGCCCGGAACGGCCATGTCGAACCTCGTCGGTGTCGCTTAAAGGAAACGTCCCATCGCCGCCGCCGTATCGATCATGCGGCAGGCGAAACCCCACTCATTGTCATACCAGGTCATGACGCGGGCCAGGCGGCCGCCGATGACATTGGTCTTGTCGATCGCGCAGATCGAGGAGCGCGGGTCGTGATTGTAGTCGATCGAGACGAGCGGGATCGAATCGTAGCCGAGAATTCCCTTCATCGGGCCGTCGGCGGCGGCACGGATCGCGGCGTTGATCTCGTCCGCGCTGGTGTCGCGGGCGGTCGAAACGACCATGTCGATCAGGGAGACGTTCGGCGTCGGAACGCGCACGGCGGCGCCGTCGAGCTTGCCCTTCAGCTCCGGCAGCACATCGCCGACGGCCTTGGCCGCACCGGTCGTCGTCGGGATCATCGACATCGCGGCGGCGCGGGCGCGGTGCAGATCCTTGTGATTGCGGTCCAGCGTCGGCTGGTCGCCGGTATAGGCATGGATCGTGGTGACGTGGCCGCGCTCGATGCCGACCGCGTCATTGACGACCTTGGCCACCGGGGCGAGGCCGTTCGTGGTGCAGGACGCGTTCGACACGACAATGTCGTCCGCCGTCAGCGTGTGGTGGTTCACGCCGTAAACGATGGTCTTGTCGGCATTCTTGGCCGGGGCGGAAACGAGAACGCGCTTGGCGCCGGACTTCTCGATGTGGGCCATCGATTCGGCCTTGGAATTGAACTTGCCGGTGCATTCCAGGACGATGTCGACGCCGAGATCGCCCCAGGGCAGCTGCGACGGGTCGCGGTTCGAGACTTTCTGGATCTTGCCGAAGCCGCAATCGATCCAGTCGTCGCCGACCGTGATATCGCCCGGGAAGCGGCCGTGAACACTGTCGTACTTCAGGAGGTGGGCGTTGGTTTCCGGCGTGGAGGAATCGTTGATCGCAACGACCTCGACATCACCGGAGCGCTGTTCCTCGTAAACCGCGCGAAGGGCCAGACGGCCAATGCGGCCAAACCCCGTGATTGCGACGCGAACGGCCATGCTCGGACTCCCTTGATAGGCATGCAGCGTGTTTCGCGGCGCCGTTTAGCCGCTATCGCTCGCGGCGTCCACCGGCGCCCATCGCCGCGAGGCAGCGTTCCAGCGACTCCTGCCAGTGCGGCAGCACGACGCCGAAATCGTTCTTCGCGCGGGTCAGGTCGAGCCGCGTGTCCGCCGGGCGCGGGGCGCGGGTCGGGAAGTCGGCGGTGGTGATCTCGTCGACCGGCGTCGCCAGGCCGGCGCCGCGCAGCGCTGCCACTGCAAAACCGTGCCAGCTGGTGTCGCCCTCGGCGGCAACATGGAGCAGACCGCCCCGCGCGCCGGAGCGCAGCGCCTGTCCCAGCGCCAGAAGCGCGTCAGCCAGGGCACCCGCCTCGGTCGGACGGCCGAACTGGTCGGCGACGACTTTCAGCCGGTCACGTTCGGCGGCGAGGCGCAGCATGGTGCGCACGAAATTCGCGCCTTCGGGGGCATAGACCCAGGAGGTCCGCGCTACAAGCGCGCCCGGGTGGGCGGCGAGCACGGCAGCCTCCCCCTCGGCCTTGGTCTTTCCATAGACATTGGCCGGGCTGACAGCGTCAGCCTCGGTGTAGAGGTCGCCCTTCCGGCCATCGAAGACGTAATCCGTCGATATGTGAATGAAGGGAATGTTGGCAGCCGCCGCGGCTCGGGCCAGCGCCGCCGGGCCGGTCACATTGACGGCGCGGGCGGCCTCCGGTTCGTCCTCGGCGCGGTCGACAGCGGTGTAGGCAGCAGCATTGATCACGAGATCGGGGCGGACGCCCCCGACGAGATCGCCGACGCCCGTCGGGTGTTCCAGATCGATCTGGGGCCGGCCGGCGGCCACCATCTCGATACCCGGCCGGTCACTGCGGGCGATGAGGGCGCGGGCGAGCTGGCCTTTGAGACCGATGACGAGAATCTTCATGCGCCATCCCATTCGAAGTCGGCCGGTGCGTCGGCCAGCGCAGGATGTTTCAGATCCTTGCCCGCGAGCAGGGCTTCGCCCTCGGTGACAGGCCAGTCGATGCCCAGCGCGGGGTCGTTCCATTTGATCCCCGCATCGCATTCCGGCGAGTAGGGACCGTCGACCTTGTAGGCGATCTGCGTGCCCGGTTCGAGTGCGCAGAAGCCGTGCGCGAAGCCGCGCGGCACCCAAAGCTGCAGCCCGTTCTCGGCCGAAAGGACAATGCTGGCCGCCTTCCCATAGGTCGGCGAGCCGCGCCGGATGTCGACGATGGCGTCGAACAGGGACCCGGCGGAACAGCGCACGAGCTTGCCCTGGGCGGCCGGCGGGCGCTGATAGTGGAGGCCTCGGACGACCCCGCGGACGAGCGAGAGCGACGCATTGTCCTGCACGAAAGTCGTTTCGACGCCGGTCTGTTCACGAAAGCGTTTTGCCGACCAGGTTTCCTCGAACCAGCCGCGATCATCGTGAAACCGGTGCGGTTTCAGAATGTAAGCGTCGGAGAAGGGTGCGAGCGGTTCGGCAAGGACGGGCGTGTTCATGCCCATTCGCTAGCGCTCCACACCTGCGCTGTCGAGGCTTCGCAGCGGCTTGGCGGACTTGTCACGCGGGAACCGGCCTGTCAGAACCAGCCTAACACTCTGGTGAATGCTGTAATCGGGCTTCAGACATGAAAGTTCTTGTTCTCGGCGGTGACGGTTTCTGTGGCTGGCCGACCGCGCTGCACCTCTCCAATCAGGGCCACGACGTCGTCATCGTGGACAATCTGTCCCGCCGAAAGATCGATATCGAGCTCGAGGTCGAGTCGCTGACCCCGATCCAGCCGATGTCGAAACGTCTCGATGCGTGGAAGGAAGCGTCCGGCAAGGAGATCCGTTTCGTCGATCTCAACATCGGCAAGGACTATCAGGAACTGGTCGACCTGATCGCGGCGGAATCGCCCGATTCCATCGTGCATTTCGCCGAGCAGCGCGCCGCGCCCTATTCGATGAAGTCGGCGCGCCACAAGCGCTACACGGTCGACAACAATCTCAACGCCACCAACGACGTGCTTGCCGCGATCGTGGAAACCGGCCGCGACATCCACCTCGTCCACCTCGGCACGATGGGCGTCTACGGCTACGGCACGGCGGGGATGAAGATCCCGGAAGGCTATCTGAAGGTGAAGGTCGACACGTCGGAAGGTCCGAAGGAACAGGAAATCCTGTACCCGGCCAATCCCGGCTCGATCTATCACATGACGAAGACGCAGGATCAGCTCTTCTTCCATTTCTACAACAAGAATGACGGCGTGAAGATCACCGACCTCCATCAGGGGATCGTGTGGGGCACGCAGACCGAAGAGACCCGCAAGGACGAGCGGCTGATCAACCGTTTCGACTATGACGGCGATTATGGAACCGTGCTGAACCGCTTCCTGATGCAGGCCGCCGTCGGCCATCCGCTGACCGTTCACGGCACGGGCGGTCAGACGCGCGCCTTCATCCACATCCAGGACACGGTGCGGTGCATCCAGCTGGCGGTCGAAAACCCGCCGAAGGCCGGCGAGAAAGTCCGGATCATGAACCAGATGACGGAGACGCACCGCGTCCGCGATCTGGCCAAGATGATCGCCGACATGACCGGCGCGGAAATCGCCAACCTGCCCAACCCGCGCAACGAGGCTGACGAGAACGACCTCCACGTGGAAAACGACACCTTCCTGTCGATGGGGCTGAAGCCGATCACGCTGGAAGCCGGCCTGATGGAAGAGGTGACCGAGATCGCGCGAAAATATGCCGACCGGTGCGACCGCTCGAAGGTTCCGTGCGTGTCCTACTGGAACGAGACGCGAAAGGCGGACCAGACGCCGCCGCCGCTGAAAGCGGTCTCCTGACATCAAAAAGGCCGGTCCAGCGACCGGCCTTTTTCTTTTCGGAAGTGCCTAAAGCGCGCCCTCACAAGGCCCCGTCCCTGGGCCATCCCGGCGAGTGCGGGTCGCCATGGCCGCGTTCCGGGCTGATGAAGGCAATGGCCTCTCTGATCTGTTCCGGCGTCGGTTCGAGATGGCAGAAGAAGGCGAGTTGCTCGACGAAACGTTCCGGGCGCACCAGCGC
The DNA here is from genome assembly GCA_016124205.1 of Alphaproteobacteria bacterium. Classification (GTDB taxonomy): domain Bacteria; phylum Pseudomonadota; class Alphaproteobacteria; order Caulobacterales; family Maricaulaceae; genus Hyphobacterium. The sequence goes on from WGOD01000002.1 coordinate 751,131, forward strand.
CTTTTCATAGCTGGCCATGGCCAGCGGGGCGGGCGGCTCCGCGATCAGGCCCTGCGCCTTTCCGTAGAGCCAGAGCACGTCGTTCATCGCCTCCGCGACCGGCTGACCGGTCAGCATGTGGATGCGGGCGGCCGCCGCGGCGGGGTCGCGGAAGACGGCGATCAGGCGCGGCGACGGCAGGACGTCCAGCACATCGCGGGCGTAGAGCCCGCCATGCGGATCCTTCCAGCCCCAGGGCCGCCCCTCGGCGGCGCGCGCCTCGATTACCGGGCGCATGCGCTCCAGCGCGGCGGCATAGTCCGGGTGGTTCACATCGCCGAGATTGCCGACATTGCCGCGCGCGGCCTGAATGTCGAGGTCCTCGTTATTCCCCCGCCCCTGACGCGCGCCCATGTCGAGGCCGATCAGGCGCAACACGCCAGCCACCATCGACGTGCCGCCGCGCGGCGCACCGAAGACCAGGACGCCGGAAGCCGGTTCGTCCGCTGCCGGGGTCAGGATGTCGAGCGGTTCGGAGCGTTCGTACATCAGGCAGAGTCCCTCAGGCGCGCACCCAGACGATCCATGAAATCGAGGCAGGCATCGAGCTGATCGATGGCGATGAATTCGTCCGGCTGGTGGGCCTGCGTGATCGACCCCGGGCCGCAGACGACGGTCGGGATGCCCGCGTGCTGGAACTGGCCCGCTTCGGATCCGAAGGAGACGGTGCGCGTGGCGTTGTCGCCGGTCAGCTGGCGCGCCAGACGTTCGGCCGGACTGTCGGCGTCCGGACGCAGAGCGGGCACGTCGCTGCGCTGGTGGACATGAATGCACGCTCCCGGCGCATGGCGGCGCATGTCCGCCTCGACCGCCCTGGCCCGTTCACGCAGCGCCTGGCCGACCGCATGGGCATCGTCCCACGGGGCGGGGCGCATCAGGCTTTCGAACCAGGCTTCACGCGCAAGGATATTCGTCGCCGTGCCGCCGCCCATCTGACCGACCGTGATCGTTCCGTAGGGCGGGTCGAAGGGCGAGTCCGCCGGAGCCGCGTCGCGCCAGCGCGCGGCCTCGTCGTGCAGGAATTGCATCAGCGGAATAGCGTGGGTGACCGCACAGGCGCCATCTTCCACCCGCGAGGAATGGGCCTCCTTGCCGGTGATCTCGACCCGCACGGAATAGAGTCCCTTGTGACCCGTCACGACCTTCATTTCGGTCGGTTCTCCGACGATGCAGGCGGACGGCTTCGGCCCGTTCGCGACGATCCGCTCGATCATCGCCGGGGCGCCGAGACAGCCGACCTCCTCGTCATAGGAGAAGGCGAAGTGGACCGGGCGCTTAAGGTCGCCCTTCGCGAAATCCTCCGCCGCGACGAGGGCGCAGGCGATAAAGCCCTTCATGTCGCACGTGCCGCGGCCATAGAGCAGGCCGGACCGCTCCTCCATCGCAAACGGGTCGCTCGACCAGGGCTGGCCATCCACCGGCACGACATCGGTATGGCCGGACAGGACGACGCCGCCGTCCGCATCGGGCCCGAGAATGGCATGGAGGTTGGCCTTCGATCCGTCGGCATTGGAGACCCGCTCGCAGCGCGCGCCCAGCGCGATCAGCCGCGCTTCGACATCGGCGATGAAGGCGAGGTTGGAGTTTCGCGACGTGGTGTCATGCGCGATCAGCTCGCCGAGAAGCCGGCGCGTCTTTTCAACCTGGTCCGTGGATGCCATCGGCCTGTCTCCTTGCCTTTGACCGCATGGCATGACCGCCGGAGGCTGGCAACTGCGGGGCGGCGTTAGCGAAGCGGAAACCGTGTTTCCTCACGCGGAATTAAAGGCGGAGGGCGTAAGCGTCGGGGATAGTGAACGAAGTCCTGAGAGCTTCATGGGCATTTTGCGAAAATTGTCGGCGTTCGCACGCAGCCGGTCCGGCAATGTCGCGACCGTCTTCTGCATTCTGCTCGCGCCATTGACGGTGCTGGCCGGCGGCGCGGTCGATTTCAACCAGGCGATGAATGCGCGCGCGCGGCTGTCCGAGGCACTCGACGCGGCGGGCCTCGCGGTGGCGACCCGGCCGGAATTGTCGCCCGCCGAAGCCGAGCAGGTCGCGCTCGATTTCATCCGCGCGAACTATCCGGCCCGCGATGTCGGCGAGGTCCGGAACCTTTCCGTCTCGCTCGACAATGTGACCGGCACGGTCCGTATTTCCGGCCAGTCGGACGTTCAGACAGCCCTGCTCGGCCTCATCGGCATGGATACGATCACGGTCGGCTGGGAAACCGAGGTCCAGCAGGCGCGCCAGAATCTCGAACTCGTCATGGTGCTCGACAATACCGGCTCGATGTCGGGCCAGAAGCTGGCGTCTCTGCGTAGCGCCGCACTGACCCTGACCGATGCGCTTCATTCGAATGCGGCGGAGCCCGACCGGCTTCGTATCGGACTGGTGCCGTTTGCCGCGACCGTGAATGTCGGCACATCGAATGCGCGGGCCTGGTGGCTCGACCCGGACGGCCGCTCGCCGGTTCACGCCGAATGGTTCGGCTCCGGCAGCCGCCCGACCCATTGGGATCTGTTCGACGAGATGTCGAACGTGTCCTGGGGCGGGTGCGTCGAGGCGCGTCCGATCCCCTATGACGTTGACGACACCGAACCGGACAACAGCAATCCGGCCACGCTCTTCGTGCCCTATCTCGCGCCGGACGAGCCGGATACGGGCGGTTTCAGAAACAATTATCTGCCGGATGACGACGGGACGCGGACGCTCGCGCAACGCATGCGAGGTCTGTCGAAATATGAGGGCGGCCGTCCGTCCGGGGGCGACCCGAACGCCAGCTGCACGTCACGGCCGATCACGCCGCTGACCACCTCCCGCCGGACGATCGACAACGCGCTGAACGCCATGCAGGCCCGCGGCAATACGAATGTCGCCATGGGGATCGGCTGGGGTGTGCGTGTTCTGTCGCCGCAAGCGCCGTTTACCGAAGGCCGGGCCTATGGCGACCGGCACACGATCAAGGCGATGATCATCCTGACCGACGGCGAAAACGTCATGTCGGGCGGCAATCGCGATCTGATGAGCGAATACGCTGCTTATGGTCACGCCGTGAATGATCGTCTCGGCGTCCGGTCCGCATCGGGCACGGTGCTGAGCCGCGCCGTCGACGACCGTACGGCGGAGGCCTGCCGCGTGGCTCAGGAAAACGGCATCCGGGTTTACACCATCACCTTCCAGGTTCGCGACACCCGGACCCGGGACCTGATGCGCAATTGCGCCAGCGCGCCCAGCCTGTATTTCGACAGTCCTGACACTGAAACTCTGCAGGACGTCTTCGAACTGATCGCTGGAGATCTGACCAATCTTCGCATTGCGCGATAGTTCTTTGAGCGGTTACTAAATTTACCTTCTGTAAACCGCGTTTCCTCACCTGACTTTAATTCAGCGCGACTAGGCTTCAGATCGAAAAGGTAAACTTTTGCCTGAGGTCGACATGCGTATTTTTGATAAAACTCGAGCCTTCCTCTCAGACGTCCGGGGGAATGTCGCGACGATTTTCTCGATTGCGCTCGCTCCCCTGACGCTGATGGCGGGCGGGGCGGTCGACTTCAATCAGGCCATGGGGGCCCGGGCCCGCCTCGCCGAGGCCCTGGACGCCGCCGCCCTTGCGGTCGGCAGTCAGCCCGGCCTCGACGAGGACCGCGCCGAAGCGATGGTGATGGACTACATCACCGCCAATTATCCGGACCGCGATCCGGGATCGGTCCAGAACGTCCAGGTGTCGATCGACGACCGCAATGGCATCGTCCGGGTCTCCGGCGAATCCGAGGTCCAGACCACCCTGCTCGGCCTGATGGGGATGGATTCCATCACCGTCGACTGGATGAGCGAGGTGATGCGCGCGCGCATGAACCTCGAACTCGTCATGGTGCTCGACAATACCGGCTCCATGTCCGGCTCGAAGATCCGCGCCCTGCGCGATGCGGCGGAAGTCCTCACCGAAACACTGTTCGACGGCGCCGCAGACCGAGACGCCCTGGCGATCGGCCTCGTGCCGTTCGCCGCGACCGTAAATGTCGGCACGCAATACGCCCGCGCCTGGTGGCTCGATCCGGAAGGTGAAGCCCCCTATCACGGCGAATGGATGGGTGACCGGGATAACGGCCATGGCAATGATGCCGATGGCTGCGATGACGGCAATCCGGGTCTGGGCCGCGGGCGCGGCCGGGGCCGCGGTCAGCGCGACCCGAACAGCGAGGAATGCAACAACGAAGACCTGCCGACGCACTGGGATCTGTTCGACGAGCTGCGCAATACGAGCTGGGCCGGCTGCGTGGAAGCGCGTCCGATGCCCTACGACATCGAGGATGTCGAGCCGTCGAACAACAATCCGGAGACGCTCTTCGTTCCGTATTTCGCGCCCGACGAGCCGGACAATGGCCGCTACTTCAACAGCTATCTGGATGACGGCCTGTCTTCGAGGGATACCCGTAATATGACCGCGCTGGAGATGCTGGCGGCCAACTTCGCCCGCTATACCGGAGGACGCCCGTCCGGCGGCAGCCCGAACCGGGCCTGCACGACCCAGCCGGTCACACCGATGACCAATGACCAGCGCACGATCCTGAATGCGATCCGGGCGATGGGGGCCAGCGGCAACACCAATATTCCGAACGGGATTGCCTGGGGCACACGCCTGCTGTCGCCGCAGGAACCGTTCACTGAAGGCGCCCCCTTTGGCGACCGCGAGACGATCAAGGCCATGGTCATCCTGACCGACGGCGAGAACGTCATCTCGGGCGGTAATGGAAATCTGATGAGCGACTACAATGCCTATGGCTATGCTGCTCAGGGCCGTCTCGGTGTTCAGTCCGCCTCCGGCAGCCGCCTGTCCGATGCGCTGGACGAGCGGACACTCGCGGCCTGCGCCTATGCCCGCCAGCAAGGCATCCGGGTCTATACGATCACCTTCCAGGTCAACTCGAACTCGACCCGGCGGATGATGGAGCAATGCGCGAGCCATCCGAGCCTCTATTTCGACAGCCCGTCGAACGAGGCCCTGCGCAACGCCTTCGAACTGATCGCCGGCGACCTGAGCAATCTGCGCATTTCTCGCTGATCGCTTAGACACCCGTTAGGGACTTCCAGAACAACCGCGTGCGGAGACCCCGCACGCGGTTTTTTCATGCGCCCGCAAGGAGGATTGCGGGGCATGCTCGGGGCGTATCTGAAACGGTTTGCGGCGCGAACGGGCGGCAATGTCGCCATGGTGTTCGCGCTCATGGTGTTTCCGGTGACGCTGTTTTCCGGTGCGGCGGTCGACTTTCACCAGGCGATGAATGCCCGGGCCCGTCTGGCCGAGGCGCTCGACGCCGCCGCCCTCGCCGTCGGGGCCTCGCCCTACATTTCCGAAGACACGGCGGAACAGCTGGCAGCGGATTTCATCGCGGCCAATTTTCCGGTCCGGACGATCGGGCATGTCGAGACGATCCATGTCGCGTTCGACACGGCAGCCGATGCGGTCCGGGTCTACGGCGAGGCCGCGGTCGAAACCGGCTTCCTGCGCCTGATGGGAATCGAGACGCTCACCGTGGACTGGGAGAGCGAGGTCGTCCGGGCACGCCAAAGCCTCGAGCTCGTGATGGTGCTCGACAATACCGGCTCGATGTCGGGTTCGAAGATCACGGCACTGCGCGATGCCGCCCGGCTGATGACCTCGATCCTGTTCGAGAATGCGGCGGATTCCGACCGGCTGGCGATCGGGCTCGTGCCCTTTTCCTCGACCGTGAATGTCGGCAGCGAGCATGCGCGGGCCTGGTGGCTCGATCCCGACGCCCGGAACCCGGATCATTCCGCGCATTTCGCGCCGGCCGCCAATCGCTGGGATCTGTTCGATACGCTGCAGGGGACGAGCTGGCGCGGCTGTGTCGAGGCGCGCCGTGTCCCGCTCGACATCGAGGATGTCGCGCCCGACCCCGCGGACCCCGAAACGCTCTTCCTGCCCTATTTCGCGCCGGACGAACCGAGCGGATATTCCAACTTCGCCAACAGCTATCTGTCGGACCAGACCTCGTCTTCCAACCTGCTCTACCGCCAGACGAATACGGCAAAATACTGGGGCCGCGATCCGTACGGTGACGGGCCGAACTGGGGGTGTACGGCGCGCCCGATCACACCGCTGACGTCGCGCCGGTCAACGATCGACAATGCGATCAATGCGATGATCGCGAGCGGGACGACGAACATCCCGATCGGCGTGTCGTGGGGTGTGCGCGTGCTGTCACCGCAGGCGCCCTTCACCGAGGGTGCGCCCTTCAATGATCGCGAGACGATCAAGGCGATGGTCATCCTGACCGATGGCGAGAACGTGCTGAACGGCCGCTCGAACATCAACTATTCGGACTATTCCGGCTACGGCTATGTCCGTGAAGGCCGGCTCGGCGTGACGACGTCCAGCGATTCCGCACTGTCGAACGCGCTCGACGAACGCACAGCCGCCGCCTGCGCCTATGCGCGGCAGCAAGGCATAAGGGTCTACACGATCACCTTCCAGGTCAGCTCGACCTCGACCCGCGACATGATGCGCGACTGCGCGACGCATCCGAGCCTCTATTTCGACAGCCCCTCGAACGAGGCCCTGCGCGACGCGTTCGAGCTGATTGCCGGCGACCTGACCAATCTGCGGCTGTCGCAGTAGGCCAGCTGGGGTCCCCGTGGAAACGGGGACCCGAATGTCGCACCCGGTTTCGGATTCCCGCTTTCGCGGGAACCCCAAGCAGGGTCTGATGCTCGGACTAGCCTTCCGGGCAGTTCGCGTCTTCGCGCGACGGCAGGCAGAGCAATTCCATGCGGAAATAGAGCGCCTGATTCGGGCCGATGGGGCCGCCCGGCGTGCCGCGCGGGCCGTAAGCGAGATCCGACGGGATGAAGAGTTCCCACTCCTCGCCGGAGCGCATATGGCCGAGTGCCTCGACCCAGCCCGAAATCAGACGATCAGACGGAAAGTCGGCCGGTTGACCGCGTTCATAGGAGGAGTCGAAACCGCCCCCGTTGGGGAACAGGCCTTCATAATGGACGCGCACCATCTCGCCGGGCTCCGGCGATGCCGCGTCCTCGCCCGCCGCACGCAGGACGCGAAGGCGCAGGCCGGACGGCAGGGCATAGACACAGGGGCGTTCGTCGATGGCTTCGAGCCAGAGTTCCGAGTTGAGCTGGTTCCGGTCGGCCTGGGAGGGGCTGCCTTCGAACTGGGCTTCCGGCGCGCCGGTGTAGGTGTCCTCGAACTGAGCGAGATCGCACGACCGCGCGGCGGCAACGATGGAGGCAGCCTCTTCGGGATTTGCGGGCACGGGCTGGGCCGGCGCATTCGAACAGGCAGCAGCGGTCAGGGCAAAGGCGGCAAGGGCGGTACGGCGCATGAGGGACTCCCGGTCGAGACTTGAACTGCCCGACGTCTAGCGCAGACGGCCCGTCTCCCGGAAGACCTATTCGCTTTCCCCTGCCTCTCCGGCAGGCTGCATCAGACCGATCACGGTGGGCCAGTTGTGCTCGAAATAGGCGTAGGCGTCGTCCCACTGGCCGCCGTCGGCCCAGCCATCGTGGCGGATCGAGACGCGCGTCTGATCCTCACCCACCGGCTCGAAGCGGACCGTCAGATGGGTCAGGTGGGCGCGCACCTCCGGCATGTAGGGCGGCAGGGCCCAGGTGATGGACAAGAGGCGCTCGTCCTGCAGCGCCAGGATGTGGGTGCCCTCACTGCCGCGCATGCCTTCCGGGGCGTCGGGCGCGAAATACACCTCGTAGCGCCCGCCCGGTTCAAGCTCGATCAGCGACGCCGGCGCGAAGAAGGACAATCCTTCCTCGGTCGTCCACATCGCCCAGGCCTCGGCGACCGGGCGGTCGATCACGGCTTCGGCCTCGATCGCGCGTTCGCTGGCCGATGCGGAGGCGCCAGCCAGCAGAAGGACGGGGAGGATCAGATATCGCATCGCGCAGCCCCTATTTCAGCTTCGAGGCGGTGAAGGCCGCGGCGAAGGCAGCCGGGATTGTCGGCAGCGAGGACACCACGCCCGACCCGATGGTCGGCCCGGCCGGCAGGACTGACCAGCCCGGCAGGATGGCGTATTGCCCGATGATGACGACGCACAGGGCGAGGCCGACGTGAAGCGCGGCCTTCACCCATCCTTCGATCTTCATCGCCGTCAGGATCAGCCACGCTGCGGCCAGCGCATAGAGCGCGAAACCCGACAGCATCGGCACGAAGCCGGACGCGTCGTCGGCGGCACGCAGCATGTCGCCGAGCCCCTCGCCATACATCGGGACGATCATGAATTGGGCGGTCACGCCGCTCAGCAGAAAGCAGACGATAAAGAAGACCACGAAGGTCGCGCCGAGGCGCAGCGGATTGAACATTGGGACCCTCCTCCCCGTTTCGCGGGGGCTTGTCATCCGCCCCGAACCAGCCCATCTAGACAGTGTCTAGTTTTGCGAGTCAAGCCAGATCGCGATGACTGCCGATCACGAAATCCTGACCAAGCCGGAAGGCCGCTATCACCATGGCGACCTCAGAACCGCACTGCTGCGTGCGACGGAAACGCTGATCGCCGAGCACGGAACCGGGGCGGTCTCGCTGCGCGAGGTCGCGCGCATTGCCGGCGTCAGCCATGGCGCTCCGGCCCACCATTTCGGCAACAAGGACGGCTTGATGCTGGCCTTCGCCCAAGAGGGCTGGGACCGGATGATCGAGGCGATCCTCAATGCCGTGGATGCCGACCGTCCGGGCGACGGCCCCGCCTTTCTGGTCAGCGTCGGGAAGGCCTATGTCCGGTTCGCGATAACCAATCCTGGCCAGTTCGACGTGATGTTCCGCCGCGATCTCTACGATCTGAAGGACACGGGCTATCTCGGTGCGGGCGACAGCGCCTGGGTCTTCCTGGAAGACACCATCCAGCGCTGCATCGATGAAGGCTTCGCGCCGCGCGATGCCGCCCAGTCGTTTACGATCATCGCCTGGTCGATGGTTCACGGCCTGGCGGCGCTATGGAACTCCGGCCGCGTCCGCTCCCGCTTCGAAAAGCTCGACCCCGACGTTCTGAACGAGCAGATGAATGAGGCGCTGACGACGATGATGTTCCCGGGTCGACCTGTGCAGAAATGAAAACGGGCCCCGGATAACCGGAGCCCGTCTCACGTTTTAGTCTGCCGAAGCGCCTATTCGGCCGCCTCGTTCGGCAGGATGGTCACGCGGAATTCGGCGTTCGGATCGAGATAGGTCCGGGCGGCCTCGACGATCTCGTCGCGCGTGATCGACTGATAATCCGCGGTGATCGAGCGGATGCGTTCCAGCTGGGACGGATCGTCGAACGATCCGCTGAGCCAGCCGAGCCAGGTCGCATTGCTTTCCTGAGCTTCCTCGATCTGCTCCAGCAGCGGCTGGCGGGCGCGCTGCATCTCGTCGTCGTCGATCTCGCCATTGCGCATGTCGGCGGCGAGTTCCTCGATGGCGGCATAGACCGCGTCGGCATTCTCCGGCCGGATGTCGACGCCGACCCAGAGATAGCCATAGCCCGGATAGACGTCGGACTCGTAGTTCGAGTTGAACGCCGAGTAGGTGAAGCCCTCGGCCTCACGCAGACGCTCGGTCAGCTTCAGATCGAGCACCTGGCGCAGCATGCGGATGACGCGGGAGCGATGCGCGTCCTCGTCATCCGTGGTCGGCCAGTAGACATTGACCATCGACTGGTAGTCCTGACCGTTGTGGCGAAGCACGACCGGTTCGGTGGTCGGATCCGGGAAGGTCACGGTCCGGTTTTCCTCGTAATCCGGCCAGCTGCCGTCACGCGCCGGCAGCGCACCGAAGGTCGAGGCGATCGCGTCAATGGCGGCGTCGATATCGATATCGCCGACCATGGTGATCTCGATCGGCGCGCGTTCGAGCGCACCGGTCAGATAGGCCTGAGCGTCCTCGATCGTGACCGCATCGAGCTCTTCCTCGGTCGGATAGCCATAGCGGTTGTCGCCGGACCGCAGCAGGCGGGCGACTTCCAGCTGAAGCAGGCCGGACGGCGAGGAGCGCAGGTTGCGGCGGATTTCCGGAGCAACGGCGCGGTATTGCGCCATGCCTTCCGGGCGCCAGCCCGGATCGGTCATGAAGGCGGCAAACAGCTGAAGCTGCAGCTGAAGGTCGGTCGGGGTGGTGGTGCCCCCCATGACGAAGGCGTCTTCGCCGACACCGAAACCGCCCCCGACGCTGCGGCCCGCGAGGACGCGCTGCAGCTCGTCGGCGGAATGCTGGCCGAGGCCCGAAGACTGGAAGATCGACGAGGTGACGGTATCGACCACTTCGCCGTCGGCGCGCGGTTCCAGTTCGCCGCGTCCGAAGCGGAGCGAGACGCGGATGATGTCGTCTTCGAAATCCGTCGGCTTCAGCGTCACGCGAACGCCGTTCTCGAAGATCACGCGGGTCAGGCCCAGATCCTCGACTTCGGCGCGCTGCACGATGGTGCCAGGCGTGCCGAAATCGGTGTAGGCGAACTCGGTCGCGCCGGTGTCTTCCACGGGCTCGACGTCGACAGCCGTGCTGTCCTGATACGCCGTGGCGACGGCCTCTTCGGCGTTCTCGATCTCGAGCGAGGTCGCCAGGAAGACCTGCGGATCGGTGTCGGCCCACTGGGCGTCGAACGCTGCGTTGACCGCTTCGACCGTCATCTCGTCGACCCGGGCGTTGAAGCGTTCCAGCGCCGCGGCGGGCGTGCCGAAGACGCTGCCATAGCGCCAGGACGTCCAGATGCCTCCGGCGAGATCGGAATTGTCCCGCGTCGCGGCCTGGTCGGCAGCGTTCTGCAGCGAGGTCCGCATGTTGGAAATCTGCTCGTTCAGTTCACTCTGGGTGAAGCCGAACTCACGCGCGCGGCGAAGCTCCTGCTCCATGATGCCGAGGGCTTCCTGCCAGCGGTCCGGCTGCGACACACCCAGAAGGCTCGCGCGGGTCGCGAAATCGTACTCGCCCTCAGAGAAGCCGACATTGGCCTGGATCAGGGGAGAGGTACCCGAACTGATGATGGAGGACAGACGGCGTTCGAGGATCGCATTGCCGAGCGCGCGCAGGCCGTTTTCGAAACGGGCGTCGGCCGTGTCGGGCTGACGCTCACCCGGGCGGATCGCGTCGATCGTCAGGATCGTATAGATTTCAGGGTCATAGAAGTAGCCGGCCTCGAAACCGCGATCCGGATCGACTTCGCCTGCAACCGGGTCGGGACGGGCCTCTTCGGGCCCTTCCCAATCACCGAACTTTTCGCGGATCATCGCTTCGGTCGCGTCGAGGTCGACATCGCCGACCACCACGAACATGGCACGTTCCGGCGTGTAGAAATTCTCGTAATAGTCGACGAAACGCTCGCGCGGCGCCGTCTCGATGACTTCCGGAATGCCGATCGCATCACGCTGCGCCATCAGAGAGCCGGGATAGCGGAACTCGGCCAGCGCGTTGTTCCAGCGGCGCAGCGGGCTGTTGCGGAAGCGCTCTTCCGACAGGATCACATTGCGTTCGCGGTCGATCGCATCGGCATCCAGCAGCAGGTTGGACGCGGTTTCGCGCATGATCATCAGGCCGGTATCGAGAAGCTCCTCGCTCGCGTCCGGCAGGTTGAGCATGTAGATGACGTATTCCCGGTTCGTACCGGCATTGGTGTCCGGGCCGAATTCGAGACCATAGCGCTCCAGCAGGCGCACCATCTCACCTTCCGGCACATTCTCCGAACCGTTGAACGCCATGTGTTCGAGGAAGTGAGCGAGACCGCGCTGGTCGTCGGCTTCGTTGATCGAGCCGGCGTTGAACGCCATGCGCAGGACGGCCGTGTTGGACGGCGTCTCGTTGTGCATGATGGCGTAGCGCAGGCCGTTTTCCAGCTGGCCGTAGCGAACCGAGGGATCGGCCGGAAGGTCGCTGGTGTCGTGGGCGAAAACGGCTTCGGTTTCCGTTGCGGTTTGCGCGCCGGAGGCATTCGCCCCGTCATTCGTGTCCGCCGGCGTGCAGGCGCCGAGCGCCCCCGCCAGTGCGGCCGCGGAAAGCCAGCCGAAGATGTTCGAAGCCCGTGCGAAAGCCGTGGTCATACCGGTTCAACCCCTGATGTGTCTGACAGCAGGGGGGAACCTAGCGTCCCGCTCGGCAATGTCTAAGTGAATTTCCGGTCAGGCTTCGGGATTACCCGGTGCGCGTTCGACGATCAGCACGTCTTCGGGATCATCATGCTCGGCGACCCAGTGACCCGTCGTCACCTCGATCAGCTTCGGCCGGTATTGTTCGGCGTCGGGATCGTCGACCAGTTTCGACTTCATGAAGCGCAGCTGGGCCCGCGGATCCATCGGCGACGGCAGATCCCCGTCGAGCTTCACGCGTTCGCGCGCGCGCTCGATCTTCGGGTCCGGGATCGGCACAGCGGAAATCAGCGCTTTGGTATAGGGATGGCGGGCATCATCGTAGATGTCCTTGCGGTCCGCCATCTCCACCACGCGGCCGAGATAGAGCACCATCACCCGGTGGGAAATCTCGCGGACCACCGACAGGTCGTGCGAGATGAACCTCATCGACAGGCCCATGTCGCGCTGAAGCTGCTTCAGAAGGTCGATGATCTGCGCCTGGATCGACACGTCGAGAGCGGACACCGCCTCGTCGCAGACCACCAGCTTGGGGCCGAGAATCATGGCGCGGGCGATGCCGACGCGCTGGTTCTGACCGCCCGACAATTCGTGCGGATAGCGATTGATCATGTCGGGGTCGAGCCCGACCTTGCGCATCATGCCGCGCACCGCGTCCTGACGTGCCGCCTTGCGCATGTCGGGACGGAAGGTCTGCAGCGGCTCGGAAATCGACGCGCCGATCGACATGCGCGGATTGAGCGAGGCGAGCGGGTCCTGGAAGACGATCTGCAAGTCCTTGCGGGCATTGCGCATCTTGTTGTGACTGAGGCCGAGCAGATCCTTGCCGAGCCAGGCGACGCTGCCGGCCTTGGCCGGAACGAGGCGCAGGATGGATCGCGCCAGCGTGGACTTGCCGCAGCCTGACTCGCCCACGACACCCAGGGTCTCACCCGGGAAGAGATCGAAGCTGACCCCGTCGACGGCCTTCAGCGGCTTCGATTTCGGAAACAGGCCGCCAGACACGCGAACCGGGAACCAGACCTTCACGTCATCGACGCTGAGGAGCGGCTCTCTGGCCGCGTCCGGATCGAGCGGGGTGAGGCCCTCATGGCCCGGCTTGTCGGGCTGGTCGATCCGCGGCATCGCGTCGAGCAGCATCTGTGTGTACGGATCCTTCGGCGCGCCGAAAATCTCCTCGGCCGTTCCGCTCTCGACATAGACGCCGTTCTTCATCACCTCGACGCGGTCGGCCATGCGCGCGACCACACCCATGTCGTGGGTGATCAGGGCAATCGCCGCGCCGGTCTCGCGCTTCAGCTCGTCCATGATGTCGAGCACCTGGGCCTGAACCGTCACGTCGAGCGCGGTCGTCGGCTCGTCGGCGATCAACAGGTCGGGCTCACACAGCATCGACATCGCGATCATCACGCGCTGGCGCATGCCGCCGGACAATTCGTGCGGATACTGTTTCAGGCGGCGCTTCGCTTCCGGGATCCGGACGCGCTCCAGCCATTCCAGTGCCCGCTTCTGAGCCGCCTCGCCCGACAGGCCCATATGGCGCTGCAGCACCTCATACATCTGCGAGCCGATGCGCAGATGCGGCGTCAGCGATGTGAGCGGATCCTGGAAGATCATCGTCATCGACTTGCCGCGGACCTTGTTCAGCTTGCCGCGCGACAGGTTCAGAATTTCGTTTCCGCGATAGCGGATTGACCCGTCGGCCTTGCCGTTCGACGCCAGCAATCCCATCGCCGCGAGGAAGGACTGGCTCTTGCCCGATCCCGATTCACCGACCACCGCCAGGCACTCGCCTGGATTGATGTGCAGGTTGATTCCGCGCACGGCATGCACCTCGCCATCCGGCGTGTCGAACCGGACATTGAGGTTGTCGATGGCGAGAATGGGGGCGTTCTGGATGTCGGATTTCACGCGGACCGGCCTCGTCTTCGTAGTAACGCGACAATAACGGGAGTGCGTGCATACACCATCCCCATTCGCATGAGGACTGCCCGAGCACAGGGCAATCGCAGTAACGTGCGCGAAACGGGATGATTCGCATTCATGAGCCAGAAGGCCCCCGCCCCCGCTGATCGATCAGCCTACGGTCGCGACCGTATTGCGGAAGAGGCCGCCCGGCTGGCAGGTGAAACCGTCTTCACCCTGCACCGCGACGGATGGGCTTTCATGGAGGGCCCGCTGACCGAACGCCTTGGCCTGGGCAGCGGCATCTGCACGCTCGACATCGACGACTGGCACGATCGCCAGCATCCCGACGACATGCCGCGTTGTAATGCAGCGCTCGAAGCGATCTCGCCGGGCAATCCGATGGCAGTCGAATACCGGATACGCGACGTAAACGACGACTATGTCTGGATCTTCTCGCGCGGCGGGGTTGTCGAAGCGGACGAGGACGGGAGCTGGATCCGGATATCCGGCGTCGTGTCCGACATCAGCCGGCGCAAGAATCTCGAATCCAAGCTTTTCGCCAACGAGGCGCTGGTCCGGGAGGCGCTCGTTTCCGGCAAAGGCGGTGCCTGGTCGCTCGATCTGGCAACCATGACCGGACAGGTCACCGGGTTTGCAACGGCGATTGAAGGCCTCGGTTTCGGCACCGATCCGATCACGCTCGACGAATGGCGCGCGATCATTCATCCCGACGACCGGAAGCAGTCGATCGAGAATTTTCAGCGCATGCTGGCGGGCGAGGTCGCCGAAGTCGAATACCGGATGCGCCGAAAAGACGGTGAGTGGATCTGGGTCCGCAATACCGGCCGCGTTGTCGAAACCACCGCCGACAACGAACCGCAGCGGATGGCGGGGCTGCTGACGAATATCACCGAGCGGAAGTCGCTGGAGCAGCGGGTCGAGCAGGTGAACTTCCAGTTGGCCGAAGCGCTGAAGGCCGCCGACCTTGCAGCCTGGCGATATGATCTGACTCGTCACACATCGACCATTCGGGGCGCGCTGGGCGAACGCATCGGCATCGATCAGGCGAACCCGGAGATCGATGGCACCAAGTGGGTGTCTCTCGTCCATCCCGAGGACAAGGGCGACGTCATCCGGCAGGTGCTGAAGATGGCCGAGGGGGAGCTGGATCACTTCGAATCCATCTACCGGGTCAAGGGCGACGACGGGACGTGGCACTGGATACGGTCCACGGGCCGGGTGGTGGAATATGCCACCGACGGAACACCGAAGATTGCCGCCGGTGTCCTGAAAGACGAGACACGCCAGATCGAGCTGGAAAACGCGCTGGCCGCCGAACGCGACCGCTATCGCTCCACCTATGCCGCAACGCCGGCCATGCTGCACACGATCGACCGCGAGGGCCGGATCGTGAATGTCAGCGACTACTGGCTGACCCAGATGGGGTATTCCCGCGAGGAGGTGATCGGTCAGGTGGCGTCGAGCTTCCTTGTCGACGAAGACCGCGAACGTGCGCGCCTGAAGATCCAGCCGGAATTCTGGCGCGACGGTATCATCGAGGACGTGCCTTACCGCTTCCGGACGAAGTCCGGCGCGGTGGTCGATATCCTCCTCAGCGCCGTCACCGAAAAGAATGCCGACGGCGAACCGGTGCTGGCTCACGCCATGCTGTTCGACGTGACGGAACGCAACGCGCTTCACCAGGCTCTGGTCGAGGAAAAGAACCGCTTCGAAGCGATCTATCGCGCCACGCCGGCCATGATGCACACGATCGACCCGGACGGCCGCATCATCCAGGTCTCGGATTACTGGCTGAAGATGATGGGCTATGAGCGCCACGAAGTGGTCGGGCGCAAGTCGATCGAATTCCTCGATCCCGAATCCCGGCTGCGCGCGGAGTCCAAGAACCTTCCCGAGCTGTTCCGGTCCGGCCAGAATCACGACCTGCAGTACCGCTTCATCACCAAGGGCGGTCAGCCCATCGATGTGTTGCTCAATTCCTTCCTCGAGCGTGACAGCGAGGGCCAGCCGAAGGCGAGCTATGCCGTCATTACCGACATTTCGGCGCTACGCCGTGCCTATGACGGGCTGAAGCGATCGAACCGTGAGCTCGACCGCTTTGCTGCCGTCGCCTCGCACGATTTGCAGGAACCGCTCCGCAAGGTCGCGGCCTTCGCGAGCCTGATGCGGCGGCGCTATTCCGATCAGCTCGACGAGGAAGGCCGGCGCTGCCTCGAATTCATGAATGACGGCGCACAGCGCCTGCAGCTGCTGATCGACGACCTGCTGAGCTATTCGCGGCTCGGCAACAAGCCGCTGCGGACCGAGACCTTTGATCTCAGCGAGGCGGTGCAGGACGCAATGAAGCGTCTTGACGTCCAGATCGAGGAATCCGGGGCCCGAATCGAGATCGAAAGCGCGGGGCTGGTTGAAGCCGACCGCCCGGTACTGACGCAGATGCTCCAGAACCTGATTTCGAATGGGGTCAAGTATCGCGGCGTCAGACCGCCGGTCGTTCGCATTGCGATGCAGGAAACCAGCGAGGGTTGGTGCATTTCGGTTTCCGACAACGGGATCGGGTTCGAGCCGCGATTCGCGGAAAAGATCTTCGCGCCCTTCCAGCGGCTCCACTCGCGCGAGGAGTATCCGGGGACGGGAATCGGCCTGTCGATCGTGCAACAGGGCATTGAGCGCCATGGCGGCCGGGTCGAGGTGCAGAGCACACCCGGCAAAGGGTCGACCTTCGTGCTCTACCTGCCCCGGAGGATCGAGACCCCGGCGGCCCTGACGGCCTGACTATTCGAAGCGGAGTGCCTCGATCGGATCGAGCCGCGAAGCTCGGTGCGCGGGATAGAAGCCGAAGAACAGGCCCACGAAGACCGCCGCCCCGATCGCGATCCCGGCAATGGCGGGGTGGATCGAGACCGGGAAGTCCCCGAGATTGCCGATCCCGTAGGCCCCGGCCACGCCGATCGCCATGCCGGCGATCCCGCCGGTGACGCACAGCACCACGCTCTCGATCAGAAACTGGTTTCGCACATCGGCGCGGCGCGCCCCGACCGCCAGGCGCAAGCCGATTTCGCGTGTGCGCTCGGTTACCGAGACCAGCATGATGTTCATGATGCCGATCCCGCCGACAAGCAGCGAGATCACCGCCGCGGCCGCGAGCAGCACGCCGAGCTGGGTCTCGGTCTCGTTCCGGGCGCGGATGAATTCGGCGAGATTGTTGACCGAGAAATCGTCCTCGGCACCGGGCTGGATGTTGCGGCGAACGCGCAGCAATTCCTCGATATCGGCCACGGCGTGGCTGACATTCGTGCCCGGCGCGACTTCGGCGTAGATGGTGAAGACCGGATCGCGGACACCGAACTGATACCCGAACAGGCGCGAGCGTGCCGTCGTGATCGGCGCGAAGACGGTGTCGTCCTGATCTGATCCCCAGCTCGACTGGCCCTTCGGCGCCATGATGCCGATGACTTCCATCGGCACGGCCCCAACGCGGACCGTCTGTCCCAGCGGACCGGCTGCGCCGAACAATTCGGTCGCCACGGTCTGTCCGATCATGATCACACGAGCGCCGGAGCGGACCTCGGCGGGCGTGAAGGCGCGGCCCGATTCAACGAACCAGTCGCGGGCTTCGAAATAGTCGGAATGCACGCCCTGGACGTTGGTGGTCCAGTTCTCGCCGGCGACGACCATGGGCTGGCTGCCGGACATCTCACCGGACACGGCGACGATGCCGGGAATCTCGCTGCGGATCGCTTCGACATCGGCGTCGGTCAGGAAGGTCGCTGTCCCGGCCCCGCCGCGGCGGCCGCCGAAGGCGCTCGACCCCGGACGGATGACCAGAAGGTTGGCACCGAAGCTGGCGATCCGCTCTTCCATCGCGCGCTTCGCGCCCTCGGTGACCGAGACCATGGCGATCACGGCGCTGACGCCGATGATGATGCCGAGCATGGCCAGAACCGAACGGAGCAGATTGACCCGCAGCGCCAGCAGCGCGACGGAAATCGCGGACATGAGGTTCATCGCCGGTCCTCCACAATACGCCCGTCCCGGAAAACGATCTGACGGCGGGCGTGGTCGGCCACATCCTGTTCGTGCGTGACGAGGATCACCGTGATCCCTTCCGCGTTCAAGCGGTCGAAAATCCCCAGCACCTCGACCGTCGTCTGGCTGTCGAGTGCGCCGGTCGGTTCGTCGGCAAGCAGGATGCGCGGATTGTTCACGAGCGCCCGGGCGATCGCGACGCGCTGCTGCTGGCCGCCGGACAATTGCGAGGGGTGGTGGTCCATCCGCTCGCCCAGTCCGACCTGCTGCAGGCGGGCGCGGGCGCGTTCCCGGCGCTCGGCACCCTTCAGGCCGGAATAGATCAGCGGCAAGGCCGCATTGTCCTCGGCGCTGGTGCGGGCCAGCAGGTTGAACTGCTGGAAGACGAAGCCGATGGTGCGGTTCCGGAAAGCGGCCAGCTGGTCCGGGCCCATCGTTTCGATCGCTTCGCCGGCGACCTTGAGCGAGCCGGAGGTGGGGCGGTCGAGCGCGCCGAGCAAGTTCATGAAGGTCGACTTGCCGGAGCCGGACGCGCCCATGATGGCGACATACTCGCCCTCGTCGATCGTCAGGCTGACGCCGTCGAGCGCGCGTACTTCGCCGCCGCCCATCCGGTAGACGCGCGTCAGGTCACGGCATTCGATGAGCGGGGCCGCCACTAGCCGGCTTCCCGGGCGCGCGTGACGACATTCTCGCCGGCTTCGAGTTGTCCGCCGACAATTTCGGTCGTCTGGCCGTCGCTGACGCCCAGCTGGACGCGCCGCTCCTCAAGCATGCCGTCTTCGCGTTCGACCCAGACGCTTCCGGGGCGCACTTCGGCACGGGCCGCCGACAGTTCGCGGTAACGCCGCATCTGATCGGCGGTCAGCACATCTCGCAGGGCCTCTTCGATCTGCCGGGGAATCGACGCGCGATCGACCGGCTGGCCCGAGGCGGCCTGCGCCTGGATACCGGAGAAGACCCGGCGCATGGCGGCCTGGGCGTCCTCCTGTTGCTGCTCGGTCATGTCGAGCTCCGTCGCGAGACGGGCCATCATCCCGCCGCCGCCACCCGGGCCGCCACCCTGTCCGCCGCGGCCACCCTCACCGCCGCCGGGAGCTTGGGCGGCGATCGCCATCGCTTCGAGCGAGCCGGACGGGCGGAAGCGCAGCGCCGAATTCGGCACAGCCAGAACGCCCTCACGCTCGCCGGTGACGATATCGAGGTTGGCGGTCATGCCCGGCAGCAGGCGTTCGCCCGGATTGTTGGCGGTCACGACGACCGTATAGGTCACGACGTTGTTGGTGTTGGTCGCGGCGAGACGGATCTGCTCGACCTGACCTTCATAGGTCTGGCCGGGAAAGGCATCGACGGTGAAGCTGACGGCCTGACCGGTCATGATCTGGCCGATATCGCTTTCGTCAACCTGGGCGTCGATCTGGATCTGCGACAGGTCGCGGGCGATCACGAACAGGGTCGGGGCCGACATGCTGGCCGCGACGGTCTGGCCGACATCGACCTGGCGGTCGACGACGACACCGTTGATCGGCGAGCGGATGACGGTGCGCTCGACATCGATACGCGCGCCTTCGAGTGTCGCTTCGCGCTGTTCGACGGTCGAGCGGGCGTTGGCGATCTGGGCCAGCGCGACGGCGCGTTCGGACTGCGAGGATTCGAGCTGCGCCTGTGCGGCCTGAAGCGCCTGATCGCTGGCAATCCCGCGCTCATGCAGCAGTTCGATCCGGTCGAATTCCTGCTGGGCCACGCGAAGATTGGCATCGACGCGCTGGAGCGTCGCCTGCTGCAGCTGGAGTTGCGCGCGCGCATTCGAGAGCGAAGCTTCCGCTTCGCGCACGCGGGTTTCGAAGGATTGCGGGTCGATCCGGGCGATTACCTGGCCTTCCTCGACCGGCGAGTTGTAGTCGACCATCAACTCGGCGATCTGGCCGGAGAGCTGCGAGCCGACCTGGACCTGGACGAGCGCGCGCACGGTTCCGGTGGCCGAAACCGAGCGGCGGATATCGGCGGTCGCGGCCGTTTCGGTCTCGATCACGAGTTCGGAGGCCGGTTCGCTGCGGCCGAAGAAGAACCATCCGGCAACCGCCAGCACGAGCAGAACGGCGAGGCCGATCAATCCATTGCGTAAAGTCATCTGTCTTCCAGCCGCTTGCGGGATGGTCCGCATGATCCGAACGCGCCGGACTCGCATGGTCCGTCGCCTGATGGGGGCATATAGCTGCGATTGGGCGAAAAGGCGAAGGTGCCGTCAGCGGCGCATCGCCGCGCGGGGGTGTCCGGTTACCGGCGCAAGCGCCATCGGCATATCCTCCGGGGCGGACCGTCCGAGCCGGTCCTGCTCGAACTCGGCGGGCGTGCGCGCTTGTCCGGCCTCGAAGGCCCGGAGCAATTGCCGGTCGCGGCCGTAAATGTCGTCGAGATAGCGCACGCGGCCATACTCGCCCGGCGCCGCCGTGAAGTAGAGGATGTGGACCTCGACCGGGTCGTCGATATTCACCCGTGTGGCGCGTGATCCTGCCGTCACCTCGTCGATGGCGGCACGGTCCCAGCCTTCCTGTCCTTCGAGGATCCATTCGGCGAGGTCGAACGGGTCCTGCACCCGCACGCAGCCCGACGACACGGCGCGGCGATTGTCCTCGAACAGGTCGCGGTGATTGGTGTCGTGAATGTAGATGTTGTGCCGGTTGGGGAACATGAATTTCACCTCCCCCAGCGCGTTGTTCGCGCCCGGACGCTGGCGCACGCGGAAGTCCGACAGCGAGCGGGTCGACCAGTCGATGGAGTGCGGATCAACCGCATAGCCCGAGCGGTCGACCACCTGGTAACCGGCCCAGCGGGCATAGTCCGGATTGCGGCGGATGGACCGCAGCGTGCCGGTGCCGAGGCTGGTCGGCGTTTCCCACCACGGATTGAAGACCAGATAGGTCATGGTCGCGGAAAAGGCCGGTGTCGCCGCACTGGTGCGCCCGGCCATCGCCTCGTGGCTGGAGACGCGCTCGCCATTCTCCCAGGCTTCCAGCCGGTAGTCGGCGACATTCACCCGGATATGACGGCGGCCGAGATCGAAGGGCAGCCAGCGCCAGCGTTCCATGTTGATGGCCAGCTGCGCGGCGCGCTCGTCCGGCGTGCGGTCAAGCGCCCGCTGCGTATGCGCATCCACGATGCCGGTGGGCTCCAGTCGCGCATCGCGCTGGAACTGCCGGACGGCGCGTTCGAGGACCGTGTCGAAGGGCCGGCCCGCCGGGACCAGCGCCAGAGACGGATCGATTTCGGCGAGACGCTGGCGCAGACGGTCGACCCGGTCGCCCTGGCTTTCGAGCGTCAGATCCTCGCCCTCGTCGAGGGGGGCGCTGGCGCGGGCCTCGACGCCGAGCAGGACACGCTCGCGGCGCAAGGCGGCATATTCGGGAAAGGGCGGGGCCAGCGCTTCGAGCCCCTGACGGATCTCTCCGGTCGCGAGGGCCGTGCGCAGGCGCTCGACAAGGTCGATCGCCGGCTTGTCGAGCGTCCATTCCGGCTCGACGTCACGCGGATCGACCAGGCCGTAATAAAGGTCTCCCGCGAAGGCGAGCCAGGCATCGGTCGCCAGCCGGTCGCGCAGGCCCGGGCTCAAAGCCGGGTCGGACAGGCGCGCATAGCCGTAGCGTTCGGGGGGAAGGCCGTGCATCCAGGCCTCGCCGATCGCGGTGACGAGCTCGTCGTAAGCGGCGGCGGTCCAGACCGGCGCCCCCTGCCGCCCGGCATAGAGTTCAGCCGTGCCGACGGGAGAGAGCTCACCACGAATCTGGGCGTGCGCCGCGGACGTCAGCCCGAGCGCCAGACACAGAACACACATGACCGGAAATCGCCGCATGACCCCCCTGGTTCGCGATCGAACTTCCCTGCACGGGGCACACGTTAACCATATTTACCGCGGAATCGAAGGCGGTTCTGAAAAGAAAACGGAACCCGCCCGTCTAGTATTCCGTCCGCCAGCGCACGGCGATGGAGGCGCCGGCATCTCCGGTCAGGCGGGAGATCAGGGTGACGTTGGGGCGAACCTCCCATTCAATCCGGGCTGCCGTCTCGGCCGTCGCGCCGCCGGATTCGATCTCGAGATAGACATCGTCGTCGATATAGCGCCCGCCGGTGACAATCGGCCCGTCCTCGCCCGTGCGCACCGACAGGCGATCAATGCCGATGGCCGACCGCAGGCGGTCGAAGGCGCCAAAGCCGCCGACACCGGTCGCGGCGCTCGACAGGGTGGAGGCCAGCTGGGCGGCTTCGAGCGGGGACAATTCGGTGGCCGACCGGCCGAACAGGATGCGCGACAGGATTTCGTCCTCGGGCAGTTGCGGGGTCGAGGACAGGCGGATTTCCGGTGCCGTGACGCGGCCCGTCACCCGGATCTGGGCGGTGAAGCTGTCGTCGGTCCGTTCCGCGACGATGTTCAGCTCCGCATCGGCGGGCTCGCCATCGAAGCGGATCCGTCCGCTCTCGAACTCGAAAGGCCGGCCGGCAAAGTCGACCGTGCCGTTTTCCAGCCGCGCATTGCCGTTGAGCCGCGGCGCGTCGGCGCGGCCGGTGACCCGGATGTCCGCGCTCCATTCCGTGTCGAAGCCGGGACCGCGCACGAAAATCCGGCGGGACGCGCGAACCCGGTAGTCGAGCTCGACCGGAGACGGTTGGCGGCGAGCGACAATGCGGTGCCCCGGCGGCGCGTTCACCTCCGTGACGTCAATCTCGACGATGGAGGCGCGGCCGCCCTCGGGAATGCGGGCCTCGACCCGGTCGATCCGGGTTTCGCCCGTGACCAGGATCGTGTCCTCGGGACGTAGGGCGATCGTGACATTGCCGGTGGCCGTCGCCTGAAGGTCGTTGCGATCAAGCGCGGTGAAATTGCGGAATTCGAGCTGGAATTCGCCTTCCGGGCGCGCGCCGGCAAGCGACAGCCCGCCGCTGCCGGTCAGGGTGCCCCGGTCGCCATCGTTGGCGGTCAGCGTATCGATTTCCAACCCTTCGCCGGAGAAAGTCGCGGTGATCTCGCCGCCGCGAATGTTCACGCCCTGGCGGATTTCGCGGTAGGCGATGTCGCTGCCGTTCAGCGTGCCGGAGAAGTCCGGTGCGCCGAGCGTGCCCGTGAATTGCGCATCGCCGACGACATTGCCGGAGAGCTGGTGGTTCTCCGGCAGGTGGAAGGCGGCCAGCGGCCCGATCGCACCGCTGAGATGTGCCTCGCCGTCGATGGCCGTGTCCATGCGGCCGGGGATTTCCGCCAGAGTCGCGAGCGTCCCGAAATCCGCTTCGACGCTTGCCTCGGCAACAAGATCATTGCCCTCCGCTTCGAGGATGGCGCGGGCCAATCCGTCGATTAGCGTGTCGGACAGGCGGGCCGTCAGGCTGGACTCTTCGTCCGCGCCGGGCGGGCGCAGGCCTTCGCCGCGCAGATCGGCCTCGATCTCCGGCCCCGTGGACATGCGGCGATAGACGATGCTGCCGGAGATCGCACCCTCCGCCGGCGTGCGCTCACGGTAGAGCGAGATCAGGCCGATCGGCACGTCCGACAGGTCGAGTTCGGCATTGGGCGCCTCGCCGCCCTGCCATTGCAGCGCGAAGACGCCCTCATTCAATCGCCAGGCACCGGAGAAGCGCGGGGGCCCGTCCGACGGCATCGCAAAAACGAGGCGGTTGACGGTCGCCAATTCGACATCGCCCCATTCGCCGGAGGGCGAGAAGGACACGGACATGCCATCCTCACCACGGACGAAACGCCCTTCGCCATTCACCGTCCAGGCCGAGGCATAGAAGCCGGTCGACTGCAGCGTGATGTCCATCGCCTCGAGCGTGCCCTGGGCGTTCAGGCGCAGCCGGTCGACGCGGCCGTCATTCCACTGGAAACCGCGCGCATCGATGCCGATCGAGATCGGCGGACTGCCCGTCTCGCCGAAATCAGCGACCGCGACGACACTGCCGGGACCGTTCTCGTATCGCCCCTCGATCCGGCCGGCGGGGCCTTCCGGACCGTAGCGCCCCTGCCCGGTCAAGCGGACCGGACCGGCCTCGCCCGACAGGCTGCGCAGCGCCCAGCCTCCGCCAGTGCGCGCGACGGTGCCGGAGAGGTCGAGCTCGCCCTGTTCGGTGCCCGCCGTGAAGCGGATGTCCGCGCTGAGGTCTTCAGGGCCCCCGCGGCCATCGACGACCAGCATCGGCGTGATCATGGCAACGGGTCCCGCGGTGAGGCGTTCGCCGCCCGCCTCGACCCGCCAGACGGTCTCGCCATTCTGCGGGGAGGCGGTGACGGTCGCGGTCGTACCGGCGGCCAGCGAAACCGGGCCGAAGCCGAGATCGCGGCGCGCCCGGGCCTCGGCGTCGGCGCGCCAGGCATTGCCGGAGGTGAAGTCGATGCGACCTTCCGCGGTCAGCCCGTCGGACTGGATGCGTAGCCCCTCGATGCCGTAGCGGCCGGAGGCGGTCCGGGTCAGCGTACCGCGCAAATCGGCCTGGTCGCCCAGCTGGGCGATCACGTCCGGCCCGGCGAGACTGCGCGCCTGACCGTCGAGCGCGACGGTCAGCGCCCCATCAAAGCCGCCATCCAGCTCGACGCGGGCATTGGCGTCACCGGACAGACCCTCCAGCAGGCCGCCGAGCCGGGTCAGGCTGACCTCGCCGGACAGGCCATAGACGCGGTCCGCGAGACGGACATCGCCGGCCGCCTCGACGCGGTTGCCATTGCCCTCGGCGACGAGGTCTTCAAGGAACCAGTTGCGGCCGTCCGGATCGCGGCGCACCACGCCTTCGAGATGCGGAGTTGGACCCAGCGTGGCGGCCAGACGCCGTTCGGGATAGCCCGCTCCCGTCAGATCGGCCGCGAACTCGATCCGCAGATCGGACACCGGTCCTTCGACGGCGGTGAACCCGGTCAGGGTCGCGGCGGAGAAGCCGCGATAGGTGACGCCTTCCGCCGCGATGTCGCCGTGGATCGAGCGGTCGCCGGACAGATCCCCGACGCCATCGAAGGTCACGCGCGCCGCCTCGAGCGGCTCACCGCTCCAGCGCGCGATCTGCGCGCCATCGGTTTCCAGAAGGATGGCCCAGACCTCACCCGACGGTGTGATCTCGGCATGGGTCGGCCCGGCATCGGCATTGAGCGAGACCAGTTGCGGGCGGCGGCCGGACAGGTCGATTACTGCCTCACCGTGCGTTTCGCCGCCGAGGATGCGGCGCACCCAGCGGCCGGGCCAGTCCTGCGCCGCGAAGCGGGCGCGGACGGTCAGCTCGGCGTCTTCCCATTGCAGGCGGGCTTCTCCGATTTCCGTACCGTCGAGCCTTATGTCGGCATCGCCCGACCCGTCTTCCGGGGTACCGGACAGATTGGCGTCCATGGCGATGGCATGGCCGGGAATGCGTAACAGGCTGGCGATCGGGCCGTCCGGCGCGCCCTCGAGGTCGATTGTTGCGGTCATGCGCCCATCGATGGTCCGGGTGAAGGACGCGGTGGCGACATCGCCCGGCGCATCGACCCGCTCGAAACGCGCGTCGAAATCGACAGCGCCGCGCGCACCGATATCGAGACTGGACTGTGCGGTGAAGGCGATCTCCGGCCCGGCAATCCCCTCGCCAAGTTCGAAACGATCGAGGTTCAGCCGGTCGATCCGGGCTTGTGGCAGGGAGGGGCTCCCGCCGCCTTCGCCGCCGCCCCCTTGCGGCAGGCGGTCGAGCCGGCCGAAGTCGGCGTCCAGATCATGGATCACGATGCCGCCACCGGTCAGATAGCGCAGCGGCCGCCAGTCGAGCGAAACGTCCCGCAGCTCCAACCACGTCCCGTCGGCATCGGTGATCGTGAGCTCGTCCAGCCGGACGCGGGACAGGAGGTCGCCTTCGAGCCCGTCGATCTCGATCCGTCCGATGCCGGCGATCTCCCGTCCGTCGAGCTGGCTCGCGACCAGCCCGGTTCCTGCGGGAGTCGCGATCAGCAGGCGGAGACCGGCGAGCAGGACGATGAGCCCGCCGAGGATCACGGCGGCCCAGATCAATCCGGTGCGCAGGGTTGAGGAGCGAGCGGCCATGATCAGAAGGCCTGACCGATCGAGATATAGACGCTGACCGGGTCCTCACCGTCGCGCCGGTCGAGCGGCGTGGCGAGGTCGAGCCGGATCGGTCCGAAACCCGTGTAATAGCGAACACCGAAACCGATGGCGGCGCGCATCGCGCCGACGTCGGGCATCGGGTCGGAGCCGGCCGCAGCGCTGTCGATGAAGGCGGCAAAGCCGAGCGTGTCCGATCGGCGCCAGCGCACCTCGACACTGGTCTCCACCAGCGATGTGCCGCCAAAAGGCTGGCCCGTCGGACCGAGCGGGCTCAGCGACTGATATTCGAAACCCCGCGCCGATCCGCCCCCGCCTGCGTAGAAACGCCGGTCGGCGGGGATTTCCGCCGCATCGACGTTCAGGATCGTGCCGAGGCGAACGCGGCCCGCCAAAACGACGTCATCGGCGACCGGATAATACCCCGTTGCGGCAATCCGCGTCGTGTAGAAGGTCGTGAAGCCGTCATCGAAGACGGCGGCGGGCACGACGACACCTTCAAGGGTGAAACCGGTCTGCGGGTCGAGCGGATCGTCGCGCCGGTCCCAGATCGCTCCCAGTGAGACTGCCGCCAGCTGGAGGTCGCCAGCCCGCGTCCGGGCGACACCGCTGGCTTCCTCGACGCGCGCGGTTTCGATCTCCGCGCCGAGCGTGGCCGCCAGCTCGTCGGAGATGGCGCGGCGCAGCCCGGCCCCGAGGGTGAAGGCTTCGCGGTCATAGGCGTCGGTGCGCTCGACCTCGGCCTCGGCAGAAAGGGTCAGTGTCTGATCGAAACGCCGCCAGTTGGGAAATTCGAGACGGGCTCCCGCCAGGCTGTCGAGCGTGGCGAGCCGTGCGGTAAGCGTCAGCGACTCCGCGCCGCCGAACATGTTGCGCCGTGTCCATTCGCCTTCGATGCCCGCGCCCTCGGTGGTGGAATAGCCCGCGCCCAGTTCGAGCTGGTGACGCGGGGCGGCCTCCATCTCCACGATGACGGTGCGCGTTTCCTCACCGTCGACCGTTTCGCCGAGCCGGACCTCGGCCCGTTCGACGCCCGGCAGGCCGGACAGCCGGTCGGCAAACTCGATCAGCGCGTCCGGTGCGGCCGGATCGCCGGTATCGAAGGGCGCCAGACGGCGCACATAGCCTGGGCGCAGCACGGTCTCGCCGGGTGTCTCGATCTCTCCGAAGCGGGCGAAGGGGCCCGGCTCGATCGTGAACCGGCCGCGTGCAGAAATCGTCGCATGGTCGACGACGATCTCCCGGTCACCCGCCTCGGCGTCGGGATAGCCCTCCGCGCGCAGGGTCACCACGGCCTCGTGCTCGGCGGCAAGAATGGACTGGGCGTCGACCGGGTCGCCTTCGCTCAGTGTAAAGGCCGAACGCATGCGATCGGACGCTTCGCGCGTGACCGGGCGGGACAGGTCGAGATCGACGCTGGAGAAGGTGAAGCGGGGGCCGGGCTCGACGCGGACGGCGGGACGCAGCCTTCCATCGCCATCAAGCACGACCGCGGTGGCCGCCCCGGAATAATAGCCAAAGGATCGCAGCGCCCGGCGCACACGCGCGGCGCCTTCCTCGGCACGCTGACGCGCCTCGCGGGGGCCGGCCGGGGCATAGGGCGTCTGTCCGACCACGTCGAGCAATTGCTCGCGCAGTGCGGCATCGTCGACGCCGCGAATCCGGGCCACTGGCTCCGCCCAGGCAGGCGCGGCCAGTCCGGCGGCGATCAGGATGGCGAGACCGGAAGACTTCATCAGACGCAAACTATACGCATCCCGCGCAAAAGGGTTTCGAATTCAGGCCCCGCGGATCTCAGGCCGGACGGGCGAAAATGCGGCAATCCGCATGACAATGCGGTCAGGATGCCGTGTTCGGCATGCAAAAGGCCGCCCGGCAGAACCGGACGGCCTTTAGAGACAGTCGGCGTGTGACGCCTAGCGGGCTTCGGCCGGAACC
Organism: Alphaproteobacteria bacterium; assembly: GCA_016124205.1. Lineage (GTDB taxonomy): Bacteria > Pseudomonadota > Alphaproteobacteria > Caulobacterales > Maricaulaceae > Hyphobacterium. Next base: position 779,207 of record WGOD01000002.1, read on the forward strand.
GGAGCCGGTTCGAATTGCGGCGCGATCACCAGATCCCGTGCGAGCCGCAGCTTCGACAGCACCAGGAGCGCGGTGCCGTTGTAGTCGACGATGCGGTTCCAGATGCCCTTGCGCGGCAGGTTCAGGGCCGAGCGCGGGAAGTCGTGGTGATGGCCATGCAGCGCCTCGCCGCCCGTCAACAGGGCGAGCGTGTAGGCGAACCATTTCGGCGTCTTCATGTGGCCGAACACGTTCACGCCCAGCGTCGTGGCGTGGAATTGCATCGCCCGGCCGATCACGGCGGAGGCGTGCAGGATGGCGGCCAGGACGAGCGGCCAGCCGAGCAGTGCGAACAGGAGGTAGACCAGACCCGGCAGGACAAGGTGGACGACGGCCGAAAGCCAGAGGTGATTTCGGTCCGCCCATTCCACGACCTTGAAGCGGGACAGCCAGCGCGCCATCGGACGATCCATGTCCTCCTTGTCGCGCCACAGGATCCAGCCGATCCACGCCCAGAACTTGCCTTCGGACGGGTTGTGCGGATCGCCGGGCTCGTCGGCATGGCGGTGATGCTGGGAGTGATAGTTCACCCAGTCCTTCAGTTTGCCCTGCATCGCGATGATGCAGTTGATGGCCACGAGGACCTGAACCGGGGTCGAGAGATGGCCGGCGCGGTGCTGCCAGATCCGGTGCAACGGGCCGATGCCCATATTGCACACGAAGACGGCGGCGGCCGTCGTCAGGATGGCGAGCGGGGCGTACCACCAGTGAAGGTGAATGCTCTCCAGCGCGAAACCCAGCACCAGCGCGACCACCAGGGTCAGCACACCGAGTGCGGGATAGATCACGGCGGAAAAGGCGCTCGTCCAGTCGAGCGTGCGCCAGGAGCGCAAGATCTCTTCGGAACGGGCACGAAGGGCAGTTTCGATCGTCATGTAGGCGTTACCTTACGTTACGCGCGGAGCGCGGCAGAGCCATCCGGAAAAGGCCGGATGCGGTGGAAACTGAATCGGTCGAATCGGCACCGTGCAAGCGTGAACTGCAAGAATTGATCAGTTGGTAAACGGACATCCGATCCCAAGTGCCTGTTATGCATCGCCTTCCAGGCACAGCTTACGAATCGCGCGTTTGTCGAGCTTCTCCGTACCCGTCCTGGGCAGTTTCGACGTGCGGATCCAGATATGGTCCGGCCTTTTGAAAGCAGCCAAATGCGGCTTGAGGAAGGCGAGAATATCGCCGGTTTCAAGCTCCGTACCCGGAGCAACGACAATTGCCGCTCCGACCGCTTCGCCGAGTCGTTCGTCGGGTACGGAGAATACCGCGGCCTCGCGAATTTCGGGGTGTCTGAGCAGGGCCGCCTCGACTTCGAGGCAGGCGACATTCTCGCCGCCGCGCACGATCATGTCCTTCAGCCGGTCGACGATGGTGAGGAAGCCTTCCTCGTCCAGCGTGCCGAGATCGCCGGTGCGGAGCCAGCCGTCCGGCGTCAGCGCCTTGGCGGTTTCCTCGGGCTGGCCGAGATAGCCGCGGAAATTGCCCGGCGTGCGGATCCAGACTTCACCGACCTCACCCAGCGGGGCGTCGGTGCCGTCTTCCAGCACGACGCGAAGCTCGGTCACCGGCGGAATGACCCGGCCGGCCGCACCCGGGCGCGCCTGATAGTCCGTCATGCCATTGTAGGTGCCGAGCGCGCTCGATTCCGTCAGGCCGTAGCCGGAACTCGACCAGGCGCCGGGAAACTGCTTGGCCAGTTCGGCGACCTGAGCGGCGGGTCGTTTGGCGCCGCCCGACCCGATATCGGTCAGGCTGTCGAGCGAATAACCGCCCTCGCGCGCCGCCAGCATCAGCTCGTGCGACATGGTCGGGACGCCGACGAAATTGGTGATCTTCTCCGCCTCGATCAGCCGCGCAGCCTCGCTCGGCGACCATTTGTGCATCAGCACCAGCGTGCGCCCGGCGAGCAAGGACAGCATGAAAACCGGATGCGACCCGGTGACGTGGAAGAAGGGCAGCGTGACCAGTATCGACGGGTTTTCGGGGAAGAGGTTCGCCCCTTCCGGCGTCGCCTTGGTCGCGGTGACCAGAAGCGCAAACGACAGCAGCGTCGACCAGGCCGCCCGGTGGGTCAGGACGACGCCCTTGGGATATCCGGTCGAACCCGATGTGTACATGATCGCCAGATCGTCATCCGGGGCGATCGGTGTGGCGGGCGGCTCGACGCCGCGCCCGGCCTCGAACACGGCGTCATAGTGATCGTCCGCCCCGTCCAGTGCGCCGCGCGCGGTAATCATCGTGAAGCCGAGCTTCGCCTTGGACGGGAGGATGCGTGCGCCCTGTTCGGGGTCGCAGATCACGAATTTCGCGCCGCAATGCCCCAGCGCGAAGCCCATCTCCTCCTCGGTCCACCAGCCATTGAGCGGCACGACGACCGCGCCGATCGAGGCGATGGCGAGATAGGCCGCCATCCATTCGGGGGAATTGCGCATGGCGAGGGCGACCATGTCGCCCTTCTTCACGCCGAGTTTCGCCGCCAGACCCGCGCCAAAGGTGCGGGCGTTGCGCGCCAGTTCGGCAAAGCTCCAGCGCTGGTCACCCAGCACCACGCCGGTGCGGTCGCCGTGGCTTTCGCAGATCGCGATCAGACCGCGCAGATCCGGCGGCGCATTCTTGAAGACCCGGTGGGGAACGCCTCTGATCTCTTCCACACCGACCGCGAAAAGCGGCTCGTTCTGGACGATATGCATGACGGCCTTTTCCACCGCTTCGCGCGGCGGGGCCGAACGGCGTTCGGACATCGATTTCCTCCCCGGAATGTTTTGTTTCCGGGAATGGTAGTGAACGGTGTTCGCCGATCAAGGAAAACCGGACTAGAGGCCTGCGAAACGCGCGATGTGATAGGTCGCGCCTGCGGCCAGCCAGGCCAGCACGAAAAGGTAGACGAACATGAAGCCTGTCCAGGCCCAGGAGTTCGTCTCGCGCCGCGCGGCGGCCAGCGTCGCCAGGCATTGCGGCGCGAAGACATACCAGGCGAGGAAGGCGAGCGCGGTCGGGAGCGACCACGCCGACTGCAGGACGGCGGCAAGGCCTTCGGTGTTCTCCTCCGCGCCCTGCACGGCATAGACCGTGCCCAGCGCACCGACGGCGACTTCGCGTGCGGCGAGGCCGGGGATCAGCGCGATGGCGATCTCCAGATTGAAGCCGATCGGCGCGAGGACGGGTTCGAGGATGGAGCCGATCCGCCCCGCGATCGTCTGGCGCAGGCCTTCCGCGCCGAGCGGGAAGGTGGTCAACACCCAGAGGATGACCGACACCGCGAAGATGACCGTACCCGCGCGCTTCAGGAAGGCGGCGACCCGCATCCACAGGCCGAGGAAGAAGTCGCGCGCATTCGGCATCTTGTAGGTCGGCAATTCCATGATCAGCGACTGGGCCGCGCCCCGCGTGACCGTGCGCTTCAGCACGAAGGCGACGATCACCGCGCTGACCACGCCGGCGATGTAGAGGCCGAACATCACAAGGCCCTGCAGGCCGATGAAGCCCCAGACCGTCTCGTTCGGGATGAAGGCCGCGATCATCAGCGTGTAGACCGGCAGGCGCGCCGAGCAGGTCATCAGCGGGGCGACGAGAATGGTCGTCAGGCGGTCGCGTTCGTTCTCGATCGTGCGCGCGGACATGATGCCGGGGATGGCGCAGGCAAAACTCGACAGCAGCGGAATGAAGGCCCGGCCGTTGAGCCCGACGCGCAGCATCAGCTCGTCCATCAGGAAGGCCGCGCGGGTCATGTAGCCCGAGGCCTCCAGAAGGAGGATGAAGGTGAAGAGGATGACGATCTGCGGCAGGAAGACGATCACGCTGCCGACGCCGGCGATGATGCCGTCAACGATCAGGCTTTGCATGAGGCCGTCGGGCATGATCGCCGCAACCGTCTCGCCCAGCCAGGCGGCCAGCCATTCGATCCCGTCCATATAGGGTGTCGCCCAGGTGAAGACGGCCTGGAACATCAGGAAGAGAATGGCTGCGAGGATGAGCGGCCCGGCGAACGGATTGAGGACGACATTGTCCACCGTCCGGGTGAATTTGTTGGCCGCGGGCTCGTGCAGCGTGGCCTCGCGGGCGATGCGCCGCGCGTCGGTCTGCAATGCCTTCAGATCCAGTTCCGGGATGGTCAGCGGAGCGTCGGAGTCATTGCGCGCCCATTTCGGCGCCTCCTCGGCGAGCCGTTCCATCAGGGCGGCGCGGCCGGGCGCGCGGGTGGCGCGGGCCGTGACGACCGGCACACCCAGTGCCGCTTCGAGCTTCGCCACGTCGAGCTCGAGCCCGTCGCGTTCGGCGAGATCGATCATGTTGAGGACGACGATCATCGGCCGGCCGAAGGCCTTCATCTGCAAGACGGTGTGCAGGTGTGTGCGCAGCGTCGCGGCATCGATCAGGACGAGGATGGCGTCGGGCGCGGCCACGCCGGGCAGGCGGCCGGAAATCATGTCGACCGCGATGCGCTCGTCGGTGGAGCGGGCATTGATGCCGTAGATGCCGGGCAGGTCGATCAGCTCGATGTCATCGCCGGCGGCGGTGGAGAAGATGCCGGAGCGGGTCTCGACCGTGACGCCGGAATAGTTGGCGACCTTGGCGGTACCGCCGGTGAGGCCGTTGAACAGGGTGGACTTGCCGGAATTCGGCGCACCGACGAGGGCCAGTCTGAGTGCGGACATCAGCCGATGGAAACCTCGATGGCGGCGGCTTCGTTGCGGCGGAGCGCGATCAGCGTCCGGTTAAGGCGGACACAGACCGGGCGGGCCATGAGCGGGCCGAAATGCACGATCTCGACCTCATCGTCCTCGGCGAACCCGATTTCGCGGAGCTTTGGCTCAAGCCCGGAATCCTCGCTCCTGAAGCCGATGACGCGCGCAATCTGGCCGCGCGCAAGCTCTTCGAGTGTCATGCCCATGCCCCGTCGGAATTCCGCTGCAGATGCAAGTCGATTTCAACTAGGACGGCAAGAGGGCTTTCAGCAAGAGGTCACGTCGTCGCGGACGCAGTCAGCGCCGCTTCCAGATCGGAGATCAGGTCGGCGACATCTTCCAGTCCCACCGACAAACGAATGAGCCGGTCCGATATGCCGGCCGCAGCCCGGGCGTCGGGCGTCATCGCGGCATGGGTCATCAGGGCGGGCAGGCTGACGAGGCTTTCCACCCCGCCGAGCGACTGGGCGAGCGTGAAGAGCGACAGAGCTTTCGCGAAAACGCGCGCATCCCGGTCCGGCGCGAGTTCGAGGCTGAGGACAACGCCAAAGCCCGATTGCTGACGCGCGGCCAATGCGTGGCCGGGATGATCGTTGAGGCCGGGATAATGTACCGCCGCCACTTCGGGCCGGGCTGCGAGCCATTCCGCGATTTCGAGCGCCGCCGCCGACTGCGTCCGGGCCCGCACCGGCAGGGTGCGGATTCCGCGTAGGGCCAGGAAGGCATCGAATCCGGCCAGACCCGTCCCCGCGGCATTCGCCCACCAGCGGTGGCGGTCGAGCCGCGCGGTGTCGGTCTCGACCAGCACGCCGCCGACCATGTCGGAATGGCCGTTGATCAGCTTGGTCGCGGAATGGAGGACGCAGTCCGCCCCAAGCGTGAGCGGCCGCTGCAGCGCCGGCGAAAGCAGCGTGTTGTCGACTGCGACGAGGGCTCCGGCCGCCTTCCCCAGCCGGGCGGTCGACTCGATATCGGTGATCCGCAACAACGGGTTGGACGGGGTTTCGATCAGGAGGAGGTCCGCCCCGCCTTCCAGGGCCGCAGCGATCTCCCCGGTTTCCCAGCACCGCACATAACGCACGTCGAACCGCCCGCTGGTGGCCCGGGCATCGAGCAGACGGCGCGTGCCGCCATAAGCATCGACGGGCGCGACGATCCGCGCCCCTCGTGGAAGGTCGTTCAGGAGGAGATCGATTGCGGCCATGCCGGACGCCGTCGCGACCGCACCGGCACCGCCTTCCAGGTCCGCAACGGACTCCTCGAACAGGGCCCGTCCGGGATGGGCGGTGCGGGAATAGTCGAAGTCGGGCACGAGTTCCGGCGTTTCGCGCGCAAAGGCCGAGGACAGGTGGATGGGCGCGGTCACCGCCCGGTGGGCCGGGTCGCGATTGATCCCGGCCCGCGCGGCGCGCGTGGCGAAGCCGGTCACGACAGAGCCTCGAGGTCCGCCGCGATCAGCGCATTCATCGCCTCGACCTCTTTCAGGAAGGCGTCATGGCCGTAGATCGAGCGGAGGACCGTCAGACGGGCGTCCGGTGTCCGTTCGGCGGCTTCCTCCATGTCGGCGAGCGGGACGAGGAGGTCGTCCTCGACGGCGATGTAGTGGACGGGCACCTTGATCCTCGACGGATCGAGATCGACCGCGTCGAGCGCACGCGACAGGGCGAGAAAATGGTCCGGCGCGGTCTTCGCGGCATATTTCGCGCCCGCGGCCTCAAGCCACGCCGTGACGCCGTTCGCGTCGCGCGTGCCCGGTGCCGGGTCGCGGAAGCGCAGCCGCAGCTCGTCGCGCGTGCGGTAGGTCGTCATGGCCAGACGCCGGGCGAGGTCGAGCGCGCCCGCGCCGTCACCATGCCGGAGGCCGAATTCCGCGATTTCGCGCTGGATGGACCGCCAGGCCGTCGCGAGCGGGTCGGCGCGGTGGGCACCGCTGATGCAGGTGACACCCGAGACGCGCCCCGGCGCGGCTTCAGCGATGGCCAGTCCGATACTGCCGCCATAGGACGCGCCGACGATGTGGACGCGGTCGATCTCCCACAGGGCGATCAGGCCGAGAATGGCTCTCGCCTGTTCCTTGGCTGAGGGGTAGCCGGCTTCACCGGTATTGAGGAAGTCCGCGGAGATCAGGCGGAAGCGCGCCGGGTCGAGCGCGCCCCCTGGACCCGCCACGCCGGGCCACCAGCCGCCCTCGCCGGTCAGTGTCTTGCCTGACGAGATCCCGCCCAGCACCAGAACGGCGGGGGCGCCGACCGGACCCTCGATCCGGCCTTCGATGGCGCGGGCCTGGCTGACTGTGGACGTCACTGGCCGCACCGCTGTGCAATGATCTGGGACACGTCCGACAGGACGGAGGACGCCGTCGCCTCCCGTCCGGCCCCGCGCCCGGTCAGCAATATGGTGTCACCGCCGTGGCAGGAAATCCGCACCGCATTCTCCTCGTCCCGTACATCGCCCAGCGGATCGCCCGGCGCGCGCGGCGTCAAGCTGACACTGGCCTCGATCCCCGAATCCGCCGCACGCACGGTCGCGACCTGGCGAAGACGATAGCCGCTGGCTGCGGCTTCGCGGACGCGTTCGGGCGTGTCTTCGGCGATTGCCTCCAGCGTGATGCGGGACGGGTCGACCCCGAAGGCCGCGCGAGCAATCAGGGTCAGCTTCGCTGCCGCGTCGCGGCCTTCAAGGTCGGCGGTCGGGTCGGCTTCGGCGAAACCGAGCGCCTGCGCGGCGCGGATCGCGGTGTCGAGGCTTGCCCCCTCCGCCAGACGATCGAGAACGAAATTGGACGTGCCGTTGAGGACGCCGGCGACCGAGAGAATGGATCGCCCCTCACTTCGGACATGCGCCAGCGTCTCCAGCACGGGAAGCTCGCCGCCGACCGCTGCGGCATAGCGCAGGATCTGGCCGCGCTCGCGCGCCCGGACCGCAAAGTCGGGGCGGCGCGCGATCACCGCCTTGTTCGCGGAGACGATGTCGGCCCCCGAACGAAGCGCCTCGTCCAGCAGGGTTTCAGCGAGTTCGCCATCGGGCAGACAGTCGATCACCAGACGCGGCCCTGTCGCGAACACGCTCTCGGCTTCAGTGAAGAAGCGGCCCGGCGCGCGGCCCGTGCGGTGGCGCGAGACGAGGATGGCTTCGACGGTCACGTCACCCGCGAAGCCGTCGCGGAGACCGTCGAGCACACCGCCGCCGACTGTGCCGCAGCCGAGAAGGACAGCGCGTAACGGACGCTCCGGCAGAACGCGCGGGAGGCGCGTGGCAGGTCTGGACGAAGGGAGGAGGAGAGACAGGGACATCGGTCGGTTTCCGCATGTTGAGCGGAAGCGATACGGCACGCCGATGGCAGCGATCCGGACCCGAACAGGACCGGACGGGCACGGTCTCCCCTGCCCATCGCCGCTTTAGCCGCATTTCTTCCGCGCCCGCAAGCTGACGATCAAATCGGCGCACATCAGCGTATAAAGATATCGTTATATGATGTAAACCTCTGTCTGACGGCTTTTGGCACCGGGGTTCCTGCGAAGGCAGGAACCCAGTCGAGCGGTTCATCTGGATCCCTGCCTGCGCAGGGATCCCGGTCGTTGGGCCCACCGCCCTCCTCAATTTCGAAAAGCTTCGCTCAGAGCCGAAAAATCGCTGCGCAATTTCGAATTCGCGGAGATGCGGGCCGGAGATCGGCGCTCTGATCGGGGCGTTCCACAAACCCGAAGAGGTCGAACATGCTCTCCTCCCTGATCCTTGCGGCAGCCCTGCAATTCGCCGCCGACACCCCTGCCGCCCAGGACGTCACCATCGACCGGGCAGCCCTCGCCACCCCGGCAGGCGCTGAAGCCGCCTATGACCAGCTGCACGAAGCCGCGCGCACGGTCTGCATCGCCGACAATGCGCCCGGCATCTGGTCGGAATACCGCGTCCGCGTCTGCACGGCCGACACTATGGACCGTGCGATTGCGGATCTGGGTGCGCCCCAGCTCGTCCAGCTTCACGCCGAGCGCTCAGACACACGTCAGCCCGTGATCCCACGGCTCTATGCCGCGCGGGACTGACGCCTCCGCGCCGGTCTGCCGTCCGCAAGCCCTGAGAGGCGGGCGTCAGGCCGGCGCAATTTTCTGGCACATTGTCCGGCTGCGGGAGTAAATTGCCCGGAATGGAAACCGCCGATCTCATCGAAACCGCGCTGCGGGCCGGTTCTGCCGCCCTCTGCCTCCTGACGGCGGCGGGCCTGTTGATGAGCGGACGCTCGAACACGGCGCGCCTCGGTGCGCTGTTCGCGCTCGGTGCGGGGGCCTATCTGATCTGCCACCCGCCCTTCCTGCTCGAAGCCATCGGGGCGGCGCGCTTCGTCGTTCTGCCGCTCGGCGATCTGGAATCGGTCTTCTTCTACTGGTTCGCCCTGTCGCTGTTCAACGACCGCTTCTGCTGGCGCATTCACTGCCTGTGGCCGGTTCTGCCGATCGGCCTGTCCCACATGATCGTCCGCACGATGCCCGGTTCCTTTCCCGCGACCGCGGCCGAACTGATCGGGGCCGGCTTCATCCTGTTCTTCATGGTGCACACGATCACGCTGGCGCTCCGGCACATGGCGGACGATCTCGTGGTGCACCGACGCGGCTTCCGGGTTTTCTTCAGCCTCGCGGTCGGCCTCCTGTCGATCACCATGGTGGTGATGAAGCTGACCGATGCGCCGGACACCGTCTTGTCCGCCTATTCTCGGATCGAAGCCGTCGTCGCCTTCGGCCTGGCCCTGACGTTCGGACTGTGGGCGCTGAAAGCCCGCGAGGAGATCTTCGCCCCGCCGCAGACCGCCACGCCGATCGGCGAGGCGCAAAGCGTGATCGAAGGGATCTCACCGGAAGACCGGCCCATCATCGCGCGCCTGCAGCAGGAGATGCGCGGCGGACGCTATCGCCAGCCCGGCCTCACGGTCGGCGAGCTGGCCACGATCGTCGGCACGACCGAGCATCGCCTCAGACGCCTGATCAACCAAGGGCTCGGCTACCGGAATTTCTCCAGCTTCCTCAACGAGGCGCGGATCGCCGACGCCAAGACCATACTCGCCGATCCGGAAGAGTCCCGCCGCCAGATCGTGCAGGTCGCCTTCGATCTCGGCTATGGCTCGATCGCCAGCTTCAATCGGGCCTTCCGCGACGCCACGGGTATGAGCCCGACCGTCTTCCGCCGCAGGGAATTGTCCCGCGCCTGATCGGGTTTCAATCCGCCATTGCGTGCGCCGCGCCCGTCCCTAGATTGGGCGGGGTTTCGGAGGCGGCATCATGGACGGATTTCTCGGGCAGGCGCTGGTCTTCCTGATCGCGGGCGTGATCGCCGTGCCGATCGCCAACCGGCTCGGGCTGGGCTCCGTCCTCGGCTATCTCCTCGCCGGGATCGCGCTTTCGCCGATCCTCCCCGCCATCGGCATCGATGCCGAGACGCTGCTGCACTTCGCCGAGTTCGGCGTGGTGATGATGCTGTTCATCATCGGCCTCGAACTGTCGCCGAAGCTGCTCTGGCAGATGCGGACGCGGCTTCTGGGTCTCGGCGGCGCGCAGGTGCTGATCACCGCCGCGCTGATCGCCGGGGCGTGTCTGGTGATCGGCCTTGAATGGCGGGCCTCGATCGCCGTCGGCCTGATCCTGTCGCTGTCCTCGACCGCCATCGTCCTGAAGACGCTGGAAGAGAAGGCGTTGATGAAGACGGAGGGAGGGCGCGCCAGCTTCGCCATCCTCCTGTTCCAGGACGTCGCGGTCATCCCGATCCTCGCCATCCTGCCGCTGTTGATGGTGCCGGGCGGCTTCCCCAGCGAAGAGGTCCATGCCGAGAGCGCGATTCACGACATGCCCGGCTGGATGCAGGCGGGGATGATCGTCGCGGCCGTCGCAGCGGTCATCATTGCAGGCCGCTACGGCGTGCGTCCGCTGTTGCGCATCATCGCGAACACGCGGCTGCGCGAGATGTTCACCGCCGCGGCGCTGCTGATCGTGATCGGCATTTCCTGGCTGATGACGATGGTCGGCCTGTCGCCCGCGCTCGGCGCCTTCCTCGCCGGCGTGGTTCTGGCCGACAGCGAATTCCGCCACGAGCTGGAAAGCGATATCGATCCGTTCAAGGGCCTCCTGCTCGGCCTGTTCTTCATCACTGTCGGGGCCGGCGTCGACTTTGCGATGCTGGCGCAGGAGCCGCTGACCGTGGTGGGGATCGCCGCCGGTCTGATCGCGCTGAAGATCGCGGTGATCACCGGTGTCGCGCTGATGTTCAAACTGCCGCCGACGGATCGGTGGCTGGCGGCATTGGGCCTCGCGCAGGCGGGTGAGTTCGGCTTCGTGCTGCTGACCTTCGCGACGGGGAATGACGTGCTGGCCGAGGCGCTGGCGGACCGGCTGACGCTGTCCATCACCCTGTCCATGCTGGTGACGCCGCTTCTTTTCATCGTGTGGCAGCGATTCCTGCGGGAAAAATTCACGCGCCGCGAGGAAGAGGCCGATCGCGCACCGGACAAGATCGACGAACACGGGGTCGCGATCATTGCGGGCCTCGGGCGTTTCGGCCAGATCGTGCAGCGCATGCTGACGGCCAGCGGGTTTTCCACCGTGGTGCTCGACCACTCCGCGCCGCAGATCGAGCTTTTGAACAAATTCGGCGTGAAGGCCTATTACGGCGACGCCTCGCGGCCCGAGTTGCTGCACGCGGCCGGCCTCGGTCACGCGAAAGTGGTCGTGGTCACGCTGGCCGATGCGGACAAGTCGATCGCCATCATCGAGCATGTGAAGAAGGTTCACCCGGAAACCACGGTGATCGCCCGCGCCACCGACCGGGTCAGCAATTACCGCCTTTGCGAGGCCGGGGCGGACATCGTCATCCGCGAAACCTTCTTCTCCTCTCTCGAGGCCGCCGGTCACGCGCTGGAAGCGCTCGGCATCTCGCGCGATCAGGCCGAACGGATGAAGGCCCGGTTCCGGGAGCATGACGAGGCGGGTCTGAACGACCTGTTCGAGCACTGGAAGGACAATCCGGATGTTTTCCGGAACCAGAATTATATCAGCCGCGCGCGCTCACTGACCCAGACGCTGGGAGAAGTCCTCTCCAAGGACCGGCTCGATCACGAGTCCGGAGACGACCCCGTCCGCCGCGACTGACGCCAGACGAAGACGAGGACCAGCGGCACCAGCCAGGGGAAGATCCGCTCGAACGGATCACCCGGCAGTGCGGCGAGCCGGGCCAGCAGGCTGTCGCCGCCGATCTGGCCGTAGATGTAGAAAAGGACGGTGGTGAAGAAGCCCGCCGTGATGGCGATGAGGATCGCCATCGGCTTCGGCTCCACGCCCGCGACCCGCGCGAACAATATCGGTCCGAAGGCCGCGCCCAGTGCGGACCAGCTGAACAAGACACGCGAGAAGATGCTGGCCGGCAGCGTCATCGCCAGTATGACGGCGAGGACGCAGAGCGCCGTCATCACCACGCGCGAGATCAGCACTTCCCGGCCCGGCATCGCCCTGGCCACGCCCATGTCGTGCGCCACGGCCGCCGAGGTCGCGATCAGGAGGCTGTCGACCGTCGACATGACGGCAGAGAGGACGGCCGCGATCACGAGACCGGCCAGGATGGGCGGAAACAGCTCCGCCGCGAGCGTGTAGAACATCGCTTCGCCTTCCTGCCCGCCGCCGAGCAGCGCCCGGCCCGACAGGGCAAGGGTGGACATGCCGGCATAGACGATCACCGCCCAGCCCATCGCGATGGCGAAGCCGCGCTTGCGCGCTGCGTCGTCCTTCACCGCCATCAGGCGCGCGATCAGGTGCGGCTGGCCGAATGTGCCGAGGCCGATACTCGCAATGCCCATTGCGAAGCCGAGGAAAAGGAAGGCCGGGCGCTCGCCCGTCCAGGACAGGAAGGCGGAAGGTTCATTCGCCGACAATGTCGCGATGACTTCGCCCGGTCCGCCTGCGGCGAGAAGCGCAGCGACCGGCAGGGCGATGGCGATGATCGCCATCAGCGCGCCCTGGATGGTGTCGGTGACGCTGACTGCCCAGAAGCCGCCCATCAACGAATAGACCAGGATGACCGCCGCGCCGATGGCGACGCTTTCGAAATGCCCCAGGCCGAACTGGCTCTCGAAGGCGATGGCGGCCGCGCCGAATTGCGCCGCGATGTAGAAGATGAAGCAGAAGAGGACGAGAAGCGCGCTCCACAGCGCGATGGCCTTGCGCATGACCCCGCCTGTTCCGGCGGCCATGTAGTCGGTCATGGTGACATGGCCGCGCGCTTCAGTTTCGGCGCGGATGCGCGGCCCCAGCCAGACCCAGACGACGACATAGCCCATCAGGATGCCGGGAATCATCCACAGCGCCGACAGGCCGGTCGTGTAGATGAAGCCGGACACGCCGAGCAGCACCCAGGCCGAGGAGGTAGAGGCCGCATAGGAGAGCCCCGCGACCCAGGGGCCGAGCCCGCGCCCGCCGAGGAAGAAGTCGCTCTCGCTCTTGTTGCGATTGGACGCCCAGAGGCCGACGCCGAGCAGCATCAGCTTGTAGGCTGCGAGCGTGCCCAGAATGATCCAGTTGTCCATGCGCCCCTCCCCGTTGCCGCGACACTAGCGGGGAGTCGGGAGAAGAGGCAAAGGGCGTCGTTCCATTTCCCCTCCCCTTGAAGGGGAGGGACGCGAGCGGCTCGCGATAGCGAGACGGGAGCGGGGTGGGGTGACGGCGCGCTTGATACCCCCACCCCGGTCGGCTGGCTGACGCTCAGCCTCCCGGCCCTCCCCTCAAGGGGGAGGGCAGAATACCAACTCCCCCGCTTGCCTCCCGCCCGCAAAGGGCTAGAACCCCGGCAAGACAGGAATCCGAGGGAGACACCCTGATGAACGCCAAGGCCGACGCGCAGACTTTCCGCTGGGAAGACCCGCTGTTTCTGGATGGTCAGCTGACCGAAGAAGAGCGCATGGTCGCCGAAACCGCCCGCGGTTACGCGCTCGAGAAGCTGATGCCGCGCGTCATTTCGGCCAACCGGGAAGAACGCTTCGACCGCGAGATCCTGACCGAGATGGGCGAGCTCGGTCTGCTCGGCTCGACCCTGCCGGAGGAATATGGCGGCGCCGGTCTCAGCCATGTCTCCTACGGCCTGATCGCGCACGCGATCGAGAGCGTGGACAGCGGCTACCGCTCGGTGATGAGCGTGCAGTCCTCCCTCGTCATGTATCCGATCTATGCCTTCGGCACGGAAGAGCAGCGCAAGAAGTATCTGCCCAAGCTCGCCTCGGGCGAATGGGTCGGGTGTTTCGGCCTGACCGAGCCCGATGGCGGCTCCGATCCGGGCGCGATGCGCACCACGGCGAAGAAGGTCGAGGGCGGCTATGTCCTCAACGGGTCGAAGACCTGGATTTCCAACTCCCCGATCGCCGATGTGGCCGTGGTCTGGGCCAAGCTGGACGGTGAGATCCGCGGCTTTGTCGTGGAACGCGGCACCAAGGGGTTCGAGACGCCGAAGATCGAGGGCAAGCTGTCGCTGCGCGCCTCCATCACCGGCATGATCATGCTCGATGACTGCAAGGTGGGCGAAGATGCCCTGCTGCCGAATGTGAAGGGCCTCAAGGGTCCCTTCTCCTGCCTCAACAAGGCGCGCTACGGCATCGCCTGGGGCGCGATGGGCGCGGCGGAGTTCTGCTGGAAGGCGGCCCGCGACTACGCCATGGAGCGCATCGTGTTCGGCAAGCCGATCGCCGCGACCCAGCTCGTTCAGAAGAAGCTGGCCGACATGCAGACCGAGATCGCGCTTGGCCTGCAGGGCGCGCTGCGTCTTGGCCGCATGCTCGACGAGGGCGCCTGGGTCCCGGAAGCCATCTCGATGATGAAGCGCAACAATTGCGGCAAGGCACTCGCCATTGCCCGCGAGGCGCGCGACATCCATGGCGGCAACGGCATCGCCGAGGAATATCACATCCTCCGCCACGCGATTAACCTCGAGACGGTCAACACCTATGAGGGCACGCACGACGTCCATGCCCTCATTCTCGGACGCGCCCAGACCGGCCTGCAGGCCTTCGCGTAAGGCCGGCGCGATGCCCGGCCCGCTCCATCTCAAGCGGTCGGGGCCGGTCACCGAACTGGTCCTGAACCGCCCGGACCGGCGCAATGCGCTGACCGAGCAGATGTGGGCGGATCTGCCGGGCCTTCTCGATGAGGCGCTGGAGGACGACGCGCTGCGCGTCCTCCTCGTGCGCGGCGAAGGCGGGCATTTCACCGCCGGGGCCGATATTGGCGAGTTCGCCGACATCTACGCGACGGAGACGCGCGCCGACGCCTACTCCGTGACGATCGCCAGGGCGCTAGACGCGCTCGCCGCCTTTCCCGCGCCGGTCGTGGCGAAGGTCGAAGGGGCCTGCATCGGCGGGGGGTGCGGACTGGCGCTCGCCTGCGACCTGCGCTTTGCAACGGAGACGGCGCGCCTCGGCATCACTCCGGCCAAGCTCGGCCTGGCCTATCCGTTCAACGACACGAAACGCCTCGTCGATGCGGTCGGTGTCTCAGCGGCGAAGGATCTCATTTTTACCGCCCGGCATGTCGGGGCCGAAGAAGCGCTGGAACTGGGCCTCGTGGACCGGGTCTGGCCGGCAGACCGGTTCGGGACCGAATTCACTGCCTGGCTGACGCCCCTGCTCGCTGGATCGCCGCACACGGCCAAGGTGATGAAGCGGATGATCGGCCTGATCGCCAGCGGCACCGCCAGCGAAACAGCCGAAACCCGCGAGCTTTTCCGGGCAGCGTTTGGCGGCGCGGATTTCCAGGAAGGCTATCGCGCCTTCATCGAGAAGCGGCCGCCCGACTTCTCGAAGCGCACGACATGAGCGCCGAACCGCCCCTCAAAGGGCTGAAAGTCCTTGAACTGGCGCGGGTTCTGGCCGGGCCGTGGATCGGCATGACGCTGGCCGATCTCGGCGCGGACGTGATCAAGGTGGAAAGCCCCGCAGGCGACGACACGCGCAAATGGGGCCCGCCCTGGGTCGCGCACAGGGGCGAGCGCGCGGCGGCCTATTACCATGCCTGCAATCGCGGCAAGCGCTCCATCGTGCTGGACTTCCGGACCGAGGAGGGCCGCGAGGCGGTCCGCCGGCTGGCCGCGCAGAGCGATGTGCTAGTGGAGAATTTCAAGCATGGCGGACTGGCCAAATACGGGCTCGACTATAAGAGCCTCAAGGCGGTCAATCCGCGCCTCGTCTATTGCTCCGTCACCGGCTTCGGCCATACCGGGCCACGCGCCGACCTGCCGGGCTACGACTTCATCGTCCAGGGCATGGGCGGTCTGATGGATCTGACCGGAGAGACGGACGGGCGGCCGCAGAAGGTCGGCATCCCGATCGCCGATCTGCTGACCGGGCTCTACGGCCTGATTGCCATCCAGGCCGCGCTCACCCGCCGGGAGAAGACCGGCGAGGGCGAACATGTCGACATGGCGCTGATGGACAGCCTGACCGGGGTGCTCGCCAATCAGGCGCTGAACTTCCTCGTCTCCGGCACGCCGCCGCACCGGATGGGGTCGGCCCATCCTAACATCGTGCCCTATCAGGCGATGCCGTGCAGCGACGGCTATCTGATCCTCGCGGTCGGCAATGACGGCCAGTATGCCCGCCTGTGCGAGGTGCTCGGCAATCCGGCTCTGAAGGACCCCCGCTTCGCGGCCAATGACGGGCGGGTGGCGTACCGTGCCGAACTCGTCCCGCTGATCGAGGCGGAGACCCGGACGTGGACGCGCGCGGACCTGCAGGCCGCCTGCGACGCGCATGTCATTCCCGCAGGGCCGATCCATGATGTGGGTGAGGTCTTCTCCGACCCGCAGATCATCGCGCGCGGCATGCGGATCGACCCCGAAGGCGTGCCCGGCGTACGCACGCCGATCGCCTTCGCCAATGCGGGACTGTCGCTGGACCGTGCCTCGCCCGCCCATGGCGAACACACGGACGAAATCCTCGCCGAGATCGGGATGACGGAAGGCAAGCGCTGATCACGGACGCAGCGTGCTTCGTGATCGGGCGTGACTTCGCTTCGCACCTGACGCGACCTAGGTTCGGCTGGACGGATGGGACCTTCGGGTCCATGTCCTCAATTGGCTGATACGGAATCCGGTTTGGACGGCACACCGCATATCGCGACGCGACCGCTGATCGACGCCTTCGGGAGGCGGATCCACTATCTGCGCCTCTCGGTGACGGACCGCTGCGATCTGCGCTGCCGCTACTGCATGAAAGCGCGGCCGGATTTCCTGCCGAAATCCGAAGTGCTGACGCTTGAGGAGCTGGAGCAGGTAGCGCTCGCCTTCATCGCGCGCGGCGTGACCAAGATTCGCGTGACGGGCGGCGAGCCGCTGGTCCGCCGGGACGTGATGACGCTGATCGAACGGCTGGGCACGCGGATCGGCTCGGGGCTTGACGAGCTTTGCCTGACCACGAATGCCACCCGCCTCGCCGAATTCACGCCCCGCCTCGCAGGCGCGGGCGTGAAGCGGATCAATGTCTCGCTCGATACGCTCGACGCGGGCACCTACCGCGCGCTGACGCGCGGCGGCGATCTGGAACGGACGATGGAAGGCATTGCGGCGGCAAAAGCGGCGGGCCTGAAGATCAAGATCAATGCGGTGGCGCTGAAGGATACCAACGCCGCCAGCCTGCCGGGCCTGATCGAATGGGCGCATGGCGAAGGCCATGACGTGACGCTGATCGAGGTGATGCCGATGGGGGAGGTGGAAGCCAACCGCTTCGACCAATTCCTGCCGCTCGACGCTGTACGCCGCGATCTCGAAGCCCGCTGGACGCTGACCGACCTGCCGGACGCGACCGGCGGACCGGCGCGCTATGTCCGGGTGGCGGAGACGGGCGGGCGGCTCGGCTTCATCACGCCGCTGACCTCGAATTTCTGTGCCGGGTGCAACCGGGTTCGCGTCACCTGCACGGGCGAGCTCAATGCCTGCCTCGGGCGCGACGGATCGTTCGACCTCAAGGCCGCGCTGCGGTCCGGCGGACTGGCGGCGCTCGACGCCCTGCTTGATGACACCATGGCGGCAAAGCCTGAAGCCCACGACTTCCGGATCGGAAAAACCGGCTCTTCGGGGGCATCGCGCGACATGGCCAGAACGGGAGGCTGACACGTGAAAGTCCTGTTCTTCGGCCGCCCGGCAGACGTGCTCGGCCGGTCCCGCGAGATCGATCTGCCAGCTGACGCGACGGTCGGCGGGTTGCGCCGCGCGCTCGCCGCAGCTGATCCGGCGGCGGGTCTGCTGATGGACCCCTCGATCCGCGCCTCGGTCGATCGTCAGATAACGGATGACCGGGCCGGCGTGACCGACGCTAGCGAAGTCGCCTTCTTCTCGGCGTTCTCCGGAGGCTGAGGATTGAAGATCGAAACCCGGCTCACAACGGAGACGATCGACGCGGCCGCCGAGCTGGACCGCTTCACGAAAGCGGTTCCTGGCGCCGGGGCTGTCGTCAGCTTCACCGGCATCGTCCGCGGCGGGAACGGCGTGACAGCGCTTGAACTCGACCACTATCCGGGCATGACCGAAGCCTCGATTGAATCGCTGGCGCGGGAAACGGGGTCTCGGTTCGGGATATCCTCGCTTCTGGCCGTGCACAGGGCCGGGCATATCCCCGCCGGCGAGACGGTCGTCTTCGTCGCTGCGGCGGCCGAACACCGCCGTGCAGCCTTTCAGGCGGCCGACTGCCTGATGGACCGGCTGAAAACCGATGCGGTCTTCTGGAAGCGCGAAATTACCGCCGGGGGCGGCGCGCGCCGGATCGAGCCGCATGATAAAGATCACGAAGACCAAAGAAGATGGATGGAAGATGATGGCGGGCATCGCTGAAAATCGCGATTTCATACCCCTGAAGATCGCGGTGATGACGGTTTCAGACACGCGGACCGAAGACACCGACACGTCCGGAAAGCTGCTCGCCGACCGGCTGACCGAGGCCGGACACAGTCTCCACGCCCGCGCCATCGTGCCCGACGAGGCGGGGAGAATTCGGGCGCAGGCGTCCGACTGGCTGGCCTCTGGCGCGGACATTATCCTCACCACGGGCGGGACGGGGTTTGCGCCGCGCGACGTAACGCCGGAGGCGATCAAGCCGCTATGCGACCGGATCATGGACGGCTTTTCGGTGGTGTTTCACACCGTCAGCCTTCAAACGGTCGGCCTCTCCACGCTGCAATCGCGCGCTTTTGCAGGGCAGTCCGGGAAGAGCTTCATCTTCTGCATGCCGGGCTCGACGGGGGCGTGCCGCGATGCGTGGGACAATATCCTGAAATTCGAGCTCGATGCGCGCTACCGGCCCTGCTCCATCTTCGAAATCCTGGAGGCGAACCGGAATGTCTGACGGGGACAGGCTCTCCCATATCGATCCGGAAGGCCGGGCGCGGATGGTCGATGTCTCGGCCAAGCCGGACACCGCGAGGCGCGCGGTCGCGACGGGTCAGCTGAGCTGCGCGCCGGACACGCTGCGTCTGGTCAGGGAAGGCAAGGCGCCAAAGGGCGCGGTGATCTCCACCGCCGAACTGGCAGGCGTGATGGGCGGCAAGCAGACGAGCGCCCTTATCCCCCTCTGCCACCCGCTGCCGCTGACCAAGCTGAGCGTGGATATCTCGGTGGATGACGCCCTGCCCGGCTTCCTCATCACCGCCGAGGCCAGAACGAACGGTCCGACCGGGGTCGAAATGGAAGCGCTGACGGCCGTTTCCGTCGCGGCCCTGACCCTGTTCGACATGCTGAAAGCCGTCGACAAGGGGATGGAGATCGGTGCGATCCGGGTCGTCGAGAAATCCGGCGGTCAGTCCGGCAACTGGTCGGCAAGCGCATGATTTCTTTCGATGAAGCGATCACCCGCCTGACGAAAGTCGCCAAGCCGCTCGGGCCGGAAACCGTCACCTTGTCCGAAGCCTCCGGCCGGCGTCTCGCTGCCGATGTAACGGCCCGCCTCGACAGTCCGCGCAGCGCGGTCTCGGCGATGGACGGCTATGCGGTCCGCAGCGGTGATCTGCGCCCGGACAAGCCCTTCGCGGTGATCGGGGAGAGCTTTCCCGGACGCCCGTTCGGCAAGCCGGTCCAGGCGGGCGAATGCGTCCGCATCTTTACCGGCGCGCCTGTCCCGGAGGGGGCGGACCGCGTTGTGATACAGGAGAATGCAGCCCGCAACGGCGACCGCGTTTCGTTCAACAACGGGTTCGACGGGCCGGACCATATCCGCGCGGCGGGGTCCGACTTCGGCAAGGGCGACACGCTGCTCACCGCCGGGCACCGTCTCAACCCGCGCGCGCTTGTTGCCGCGGCTGCCGCCGATGCCGCCAAGCTCGACGTCTTCCGCCGGGCCGATGTCTTCGTGCTGGCGACCGGCGACGAGTTGAAATCTCCGGGCGAAGCCCACCTCACCTCCGACGGCATTCCGGATTCGCTGTCGGCGGCGCTCATCGCCTTCATCCAGGACTGGGGCGGCGTGCCGGTCGGGCAGGCGAAGATCGCGGACGATCCCGGCATTCTGCAGGCCGCCGCACAGCAGGCGCTGGAACATGCCGATCTGGTTCTGGTCACCGGCGGCGCATCGGTCGGGGAGAAGGATTTCGCCCGCGACATGTTCGATTTCGCAAACCCGGAAGAGGTGTTTTCGAAGTGCGCGATCAAACCGGGAAAACCGGTCTGGCTGTCGGCAGTCGGGGGCGGACTGGTGCTCGGTCTGCCGGGCAATCCGACCTCGGCGATGGTGACGGCGCGCCTCTTCCTCGCCCCGCTTCTGACCGGGCTCGAAGGCGGCGATCCGGCCGAAGCCCTGCACTGGCGGGAACGCACGCTGAGCGGTGCCATCGGACGCAATGGCGGACGCGAAACCTTCCACCGGGCGCGGCTGTACGGCGGCAAGGCCGCCCCCCTCGGCACGCATGATTCCGGTGCGCAGGCCGCGCTGGCCGGGGCCGATCTTCTGGTCCGGCAGGCCGCCGATCATGACGGCTATAGCGATGGCGAGACGGTTCGCACGCTCGACTTCTAGACGAGGCCTTCGAGACTGACCGTCTTGATCAGGGCGAAGACCGTCTGACCTTCGGCAAGGCCCAGCGCGTCAGCGGATTCCCGTGTGATCCGGGCGCGCAGATGCGGCCCGCCGGCATCCAGCAAGAGGTCGGCGTGAACGCCCTGATCGCGGCGCTCGAGCAGACTCGCCTCGATCACGTTGCGGATGCTGAGGCCTTCAGGGCGCTGCGCGGCAATGGCGACGTCGCGGGCGCGGATGCGCAGTCGAACCACGCCCCCCTCGGATACGCCGTCCAGGCCCGGCACGGTCAGGGTCTGACCGGCAAGGTCGAGTCGCGAAAGGCCATAGGCGTTGGCCGCTTCCGCCACTTTCGCCTCGACAATCACACCGGCCTCGAAGCCTTCGCCCGGCGCCGGGTCGAGCCCTTCGATCACGGCGCCGGCAGGACCGAAGGCCGCCGCTCGCCCGTCGCGAAGGACGAGGATGCGGTCGGCGAGCCGCGCCATCTCGTCGATCGAATGGCTGACATAGAGGGCGGGGATGGCGAAGCGTTTCAGGGCAGTCCCGAGATAGGGAAGGATGGCCGCCTTGCGGTCAGCATCGAGCGCGGCGAGCGGCTCGTCGAGCAGGAGGAGGCGCGGTGCGGTCATGAGCGCCCGGCCGAGTGCCACACGCTGCGCCTCGCCGCCGGAGAGGGTCTGAACGCGGCGATCCAGCAAGGAGGCGAGGTCCAGCGCCTCGACCACGTCAGCGAAGGCCGGACCGCCCGCTGCGGCGCGTTTCACGGCATAGTCGAGATTGCCGCGAACGCTCAGATGCGGAAACAGGCGCGGCGCCTGGAAGACCGTCCCGACCGGGCGGCGCGAGGGCGGCAGGCCGGTCCAGTCCTCACCGTCGAACACGATCCGGCCCCGGTCGGGCCGGTCGAAACCGGCGATCAGGCGCAGCAGGGTCGTCTTGCCCGCGCCGCTTGGTCCGAAGACGCCTGTCACACCGGCCGGAGGAATGGAGGCGTCCAGTTCGAGGGCGAAATCACCGCGCCGGTACGCGAGGTTGAGGACGAGGTCAGCGGACATGCAGCATCCGCCCCCGTCCGAGTGCATAGACTGCGATGAGCGTCACGAAGGCAAAGACCAGAAGCCCCGCCGACAGGGCGTGCGCCTCGGCATACTCCAGCGATTCCACATGCTCCCATACGGCGATCGAGATGGTGCGGGTGCGCCCCTCGATATTGCCGCCGACCATCAGGATGACGCCGAATTCCCCGACCGTGTGGGCGAAGCTCAACACGGCCGCGGTCAGCGCGCCGCGCGCCGAGAGCGGCAGGGCGACCGACAGGAAGGCGTCGAGCGGACGGGCGCGCAGGCTCGCCGCCGCCTCCATCATGTCCGTCCCGACGCGTTCGAAGGCGGCCTGCAGCGGCTGCACCGCGAAGGGCAGGGAGTAGATCACCGAGGCGACGACGAGGCCGGTGAAGGAGAAGGCGAGGGTCGACCCCGTCACCTCCAGCCAGAAGCCGCCCACCGGCGAGGCCGGGGCCATCAGGAGGAGGAGGTAAAAGCCCAGAACGGTCGGCGGCAGGATGAGCGGCAGGGCTGTCACCGCCTCTATCACCGGCTTGATCCGCGAGTGCGTCGTCGCCAGCCACCAGGCAAGCGGCAGGGCGAGCGCCATCAGGATGAGCGTGGTCACGCTTGCCAATGCCAGCGTCAACAAGATCGGCCCGGTCATTCGCGGTCCCCGGCGCCATAGCCGGCGGCTTCAATCACCGCGCGCGCTTCGTCGGAGCGGAGAAAGGCGAGGAAGCCGACGGCAGCCGGATTGTCCGCGCCGCGCGACAGAAGGACGGCGTCCTGCGCCAGAGGCGCGTGAAGCGCTTCGGGCACGATCCAGGCCCTGCCCTGCCCGTCCGGCAGCTGGGAGAGGGCGATGAAGCCGAGGTCCGCATTGCCCGAGGCGATGAAGGCATAGGTGGCGCCGACATCGCCCCCGGTCACGAGCCGGTCCGCAACAGCATCGGTCAGACCTAACGCTTCCAGCACCTCCATGGCCGCCGCGCCATAGGGGGCGGTGCGGGGATTGGCGATGGCGAGGAAGCGGAAGCCGCCGGAAAGGGCGACCGCTCCATCCGGCCCGATCCGGTCCGGATCCGCGCTCCACAAGGCGAGGCGTCCAACCGCATAGGTGAAGCGCGACCCGGAAACCGCCTGTCCGGTCTCAACCAGCAAGGCGGGGCGCTCCGCGTCGGCCGACAGAAAGGCGTCATAGGGCGCGCCCTGAACAATGCGGGCGTAAAGCTGACCCGTGGACCCGGACGAGATCGTGATCGTGTGACCGCTGTCGGCCTCATAGGCTTCGGCCAGCGCCTCGGCCGTGCGCGCGAAATTCGCCGCGACTGCCACCAGGGCCTCGTCCGCCCCGGCGCGGGCGGAGAGGGCGAACAGAAGGGCGAGAAGCGCGGCACGAAACATGGAGGTGACGCTAGGGCGCGGGCCGGTAGGCGGCAAGCGATCCGGCTTCACAGCGGGATCACGTCATAGCGAAGCAAGCTGGATTTGGTATGTTTAGTTGGTTGGAGGCATGAACCGTGAACTCGATCCGCCGCATCGCATTTGTGCTGTTTTTCTTGACCGCCCTCATCGGTAACGTGGCCAACCGACAGGATGCAGATTTCTATTTCGGCTGGTTCATGGCCTTTGGCGTGATCTATTTCGCGGCGGCCCTTTGGATGCGGCTGCTTGTATTGGAGACAGAGTCTGATGTGCGAGCGCATCGGATTGGCTTGACCGTGACGGCCGCCGTGTTTCCGGTCCTGCTTCTTCTAGTCGACCGGGTTTGGAATTCCGACTTCGCGCTCTTCCAACTGGTTGCGTTTACAATCACCGCCATAGCATTCAGACAAATCGAAGCGGCGATGGACCGGAAGGTGCAACGCGAAGCCGCCGCCGCATGATCACCGGTTCCTGTCATTGCGGCGCGGTCCAGTGGCGCTATCCGAAGCGCCCGGAAAAGCTGACATCTTGCAATTGTTCCTATTGCCGCCGTGCCGGCGGGCTGTGGGCCTATGGCAGTCCGCGCGAGATCGAGCTGATCTACGCGCCGGGCAGCGTCATCCGATACCTTCACGGCGACCGGTCGCTGGCCTTCGTCAGCTGCGCGAATTGCGGCTGCACCACGCACTGGGAGACGCAGGATCCCGAGGGCGATCACATGGCGGTCAATTTCGCCATGGCCGACCCGGAAGCACTCGAGGGCATCCGGATCCGGCATTTCGACGGAGCGGAGAGCTGGACCTATCTCGACTGACGGCTTGCCAGGTCAGCCGTTGAAGCGGCGGCCGTCCTCGGCAATCGTCTTCAGGAGCGGCGAGATCTCGAAGTCCTCACCCAGCGCCTTGCCATGGCGTTCGAGCCCCGACAGGACGCGGCCAACGCCGATCGTGTCGGCCCAGAACATCGGCCCGCCCGTCCAGGCCGGCCAGCCATAGCCGTAGAGCCAGACGATATCGATGTCGGAGGCGCGCTGTGCGATGCCCTCTTCGAGAATTTTCGCGCCCTCATTGATCATCGGATAGATCAGGCGTTCGCGGATCTCGCCCTCGGTGAAGTCGCGCGGCGTCTTGCCCGACTTGCGGGCGAAGTCGGCGATGATGGCCTCGACCTCCTTCGACGGGGTGCGGCTGCGGTCCTCGCCGTAATCGTAGAAACCCTTGCCGGTCTTCTGGCCGCGGCGACCCTGTTCGCACAGCACTTCGCGCACGGTCGAGGACGAGGTCGTGTCCGGATTCCAGCCGATGTCGAGCCCGGCGAGGTCGGCCATCTGGAAGGGCCCCATCGGCATGCCGAACGAGGTCAGCGCATCGTCGATCTGCCAGGGCGTCGCGCCTTCAAGGAGGAGGGCATTGGCCTGCTCCTGACGGGCGGCGAGCATGCGGTTGCCGATGAAGCCGTGACAGACACCGGAGACGACGGCGACCTTGCCGATTGTCTTGCCGACCGCCATCGCGGTGGCGAGTACGGCGGGTGCCGTCTCCCTGCCGCGCACGACTTCGAGAAGCTTCATAACATTGGCCGGCGAGAAGAAATGCATGCCGAGCACATGGTCGGGTCGGCGCGTCTGGGCCGCGATCTCGTCGATATCGAGGTAGGACGTGTTCGAGGCGAGGATCGCCCCCGGCTTCGCGACCTGGTCGAGACGGGAGAAGATGTCCTTCTTCAGATCCATGTTCTCGAACACGGCCTCGATGATCAGGTCGCATTCGCCGAGCGCCTCGAAATCAAGTGTGGGGTTCAGGCGGCCCATCGCCGCTTCGACCTGCTCCGGCTTGAACTTTCCCTTGGCGGCGGAGCGGTCGTAATTCTTGCGCATGATGGTGACGCCTCGATCGAGTGCGGCCTGTTCGCGTTCGACCATCGTCACCGGAATGCCGGCGGTCAGGAAATTCATCGCGATGCCGCCGCCCATCGTGCCGGCCCCCAGAATGCCGACCTTCTCGATCTTGTAGGTCGCCGTTTCCTTCGGCAGGCCGTCGATCTTCTGCGCCGTACGCTCGGCGAAGAAGACGTGACGCATCGCCTTCGACTGGTCGCCGGTGACGAGTTTCATGAAGAGTTCGCGTTCGAGCGCCGTGCCCTTCTCGAAGGGGATGTTCACCGCCGCCTCGACCGCGGCGATACAGGCCTCCGGCGCGTCGAGACCGCGGATCATCCGCGCATTGTCCTTGCGGAAACGGTCGAACAGGCCGGGGTCCTCCTTCGCGGCGCGGATCTTGTCCTCGCGCTGGCTGGTGACGGGATGCGTGTCCCGGTCCATGACCTCCTTCGCGAGATCAGCCGCGGCATCGCGCAGCCCGTCCTCGTCGGCGAGTTTGTCGACCAGGCCCGCCGCGTGTGCCGCCTTGGCGCCCACCGGATTGCCGGACACGATCATGCCCAGCGCCGCGTCAGCGCCGATCACGCGCGGCAGTCGCTGCGTGCCGCCGGCGCCGGGGAGAAGGCCGAGCTTCACTTCCGGCAGGCCGAGCTTCGCGGACGGAACCGCCACCCGGTAATGGCAGGCGAGCGCGACTTCCAGACCACCGCCGAGCGCGGTGCCGTGGATCGCGGCGATCACCGGCTTTTCGCTGGCCTCGATGGCGTCGCAGACTTCCGGCAGACCCGGAGCCTGAAGCGGCTTGCCGAATTCGGTGATGTCGGCGCCGGCGAAGAAGGTCCGGCCATCGCAGGCGATGATGATCGCCTTCACGCCGTTATCGGCATTGCCCTTGGCGATGGCCTCGGACAGTCCCGCGCGCACGGCGTGTCCCAGCGCGTTGACCGGCGGATTGTCCGAAACGATCCAGAAAAGCTTGCCGTCCTTGCGCGTGGAAACAGGTGACATCGCCATACCTCTCTTTCGATCCGGCCCAGCCGGCGAAACTGTTTTGTCCCGCTTATCTAAGCGGGACTGACGCCGGCGATCAATGCACGCCAAACCCGGCCCGCACCAGAGTTTCGCATTCCCCTCACAGGAACGTCAGCGTGACGCTTCCGCGCAACTCTGGTAATCGGACGGGATGGCCGAAGCTGTCGATCTCGACGACGCGAAGACGCCGCGTTTCCAGGAGAAGCGCGAACGGATTCTCGATGCGGCCACGCTGCTGATCAACCGGCGGGGCCTGAAAGGCCTGACCTTTGTCGATGTCGCCGAGAAGGTCGGGCTGAACACGACCAGCGTGACCTATTACTTCCGCCGCAAGGAAATGCTGGCCGCGGCCGTGCTTCACCGCACGCTCGACCGGATCGAGGCGATGGCGGACGCGGCGGCCGCCGAGGCCACACCGCAGGCGCGCGTCCGGGCCTATGTCACGGCGAATTTCGACCTGCATGCCCGCGTCGCTCGGCTTCAGGAAACGCCGGTCGCGATCATCTCCGACGTCCGGGCGATGAAGCCGCCGCTGCGCACCGAACTCCTCGACCGCTATCTGACCATCTTCCGCAAGCTGCGCGCCTATTTCGGACCGCCCGGAGACGACCGGCAGAGGGCGTTGTCGACCGCGCGGGCGCATGCCCTGTTGCAGAACATGTTCTGGCTCAGCGCCTGGCTGCCCGAATACGGGGTGGAGGATTATCCGCGCGCCCGCGACCGGCTGATCGATATCTTCGAGCACGGGTTCGCGCCGGCCGGCGCGACCTGGGCGCCGGAGCTCCTGCCGGTCCCGAAAACGACCGGCCATACCCAGGGCATGCCCGGTCACTACCTTCGAACCGCAACCGAGCTGATCAATGAGCGCGGCTATCGCGGGGCGTCGGTCGACGAGATCGTCGCACAGCTGAATGTGACGAAGGGCAGTTTCTACCATCACCATGACGCCAAGGACGATCTCGTCCTCGACTGCTTCCGGCAGAGCCATCTGCGCACGGCGCTGGTGCAACAGGCCGGAGTCGCTCTTGAGGGCGATCATCTGCATCGCCTCAATTCGGTGATCGCGACCCTGCTCGGGGTGCAATTCTTCGGCGACTTCCCGCTGTTGCGGTCGACTGCGCTGCAGGCGCTTCCCGGCGAATGGCGCAGCGACGTGATCGAGCAGTCGGGCCGCATCGCCCGGCGCTTTGCCGGCATGCTGATCGACGGGATCAATGAGGGAACGGTCCGGGCCTGCGATCCGCTGATCGCCAGCCAGGTGATCATGGCGAGCCTCAATGCCGCCTATGACCTGAAGAAATGGGCCAGCGGCATTGATGCGGACGAGGCCGTCGCACTCTACGCGTCAACGCTGACTCACGGCCTGTTCGCGGACTGACAACTAGCGCCGCGCGATGATCCAGATGGCATGCACGATACCCGGGATATAGCCCAGGATCGTCAGGATGACGTTGATCCAGAATTGAGCCGTCAGACCCACCTGCAGGAAGACGCCGAGCGGCGGAAGCAGGATGGCGAGAATGATCCGGACAATATCCATTTTGTGTCTCTTCGCTTGCTGAAATGACGGTGCGGTCTCGGCGGAAGAAACGGGCGAGGCCGGTATCAAGTTCCGAAAAAACTTGCGGGAACCGCGTCGGGTGGCCGGCGTTTCCTCATCAGGCGGGGGCCGCGTTCAACTCCCAATTCAAGAGGGCTACCCGATGACCAACCACTCCAATTTCCTGCTTTCTTCCAGCTCGATCAGCGATGACGACGTCGTCAATGCCGATGGCGACGATCTGGGACATGTCGAGGACCTGATGATCGATCCGGTGACCGGGAAGGTCGACTACGCCGTGCTGTCCTTCGGCGGCTTCCTGGGCATTGGCGACAAGTATTTCGCCGTCCCGTTCGACCAGTTCTCCGTCGACCGCGAGAACAAGCGCATGGTGCTCAATGTCGACAAGGAACGGCTTAAGGACGCCCCCGGGTTCGACAAGGACGACTGGCCGGATTTTGCCGACGCGAGCTTCCGGACCCGTGTTTCGGACTTCTATTACGCCTGATCCCTCCCCTTGTCGGGCGTAAACGCGAGCCGCGGCCTTCCTGCACGGAGGCCGCGGTTTCCGTTTCGGGGAACTGATCCACATTCAAAGGCTTTCCGGACGTCATGAGCAGCCCGTCATACCTGAAACGCCACAATCTCCGCCCCACCGAGGCTGGACTCACCGCGACCGATACGTCGCAGCCCGGATGGACGCGGCGGCGGCGCGGCAAGGGGTGGAGCTTCTGCAGTACGACCGGATCCACGCTTTCGGGTGCGAACCGGGAGCGGTGCGCTTCCCTTGCGATCCCGCCGGCCTGGCAGTCGGTGTGGATCAATCCCGATCCGCGCGGCCACATCCAGGCCTATGGGGAGGACGCCGAGGGGCGCCGCCAGTATATCTATCACCCCGACTGGCGCGAGGCGGCCGATGCCGCCAAGTTCGCCGATCTCCCGCACTTTGCGGATCGCCTGCCCCGCATGCGCACGCGAATCCGGCGCATTCTGACATCCAGCGAGGACGAACATGTCCTGGCCCTCGCGACCGTGGTCGGCCTCATGGACACCGCCGGTCTGCGGATCGGTTCGCGCCGTCACCAGGCGCGGACCGGGGCTGTGGGCGCCGTGACGCTGTGCCGGAAACATCTGCGGTTCGAAGATGATGCCGTAACGCTGCACTTCCGGGGCAAGTCCGGGAAGGACCAGCGGATTACCATCGACGCCCCCGAATTGTGCGGCGCGATCGGCCGTCTGGCCGACTCGGCCGAAGCCAGCCGGATATTCGACGGCGAAGGCCGCATGGTGCGCGAGGGCGAGGTGAATGACTTCATCCACGACATCGCCGGACTCGATTTCAGTGCCAAGGATTTCCGTACCTGGGGCGGAAGCGCGGCGGCGGCGGGTTATCTTAGACGCGCGGAAGAGCCCACGATATCCGACGCGTCCGAAGCGGCAGCGAACTGGCTCGGCAACACGCCGGCAATTGCCCGGAAGTCCTATATCCACCCGGCCGTTATCGAACAGGCCAGGACCGGTGAACGCTGGACGAAGACGGCCGGACCGTCGCGCCTGCGCGTGGACGAACGCGCCACCTACGCGCTGATCGCGAGCTGCTGAACGGCCACGCATGCCGACTTGCGCTATTTCGCGAATGAACAGGCCTCCCGAAGGGCAGTGGAACCGCACCTGCCGCCAGATCGTTCGGAACAGCATGAGGATCATCGCAATTCTTCTCGCCGGCCTGCTTGTGTCCGGATGCGACCTACCCCGCGATCAGCGCGGCACGCTCGACGCGGTGCGCGGCGGTACGCTGACCGCGGCACTGGCCGGGCCGGAGTCGATCCGGGATTCCGAGCGCAGGCATCTCGAAGCCTTCGCGCAGTCTTTGGGCGCCACGCTGGAGATTCGCGAGGTCGATCTTCACGAGGCGATCGACGCGCTTGAACACACCGAGATCCAGATCGTCGCCGGCTTGCCGAAGTCGTCTCCTTTCCGGCGCCTCGCGCGGAGCCGCACCTACCGCGCGGCGGACGGCGAATCACGCGTCTGGGCCGTTCCGCCCGGCGAGAACGCATTGCTGATCGAGGTGAACCGCCAGCTGGGAGCCGAAACGCAATGACCGAGCCTGCACCGGCGTACCCGAAGGAAATCCAGGATTCCCTGAAGCGCGCTGTCCGGCTGGAATGGTGGACGCTCTTCTGGCTGGCGCTGATCGTGGCGATGATGGGATTTGCCGCAGGGGGCTCGCAGGCTTTCCGCACTGCATGGATCGAGGACATACTGTCGCTGCTCGCCCCGGCCCTGTTTCTGGTCTCCAGAACCGTTGAAAAATTCAGGCCTACCAAGGGCTTTCCCTACGGTTTTCTTCGCGCCGATTCGCTCGCCTTCTTTTTCGCCGCAGCAGCCCTGACGGCGATCGGACTCTTCCTGCTTTACGAGGGCGGGAAGACGCTGATCACCGGTGAACATCCCAGTGTCGGCTCGATCATGATGTTCGGCCGTGAAGTCTGGTTGGGCTGGGTGATGATGACGGCACTGGCGCTGTCCGTCATTCCGCCGGTCATCCTCGGCCGGAAAAAGCGCAAAATCGCGAAGACACTCCGAGACAAGGTCCTTTTTACGGACGCCGACACCAATGCCGCGGACTGGCAGACCGGCGTGGCCGGCATGCTGGGCATTCTGGGAATCGCACTCGGCTTCTGGTGGGCCGACGCCCTGATGGCCGTGCTGATCTCGCTCTCCGTGCTCAAAGATGGCTTACAGGGTATCCGCATCTCGACGATCAGCCTTCTCGACGGCGCGCCGCGAAAGCTCGGCTCGCTGGACATTGACGAGGATGCGCAGGCCGTCATCGACCGGCTCGGCGCACGCTATGACGATGTGCGCGTGCAAATCCGCGAAACGGGAAGGTATTTCCGGGTGACGATCGAACCGTCGGGATCGGCGCATCTGCCGGTAGGAATGGCGAAAACGCTGATCGACAACGATGCCTGGCGCCTGATCGAGGTGGCCGAGGCCGTCCGCGACGAATGGCCCGATCCTCGCGATCCCGCAAAGCCGCGCGGCTGATCACTCCACCGGGTTCTTGTGGTCGAGCAAGTCTTCCTGGTCGCGCTCGGCGCGTTCCTCGATCACCTTGCGCTCCAGATATCGGTCGGGCGTGACATCGGCCGGCTCGCCGGCGGACCGGACCGGTTCGCGTTGCGGCGGTTTCGGCTTCGGGGCGGGGGCAGTCCGGGTCTGCAAGGCGTCTCCGACCGGTGCGTCGAAACGCAGGCGGTAGATCGGCTCGGGCAGGGTGAAGCCATCTTCCTCCAGGACCGTCTTGGCTGCCCGGATGGCCAGGCTGCGCGCCTTCAGGAAATCCGTATCGGTCTGGTCGACCCAGCCGGTGAAACTCAGGACGATGGACGAATCCCCGACCTTCACGATCACCGCATTCGGTGCCGGGTCGCCGAGCACGAAATCGAGACGGGTGATCGCCTTGAGACCGGTGTCCATCGCCGCGACGGGATCGTCCTCCGCATCGACGCCGAGCTCGAATTCGAAGCGCCGTTCCGGATTGCGCGTGTAGTTCAGGATGATGCCCTTGAAGACCTCAGCGTTGGGGATGCGGAGGTGATTGCCATCGAGTGTCATCAGAACCGTTGCGCGCGAGGTCAGCCTGACGACGACACCCTCGCGATCATTGATCACAACGTGGTCCTGTGCCCGGAAGGGCTGACGGACGCTGAGAAGGATGCTCGCGATATAGTTCTCGATCGTGTCCCGGACGGCGAATCCGAGCGCCAGGCCGATAATGCCGGCCACACCCGCCAGTGCGCCCAGCAGAGCGGTCGCGCCGAGCATGCCGAGCGCCACGAAGACGGCCAGGGCGAAGGCAAAGACCCGCACGGTCTGCGACAACAACCGGCCCAGAAAGGGATTGGGCGCTGCCCGATTCCAGAATCCGCGCCATGACGCCAGAAGATGCCCGGCGAGCAGAATGAGGCAGAACACTGCCAGCACGATCGCATAGACCGGCCAGGATCGCGCCAGCCGGGTCAGGAATTGCTGCGTGTCCAGAACGAAGGGCGAGACATTACCCTCGATGTCGAGCGTACGTTCGATCCCGTCCTCGACCGTGACGACACCCGAAACGCGTCGCGCGATGGAGACCGCCCGGTCGCCGGCCGCGTCGGTCGCGGTCTCGCCCGACAGGAAGACGACGCCCCGGCGGACGGACACGTCGACCCGCTCAAGCGAGGGGATTTCCGCGTAGATCTGCTCGAGACGCTGCGCGATGGCGGTATCGTCTTCCGCTTCGGCACCGAGCGTGATGGCCGGTTCCTCTCCCGACTGCCAGGCGTGGGATGCCGCCGGGACGAGGAGAATGAGAAGAAGAGCGGCGAGGCCGCCAAGACAGGCGCACGGAATGTTTTGCAACTTCATGGGATTCAAACGCAATCACATGCGCGTGGTTCCCGCCAGAAAAGGAACGCGCCGGAAGCTTTCGCTTCCGGCGCGCGATCCGTCCGATATCTCCCTGACCCGTTTTGCCGAGGATGCGCCGGGTCCCCCGATACCGATCGGAACTTATTCCCCCGCGGTTTCCGCCGGAGCCGCTTCCACTGGAGCGGTTTCCATCGGAGCCGCTTCGGTCGGCGCGGTTTCGGCCGGCATGGCCGCTGCGGCAGCCGCCATTTCCGCTTCGCGGCGCAGAACATTGTCGCAGTCGCGGCCCTGGTAGAGACCGTTGAGGTAATACCAGCGGCGTTCGGCGACCTGGCGGCGCGCCTCTTCCTGCTCGGCCCGGGCCCGCGCCGCGCGCCCGAAAAGGCCGCCGACCGCACCGATGCCCGGAATGGCATCCGCCGCGCCGGAGCGCAGTGCGCCCTGCATGGCCAGGCTGGTCATCGAATTGATCGCCGCTTCGCTGCCGAAAAGTCCCGCTTCGGGCACACCGCCCAGAATCTCGCTTTGCTCATTGGCGGCGATGATGACATCGCGGCAGGTCATGCTGGTATCACCCATAAGGATGACCTGGCTCTGCATCTGGGCTTCGGCACCAGCGGCCGTGACGATCGCCGCAAGCGCGGCGGTGGCTACAAGCATTTTCATGGGGTGTCCTCCCTGTCTGTCGAAGCAAGGCTTACGAAACAGGGGCTTGTGGGTGTATCCCCGGTTCAGGGGAGGTCACGCCGGACCGTGAAGGCTGTATGACGGTCGGGCGGGACAATCCAGGTGCGGGAGGAGAACAGAACGGCATGACCCGATTGCGGGCCTTCAATACGCCGGGCTTCCGGCTGGGTGCGGTCCTGTTCACCGGGATCGGGCTGGCCGTTCTCGTTCTGGCGACGGTGATGAGCAGTCCCACGGCCGACGGTACCGACCGGTTCCTGCCGCCTGTACAGTCACTCTGGAGTCTTGGCGTCGGATTTCTGGCCTTCGTGATCTCCGGATGGGTCTGGGCCTTGCGGCCGCGCGACCTGCCCAACGTCGTCTTCCTGATCAGCGGTATGGCGACTCTGTCGTTCACCTTTGGTGCCGCGCTGTACGGGGGCGGGGCCTATCTCTTGCCGTCCTGGGTCCGGGAAACGGCCTTCTATCTGAATGTCGGCGGCGCGACGGGCTTCGGCATCGCGATGATCTGCCTGTTCCTGATCTATCCGGTTCGGATACCGGGCTGGCGCTGGTTCGCGATCGCAACCCTGGTGATCTTCGCGGGATGGACCGTGATCGCCGTGACCCGTCCGAGCGAAGGGCACCCGGTCACGCTGGTCGAGATGCTCTGCATCGTGGCGATGATCGCGGTGCAATTCTTCGCGACCCGCGGCGATCCGAAGGGGCGGGCGATCCTGATCTGGTTCGGCGTCTCGGTGGTGCTCGGCGCGGGCAGTTTCATTCTGCTCGTCGCACTTCCCAACACCTTCCTGAAGCCATCGGTCATCCTCGCAGAGTACGCCTTCGCCTTCTTCCTGATCATCTATCTGGGGGTCGCAGCCGGGCTTCGGCGCTATCGCCTGTTCGAGCTGGAGGAATGGTCCTTCCGGGTGCTGTTCTATGCCATGGGCGCGGTCTTCCTGATCGCCCTTGATGCCGGGCTGATCTTCCTCCTGTCGCTCGGGCAGATCGAAGCGCTCAGCGTCTCGCTCCTGCTCGTCGCCTTCCTCTACCTGCCTTTCCGGGACGTGCTGTTCCGCCGCTTCCTTCGGCGCAAGGCGCTGACCGAGCAGGCCATGTTCCAGGCGGTTCTCGGTGTCGCCTTCGATGCGTCGGAAACCGTGCGGGCCGAGCGCTGGACCGGTCTCTGGCAAACGCTGTTCGACCCGCTCGAAGTCGCCACCGTGGTGCCCGGCCCGGTCGCCGCGACGATCGCGGAGGAGGGCGCGGAACTGATCATCCCGGCCTCGGCGCAATTACCGGCCCTGCGCCTGCGCCATCCCTGGCAGGGGCGCGGCCTGTTCGCGCCGCGTCACCAGAAGCTGGCCGAGGAAGTCAGCGGGCTGATGCGCCATGCCGAGCAGGGCCGGCGGGCCTATGACCGCGGCGTGGCCGAGGAACGCGTCCGTATCGCGCGCGACATGCATGACAATATCGGCGCGCAGCTGCTCGGTGCGCTGCACAGCACCGAACCGGAACGCAAGAACACCATGATCCGCGAAACGCTGACCGATCTGCGCGAGATCATCAACAATGCGCCCCGCGCGGCACAGGATTTCGACGAGGCGCTCGCCGATTTGCGCGCAGAGAGCGCCGAGCGGCTGGCGGCGGCCGAGGTCCGGCTCAGCTGGACGGTGGAGGGGGAAGCCCCTTCCCTTTCGCCCCATGTCGCCCATGCCTTGCGGTCGATCGTGCGCGAAGCCGTCAGCAATGTGATCAAGCATGCGGGGGCGGATGCGATGGAGATCCGGATCGTCGCCGACGAGCGCGGACTCGGCATCACCATCCGCGACAATGGAAGGGGCTTCAACGCCTCGCAGGTCAATGGCGGCCACGGCCTCGTCAATCTGCGCGCCCGCGTCGAGGGGCTGAACGGGGCGATCGAGATCACGCCGGCCGAGTCCGGCACGGCGATCGATGTCCGCCTGCCGATGGAGGAGACACGCCCATGAAACGCGCCCTGATCGTGGAGGACGTTCCGGAAACGCGGAACTGGCTACAGGAGCTGGTGACGGGAGCCTTTCCCGATTGCCAAATCGAAGGGCAGGCCACGGTGCGCGGCGCCGTTGCGGCGGCGGAAGCCGGCCGGTTCGATCTCGCCCTCATCGATCTCGGCCTGCCCGATGGGTCGGGACTCGACGTCCTGCGGAAGCTGAAAGCGATCTCGCCTGAAACGACCGCCATCGTGACCACCGTCATGGGCGACGATGCCCATATCGTCGGCGCACTGGCCGCAGGTGCCGAAGGCTATCTACTGAAGGAAACACCGCCCGACCTGCTGCATCGTCAGCTCGTCCAGCTGGCCGACGGCATCCCGGCGATCTCGCCGTCGATCGCGCGGCGCATCATGGAGCATTTCCGCTTCACCGGGCCGGCTGCCGAACCGGACGACCAGCTGACGGGCCGGGAGAAAGAGGTTCTGACCCTGATCGCACGCGGCCTCAGGAATGCCGACGTGGCCTATGCGCTCGGCCTCGCCGAGAGTACGGTGGCCAGTCACATCAAGGCGATCTACCGCAAGCTGGGGATCGGCTCCCGCGCCGAGGCGGCGTGGCACGCCACTCGCCTCGGTCTCGGGCATTCGTGAGGCGTCAGGCGAAGGCGCCGCCGTCCTTCAGGCCCAGCGCCTTGAAGATCATCGCCGCCGGGCAGAAGCCGGTGAAGCTGGACTGGACGAGGTTTGCCCCGACAAAGGCGGTCAGCCACAGCCACATCGGGCTGAACTGCCACGCCAGCAGAAGCGAAACCAGAATGACGACGCCTGCAAAGAGCGTCACTGCGCGACCGACCGTCATGGGAGTTCTCCTTTCCCGTTATTCGTCCGCCGAAACCTCACGGGGCTGGTAGGGCGCATCCGGGTCCTTGAAGACCACATAGATGGCCGGGATCACCAACACCGTCAGAAGCGTCGACGAGGCGAGGCCGAACAGAAGTGAAATCGCGAGCCCCTGGAAGATGGGGTCGAAGAGGATGACGGAGGCGCCGATCATCGCCGCGATCGCGGTCAGAAGGATCGGCTTGAAGCGGATCGCGCCCGCCCGCAGCAGCGTGTCGCGCAAGGCCTCGTCGCCGCCCGCCCCGTGGCGGATGAAATCCACCAGCAGGATGGAGTTGCGCACGATGATGCCCGCCAGCGCGATGAAGCCGATCATCGAGGTCGCCGTGAAGGCGGCGCCGAATATCCAGTGACCGAGAATGATGCCGATGAAGGTCAGCGGGATCGGCGTCAGGATGATGAGCGGGACGCGGAAGGATTTGAACTGGGCCACGACGAGGACGTAGATGCCGAGGAGCGCGACCATGAAGGCGGCTCCCATGTCGCGGAAAGTCACCCAGGTGATCTCCCACTCGCCGTCCCAGAGCAGAGTCGGCACGGTCTCGTCCATCGGCTGACCGTTGAGGCGGATTTCGGGCCGCGGCAGGCCTTGGGGCCAGGGCCCGTCGGCAATCCGGTCCTGGACTTCAAGCATGCCGTAGATCGGCGCTTCATAGCGCCCGGCCAGTTCGCCCATCACCATCTCGGTATAGCGCCCGTCGCGGCGGAAGATCGGGAGGGAACCCGCCTCTTCCGTCACCGAGATGACATCGCCCAGCTCGGCGATATCGCGTCCGCCCGGCAGGGCGTTGGCGGGGATCGGGGTGGAGGCGAGACGTTCGCTCCAGACCCGTTCGCCGCGTGGCAGGGCGATGGCGATCTCGACCGGGTTGCGGCCCTCGCCGCGATGGGAATACCCCACCGTCATGCCGCCGGTCAGCGCGCCGATCGTGTCGTAGACATCGCTTTGCGTGACCCGGAAATATTCCAGATTGTCCTGGTCGATGGCGAAGCGCAGGCGCGGGCGC
This sequence comes from Alphaproteobacteria bacterium, assembly GCA_016124205.1. Taxonomy (GTDB): domain Bacteria; phylum Pseudomonadota; class Alphaproteobacteria; order Caulobacterales; family Maricaulaceae; genus Hyphobacterium. Next base: position 815,832 of record WGOD01000002.1, read on the forward strand.
GGCGCGCCGAAGCTGTCATCGGTATCGACGATGAAGTCGACCTCGTCGAAAACCCGGCGGACCTCCGTGGCGATGGCGCGGCGCGTCTCGGCGTCGGGGCCATAGATTTCGGCGAGCAGGGTCGAGATCACCGGCGGTCCCGGCGGGATTTCCGCGACGCGGACGACCGTGCCCTCCGGCGCGTCGAGACCCTCCAATAGTTCGCGGGCCTCCAGCGCGATGTCATGCGAGGAGCGATGACGGTCGTGCTTGGGCGCGAGATTGACCTGAAGGTCGCCCTGCTCCGGACGATTGCGCAGATAGTAGTGACGCACCAGGCCGTTGAAATTGAACGGCGCGGCGCTGCCGGCATAAAGCTGGATCGATGTGGTTTCCGGTATGGCGGCGAGCCGGTCTGCGGCTTCGCGCAGGACCCGTTCGGTGCGCTCCAGAGACGATCCCTCCGGCAGGTCGATCACGACCTGGAATTCCGACTTGTTGTCGAAGGGCAGGAGTTTGACCGTCACGGTCCGGGTGAAGAAGAGCGTCATCGAGCCCAGCGTCAGCACGCCAACGACGATCAGGAAGATCCATGAACGGCGGCGGTTCGCGACGATGGGCGCGGCGACCTTGCGGTAGAGCCGGCCGATCGGGCCTTCGGTCTCATGACCCCCCTCGCCATGGCCGCCATGCTTGCGGCGGCCTGCGACGATCTTCATCAGCCAGGGCGTCAGGATCACCGCGACGAAGAAGGAGAAGATCATCGCGGCCGAGGCGTTGACCGGGATCGGCGCCATGTAGGGGCCCATCAGGCCCGAGACGAAGAGCATGGGCAGAAGCGCGGCGACGACCGTCAGCGTCGCGACGATGGTCGGATTGCCGACCTCGGCCACGGCTTCGATCGCGGCGGTGACGCGATTACGCCCGTCCTTCATCGCCCAGTGCCGGGCGATGTTCTCGATCACGACGATGGCGTCGTCGACGAGAATGCCGATGGAGAAGATCAGCGCGAACAGCGAGACGCGGTTGATCGTGTACCCCATCAGATTCGAGGCAAAGAGCGTGAGGAGGATGGTCGTCGGAATGACGATCAGGACGACGATGCCCTCTCGCCAGCCGATCGCCAGCGTGATCAGGATGACGATGGAGATCGTCGCCAGGGCGAGGTGGAAGAGCAGCTCGTTGGCCTTCTCATTGGCCGTCTCGCCATAGTTCCGCGTGACCTGCGCCTCGATCCCTTCCGGGATGAGCGTGCCTTCCAGCTGGTGCAAGCGCTCGACTATGTGTTCCGACACGACGACCGCGTTCGCACCCTCGCGCTTGGCGATGGCGAGCGTGACCGCCGGGGCAGCATGCCAGCTGTCCGCGCCCTCTTCCCGGGTCAAGTTCCAGACGCGGTTTTCAACCGGTTCGGCACCGACGATCACGTCGGCCACGTCCCGGACATAGACCGGGCGGCCATCGCGCGAAGTGAGCAGAAGCAGGCCGATATCCGGCACGCCCTGCAGCGTCTGGCCGGCCGAAACCGTATAGGTGGAATCCTGCGCCAGCAGATATCCGGCCGGGAAGGACCGATTGGCCTCGGCAATCTTGCCGGCAAGCTGCTGCAGCGTGATGCCGTAGAGGGCGAGGCGTTCGGGGTCGGGTTCGACGCGGATCTGGTTGGCGCGGCCGCCGACGATATAGGTCACGCCGACATCCTCGACCGGCATCAATGCGGCGCGGAGTTCCTCGGCGATGTTGTAAAGATCATTGTCGGTCCAGCGCTCCGGCGCGTCGGGCGAAGGCGACAGCGTCACAGTGACGATGGCGACGTCATTGATGCCGCGGCCAACCACCAGCGGCTCCGGGATGCCGTGCGGGATGCGGTCGGCGTTGGCGCGGATTTCCTCGTGCACGCGCAGGATGGCGTCGTCGGGATCGGTGCCGACCTCGAAGCGGGCCGTGACGAGAACGTGGTCGTCCTCGGTCTGGGAATAGACATGTTCGACCGCGTCGATGCCGCGCACCACGGATTCCAGCGGCTCGGTGATCAGCTCGACCGCGTCGGGCGCGCGCAGACCGTCGGCGCGTACCATGATGTCGACCATCGGCACGGAGATCTGCGGTTCTTCCTCACGCGGGATGACCATCAGCGCCAGAAGGCCGACGGCGATCGACGCCATCAGCAGGAGCGGCGTCAAGGGCGAGCCGATGAAAGCCCGCGTCAGATTGCCGGAGAGGCCGAGTTTCATGGCCGCACCAGCACATCGCCGGCCGACAGGCCGGAGACGATTTCAACGCCGTCAGGCGTTTCCTGACCGCACTGAACGACGACATCTCGGGCCTGGCCATCGGTCGTGCGGATCCGCGCATAGTCGACGCCGTAGTGGTTGGAGAGGAATTCGGCCGGGACGACGATGGCGGGACGCTCATCAAGCGCGACGTGAACGCGGATGCGTTCTCCCACGTAGAAATCACCCAGCCCCTCGACCATGGCGTCAGCAACGACGCGGCCATCCTCCACCTGGGGATAGACCTGGCGAATGAAGCCGGTGTGGGCGACTCCGCCGGTCAGGGCACCGTCATCGACCCGGACTTCGTCGCCCTCGTCGATAAAGCGGGCATGGCGTTCCGGCAGACGCAGGCGCAGCACGTAGAGGTCGGCGGCAATGGTCGCCACCGCCTCGCCCGCCATGACGACCGAGCCCGTCGTGACCGGCACGTTCAGAACCCGCCCGTCGGACGGGGCGAGGACATCGCCTTCCCGCGATTGCTGCACGACGACGGCGCGTTCCTGGCGCGCCGAGGCGAGCTGGTTCTCCAGCACGCTCACAGCCGTCTCCGCCTCGTCGAGGCGGGCCTGCGGGAAGATGCCCCGGTCGAACAGGTCCTGCGCGCGGCGCAGGTCGGAGCGGGCCTGGTCGAGCTGGGATTCGAGCGCCGCGGCGCGCGAGTTGATCGCGCCGATCTGCGGCGACAGGCGCTGATCGACCACGACCGCCAGTACCTGCCCGGCCTCGACCATATCGCCTTCATCGACACGCAGCTCTCCGATCGTGCCGCCGATGCGGGCACGGGCCGGGACCGTGTTGATGCTCTCGACGGTCGCGAAGACGGCCTTTTCGTCGGCGATCATCGTTTCGCGAACCTCGAACGTGTCCGCGGACTGGACGAGCAGGAGAGACAGGGCGAGTGCGGTCAGCATGGGTCTAGCGCCTTTGCGGATCGATGATGCGGCCGGTGGAGGGGTCTACCGCAATCGTCGGCAGGCCCGCCTGTTTCCAGGCCATGATGCCGCCCTTCAGATGCGTGTCGACCGGAACATTTGCCGCGGCGCAGCGCGACAGGGCATCGGCCGAGCGCTTGCCGGAGCCGCAGTGCAGGACGACCGGCCGATCGCCACCGACCGGAAGCGCATTCGGATCGAAGGTCGAGAGCGGATAGAGCAAGGCCCCATGGATGCGCTCCGCGGCGTATTCGTGCGGCTCGCGGACATCGACAATGACGACCTCGCCGGACTGGTGCTGGCGGGCGAGCGTGGCGGCATCGGTTTCGCGGATGGACATGGAGGGCCTCCTTTATCGGGTGAGCATGGGGGAGAGGGCGTCCGCACCGCGCACGGGGATACGCAGGCGGATCGCCCCGTCCGGGTCGGCCGGGGGGAAATGGCCGGCCCGGATATTGGTCTGGATGGACGGGAGCAGCAAAGTCGGCGCGGCGAGCGTCGCATCGCGCGCGGTCCGCATCCGGGCGAAATCGTCCTCGCTGACCCCGCCGCCGACATGAATGTTGTGGTCGCGTTCCTCACCCACCGTGGTTTCCCACGCGAAGACATCGCGGCCGGGCGCCTTGTAGTCGTGGCACATGAAGAGCCGCGTCTCACGGGGAAGGGAGAGAATTCTGTGGATGGACCGGTAGAGGGTCCGGGCGTCGCCGCCGGGAAAGTCGCACCGCGCCGTGCCATAGTCGGGCATGAAGAGCGTATCGCCCACGAAGACGGCATCGGCGATGCGATAACTGACGCAGGCCGGTGTGTGACCCGGCGTGTGCAGGACCTCGATTTCGAACTGGCCCAGCGGCAGGCGCTCGCCGTCGGAAACGAGATGGTCGAATTCCGCACCCGTTCCGGAAACATCCCCGGCTGCGAAGACCGGTTTGAAGACCGCCTGAACGGACGGAATATGATCACCGATCACGATCCGGGCTCCGGTCGATTCGGCGACCAGGGGCGCCGCGGACAGGTGATCGGCGTGGGCGTGTGTTTCGAGCGACCACTTCACCTGCAGATTGTTTTTGCGAACGAAATCCAGAAGCAGGTCTAGCGATTCGCGCCCGGCCTGCCCCGATTTCGGGTCGTAATCGAGTACGGGATCGACAATCGCAGCTTGCAGTGTGCCCCGATCCCAGACCACATAGGAGACGGTGAAGGTCGGCTCGTGAAAGAAGGCCTTCACCTCAACTGTCCCGGTCATGGCGTCACTCCTCGCGTCTGTGTCCGGGTTACTCGTCGAAACCCGTTGACACCAATTTAGTGTATGCTAATTTAGTGTCAACTAACTTAATGGACTGAAGGATGACAACCGTCACCGACCCGGACATGGCCCTTCTCCAGGAGCAGGCGGAAGAGACCGCCCGCTTTCTGAAGCAGATCGCCAATGACCGGAGGCTGCTCATCCTCTGCCGGCTGGTGTCGGGAGAGGCCACGGTGAGCGAGCTGTGCGAGGTGGCGGATCTGAGCGCATCGGCGATGTCGCAGCATCTGGCGAAGATGCATGGCGAGGGTCTCGTCGACCGGCGCAAGAACGGCCTTCAGGTCTATTACAGGATCGCCGATCCGCGCTGTCTGGCGCTGCTTGGCTTCCTAAAGGACGAGTTCTGCACGGCGGCGGACAAGCTCGACGGCTAGGGCCGTCCTTCCTCCCCGGCGTGCACTCATAAGGGACGAACCGCGATAGACGGCGCGCCCCTTCAGAGCCAGGGGAGGTCAATCATGGCTCATATCGTCGTGCTCGGCGCCGGTCTCGGCGGCACGCTGATGGCGCTCGAAATGCGCAAGGAAGCGCGCAAGACGGACAGCGTCACCGTCATCAGCGACTATCCGACATTCCACTTCACCCCGTCCAATCCCTGGGTCGCGACCGGCTGGCGAACGCCGGACGCGATCAAGGTCGAACTGGCGCCGATGCTGTCGAAGAAGAAGATCGACTTCATCCATTCGGCCGCGACGAAAGTCCGGCCGGCCGACAACGCCATCGACCTGGCCAATGGCGAGACCGTCTCCTACGACTATCTGGTGATTGCGACCGGCCCGGACCTGGCCTTCGACGAGATCGAGGGGCTGGGGCCGCACGGCGGTTTCACCCAGTCGATCTGCCATGTCGACCACGCCGCCGACGCCAAGGAGAAGTGGGAGGAATTCTGCGCCAATCCGGGACCGATCGTGGTCGGCGCGGTCCAGGGCGCGTCCTGCTACGGACCGGCCTATGAGTACGCGCTGATACTCGACACCGATCTCCGCCGCCGGAAGATCCGCGACAAGGTGCCTATGACCTTCGTCACGGCGGAACCCTATGTCGGCCATCTCGGCCTCGACGGGGTGGGCGACACCAAGGGTCTGCTCGAAAGCGAGCTTCGCAACCGGCATATCCGCTGGCTGACCTCGTCGCGCGTCAAATCGGTTGAAGACGGTGTGATGCATGTCGAGGAAGTCGCCGAAGACGGTAGCGTCAAGCAGGCCCACGATCTCGACTTCAAGTTCGCGATGATGCTGCCGGCCTTCCGCGGCATCGGCGCGCTGCAGGGCGTCGAGGGCCTCGTCAATCCGCGCGGTTTCGTGCTGGCCGACAAGACGCAGCGCAATCCGAACCACGGCAATGTCTTCTCGATCGGCGTGTGTGTCGCGATCCCGCCGGTGGCGAATTACCCGGTTCCGGTCGGCGTGCCGAAGACCGGCTTCATGATCGAGTCCATGGCGCATGCCGCGGCGAAGAATATCCGCTCGCTCATGGACGGTGAGGAACCGCGCCATGAAGCGACCTGGAATGCGGTCTGCATCGCCGATTTCGGCGATGGCGGCGTCGCCTTTGTCGCCATGCCGCAGATCCCGCCGCGCAATGTGAACTGGTCCGCGGATGGCGGCTGGGTCCACCTCGCCAAGGTCGCGTTCGAGAAATACTTCCTCGGCAAGATCCGGCGCGGCGTGGGCGAACCCTTCTACGAGCGCGCCGTCTTCGACATGCTCGGCATCACGAAGCTGAAGGAGAAGGCCTGACGGCCTTCTCCCGTTTCGCCTTCATCAGCCGAGTTCGTCCTTCAGCTCGCTCTCGACGGCATCGAACGTGTCATGGACTTCCGTCTTGGGGCCCGGGGTCAGGAGGCTGACGACATAGATCGTCACCCAGCAGATCAGGAAGCCCGGCACGATCTCGTACATCACGCCCGAAAGGCCGAAGACGTAGACCCACAGAAGGACCGTCACCGCGCCGGCGATCATGCCGGCAAGGGCGCCCCATCGCGTCATCTTCTTCCAGAACAGGGAGAGGAGGACGACCGGACCGAAGGCGGCGCCGAAGCCGGCCCAGGCGTTGGAGACCAGGCCGAGCACGGTGCTGTCCTGATCGAAGGCGAGCGCGATCGCGATGGCGGCCACAGCCACGATGGCGATGCGGCCAACCGTGACCAATTCCTTCTGGCTCGCCTTCTTGCGCAGGAAGATCTTGTAGAAGTCCTCGGTCAGCGAGCTCGACGAGACGAGGAGCTGCGAGGAGATCGTCGACATGATCGCCGCGAGAATCGCTGCGAGCAGGAAGCCGCCGACATAGGGATTGAACAGCAGGTCCGAGGACAGGACGATGAAGATCGTCTCCGGATCATCAAGCGGAATTCCGCGCTGCGTGACGTAAGCCAGGCCGATCAGGCCGGTCGCGAGCGCGCCGACGATGGTCACCAGCATCCAGCTCATGCCGATATTGCGCGCCGTCGCGACGTCTTTCACCGAGCGGATCGCCATGAAGCGCACGATGATGTGCGGCTGTCCGAAATAGCCGAGCCCCCATGACATCAGCGAGACGATGCCAAGCACCGTCATGCCGGAGAAGATGTTCAACAGGCTCGGATCGATCCCCTCGATGGTGGAGACGAATTCGCTGCCGCCGCCGACACCGGTCAGGGCCACAAGCGGCACCATGACGAGCGCAACGAACATGATGCAGCCCTGCACGAAGTCGGTCATGGACACGGCCATGAAGCCGCCGAGCAGGGTGTAGAGCACGACGACGCCGGCCGTGACGAACAGGCCCAGCGTGTAGGAGAGGCCGAACGCGCTTTCGAACAGCTTCCCGCCGGCGACGACGCCGGACGAGGTGTAGAGCGTGAAGAAGACGACGATCACGATGGACGACACGACCCGCAGGAGGCGGGAATTGTCGTGGAAGCGCTTCTCGAAATAGTCCGGGATGGTGATCGCGTCGGCCGCCCGCTCCGTGTAGACGCGCAGGCGCGGCGCCACGAGGATGTAGTTGAGCAGTGCGCCGATCACGAGACCGATCGCGATCCACGAGGCCGACAGGCCGGAGACATACATCGCCCCGGGCAGGCCCAGCAGCATCCAGCCCGACATGTCGGACGCGCCCGCTGACAGCGAGGTCACGGCCGGGCCAAGCTTGCGGCCGCCGAGCAGATAACCCGATGCATCGCTGGTGGATTCCCGGAGGCCGTAAACGCCGATACCGATCATGACAATGAAGTAGAGGGCGAGCGAAACGCCCGTACCGAATTCCATGACGTCTTCCTGTTTTTCTGCCTGGGCAGGCCGGTCTCGGCCCGCGAGGGAGGAATATGACAAGAGGCAGCGGGGTGAAGCGCGCGTGTCATATCCACTGGGTAAGGTGGTGCGGAACCCTGCACAGGCCAGCCGGGAGGTCAAGGCTGCGACCGGTTTTCCGGGCGGGTAGCGGCTATCGGCGAGCGGGACGGTTTGCAAATGCGCATGGCCCGCATGCGTTGACTGTACCGTCTGGACGGTTTAGTTGCGGCGTCATGATCGACAGCCCGGAATCCGCCAAGCCCGACACACGATCCGCCATCCTCGATGCGACGGAGACGGTGATCGTGCGCGACGGCGCACGCCGCACGACAATCGATGCCGTGGTTGCCGAAAGCGGGTTCTCCAAGGGCGGCGTCCTCTACCACTTCCCGAGCAAATCGGCGCTTCTTCAAGGACTTGTGGCACGCCTGATCGCCGAGTTCGAAGCCGATCTGGACCGGGCAATCGCCGAGGCGGATGCCGCGAATTCGCCGGTCGAACGCCAGATCCTGTCCGTTCTGACCGAGACGAACGAACGCAAGAAGCGGATCGCGGGCGCCCTGCTCGGCGTGACCGCCGAAGAGCCCGACCTGATCATTCCGGCGCGCGAACTGAAGGCGCGGATCGAGAAGAGCCTGATGAAACGGGCCCAGGATCCGGTTCTGGCACGGATCGTCATGCTGGCAATCGACGGCATGAGCTACCGCGAAATGCTGGGCTTCGAACCCCTCACACCGGCCGATCGCGAACAGGTTCGCGGCCGGCTCCTCTCCCTGACCGAGGACATCTACTCATGACGCTGCGCGCCCTCCTCCCCCTTGCCGCCAGCCTCCTCGTTGTCGCCTGCGGCGGCGAGCCCGAAACCCAGGACCGCCCCGCCCGGCCCGTCCCGATCCAGACGGTCGAAGCCGGCGGGCTTCAGCGATCCTACGAATTCGTCGGGCGTGTCGAAGCGCGCCGGGCGGTCGATCTGTCCTTCCAGGTCGGCGGCCAGCTCGGTCAGTTGCCGGTCAATGACGGGACGGATGTCGCCGAGGGCGATCTGATCGCTCAGCTTGATCTCGAGGAATTCCGCCGCGCCGAGCGTGAGGCGAATGTCCAGGTCCAGCAGGCACGCGCCGACCTCGACCGGCAGCAGACGCTGTTCGATCGCGGCATTGCCGCGGCAGCGGCCCTCGAAGCGGCCCAGACCCAGTACGATCTGCGCGCCGTGGAACTGGAGACCGTGCGCCAGAACCTCCAGCGCGCGACGCTGCGTGCGCCCTTCGACGGGCTGATCAGCCGCGTTCTGGTAGAAAACTACACGGTCGTGGCCCCCGGCCAGCCGGTCGCCCGGATCCAGGATGTCGGCGAGCTGCGGGTCTCCATCCCGCTGTCGGAAGACCTCGTCGCGACGTTCAATGCCGACGACCTCATCTCGGTCGAGGCGAGCTTCAACTTCCTGCCCGACCGGCGCTTCCCGCTGGAACCGCGCGAGCTAGTCAGCGAACCGGACAGCGCATCACAGACCTATCGCGCCATCCTGGCCCTGCCGGACAATATTCCGGCCAACGTCCTGCCCGGCATGACGGCGACCGTCTATGCCGAGATTTCCCCGAATGCGGCGCTGCCGACCGCCGTGACCATCCCGATGACCGCACTCGGCTATGACGCCGCCGGTCTGCCGGTCGTCTATGTGTTCGAGGAAGACGCAAACGCGGTCTATCGCCGAATCGTCGAGCTGGGCGAGTTCACCGAGGGGCATGTCCGCATCACGGACGGGCTGGAGCCCGGCGAGCGCATCGCCACGGCTGGCGTGTCCGCCCTTCAGGACGGCATGGTCGTTCGCCCGCTCGAGGGAGAGTGATCCATGGCTTCTTCCGGCCACGCGGGCTGGTCGATCGCCCGCCTTTCCATCGAACGCCCCGTCCTGACCTGGATGGTGATCCTGTTCTGCCTGTTCGGCGGGCTGCACGGCTTCTTCAATGTCGGACGGCTGGAAGACCCGGCCTTCACGATCAAGGAAGCGATCATCTTCGTGCCCTATCCGGGCGCGACCGCCTTCGAGGTGGAGGAAGAGGTCGTCGAGCCGCTGGAAACGGCGCTGCAGCAGATGTCAGAGCTGGACGAGATCCGCTCTGAATCCTCGCCAGGCGTGGCGGAAATCCATGTCGTCATCGAGGACACGTTCGACGGCACCGAATTGCCGGGCATCTGGACCGACATGCGGGCGCGGGTGCGCGACGCGATGTCGAGCCTGCCGCCAGGGGCCGGCGAACCGATCATATTCGACGATTTCGGCGACACGTACGGGATCTTCTATGCGGTCACGGCGGACGGCTATACCGACCAGCGCATCCGCGACGTCGCGCGCATGCTGCGCCGGGAACTTCTCGTCGTCGACGGAGTGGCCCGTGTCGCCGTCGACGGGGAACCGGAAGAGCGCATCTATATCGAGGTCCCACAGGAGGAACTCGCGCGGGTCGGCCTGTCCTACGAGCTCCTGTTGCAGGCGGTCGGGACGGAAAACGCCGTCGTCAGTGCGGGCGCGGTCCCGATCGGCGAGCGTTATGTGCGGATCGACATTCCCCAGACGCTCGGCGGCGTCGAGGCGATCGAGAATCTGCTGATCAATCCCGGCAATGGGCGGGAGGCGATCCGCCTGTCGGACGTCGCCACGGTGCGCCGCGCGCCGGTCGAACGGCCGATGAACCTCATCTACCACAACAATGTCCGCGCCTTCACGATCGGCGTCGCCGGCCAGGCCGACGCGAATATCGTCGATGTCGGTCATGCCGTCGAAGCGCGGCTGGAGGAGTTGCGCAACGATCTGCCGCTCGGCTTCGACCTGCACCCGGTCTACCAGCAGCATGTCGTCGTCAATGACGCGATCGACGCCTTTCTGATCAATCTGATGATGTCCGTCGCCATCGTCGTCATCGTCCTGATGATCTCGATGGGCTGGCGTGCGGGTCTGACCGTCGGCTCGGTCCTCTTCCTCACCGTGCTCGGCACGCTCTTCTTCATGGAGTTGTTCGCGATCGAGATGGAACGCATCTCGCTCGGCGCGCTGATCATCGCCATGGGTATGCTGGTCGACAACGCCATCGTCGTGACCGAGGGCATGCTGACCGGGGTGGAGAAGGGCGAACGCCGGCTCGAGGCCGCCGAGAACGCGGTGAAGAGCACGCAGTGGCCGCTGCTCGGCGCGACCATCATCGGCATCATGGCCTTCTCCGGCATCGGCCTGTCGCCTGACGCGACGGGCGAATTCCTGTTCTCGCTGTTCGCGGTGATCGGGATTTCACTGATCCTGAGCTGGGTGCTGGCGGTGACCGTCGTGCCGATGGTCGGCTTCCATCTCTTCTCCGCCCAGCGAAAGAAGGCGGAAGGCAAGGCCACGGACGACAAGAGCGAGGCCTCGCTCTATCGCGGCCCGTTGTTCGCGCTCTACCGCCCGGTGATCGGGTTTGCCCTGCGGGCCCGCTGGATCGTCCTGGCGGCGCTGATCGGGGTGACGGTGCTGTGCTATGCCGGCTTCGGCGCGGTGAAGCAGTCCTTCTTCCCGCAGACCGGTACGCCGCTCTTCTTCGTCAACATCCTCTATCCCGAAGGCACGGACATTCTGACGACGGACGCCGCGGCGCGCGAGATCGGTGCCTTCATCGGCGAGCAGCCGGAAACCGTCCAGTACGACACCTATGTCGGGGCCGGCGCGACGCGCTTCATGCTGACCTATCACTCCGAACAGCCCTCGCCTGCCTATGCACAGGTCGTGGTCCGGGCGCAGACGCTCGACCAGATCGAACCGATGGGGCAGCGAATCCTGGAGCATGCGCGCACCGCGCACCCGGACGCGGACATAAGGATAGACCGGATCGTGTTCGGCCCGCCGACGGGCGCGCAGCTGGAAGCGCGGATTTCCGGTCCCGACACGGCCGTCCTGCGGGCGCTGTCGGAAGAGATGCTGGAGCGGCTCAATACGCAGAGCGAATTCGTCGATCTGCGCACCAACTGGCGCAATCAGATCTCCGTACTGCGTCCGGTCATCATCGAGGAACGCGCGCGGACGGCCGGGGTCACCCGCCAGTCGATCGCGGACATGATGAGCTTCGCCACCGAAGGCGCACGGATCGGCGTCTTCCGTGAAGGCGAGGAGCTGATCCCGATCATTGCGCGCGCGCCGGAAAGCGAACGCGAGGATGCGGGCAATCTCGAAGACCGGCTCGTCTGGAGCCCGGCGCAGAACACCTATGTGCCGCTGAACCAGGTCGTGTCGCGCTTCGAGCTGGTGTCCGAAGAGGCACTGATCCAGCGCCGCGACCGGGTGCGGACCATCTCCGTCCAGGGCAATCCGCGTGCCGGTCAGACCGCCGCGGAAGCCTTCATCCTGTTCAGCGAGATCGCGGAATCCGTGCCCTTGCCAGCGGGCTATTCGCTGGAATGGGGCGGCGAGCATGAAGGGTCGCAGCGGGCCAATGAATCGCTCGGCCAGCAATTGCCGCTCGCCCTCCTCGTCATGCTGACCATCTCCTTCGCGCTGTTCGCAAAAGTCCGTCAGCCATTGATCATCTGGGCGATCGTGCCGATGGCGGTAAACGGGGTGGTGATCGGCCTTCTGGTGACGCAGGTCGCCTTCAGCTTCACCGCCCTCCTCGGCCTTCTGTCGCTCTCGGGCATGCTGATCAAGAACGCCATCGTCCTCGTCGACGAGATCGACCAGCGCATCGCGCGCGGCGACGATCGCTTCACGGCGGTGCATGACGGTGCGATCAGCCGTCTCCGCCCCGTGATGCTGGCGGCGGTCACGACCGTGCTGGGCATGGCACCGCTGATCTTCGACGCCTTCTTCCAGGCGATGGCCGTGACGATCATCGGCGGGCTGACCTTCGCCACCATATTGACGATGGTCGCGGTGCCGGTGCTCTACGCGCTCTTCTTCGGCATCAGACCGGAGAAGAAAGCCGCCCCTGAAACGGCGTCCTAGGACAGTCCGACGATCTCGCCATCCTCGCCGAGCCTGATGTCGAGCGCGGCGGGGTGGCGGGGCAGGCCGGGCATGGTCATGACGTCACCGCAGATCGCGACGACAAAGCCGGCCCCGGCCGAGAGCCGCGCTTCGCGCACGGGCAGGACGTGGCCTTCCGGCGCGCCGAGCAGGGTGGGGTCGGCGGAGAAGCTGTACTGCGTCTTAGCGATGCAGACCGGCAATTCGCCGAAGCCGAGCGCCTCGAACTCGGCGAGGCTGCGTTCCGCCCGCATCGAGAGCTGGATCCCGGCCGCGCCATAGATGCGTCTGGCCACCGTCTCGATCTTGGCGGCGAGCGGCAGGTCATCGGGATAGATCAGCTTGAAGTCCGGCGCCGGACCCTCGAGCGCGTCGATCACGGCTTCGGCGAGCGGGATCGCGCCCTTGCCGCCTTCCGCCCAGTGTTTCGACACCGCCATGCGCGCGCCATGCGCGTGGCAGATATCCTGTACGGCGGCGATCTCGTCGTCAGTGTCGCCCGTGCGGTGATTGACGGCGACGACCGGGGTCAGGCCGTATTGCTGGAGATTGGCGATATGGCGGGCGAGATTGACCCCGCCGGCCTTGACCGCCGCGACGTCCGGCGTGCCGAGCTCATCCTTCTTGCGTCCGCCCTGCATTTTCAGCGCGCGGATCGTGCAGACGAGGACGACCGCATCGGGCCTCAGGCCCGACTGACGGCATTTGATGTCGAGGAATTTCTCCGCGCCGAGATCGGCACCGAAGCCGGCCTCGGTCACGACAATGTCGCCCAGAGCGAGCGCGGACTTCGTCGCGATCACGGAATTGCAGCCATGGGCGATATTCGCGAACGGGCCGCCATGGATCATCGCCGGGGCGTGTTCGATCGACTGGACGAGGTTCGGCTGGAAGGCGTCCTTCAACAGGACCGCCATCGATCCTGCCGCACCGATATCGCCGGCGGTGACCGCCGCGCCGTCCGGTGCAAATCCGATGATCATGCGCGCCAGACGCGCCTGCAGATCGTCCATCGATTCGGCGAGGCAGAAGATCGCCATGACTTCCGACGCCACGGTGATGTCGAACCCCGCTTCGCGCGGTACGCCGTGCGGCGGACCGCCGAGGCCGACGATGGTGTTGCGCAGCGCCCGGTCATTCATGTCGAGCACGCGCTTCCAGCTGATGCGCCGGGAATCGATGGCGGGTTCGAGACCCCAATGGATGTGATTGTCGATCATCGCGGCGAGGAGGTTGTTCGCCGCGGTGATGGCGTGGAAATCGCCGGTGAAGTGGAGGTTGATGTCCTCCATCGGCAGGACCTGCGCCCGGCCGCCCCCGGCCGCGCCGCCCTTCATCCCGAAGCACGGCCCGAGCGAGGGTTCGCGCAAGCAGGCGATCGCCTTCTTCCCGAGCCGGTTGAGCCCGTCATTAAGGCCGACACTGGTCGTCGTCTTGCCTTCCCCCGCCGGGGTCGGCGTCACCGCGGTGACAAGCACCAGCTTGCCGCGCGGCCTGTCCTTCAGCGAGGCGATGTGGTCGTGGGAGAGCTTCGCCTTGTAATGGCCGTATGGCACGAGCGCCTTGGCCGGCAGGCCCAGCTTTTCCTCCATCAGCGGCAGGATGGGACGCATCGGCGCGGCGCGCGCGATCTCGATATCCGGTGCGCCGGGCGGGGGCAGATTGTCGTGCGCTGGCGTTTGCGGGGCGTCCTTCATGGGCGGGCTCCGTTGGAATAGGGCGCGGCGTGCCGGGGCCGGTCCCGGACGGGACCGGATTCGATTGGACGGTCAGCTTCGCGGGTGGGCGTGCGGGGATCAAGACGGGATTTGTGCGGCCATTCAGCTTTGGCGGTGGAACACCATGCGATCCGGCTTATGCTTCGGCCCAAGTGATTTGCTTGGGAGATGACCGATGAAAACCCGCGCCGCCGTTGCCTTCGAAGCCAAGAAACCGCTCGAGATCGTCGAACTGGACCTTGAGGGACCGAAGGCGGGCGAAGTGCTGGTGGAAATCATGGCCACCGGCATCTGCCATACCGACGCCTACACGCTCGACGGCTTCGACAGCGAGGGAATTTTCCCCTCCATCCTCGGCCATGAAGGCGCGGGAATCGTGCGCGAAGTCGGTGAGGGCGTGACCAGCGTGAAGGAGGGCGATCACGTCATCCCGCTCTACACGCCGGAATGCCGCCAGTGCAAAAGCTGCCTCAGTCAGAAGACCAATCTGTGCACCTCGATCCGCGCCACCCAGGGCAAGGGGCTGATGCCCGACGGGACCAGCCGGTTCAGCTACAAGGGCCAGACGATCTTCCACTATATGGGCTGTTCGACCTTCTCGAACTTCACCGTCCTGCCCGAGATCGCGGTCGCGAAAATCCGCGAGGACGCGCCCTTCGAAACCAGCTGCTATATCGGCTGCGGCGTGACGACCGGCGTCGGCGCGGTGGTCAACACGGCCAAGGTCGAGCCGGGCGCGAATGTCGTGGTTTTCGGCCTCGGCGGGATCGGCCTCAACGTGCTGCAGGGCGCGAAGATGGCCGGGGCGGACCGGATCATCGGCGTCGACATCAATCTCGACCGCGAGGAATGGGGCCGGAAATTCGGCATGACCGACTTCCTCAACACCAAGGGGATGAGCCGCGAGGACACACTCGCCAAGCTTCTTGAAATGACCGATGGCGGGGCGGACTACACGTTCGACTGCACCGGCAATACCGAGGTGATGCGCACCGCGCTCGAGGCCTGCCACCGCGGCTGGGGCGAGAGCATCATCATCGGCGTGGCCGAGGCCGGCAAGGAGATCGCGACGCGGCCCTTCCAGCTGGTCACCGGCCGGGTGTGGAAGGGCACGGCCTTCGGCGGCGCCAGAGGCCGGACCGACGTGCCGAAGATCGTCGACTGGTACATGAACGGGAAGATTCAGATCGACCCGATGATCACCCACACGCTCACTCTCGAAGAGATCAACAAGGGTTTCGACCTGATGCATGCGGGCGAAAGCATCCGCAGCGTGGTGGTTTACTGACGCCGATGAGCGAGTCCGCGAACAAGGCCACGGTCCGGCGCTATATCGACGGCTTCAACAAGCTGGACGCCGACCAGATCCTGTCCTGTCTGACCGACGACGTAAGATGGACCGTGTTCGGGCATTTCCAGCTTGAGGGGAAGGAGGCCTATCGCGGCGCCATCTCCAATCCGGACACGCCGGGCAAGCCGCGGATCGAGATCGTCCGGATGGTCGAAGAGGGCAATACTATTATGGCCGAGCTTTACGGCGAGGCCGACCACAAGGACGGCGCGACGATCCGGATGGCGATGGGCGAAGTCTTCGTCTTTCGCGGGTCTCTGATCAGCGAGCGCCGGGCCTTTGTGATACCGCTTCAGGAAAACGACTTCCGATAGGGGAAACACCCATGTTCAGCCATGTGATGCTCGGCGCCGACGATGTCGCTGCCTCGAAGGCTTTCTACGACGCCGCGCTCGGCGCGCTTGGCATTCCGCCGGGCGTGACCGACGAGAAGGGCCGCGTCTTCTACCGCACCGACCGCGGCACGTTCGCCCTGTCGAAGCCCATCGACGGCCAGCCGGCGAGCTGCGCCAATGGCGGCACGATCGGCTTCTTCGCCAAGACGCCGGAACTGGCCGACGCCTTCCACGCCGCGGGCCTCGCCCATGGCGGCACGGCGATCGAGGACCCGCCCGGCTATCGCGGCGAACCGCCGGTCTTCTATCTCGCCTATCTGCGCGACCCGGCCGGCAACAAGATCTGCGCGCTGCACCCGGTCCGGAAATAATGACCCTCACCACCAAGTCCGAAACCAAATCCCATGGCGGCGTGCAGGGCGTCCATGCCCACGCCAGCGACGAAACCGGGACGGAGATGGTGTTTTCCGTCTTTGTGCCGGACCATGCGCCGGGCCAGAAACTTCCGGTCGTCTGGTATCTGTCGGGGCTGACCTGCACCCACGCCAATGTGACCGAGAAAGGCGAGTTCCGTGCCGCCTGCGCCGAACATGGCCTGATCTTTGTCGCACCGGACACGAGCCCGCGCGGCGACGGCGTTCCGGACGACCCGGACGGCAGTTACGACTTCGGTCTGGGTGCGGGTTTCTATGTCGACGCGACCGAAAAGCCGTATGCGGAGCATTATCGCATGCGGTCCTATATCGAGCGCGAACTGCCCGGGCTCATCGGGGCGAATTTCCCCGCCGACATGACGCGCCAGTCGATCATGGGCCATTCCATGGGCGGGCATGGCGCGCTGACCATCGGCCTTCGCGATCCGGGCCGGTTCAGGGCGGTGTCGGCGTTTGCGCCGATCGTCTCGCCGCTCAACTGCCCGTGGGGCGAGAAGGCGCTGACCGGCTATCTCGGTCCGGACCGGTCGAAGTGGCGCGAATACGATGCCTGCGCACTGATCGAGGACGGTGCGCGCGTGTCGGATCTACTGGTCGACCAGGGCGAGGCGGACAATTTCCTGAGCGAACAGCTGAAGCCGGAGCTTCTGGAACAGGCCTGTGCCGGGACGGGCATCGCCCTGACGCTGCGCCGCCAGCCCGGATACGATCACTCCTATTATTTCATCTCGACCTTCATGGCCGAGCACCTCGCCTGGCATGCCGAGCGTCTGAAGCGCTAGTCGCGCCGCGCTTCCTCGGCGGCGATCAGGGCGACATTCGCGGTCTCGATCGCGTTCAGTTCCGGCTCGCCGTCTCGCGGGGAATACCAGCTGCGCGCGTCAAACCAGGCCTGAAGACCGGGGTCGGAAAAGCGCCGTCCGTGCCGGGCGAAGATTTCGTTCCGTGCGATCCTCAGATCGGCAAGAGACAGGCCGGCGAGATCGTCGGACGTCAGCAAGCGCTTGTCGGAATCCGGCAGGAGATAGTCCGGGCCGGTGGCCGACGCTTCGAAGAAGAGAAGCAGGTTTTCAAGCTCATCAGCGCGCGCTTCGGTCGGCGTCATGCGGCAGGCTGGCGCGATCAGGTCGTCGGGCATGTCGCCCCAGGGCAGGGCGCGGCCCCATTCGCACTGCGCATCGCGCCAGCTGATCCAGGCCGATTGCGCTTCGCTCAGCAGCTGCCGGTCGTGTCGGGTCGCCTGCGCATCCAGCAGACGCGTGAAGGCCGCATCCATGCGCGCCGTCTGCCGGGCATCCTCGTCGAGATAGCATTGCGAGACGGCCGCATCACCTGACGCGCGATCAAGACAGGCGCCGAAATCCGGAGAATCCGCCGCAGCCTGGCCCGAGATCAGGGCCAAACCCATCCAAAGCCAATTCCGCATTGCATCCGCCCCCTGACCGGTCCCGGATCATTCCGGTCCGGGGATGATCGCGCCGCCGCGCGCAAGAAGCGAGGGTGAAAATTGTCGCGCACACCGGGACATCCTCGAGTTGCTTACCTCCAAGGTCATGATCGGGCGCACCCCATTCCCGGAAACGCCCGTGTCCGACAAGATGACGGTTCTGGTCCCAGCCAATGGAGGCTCCCTTGATCGTTACTGTCCTCGCTTTGAGCCTTGCCGTTCAGGACGCCACACCCCCGGCCGCGCCGTCAGCCGAGGCGCTGGAGCGGCAGGCTTCAAGGTTGCACCATGTCGAAGCCAATGACCGGTCGAACACCGACCCGCAAGCCATGCAGGAGCAGGCCCGTCAAGAACGCGAGGCCGAACGTCAGTCCCGTCAGACACAAGCCCGCGACAATGAGGCCGACGCTCCGCCGCAACCCCGCCGTCAGGACGGGCAGGGTCTGCGTCCGGCCCGCCGCGCCAATCCGGGCGGTTGACGCCTAGAGCTTGTAGGGTGGCAGGGTTTCGATCGCGCTTCTGAGGGCCGCACCCCAGCGGTCGGCAAGATCGTTGAACTGTTCGTCGTCATGCTCGATGCGGCGCGCCGTGCCGAGGCGGAAGCTGTCACGCTCATAGACCTGCACATCGAGCGGCATGCCGACCGAGAGATTGGCCTTGAGCGTGGAATCGAACGACAGGCAGAGAAGGCGGATCGCCTCTTCGAACCCCATTTTCGGGTCATAGCCGCGGAGCAGGATCGGGCGGCCATACTTGGTCTCGCCCGTCTGGAAGAAGGGATTCTCCGCGCTCGCCTCGATGAAATTGCCCTCGGGATAGATCAGGAAGAGCCGCGGCTCGGACCCGGCGATCTGGCCGCCGACGATCAGGGTCGCGCTGAAGGTCGCGTCGCTGCCGGGTCCGCTATTGGCCTGGGCCTGAACGGTTTCCTTCAGCGTTTCGCCGACAAGGCGCGCGACCTGAAACATGGTTGGGGCCTCGAGGATGGAGGGGCTGCGTTCCTGCGGAGCCTTGGTGCGCTCCGACAGGAGGCTGACCACGGCCTGTGTCGTGGCGAGATTGCCGGCGGTCAGGATGGTGATGACGCGCTCGCCGGGCTCTTCCCAGGAAAACATCTTCTTGAACACGAACACATTGTCGACGCCCGCATTGGTGCGGGTGTCGGACATGAAGACGAGTCCTTTATCGAGGCTCATCCCGACGCAATAGGTCATCGAATCGTCCGTTCGGTTCGCTCGGCCCGAGGGTTACTGCTGGACCTGTAGCGAAACAATGAGGGATTCCGTTCCGCCGCCATGGATGAAGCCGGAGACCGGGGCCACCTCGGCATAGTCGAGGCCGGTGGCGATCTTCACATAACGCTCGTCCGGCGAGATCGCGTTGGAGATGTCGAAGCCGACCCAGCCGAGCCCGTCGACATGGGCCTCCGCCCAGGCGTGGCTGGCGTCCTGCATTTCCCGGTCATTCATCATCAGATAGCCGCTGACATAGCGCGCCGGAATGCCAAGCTCGCGGGCCAGAGACAGGAAGATGTGGGTGTGGTCCTGACAGACCCCCTCGCCGTCTTCCGCGGCGGCTTCGGCGGTGGTTTCCACATGGGTCGCCTCGGTCGTGTAGGGCACGGCGGTCAGCACATGGGCCGACAGGGCGTGAAGACGCGCCAGCGTATCATCCGTGTCCGGATCGAATGACTTCAGAAGCCGGTTGAGCGCCGCACCCGGACGCGTCCGGTCGGTCTGGCGCCGGAAGTACCACAGGGCCGCCGCGCCCTCATGCGGGCCGGTTACGCCGGCCGTGTTGCGGGTCTCGATTTCGCCTGTGCAGGTCAGGACGATCTCGGTGGCGCCGGGTTCGATCCCGATCAGGTCGACTTCATTGCCGTGCTGGTCGGAGAAGCGTGCCTGGGACCGGCCGCCCTCGATACCGAGCGACCAGGACTTCACCGTCTGCGACAGGTTCGAGGCCGGACGCAAGCGCAGTTGCTGCAGGCCGTAGGGCACCGGTTCATCGTAGGAATAGCGGGTTGTGTGGGCGATCCTGAGCAGCATGGCCTTAGGCGTTGAACCTGTAATCGGCCTCGATCTGCATACCGATGGCGTTGTTGCGGGCGATGAAGCCGGTCAGGAATTCGTGCAGTCCCTGACGGAAGATGGCCTCGATTTCAGTCACGGTCAGTTCGTCCAGCGCCTCGCGCGCCATTTTCGCGCTTGGCATGACCTCTCCATAGCCCTCCGACAGATTGTCGAGCGCCTCGACATAGCCTTCGCAGGAATAGCGCAGCGAGCGCGGCATCTGGCGGTTGAGGATGAGGTATTCGGCGATCTTCATCGGCGTCGCCTCCCCGCCATAGAGCCAGTTGAAGGAGCGGGCCGCGGACGCCGAGCGCAGCACCGATTCCCACTGAACATTGTCGAGCGAGGACCCGACCTGCGAGGTCGAGGGCAGGAGGACGTAGTATTTCACGTCGAGAATCCGAGCCGTGTTGTCCGCGCGCTCGATGCGCGTGCCCAGGCGGGCGAAATTGTAGATGTCGTTGCGCAGGGCCGTGCCCGCCCAGGATCCGCGCACCAGCGCGCCGCGCTGGCGGATCAGGTTGAGAATATCGGGCAGTTCGCTGGCCGGGATGGGCTTGGCCAGCTGCTCCTTCAGGGCCAGCCAGCCTTCGTTGACATTCTCCCAGACCTCGCGCGTCAGCGCGGTGCGGACCATGCGTGCATTGTTCCGCGCCGCCTCGAACAGGCACATGACGCAGGAGGGATTGTCGCGGTCACGCAAGAGGAAGTCGGCGACGCGGTCGGCATCATAGCCGTCATGCTTGGCCTGATAGCCGGCCTGGTTGCCGGCCGTCATGACGATGGAGGCCCACTCATTCTCGCTCGATGCGGCGCGGGTCAGCGCCATGCGCATGCCGGCTTCGAGCAGGCGCGCCGTGTTCTCGCTCCGCTCGAGCTGGCGGAACATCCAGTACAGGCCGCTGGCGGTTCTTCCGAGCATCAGTCCTCCAGCACCCAGGTGTCCTTGGTGCCTCCGCCCTGGCTGGAATTCACGACGAGCGACCCCGCCTTCATCGCGACGCGGGTCAGTCCGCCCGGCGTGATGTCGATCTTGTCGGGTGCCACGAGCACGAAGGGGCGCAGATGGTGCTGTCAGACAAAAGCGAACCGGTCTCTATTGACGGCGGCGCGGCTGAGATCAGGCGGCAAGCTGCCGCCATTCGGCCAGCGCGGCTTGCCGGTTCTCCTTGAACCGGTCGCGGGGATTGAGGTGTCGGTCGAGATTGAAGTGGTTGTGGACGGAAGAGTGGACGGTGGCGAATTTCTGAAGACTTCGCATTTGCCGGAAGCGGAGCATCGCCCGCTCTCTTCGTCGCAATGGTAGATGGCTATTCTCAGCCCGATTGTTAAGCCAGCGGCCGACCTCCTGATCGCCTTCAATGCCCAGTTTCTTGAACGCTGCGCGGTAGGACCGAAGCCGGTCTGTCACGATCGCCTTCGGCTTGCCAAATCGCTTCATCGCCTTACGGAGAAACTTGAGCGCCGCCTGGCGATCTCGGCGTTTGGTGACGTAGGCCTCGAGGACCTCACCCTCATGATCGACCGCGCGCCAGAGGTAGTGGGTCACTCCGTTGATCTTCACAAACATCTCGTCGAGGTGCCACTGCCATTGAGGCCACGCGCGCAGCCGGCTGGCTCTCTTCCGCCGAATCTCTGCGGCGAACATGGGCCCGAACCGGTTCCACCAATACCGGACGGTTTCGTGGCTCACCTCGATCCCGCGTTCGTGGAGCAGATCCTCGACGTTCCGCAGCGACAGCGGAAACCGGACATACATCATCACCGCCAGGCGGATGACCTCGGGTGACGTCTTGAAATAGCGGAACGGGTTCGGGCTCATCCGCTCAGGATGGCGGCGAACCGGCTAACGCCGGGTTTCCTCTGACACTGTCGCTCAGGATGATGGCCCATCCGCTAACGCCGAGTTTCCTCTGACACTGCCCTCTCTTCTACGGACATCAGCGCAATGTAACGGCCAAGGTTGCCTGATCGCTGTGATAAATTCCGCTCGGCTCGTCAGGCAGCGTGATCCGGACCGCCGACACTAGGACCGCGCCGGACAGGTCAGAGCCGATTTCGAACTGCCCGTCAGAATTGGTCTCGAGTCGTTCGTGTCGTCCGCTTGCGCTGTAGATATCGACGTCATGCCGGGGCAGGGCTTCGCCCTGCCAAAGGAGAACAAAGCTCCGGGGATTTCCTTGTCCGGCCACGAACTCCAGTGCCTGGCCGACAGGCACTGCCGCCATGTCTGCTCCGGATTCGCATGTTTCCACGCACAGGAAGATCTTCGTGTGCTTGGTATAGCTGCGCATCATTGCCGGGTCGCCGGGCAGGGCATCGAATGCTGCGCGCGTCATGGCATCCGCTCCTATCTCGTCGAAGTAGAGCGCAACGTCTTCCGGAGCGATCTCACCTGAGCGCGGCAGAGCGCTGATTGCAACTGATGCAAAACCGGTCGATTGCGGCGTGAACGAGACGCGCAGAGCGGTCGGGGTCTCCTCGTAGGTGAGATCCTCCACAACCTCGTCGTGGCCCACCCGCACAGAAGTGAAGTCGATCCGGTTCCGTGCCGGTCCCGTTTCAATGTCGGGAAATTCCAGTGCGCTCGTCAGCCCAACCGTGACCTCCGACCCCGCCTCCCATACCGTGCGCTCGGTTGCCAGATAGGTCTTGTGGGCAGATGCCAGCGGCGCTGTTAGCATCGTCGCCACGAGCGCGGCGGTAACTGTCCTTATCCACAGTTTGCAAGAATGGAACACGGTCGTAACTCCTTCCGAGGGGAATGATGCGGCTTCACTCGATGCCGGACTGCATCTCGCGGATTTCCTCCGGCCACTGGCTCTTGATGAAGGCGAGGGTTGCAATGATTTCCGCGTCGCTCATCACGTCGCCAAATCCCGCCATGTCGGTCTCGTAGCCTTCCGAGGCGAAGGCGGCCGTGCCGAACTTGGTGATATTGAAGAGCGTCTCGTCGGAATGGTGCCAGGTATGTCCCGTCTCATCGTGGGGCGGGGCGGGCAGCCGCCCGTTCTCGCGGCGCTGGCGCCAGTTCGCCTCGCCCTCGAGATTCGCGCCGTGACACGACGCACAATTTTCCGCGTAAAGCGCACGTCCCTGGGCGACCAGTGACATGTCACCGGCATCGATGCGGCTGGGATCGAGCGTATCGGGCGCCTGAGAGCAGGCTGCGCTGCCGAGCGTTATCAGGAGTGTGAAGATCCGCATGTTAGGTCCGTCCTTCATCTGCGCCGGTCCGGGGGCGTCCGGATAACCAGCGTCCAAAGTCAGCTTTCCGGGCGAGACTCGGTCGCTCGATCAGGTGCCAGGACAAAGCGGACACGAGCAGGGTCGCCGGAATTCCGACAGCGACCAGCAGGGTCTCGCCGCGCGCCACTCCCGTGAACCACAAGATCTGGAAGAGCGGATAATGCCAGATGTAAATGCCATAGGACCAGTCCGGCATGCGCGAGAAGGTCGGGCCGAGACGTTTTGAAAACGCCAGCCAGAACAAGCCTGAGGCGAGGGCGATGTTCAGAAGGATTTCTGCGGCGGGATGGTCGCCGGACAGGAACCAGACAGGTCCAGCGACCAGAGCGGCGACTGGCAGAAGGGGAAGCCGGTCACGCCAGGCATAAACGCTCATCCCGACAAGAAATGCTGCACCGAGCCGGAACAGGTTGACGAGCAGGGCGGGACCGTCCGGCCAGGCCATCATGATCCCGGCATGTGCGAATGCCATCACGATGAAGAGCGCGGTGAGCACGGTGCGCCGCCATGCAAAACCCGTAAAGAACAGGACTGCGGCTCCGATATAGGCGATGACTTCGTAGCGCAGCGTCCAGAGCGTCGCTGAAAACTCGCCGGGTGCCGGGTTGGTCGCAAAAAGACCCTCCGGGGCTCCGGACGTGTCGAGGAAGAAAACGACGTTCGGGACGTAGCCCCATGTCGCAAGGCTCCTCCAATAGGCCTGGGGCTCCACGGTGGTGAAAAGCGGTCCGATCACGAGAACGGCGAGAAGCGCCAGCACGACCAGAGCCGGCATGATCCGCAAAATGCGGGAAGCGGCATAGGTGGCGAGGTCGCGCCGCCGCTCCAGACTGTCTGCGATCAGGAACCCGCTGAGGATGAAAAAGCCGTTGACTGCGGCATAGCCGATCGACCAGCCATTCGCGGCGATGAGGGGCGATCCGAGGCCATTGATCACGACTGGGACGTGTTCGACCATCACCGCCGAGGCCAGAAAAAGCCGTAGCAATGTGAGCCGATTGTCCCGACCGTCGAATGCGCCGCCGATGGATAGGAAAGTGCGAATGGTGCCGCGTCCCCGTCAGGTTTCAAAACGGGTTACGCAGACGAGCGTCACTTCCCTCGCGGCAGGGGCGTTATTCGCTCAGGTTTCTGGCGGCACCGCGTTTTTCCGCCGGTGTTGCGCCAGCTCCATACGGACCAGCCGCTGCATGCGCAGGACCAGCAGCAGAAGCCCTGCGAACACGGTCAGGAGCGCCAGCAAGGCCGCAGTGATGAGCAGCGGATTATTGAAATTCTCGCGCTCGTCATAATCCATGATGTGGAGCATCCAGAAGAAGTCATAGAAGCGCCAGGCATCGTTCCGCCGTGCGGTGACGAGACCGGAGTCCGGGGAAACGTAGATCCGGGTGCCTTCACCATCATCGAATGAGACGCGCCAGGCGGGACCCGGTCGCCGGGACTCCCAGGTGGCGTCCTCGAAATATTCGATCGCGGCAATTTCCGGATCACCGGCATAGTCTGCGACGGCGATCTCGATGGCGCGTTCCCGGGTGATCGGCGTGATGACCTCGCCTGTTGCGGCGTCGACCAGCCGGCTCCGACCGTCCTGCACGACCACATTCCAGACCGGCTGTCCTTGCCAGAGCTGTAGGTGCGCCGTGCGCACTGGCAGGCCGGGAAAAGCGGCTTCAGCGGCCTGGCCCACGGCGATGACAGAGGAGGGATCGATCGGTGTGTCGGGGAGGGCAGCCATGTTGTGTTCGCCGCGAACACGCTCGATGGGAATGACGCTCATCACGACACCGCCCATGACCCAAAGCACGATCTGGATGCCGACGACCAGGGCGATCCATTTGTGGACCCGGATCGTCCAACGCAGCAAAGCGGTCATTGTCTTCCCCCCTCAACCAGTCCGCCGCGCAGCCGAATTCGGGAGCGCGGCGGCCTAGGCTGTCAATTCACTACCTTCCGTCAGTCGTGCCCGTGATGGGCATCGCTGGGCTCTGCGTTGTCCGAGTCGCCGTGGTTCATGTCACCGTGATCCATGTCACCGTGATCCATGTCACCGTGATCCATGTCACCGTGGTTCATGCCATCGTGACCCTCGCCGTGATGTTCGCCATGCATCGCACGCATCATCTCGTGGCAGGCTTCCGCGCGAGCGCGCTCTTCGTCAGAGAGGCTCGCCATGATCGTGTCATGGTCTTCACCTGCCTCGTGACGGGCCATCATGGCTTCGTGCATTTCCATGCAGGCGGAACGATCCGGATTGTCGTTGGCGGCGTGATCGCCGTGCTGGTCGGCGAGTGCCGATCCGCTAGTCAGCAGGAAGACAGCGCTTCCGAACGCGAGAGTAAGGTTGGCCATTACAAGGTACTCCTTTGGATTGAGAAATTTCAGAACCAGATACGAAGACCGGCCACGATTGCTGTGGATTCCGGGTCGCCGCCTGCAGCGCGGGTGTAGTCAGCGGTCTCACCCAGCTGTCTCGTCCATTCAATCCCCACATAGGGTGCGAACTGACGGACGATTTCATAACGCAGGCGCAAGCCAGCTTCGATGCTGGTCAGACCGGCACCCGTTTCGAGCGACGGCATGTCCTCAGCCGACCAGGCGAGTTCGGCTCGCGGCTGCAGGATCAGGCGCTGCGTCAGCAGCAATTCATATTCGGCCTCTGCACTGCCGGTCAGTTCGCCCCGGTTCGACAGATAGGCGGACACATCGACTTCGAACCAGTAGGGCGCGAGACCCTGCAGCGCGGCAACTGCGTGCGTGCGTCCGTTGCCGTCCTCGAAGTCGTGGGCGATTCCGCCTTGCAGATCGAAATAGGGAGTGATCGCGCGCGACCAGAGCGCCTCGACCCGAGCCTCCTCGAAGGCACCATGATCGAGGGAGTATTCGGCTTCACTCTTGATCCAGAGGCGGTTTATCCGACCGCCATACCAGGCGTTGATGTCCCAAAGCGCAGCGTCTTCGCTGTCGCTGCTCCGGTATTCCAGCCGGTCAGTCTGGAAGAAGAATTGCCGCATACCGCCGGTTTCGTGGCGCAGTTCGTGGCGCGCTTCCTCCATGGCGTCTGCGCCGTAAAACTGGTCGGCGTAGGGCTCGTCGGCGGCCTGAGCTCCGGCACCGGCCAGACCTGCGATGAGCGCAGCTGTCAGAAGCATTCTCATTGGTGCGCTCCATGGCCCATCCGGTGGCCTGCATGGGGATCGGCGTGCTCGCCCGGCCGGACCGAGACGACTTGGAACATGCCCGCGTGCATGTGGTAGAGCAGGTGGCAGTGGAACGCCCAGTCGCCCACGTCTTCCGGCGTCACGTCGACGGACAGTTTCTCGCCCGGCTTGACGTTGATCGTGTGTTTGCGCGGCATGTTGTGACGCGCCCCGTTCACGACATCGAAGAACATGCCGTGCAGGTGAATGGGATGCACCATCATGGTGTCGTTCACCATGGTCAGACGCAGTCTTTCCCCTTTGACGAACTGGATCGGTTCGACGACCTCGCTGAACCGCACACCATCGAACGACCACATGTACCGCTCCATGTTGCTGGTCAGGTGGATCTCGATCTCGCGACCCGGTGCCCGGTGATCGGGATTTGGGTCGAGGCTGCGCAACTGTGCATAGGTCAGCGCGCGGTGCGGGACATCCTCCAGACCCGCGCCGGGTTCGTCGAGGCGGCTCACCGGCTGCATGGCGACGCCCGCGACGCCCGGTCCCTGCGGGTGATCGTGCCTCTGCATGTCATTGCCGGACATGTCGTGTCCTGCGTGACCGGCCGGCGCTGCCGGCGCTGCGCCATGGCCCGAATGATCCATTCCCGCCATTCCGGCGTGTCCCTGACCATGCGCGGAATGATCCATGTTTCCGTGACCGGCGTGGCCCGAGGCGGCCGGCTGCTCCGCCGAAGCGGCTCCGTGGGCCATTCCCGGCATTGATCCGTGGTCCATGCCCATGTCCCGCATCGTCAGGGTCGGCCGTTCCCGCAAGGGAGGGACGGGCGCCGTCATGCCCATGCGCGGCGCCAGCGTGCCCCGGACATAACCGCTGCGGTCGTTGGTTTCACACATCAGTGTGTAGGCGCGGTCGTCCCGAGGCTGAATCACGACGTCATAGGTTTCTGCCACGCCGATCTGAAACTCGTCCGTTTCAACCGGCTGGACATTCAGACCGTCGGCCTGGACCACCGTCATCGGCAGGCCCGGAATGCGGACATTGAAGAATGTCATGGCCGAAGCGTTGATAAAGCGCAGCCGCACGCGTTCACCCGGCTCAAAGAGGCCGGTCCAGTTGTCGCCCGGACCATGGCCGTTGATGAGATAATCCATCGTCGCGGCGGTTGCGTCGGAAATGTCGGTCGGGCTCATCCGCATCTGCCCCCACATCAGTCGGTCGCGGAGCGTTGCCATGAAGCCGTTGCGCGAAGCTTCCCGGAAGAAATCCGGGACCGTTCGCTGCTGGAAATTGTAGGTGTCGCTCGACGCCATCAGCCGTTGGAACACCCGGTGGGGTCCTTCAAAAGTGTAGTCGGAGAGGACGATGACGTATTCGCGGTCATAACGAACCGGGTCGGTGCCGCGCGGTTCGATGATGATCGGGCCATAATGCCCCAACTGTTCCTGGAGGCCTGAATGCGAGTGGTACCAGTAGGTGCCGGCCTGTCGCAGCGGGAAGCGGTAGGTAAAGGTCTCGCCGGGCCGGATGCCGGGGAATGTTACGCCGGGAACGCCGTCCATCTCGTTGGGCAGCAGGATGCCGTGCCAGTGGATCGACGTGTCCGCGTCGAGCGTGTTGTGGACCCGCAGCGTGATCTCGTCGCCTTCGCGCCAGCGCAGAAGGGGTGCCGGCACCTGGCCGTTCACCGTCACTGCAGGACCCGTGCGCCCGTCGATCGCCAGTTCGGCCCGGCCGACCGTCAGGTCGAATTCGGTACCGGACAGCGGCTGCAGGCCCGACAGGTTCGCGGCCGGCCCGGAACGCGCCCAGGCCGGTACGAGGGAGGTGGCCGCCAAGACGCTGCCAGAGGCCGCTGCGGTCTGCAAGAAAGTTCGTCGTGAAAACATTCGTATCATCTCGTCATTCGCGGCTGGCTGCGCCTGGCAGTCGGAAAAGCTCAGGGGGGACGGGTCGGCCTTTTCCGCCGCCCGGCGCAGCCATACCGTACTACGCATTGTGGTGAACTATCCCTCCGGTCGGAGACCGGAAAGTGCAGCAATCTTCTTTCGCGCCCTGTATATTCTCATCTCGACACCCTTCACGCTCAGACCCATGATTTCGGCGATCTCGGAATGGGGAAGGTCTTCCACCGCAGACAACAGAAGCGGTGTCCGCAATCCCTCCGGCAACCGCGCGATCGCCGACTCCAGCGCGGCAAGGTCATCACGGTCCTCGACAACGCGCTCCGGGCTCGGATCCTGGGCAGGATAGCGATCATTTCCTGTTTCGGCTGTCAGCCAGCGGCGTACGACTTGGCGCCGGACATGATCGCGGGCCTTGTTGCGGGCGATCCGGAACAACCACGCCAGAAGCGGGCGTTCCGGATCGTATCGGAAAAGATTTCTGTGCGCGGCAACGAAGGTCTCCTGGGCCGCGTCCTCAGCGTCGCCGGCATCGCGCAGCATCCTGTAAAGGAAGCGGAAAATGGCGGGGCCGTGCCGCTGCATGATCCGGTTGAACGCAAGGTCGTCGCCCTCCGCGGCTCGAACAGCGAGGCGGGCATCGTCGATCTTGTTCTGACCGGGATTTGCATCAATTCCCGGCATCGAGCGCCTGGGTCAGCCGCGCATCGAACCGCTCGCGCTGTTCCGGGGTCAGGGTCTCGCGCATGTCGACAATATGGTTGAGCGTCTCGATCTGAAGCCGCCCCATCGCCTCGTGAAAGGCCCGGGCCTGCGCCTCGACCTCCGGTGTCATGTGCCCGGTCTGCATGAGGGCGACCCCCAGTTCGTGACGCGCCTCGGCCATATCGTCTTCGAGCACCTGGCGCCGCCGCGTAAACTCAGCCTCCAGTGCCTCGATCTGCGCCTCCTGTTCGGACGACAGGTCAAGGTCGTGGTGAACGAACTGGTGCAGGCTTCCATCGGGCGGAACCTGACCGCCAGACAGCTGCAAGCCCGCCCAGACGCCCACCAGTCCACCCGCAAGGCCAAGGACGAAGGCGACCAGTCCCGCGCGCCAGATCACAGGCCGGCTCCACGCGGTGACGTGATCTCAGCAAGCGAATAGGGCGACCGCACTGCGAAAACATCGAGCTCCCCGTTTTCGCGCGGGACAGACTGAAGACCGATGAAGCTGCCGACGACGAGGGCGAATACGGCCGGGGCCAGTCGCATCGCGAGCGCGGTGCGGGCGATCGTCCAGCCGCCGGTGTCCCGGCGGCCAGTCCGGCCACCATCCAGCGACGCGCGTACGCGATTGCGCAGGCGTGTCTCGTCATATCCGTCAGGCGTTCTCCGAAGGCGGGAGAGGGCCGTATCGAGTTCGGACGTCATGCTTTACCAATCCTCACGATGTGTGCAGGTGACGGATAAGCCACCCGTCTGCCGTGCGCAAAAGTACCGCCGTACCGTTCGCGTCGCGTTCGCGATCTTCGCCGTGAACCGTGTATTCCATGTGGATGGAGAAGGTTGCCAGCGCCATGTCGCCGCTGACATCGATACGGTAATCGCGCCAGTCATACTCATGGATGGCGAACCCCTCCGCAGCGAATTCCGGCACCAGATGGTGATCGCGATAGTCGGACCAGCCGATATTGCGCCCCGCGCCCTCGAAGATCGTGAAATCCTCGCCATCAGTGCGTACGCGCGCCTCGGCCGCCATGACGTCTTCCGACTCCAGCGCGGCCGAATAGGCTTCGAGAACGGCCTCGACGTCGTCTTGGTCGTCACCGAAAGCGACTCCGCTGAAAAGCAGGGTGGCGAACACCCCCATAAGAACGGATTTAATCATGTGTCTTCTCCTTATCTTGTCATTTTGGAATTGCCGCGGCGGGCCACGAGGAGCGCATTGCCCCATCGACGGATAGTGCGGCGTGAAGGTTTCTCGAGCCACTCATAGGTCAGGCTCGAAGCGGCCAGCATGGCAGCCAGCAGCGCGAGCAGGGACATTGTCGAAATGGTTTCGTCAATGACACCCAAAACGTCCTGCAACAAGTTGAATGCAATCATGAAAAACGGGACGTGGAGCATGTAGATTGCGTAGGAGATTTCTCCCAAATACCGGATCGGATCCTGTCGGGATGTGCCGGCGGCATGACGGTCAAGCTCGGCGAGCGACAAGACGATCGGCGCGCCAAGCAAGGCAATGATCCGATCGTCCCAAGCCAGATGGGCGGCGAGAAGATAGATGACCAGGCTCGCTCCGAACACAACACCTGCTGTGATCCGGCCGAGGGGATAGCGATTACCCAACCTGTAGATTGCGATCCCCAGGAGGAATTCCGGGATGATCCGCAACACTCCGAAACGCTCGGTCGCCATTGGCAGGCTTTCGCCGAAGAGTGAGCGGTGGACCAGGTCCAGCACCAGAAAGGCCACGATCGCGATCGTGACCAACGCGAGTGGCCGACGTGCGAGCGCAATCGCGATCATGAGATAGGCGGGAAACGCCAGATAGGCGAACCACTCGGCACTGATGGACCAGGACGGCGCGTTCCAGCCCGGATTGGGTGCAAAACCCCAAGCGTGAACCATCAGCAGATTTGCCGGGAGATCGGCGATCGGGAATTCCTCCCGCTCGAAAGGCACTCCGACGATCCACGCGCCGAACGCAGCGAGCGCGAGCAGAACGATTGTCGCCAGATGCAGGGGGTAGATGCGCGCAAACCGGGCGATGATGAATTTCGCGAAATCAAACTTCCCTTGTTCGCGGGCCGCAACATACACATGGGCCAGCACGAAGCCTGAGAGGATAAAGAACAAGTCGACCCCGAACCGGCCCATCGCAAAGAAGGCCGTTGCGGAGTCGATGTCGACCGTCCACGGAACCCGCCAATGGTAGAAAACCACCCATAACGCTGCGAAGAATCGAAGTCGCGTCAGGGAAGGCAAATCGGCAGGATAGACCGACATCGCCCTTATCCACCGATCAGGTGGCGAAGGCCGCCATGGGCGAGCGCCCCGCCCAGGAACCCGTTGACAGACACCGCCAGTGCGGCGCTCAGAACCAGCAGCGTCAGAGACCAGCGCGCCAGGCTGGAAGGCTGGCGCTGATGCCATTCTGCTGCGCCTGCGACGGCGAACAGGCCGAAGGTCAGACCCGTGCCGATCCAGCGGTGCCATGCAATCACGCCGGCCTCACCCGTCGCGACAGGCCCGGCATGGGCCCAACCCAGCAAGCCGGCGGCCAAACCGCCCAGCGCGGCGGTCCAGGCCAGAAAGCGAACCGTGTGCGCCAGGGAGGCCTGGCCGGTCACCAGGAACAGGATTTGCGCCAGTGCGGCCGCGAGGGCCAGGGCAATGGGGAAATGGACGGCGAGGGAGTGCAGGACGCCGATATTGGCGATCGTCTGTTCCAGTTCCGTCTGAGGGCCATGATCGCCCCAGTGGGAATGGCCGCCTGCACCCTCGGCCTCGCCATGATGATCTGCTGCGCCTGTCGTGTCGTTGTGCGAATGGCCAATCATCGCCGATTGATCGGCATGACGGTCCGGCGTCGTCTCGCTGTCCGGGCCATGATGGTTGTCGGTCGCAGCGGCATCGTCAGCATGATCGTGGGAAGGTTCCGCCGCGACATGCATGTCATTGGCATCAGGCGGTGTCTGCGAAGAAGGTGCCTCTTCTGCCATGTCGTGCGGGCCGTGATCGTGCTGAGGGGTATCCGGGTCATCGTGGTGGTGACCCGCCTGAGCGGACGGACCGGAGAGCGCCATCATTGGCGTCGAAACCGCAGCCGCTAATGCCATAGCCGCGAATGCAGCAATAATTATCGGGAACAGCGTTTTCATCATGCTTCTCCGCCCAGCGTCACAACGACTTACGCAGTCCGGCTCGGTCACCCTCATAGCCGTTCAGTGATCGGATCGATTCGTCAGTCGTTATGCCCGACAGCCGCCGTGCCTCGTGTTGCACCCAACTTCAGGAATGCAAACTCAAGCAAGAAGATCAGCGCGATTCCGGAAGCGCCGATGAGAATGATGAGTGGATCGCTCTGCCATTTGATTGCGACAAAGGCCCCAAGCGCGACCAGATCGAAAACGATAGCTGCGATCAGAACCGCAGTGCGGGCGGATATCTCGGCGTGCAATTTGCGCATCACGCCCCAATGGATGATTACGTCCATCACGAGGTAGAAGATCGCTCCGAGCGAAGCTATGCGCCCAAGGTCGAACAGTGCGGCGAGCAAGCCAGCAAACACGACCGTGTAAACAAGCATGTGCCGCTGAACATTACCGGGTAATCCGAAGTGCCGGTGCGGGATCAGTCTCATGTCCGTCAACATCGTCGTCATGCGAGAAACCGCAAATATGCTCGCGATGACGCCCGACGCCGTCGCAATAACAGCAATCACGACAGTGAACGTCACGCCCAGGTTGCCAAAGGCGGGGCGAGCGGCTTCGGCAAGGGAATAATCCCGGGCCGCGACAATTTCAGGTATTGATAAGGAGGATCCGACCGCGAAGGCCACCAGCAAATATATTACGAGACAAATGCCAAGCGAGATGATGATGGCCCGTCCGACATTACGGTGCGGATTCTCTATCTCGCCGCCGCTATTGGTGATCGTTGTAAACCCCTTGAAGGCCAAGATAGCCAGCGCCACGCCTGCCAGAAAACCCAACGGACCCGTTTCGAGCGCGCTGGACGAAGCCTCCGCTGGCTGAAAACTGAAACCCGCCGCTACGAGTACCGCGGCCGCGAAAAGAGCGATGCCACCAATTTTGAGAAGAGCGGCTATTTTGGAGATCACTTCGACCAGGGTGTTACCGGCAACATTCACCAGAAACGCTACGAAAATCAGTCCGACCGCAAGCACAGGGACCAGCCAGTCAGTCCCCTCGAAGTTGAAGAGACGGAGTGCGTAAGTTGCGAATGTTCGGGCAACGAGACTCTCGTTGATGACCATCGAAAACGCCATCAGAAGAGCGGCGGCCCCGGTGACTGTTGACCGTCCGTACGCCTTCTGCAGGATCATCGCGATCCCCCCTGCCGAGGGATAGCGGTTCGTGACCTTCACATAAGTATACGCACTGAATCCGCTCACAAGCGCGGCGACGAGAAAGGCGATCGGGAACCAAGGGCCTGAATATTCGGCAACTTGACCGGTCAAGGCAAAAATGCCGGCCCCGATCATCACACCCGTTCCCATTGCGACGGCGCCGGTGAGGGTCAGGCTGCCTTCTTGGTACCTTGTCGTGCTTTCCATGGAGCGGCTTTGTCCTTTAACGCTGTTGGGAACCGGGTGTGGCGCTGAACAGGCTCAGGCTTCCCGTGGGCGTGATGAGACGGTCGAGTTCGGCAAGTTCGAACCCTGCTTCGCGTATCAGCATCGGCAGCGCGCCGTCGGCATTGGGTTGAGTATCTTCGACGCCATCGAGAACCTGCACGGTGAGACGGAATGCAGCCCGCATCACGCCTCTCTGCTCGGAGTAATCTGCGACGTGCATCACACCGCCCGGAGGCAGAACTGAGCGGGCATAGGCGAGAAGGTCCCGCTTTCCGGCCAGCGGAACTTGATGGAGAACAAGACTGATTACGACCGCATCGGGCCGCCAGCCGCGGGGCAGGTGAACTGATCCGGGAAACCCCTCCAGGATCACGATTGCCGAGCCTGCAGTTCGTGTCTTTTCGCGCGCGATCGAAACAGCGTGGGTATCGGGGTCTATGCCGATGATCCGAAGGTCGGGGCACGCTTCCCACAACGCCTTCGCAAGCGAACCGGTCCCGCAACCCAAATCGAGAATATTCAATCCGGGCCGGGGGGCTATCTGTTCGATAAGACTTGCGCGCCAACGGCCCTCCCGGGTCATCAATGCGATGACCCGGTCATAAAGCGGCGTCAGCCACTCGATACCGAGCGGTGGAGTATAGGCCGGAGCGGCTGTCATAACCGGACCCCCCGTAACCGGAGCGCATTCAGCACCACCGACACAGAAGAGGCGCTCATCGCGAACGCTGCGAACATCGGGCTGATGAGGATGCCGAACAGCGGGAACAGAATGCCGGCAGCGATCGGTACGCCCGCTGCATTGTAGATCAGCGCGAAGAACAGGTTCTGACGGATATTGCGCATCGTCGCGCGGGCGAGTTTGCGTGCGCGCACAATCCCGTCGAGATTGCCCTTCACGAGCGTGATCCCCGCGCTCTCGATCGCAACGTCTGCTCCGGTACCCATGGCGATACCGACATCGGCCTGGGCGAGGGCGGGCGCGTCGTTCACACCGTCACCCGCCATCGCGACCTTGCGGCCCTCTCCCTGCAGTTCGCGGATGATCCGTGCCTTGTCGGCCGGAAGAACGTCGGCGCGGATCTCGTCGATGCCGAGCCGTGCGGCGACCGCCTTGGCCGTACGTTCGTTGTCGCCCGTCGCCATGATGATCCGGAAACCCAGTGCGTGAAGTGCCCTGAGAGCCCCCGGCGTGGTCTCCTTGACGGGGTCGGCAACACTGACCAGACCGGCGAGCGAGCCTTCGACGGCGATGAACATCACGGTCTCGCCTTTGTCGCGGCGAGTATTGGCTCGGTTCACAAGCGCTCCCGCATCGACGCCAAGCGCTTCCATCATCGCCCGGTTTCCGAGCGCGACGGATCGTCCATCGACCTTGCCAGTCACGCCCTTGCCTGTCACCGCCTCGAAATCGCTCGCCGAGCGAAGAGCGAGACCCCGGTGCTTGGCGCCCTCGACGATGGCGTCGGCGAGGGGATGCTCGGATCCGCGTTCAAGTGCGGCAGCCAGGGCCAGAACCTCGGCCTCGTCCTGCCCCTTCGCCGGTTCGACCGCGACGAGGCGCGGCTTGCCTTCCGTCAGTGTACCGGTCTTGTCCACGATCAGGGTGTCGATCTTCTCAAATCGCTCCAGCGCCTCAGCATTCTTGATCAATACGCCGGCTTGAGCGCCGCGGCCCGTCGCCGTCATGATCGACATCGGGGTTGCCAGCCCCAGCGCACACGGACAGGCGATAATCAGCACGCTCACCGCCGAAACCAATGCGTAGGCAAGCGCGGGGTCGGGGCCGAAGAACGCCCAAACTCCGAAGCCGATAACGGCGATGGCGATGACCGCGGGGACAAACAGCCCGGACACGCGGTCGGCGTATTTCTGGATCGGCGCACGGCTCCTCTGGGCGTGCGCGACCATTTCCACGATCTGCGAGAGCATTGTATCGGCGCCAACCCGCTGCGCCTCGATGATGAGACTGCCGGTCCCGTTGATCGTCGCGCCTGTGACGCGGTCGCCTTCCGTTTTCTCGACCGGGAGCGGTTCGCCCGTCACCATGCTTTCATCGACCGAGCTGCGACCTTCGATGACCAGGCCGTCGACGGGAAGCTTCTCTCCCGGGCGGACCCGCAAGCGGTCGCCGACAGCGACGTCCTCAAGCGCAACGTCTTCCTCACTGCCGTCAGGGCGGATGATGCTGGCCCGCTTCGGTGCGAGGTCGAGAAGCGCGCGGATTGCTCGGCCGGTGCCTTCTCGCGCGCGCAGCTCCATGATCTGACCCAGCAGAACGAGCGTGACGATTACTGCGGCAGCCTCGAAATAGACGCCGACCTCGCCGCCATGACCGCGGAACTCCGCCGGAAAGATGCCAGGGAAAGCGACCGCGACGACGCTGAATGTCCACGCCGCCATCACGCCCATCGCAATCAGGCTGAACATGTTCAGGTTCATCGTGCGGAAGGATTGCCAGCCGCGCTCAAGGAAGGGCCATCCGCTCCACAGAACCACCGGCGTGGCGAGAAGGAGTTCCAGCCAGGCCGACGTCCGGTGCCCGATTGCGTCGCGCACTTCGAGGCCCAGCATCGGTCCCATAGCCAGAATGAGAACCGGAACGCTGAGCAGGACGCCCACCCAGAACCGGCGCGTGAAATCGGTCAATTCGGGATTGGGGCCATCATCGCCGGGAATGCCCGACTCAGGCTCCAGCGCCATTCCGCACAACGGACATGGACCCGGTCCAGGGTTGCGCACTTCGGGATGCATCGGACAGGTATAGACTTGCCCGGTAAAGCCGTCGGGTACGACGTCAAACTTTCCACCCTTGACGGCCGGCTTCTTTGGGCCGTGACCACCACAGCAGCTGCTGGTTTGCTTCGGGGCGATGCCGGTATAGTCCTGCGGATCGGCTGCGAACTTGTCACGGCAGCTTTCCGAGCAAAAAAAGAAGTCCTCCCCGTCATACCGGACATGCGGCGTTCGATGTCCGGGCGTTACGGTCATACCGCATACTGGATCGATCGCGGATGCAGGCCCGGACGGGGCGTGGCAGGCAGCGCCATGTTGATGCTTTTCCATGATTTCCTCGCTTCTTCAGTGGGGGGTCCGACCCCCGGATGCGAGTGGTGTGCGGCTTCCAGCTACTGGAAGGTCAAGCGGATTTCTTTTCGCCGCTCCGCGCGCCCGAAAGCGTATCGAGAATCGGGCAATCGGGCCGGTGGTCGCCGTGGCAGGCCCCAATGAGATCAATCAGAGTGTGTCGCATGGCGCGCAGCTCGGCCATCTTCCAGTCGATCGCGGTGACATGTTCCTTGGCCAGCTTCCTGACTTCGGCGCTCGGCCGTGCGCGGTCGTCCCATAGCCCGAGCAGCAAGCGGCATTCGTCGAGCGAAAAGCCCAGCGACCGGGCTCTCCCCACAAAATTCAACCGCGCAAGCGCCGCCTCGTCGAAGACCCTGTAACCATTCCCGGACCGCTTGGGCGCAACAAGCCCGATGTCCTCGTAATAGCGGATGGTTTTGGCCGGCAGGCCCGTCATTTCGGCAACGGACTGGATGTTCATCGCACATCTCCTCGCGGCGCGGACTGAAAGAGAATTACGGGTGCGGCGCGCCATTCCCTCGCGGTCGAGCAAATATTTTCCAACGCGGGAACCGAGCGCGCAACGATCCGTTGGGATTCCGTCCCTTCAAGTAGCCAAACAAACGAGGTGCAGGCGAATGGAACATTCGAAATATTGGAAGTTCGGCGCGATGATCGTGACCTCGATGGTCGTGATGTTCGGCATCAAGTACCTGAACACCTACGAGCCGTCGCATGTCCAATGGTCTGAAACCCGCTTCTACATGACGTTCATGATGGGCGGTGCGATGGCCATCGTCATGCTCGCCTTCATGCTCGGCATGTACAAGAACACCAAGGCAAACATCGCGATCTTCGCCGGCAGCGCGGTCGTAT
Organism: Alphaproteobacteria bacterium; assembly: GCA_016124205.1. Lineage (GTDB taxonomy): Bacteria > Pseudomonadota > Alphaproteobacteria > Caulobacterales > Maricaulaceae > Hyphobacterium. The sequence continues at coordinate 853,502 of WGOD01000002.1, forward strand.
TCTTCCTCGCGCTCTGGCTCGTTCGCAGTCAGGAAACGGTCCATGACGAGAGCTGGATGAGGGCGATGATCCCGCACCACTCCATCGCGATCCTCACATCCGAACGCGCGAACATCTCCGATGTGCGGGTGCGCGAACTGGCCGACAGTATCATCGAGGCCCAGCGCCGCGAGATCAAGGAAATGGAGTGGCTGCTCGACGACATCGCGGCCAATGGCGAGGCTGAAACCGAGGCCGAGGCGGCTGCCCGTCCGGTACCGGAGTTCGAAGCGAGCGCCAGTCCTGATCCGGCCTGATCGCCAGCCATGGCGCTGACGGTCATTACGATTGTGGCCATGGTGGTGATCACGGGCATCGGCCACCACTATGCACTCATGGCTCTGCGCCGGATTTCGGTGCAGAGCCTACCGGACTCCGGACTACGCCCGATCGTCGTTTTTGTTGGCTTGGCTTTCCTGCACATAGCCGAGATTGCGGCTTTCGCCGCGACACTTTCCGCCCATGCCGGCGATGAGGGCGGCGGTGTCACTGGTGACGCCTTCGCGGGCAGCGCGGTCGACTGGCTCTATCTGGCAGCCCTGCTTTTTACGACGCTGGGTTATGCCGCCTTCGACATTGCCGGCAATCTTCGGATGGTTGCCGCGTCCGGCAGCCTGCTCGGCTTCATGCTTCTGACCTGGTCGGCGACTTTCCTGTTCGCCGAATGCCAGAAAGTCTGGAACGAGCCTAAAAGAAGCGAGGGAACTTGATCCGCTCGCTGCGAAACGACGGCCCGATCTCCTTGGCCTTTGTCAGACAGGGTCGGCCCGGCACTAGCGTCACGGTTCGCTCCGTGCCGACACCTTCCCCGTCCTAAGAGCCAGTCTAGTGCACGCGAAGGTTCATTCAGCCTCCGCCGTCCTGTGGAACGGTTGCCGGCGCGCGTTCCGCAATATGACGCCCTGCCACAACAGAAAGGCCGCCGGAAGGACAAGCAGGGCCAGCCCGGTCGCGCTGGCCATTCCGCCGATCATCGGCGCTGCGATGCGCCTCATGACTTCCGATCCCGTTCCGTCTCCGAACATGATAGGCAAAAGACCGGCGATCACGACCGAGACCGTCATGATGACCGGCCGGATACGGAGCAGAGCCCCATCAATCACGGCCTGTCTCAGGTCCTGATGAGTGAATTCGCGGCCTTCTTCTGCGCATAAGGTGCGGCGCGCCTTGAGAGCCTGCTCAAGGTAGACCAGCATGATCACACCGATCTCAACGGCCACACCCGCGAGCGCTATGAACCCAACGCCGGCGGCGACCGAGAGCCTGTAGTCCAGAATATGGAGGAACCAGAGCCCCCCTGTCAGCGCCAAGGGGAGTGTTCCGAGGATCAGCAGGACAGGCATCATACGCCTGAAATTCAGGAACAGCAGGAGGACGATGACGCCAAGCGTCACGGGCACGACAAGAGAGAGACGGGCCTGCGCTCTCTGCATGAACTCGTACTGCCCGGACCAGCGCAGCGAATAACCCGCAGGAAGCTCAAGCTCATTTTCAATCGCCGCGCGCGCCTCGCGAACATACGACCCGATATCGACACCGGTGATGTCGATATAGACCCAACCATTCAGTTGCGCATTTTCGCTGCGGATTACACCAGGTCCGTCGGACACGGAGATGCCCGCAATACGTCCGAGCGGGATTTCCGCTCCGGAAGGCGTAATGACGGGAAGGTCCCTCAACTCCTGGAGGGAACCGCGATAGTCCGCCGGATATCTCAGATTTACCGGATATCGTTCGCGTCCTTCCACCGTCTGTGTGATCGACATGCCCCCAATGGCGGTTCGGACGATGTCGTGCACGTCTTCGATATTCATGCCGAAGCGCGCCGCTTCGGCGCGATTGACGTCGATGTCGATGAAGCGCCCACCGGTCACCCGCTCCGCATAGACCGATGCAGTTCCGGGTATCCCGGCAATGATCGCCTCAACCTGGGTTCCGAGATCGGCGATAACCTCGAGATCGGGTCCGGCGATCTTGATGCCGACCGGGGTCTTGATGCCCGTGGCCAGCATGTCGATCCGGTTGCGGATTGGCATGATCCAGACATTGGTGAGGCTGGGGACCCGAACGATGGAATCGAGTTGGCTGCGTATATCGTCGATCGTCATTCCCGGCCGCCATTCGCTGCGGGGCCGAAGCTGGATCGTCGCTTCGATCATCGTCAGCGGTGCCGGGTCGGTCGCTGTCTCGGCCCGCCCCGCCTTGCCGTGGACTGTCAGCACTTCGGGGACGGTCATGATCAACCGGTTTGTCTGTTGCAGAATCTCTGCTGCCTCGCTGGCCGAGACGCCAGGATAGGCGCTGGGCATGTAGAGAAGGTCACCTTCGTCGAGATCGGGCATGAATTCGCTGCCCAGGCGTCCGAGAGGAACAGCCATCGTGAGAACAAGGACGGCCGAGACAGCCAGGGTAACGCCCGGATGCCGCAGGGCCGTCCCCAGAAAGGGCCGGTAACCGGCGATGAGAACCCGGTTCACCGGATTGGCGTGTTCCGGGGTAATCCGGCCACGGATCAGATACCCCATCAAGACCGGCACAAGGGTGACAGACAGACCCGCTGCGGCCGCCATGGCATAGGTCTTCGTGAAGGCCAGCGGATGGAATAGCCTGCCTTCCTGGGCTTCCAGCGCGAAGATCGGAATGAAACTGAACGTGATGATGAGCAGTGAGAAGAACAGCGCAGGACCGACCTCAGCCGTTGAATCGGCGACGATCCGCCAGCGATTGTCCCGTGTGAGCGGCGTGCGTTCCGCATGCTTGTGGAAGTTCTCGATCATGACGATTGCGGCATCGACCATTGCGCCGATCGCGATCGCAATTCCGCCGAGCGACATGATGTTCGCATTGATGCCCTGGAGGTGCATGACGATAAAAGCTGCGAGAATGCCAAGGGGCAGACTGAGGACCACCACAAGCGACGAACGCAGGTGGAAGAGAAAGACCGCGCAGACCAGAGCAACGATCAAGAACTCCTCAAGCAGTTTTTCGCGAAGCGTCTCGACGGCGCGTTCGATCAGGCCTGCACGGTTGTAGGTGACGACGATTTCGACACCTTCCGGCAGAGAGGCTTCCAGTTGCTCGAGGCGATGTTCGACCCGCTCAATCGTGGCCAGCGCATTCTCGCCATAGCGCATGATCACGACGCCGCCGGCCACTTCGCCCTCGCCGTTGAGCTCTCCGACGCCCCGGCGCAGTTCCGGCCCCGTGCGTACCGTCGCGATATCCGACAGAAGGATCGGTACGCCATTTTCCGCCATCGAGACAGGGATGGCGCGGATGTCGTCTTCGCTCGTCAGATAGCCTGACGCCCGGACCATGTATTCGGCTTCCGCCATTTCGAGCACACGACCGCCGCTTTCGCGATTGCCGCGTTCAATTGCGCGCCGCACGTCCGAGAGTGGGACGGAGAGCGCGCGGAGCCGGTCGGGATCGACCACCACCTGATATTGCCGCACCATTCCGCCGATCGAGGCGACTTCGGAGACTCCCTCGATCGTCTGGAGTTCATAGCGCAGGAACCAGTCCTGGATGGAGCGCAACTGGGCAAGATCGTGCTGCCCTGACCGATCGATCAGGGCGTACTGGTAGATCCAACCCACTCCCGTGGCATCGGGTCCAAGAGCCGGGCTGGCCTCACTGGGCAGAGTGGGCGCGACCTGGCTGAGATATTCCAGCACCCGTGAGCGGGCCCAGTAAAGATCGGTCCCTTCTTCGAAGATCACGTAGACATAGCTGTCGTTGAAGAAGGAGTATCCGCGCACCGTCACCGCGCCGGGAACCGACAGCATGGCTGTTGTGAGCGGGTAGGTCACCTGATCCTCGACCACCTGAGGCGTCTGACCGGGATAGGTTGTTTTGATGATGACCTGGACATCGGATAGATCCGGGATGGCGTCGAGCGGCGTCCTTTGCATCGACCATACTCCGGCCGCTGCCAGAAAAAGTGACGCAAGGAGAACCATCACGCGATTGCGGATCGACCAGCGGATGAGTGAAGTGATCATTGCCCGCCCTCCGCTTCGGAGTCCGGCACGATACGCGAGATCAGCCATCGCCCTTCGTCGTTCAACAGGGTGAAGCGAACACGGTCCCCCGGTGCCATACCGGCAAGGTCGACCCCTTCCGCAGCAGTGAAGGCCATTTCCATGGCGGGCCAGGACAGAGCCGGTATCGGCTCATGGGCAAGCGTCACCATGCCGTGCTGCGGCATGACAGAGATCACGGCGCCCACGCCTTCCACTTCTCCCGCACGGCCGTCGGGCATTTCCATATTCATGGTGTCCCCACCCTGCTCTCCGCCGTTACCCGTAGACGACGCTGAAGAGTCAGGCATCTCCATGGGAGACATTGGCTCCCCGAGCGGCCGTGATCCTTCGCCAGTCGCTCCCGGCGGCGTCATCCTGAGCATGGCACCCTGGAGACTCGCCTCGGAGTCCAGCAGGAACTGTCCTGAAACAACGATGGTTTCGCCTTCCGACAGACCGGACAGGATTTCCATCCGGCCCCCGGCCTCCATGCCCGTTTCGACCCGGGCGGGAACAAACCTGTCCCCGCCGGTCAGAACAATCACCCGCTGCGAACGGGCGGTCGTGATGACGGCCTCGCGAGGAACCGACAGCACACCAGTCCGGGGTTCGGCGGACAGCACCGCGTTGACGAACATTCCAGGCCGAAGGTCTCCGTCGCGGTTTGCGATCCGGCTGCGGACCCGGATCGTTCGCGTTTGCGGATCGACGGTGGGGTAGACATATTCGATTTCACCGCGCCACTGCCTCTCCGGCAGTGACGCGGTCGTGACGAGTACCGGCTGACCCGGACGCGCATCGCTCGCGTGATGTTCAAACACGTCAAGCACGACCCAGATGTCCGTCAGATCCGCGATCGTCATGATCGGATCTCCGGGACGCACGTATTGGCCTTCGCGAACGCTCAGTTCCGTCACAACGCCGGAATGGCTGGTATAAACCGGAAGACGGTCCTGCACGGTGCCCCGGGCAGTCAGGGCGTCGACCTGTGCCGACGATAGTCCCAGCGCGCGCAATCGGGACCGCGAGGCGGAGATCAATGCCGTCCTTCCCGTGCGTTGAGCCTGAAGAAATTCGCCCTGCGCCGTCGCGATCGCGGGCGAGTACAGGGTGAACAGTGTGTCGCCGGCCCGGACCCGGTCACCTGTTGCCGATACCGGAAGGGTTTCAATCCAGCCCTCGGCACGCACATTGATGGCGACCGTGGACGCGTCGATCGGCCTCACATAACCAACGGCCCGCACCTCGCGGCTGAAGTCAGTGCGCCTGACAACATCCGTGCGCACGCCGATATTGTTGGCGACCGCCGGGTCAATGCGCAGATCGGACTCGTCATCGCCTGAATCGGAGTCGGCGTAGACCGGCACCAGCTCCATGCCCATAGGCGACAGTCCGGGTTCGTCACGCCGGTATGTCGGGTCCATCGGAGCAACCCAGTAGAGTATTTCGCTGTCGGCCGAAGCTGGTTCGATCATTGACGTCGAGGATCCGAAGAAGCGTCCCGCTCCGTAAACAACCGCGAGCGTGATGACAGCGCCTGCGGCAGCGAACGCCAGGGCGCGGAGGATTGACGGATTCATTGCACATCTCCCGTCAGGTAAAGAATTTGGGCGGCAGCGACGCTCCGGTCGGTATCGAGCCGCAACAGCGTCAGCTCGGCGTCAAGCAGGGCCAGTTCAGCCTGGACCAGTTCCGAGTAGTCGGCTGTCTGGTTCTCGTAAGCGAGAAGGACAGCCTCCCGGGTTTCCCGAGCCGCTGGGATGATGCCGGATCGCTGCAAGGCGATTGCTGAATCTAACCTGTTGATACGCGCTTGCTCGATCTGGAGTGCTCGGCGCAAATCGAGGAGCAGCGCTTGGCGCGAATACTCTGCAGCGGCGACATCTTCGCGAGCGGCGAGCACCGTTTCATCCTGGCGTGTCCGCTCGAACAGGGGCATCTCGAAACTGACGCCGATCGTGGCCGTATCCGAACGCCCGAAGCGGAGCCCGTACCCGGCCTCGACACCCCAGGCAGGCTGGTATTGTTGCTCGGCCAGCTCCACGCCGGTTTCGCGTACGTCGATCCGGGCTTCCAGGATGGCGACAGCCGGATGGCGCGCCAATGATGTCAATGCCTCCTGTCCTTCTGGAAGGGCTGGCAGACGCACGTCCGACATTGCTGCACGCCTGTGGAGCGCCTCTTCCCCGACATAGCGGGCCAATCGGGCACGGGCCATGTCCGCCTGTTGATCGATCTCGGTAAGCCGGTTTTGCAGAATCTGCGTTTCCAGATCGGACCGGATCACCTCATGGCTGTTTTGCCGGCCAGCGGCATACGCCGAGAGCAGGACTCCGGATAGATCCTGAAGCGTTGAAAGGCGTTGCAAGGTCTGTTCCCTTGCCAATTCCCAATAGCGCTGCTCCAGCCATTCATTGCGGACGTCGAGAATGATCTCCCGAACGGCGAGATCGCGCCGCGCACGCTCCTCTCGCGCCCGGGCGCGTTCTTGCGAGCGCGAAAGACGAAGGCTGTCACCCCGGGGGAACATCTGGCGGAGAGACAGTCGCAACTGAGACATTGGATCGCCTGAGGGGTCCAGCGTCGTCAGGGGCAGGTTCATGATCGCCGCCGAGACGACCGGATCGGGCAAAACCGCCGCCGCCTCGCCTCGGTGACGGGCGGCACGGGCTGCGGCGTCATACCGCGAAACGGAAGGATCGGGCTGCTGCCGGGCAATGTGGATGGCTTCGGCCAGGCTCAACGGGCCGGGCGACGCCGATTGGAGGCCGGCGCCGATCAGCGCCGCCAGCATGAGGTTCGTAATCATGGGGGGTCTCCTCGAAAATGATTCGCCGAAAGCGCCGGCAAACCGGCGCGGGAATCAGATCCGGGGAGGTCGTTTGGGGGTCAGAAAGGCAATCGAATCGAACCGGTCGTCGGACACGGCGTGTCGCGACACATCGGGCAGCGTGATTCGGCCGATCGCGGCGTTATGGGGAAGCGGATACGGTGGCGATCCCGAAACCAGCGGGCAGTCGGCCATCTGGCAGGCATCGCAACACTCGGCCGCCCCCTCGCAGTCTTCCATCGCCATGGATTGCGGCATGTCCGGCCCGGCCATCTCGTGTTCGCACATGGTTCCCGTACCGGCCATGCCCACGTCTTCGGGCGACGCCGCGCTCGCGCTCGATATGGGTCCAATGGAAAGCGAGGCTGCCAGAAGCGCAACGCTCAGCACCCGCAGGGCGGAAAAAATAATGGAGGCTGGGTTTGGCACAGAGTCCGGTCTCATCCACGAAGGTGTCACCCTAGCACTATGGATACCGTTCATGAAGGTTCGAATTGCCGCAGCACTCGATGAGCCCTCGCAATAGCTCAGAATGGCAGTCTTATGCCCAGTCGCGGCGCAGCGAATACTACAAGCCCATAGAGGACGACGGTCAGGAGGCAGCCGAGGCCGAGGGCAGCCCAGAAACCGACGTCCCGGCGCAGAAGCGCCGGGACGAGCAGGAACATCGGCAGAGAGGGCAGAACAAACCAGAAAGTTGCCTCGGCGTGATCGGCCAGCCGGACGGTGTCTCTGGTATCCCGCCACAGCCAAATCATGCCCAGAACAGAGACAAGAGGAAGTGAGGCGACGATTGCGCCGGCCGCCGCATTGCGGCGGCCGGCTTCAGATATGGCCGCGATCAGAATGCCCGAGATCACAGCCTTGATGGCGGCCCAAATCATGCCGGTCTTTCCACCACGGCCCGCCGTGCAGTCACCATTCCTCGGACGATTCTGAACAAGGCCGGGACCACGAGCAGCGTTAGAATGGTCGACGATATGATCCCGCCGATCACGACGGTCGCAAGCGGCCGCTGTACTTCCGCGCCTGGACCTACGTTGAACGCCATCGGCACAAAACCGAGGCTGGCAACAAGAGCGGTCATCAGGACCGGCCGCAGGCGTGTCATCGCACCTTCGCGGATCGCGGTGTCGAGTGGTGTACCCCTGTCCATGAGGGCCCGGATAAAGGTCAGCAACACCACGCCGTTCAGCACCGCGACGCCGGACAGGGCGATAAAGCCGATGCCGGCGGAGATTGATAACGGCAACCCCCGCAACAACAACGCTGCAACGCCCCCGGTAAGGGCCAGCGGCACCCCCGAATAGACGATCGCCGCATCGGAAACGGACCGGAATAGGGCCAGCAGCAGCAGGAAAATCAAACCCAAGGCGATCGGTACGACCAGGCTCAGCCTGTTCGCTGCCGAGATGAGCTGCTCGAACGTCCCTCCGTATTCGACCCAGTAACCCGAAGGTATATCGCCATCCTGCTCAACCCGGCTGCGTACATCGGCGATGAAGGATCCGAGGTCGCGACCGCGAACATTGGCCGTCACGACGATGCGCCGCTTGCCGTTCTCCCGGCTGATCTGGTTCGGACCGATTGTCAGGGTGATGTCCGCGACTTCGGCGAGGGGAATAAAGCCGTCGGGTCCCGTCCGGCTGCCGGGCAAGGGAATGTTGAGCCTGCCCAGGCGATCGATATCGGTGCGTTCCGACTCCGGCAACCGGACGATAATGTCGAACCTCCGGTCGCCTTCAAACACCTGGCCGGCAGGGGAACCCGCGAGTGCCGTGCGGACCACCGATTGGACGTCATCGACGCTCAATCCGTATCGCGCAAGGGCGTCCCGGCGCGGCTCGATCTGCAGCATGGGCAGACCGGTGGCCTGTTCGAGAGAAACATCGCTGGCGCCTGGCACGCTTTCGATCAGCCCTTCGAGCCTTTCGCCGATCTCCAGCAAGGCGTCGAGATCGTCGCCGAAAACCTTGACGGCGACATCGGCTCGAACGCCTGACAACAATTCGTTGAACCGCATCTCGATCGGCTGAGTGAATTCGTAGTTGTTGCCTGGAATTTCCTGAACTGCGCTGTTCAGTTCCGCGACAAGATCATCGCGCGAGCGTCTTGGGTCCGGCCATTCGGACCGGGGACGCAGCAGGATAAAGGTGTCTGCCACGCTCGGCGGCATCGGATCGGTCGCCACTTCTGCAGTACCGATCTTGGAGACCACCCTTTCCACTTCAGGGAATTCCCGGATCCGTTCTTCCAGCGCGACCTGCAAGGTCAGGGCCTGGCTCAAACTGGTTCCCGGAATGCGCAAGGCGTGAAGGGCGATGTCCCCTTCGTCGAGTTGGGGAATGAACTCGGTTCCCATCCGGGAAACAGCAACTCCCCCTAAAGCGACGAGCGCCACAGCTCCCGCCACCACGACCCAGCGGAACCGCAGAGCGAAGTCGAGCGCAGGCCGGTAGATCGCCGATGCGCTACGAATGACGACGTTCGGCTTTTCCTCGACCTTGCCGCGCACAACCATCGCCACGGCAGCCGGGACGAACGTCAGGGACAGCAACATCGCTGACGTCAATGCGAACACCACGGTAAAGGCCATGGGGTGGAACATTTTCCCCTCGACACCCGTCAGGGCAAAGATCGGGACATAGACAAGGGTGATGATCAGAACCCCGAATAGCGACGGCTTGATCACCTCGGCCGCAGCAGCAGCTGTCTCGGCAAACCGTTCATCGCGGGTGAGAAGGCGGCCAAGCTCCGATTGCCGGTGCCCGATACGCCGCAGGCAGTTTTCGACAATGATCACGGCCCCGTCGACGATCAGGCCAAAGTCGAGCGCACCGAGACTCATTAGATTGCCCGACACGCGGTTCTCGACCATCCCGGTAATGGTCATCAGCATCGATAGCGGGATGACGAGTGCCGTCAGAATTGCGGCCCGGACATTGCCAAGCAGCACAAACAGCACAACCACCACAAGGAGCGCGCCTTCGACGAGATTTTTCTCGACCGTCTCGATCGTCCGGTCGACCAATTCCGTCCGGTTATAAACTTCAACGGCTCGAACCCCGTCTGGCAGGGCGCGGGCAGCTTCTTCCAGTCTCTCGCTGACGGCTCGGGCGACCTCGCGGCTGTTCTCGCCCATGAGCATGAAGACAGTCCCGAGCACCACCTCTTCACCGTTTTCGGTGGCGGCGCCTGAACGCATCTCCTCTCCAAGCAAGACATCGGCAATGTCGCCGAGGAGGACCGGCCTGCCGCCTGGATTGGCAACAACGACTGATCTCAGTTCGTCGATTGTCCGCGTCTGGCCAGGCGAGCGAATGACAAGCTGCTCGCCATTGTGTTCGATGAATCCGGCACCGGAGTTGGCGTTGTTGTTGTCGAGCGCCGCGGTGATGTCGTCGAAGGTGAGGCCTAGAGCTGCCATGTCGGCCGGTCGCGGCGTCACGTGATACTGGCGCACGAATCCGCCAATGGTGTTCACCTCCACCACCCCGGGGGTACGCAGAAGCTGTGGCCGGATGACCCAGTCCTGAAGCGTCCTGAGGTCCTCGGCGGTCCATTCAGACCCGTCATCACGGGTGGCTCCGGGCTCGGACTCGATTGTGTACATGAAAATTTCGCCAAGCCCGGTAGCGATCGGACCCAATTCGGGGGTCACCCCTTCGGGAAGCTGGCCACTCACGGCCTGAAGCCGTTCATTCACCAGCTGGCGGGCGAAATAGATGTCGGTCCCGTCTTCGAAAACGACCGTGACCTGCGACAGGCCATAACGAGATATCGAACGCGTATAGGCGAGATTGGGCACACCCGAGATGGCCGTCTCGACAGGGAAGGTCAGGCGTTGTTCTGCTTCAAGCGGGGAAAACCCCGGTGCCTCCATATTGATCTGGACCTGAACATTCGTGATGTCCGGCGTGGCATCAATAGGAAGTTTGTTGAAATTCCAGATCCCCAATGCGGCCAGTGCGAACACCAGAGCCAGGACCAGCCAGCGATACCGGATGGATTGTCGGATAATGGTTTCGAGCATGATTGATCCTAATGGTCGTGGCTGGCGCCGGACTTCAGCACGTCAGCAGTGATCAGGAAGGCGTTCTGCGAGACATAGGCTTCACCGGGTTCGAGCCCGCCGAGGACTTCCGTCATTTCCGGCGTGCGTAGCCCGAGTTCGAGCATCCGCACCTCATAGGTGTCGCCGACACGCGCATAGACGACGGTAAAGTCGCGGAAACGCTGTAGGGCGTCTGTTCGTACGGCGAGCGGAACCTCGGCAACCCCGGTCACAATGGCGGCCTCCACCGCCTCACCGGCTCTCCAGACACCGTCGGGATTATCGAGATGAACATGCGCGATGGCGCGCTGGCTCACGGGATCCACTGCTGGAGAAATGAATTCGATCTCTCCTTCAAAGGTCCGCTGGCCGTCGACGCTGGTCAGGGTGACAGGATGACCGGCAGCAATACGGCTCATGTCGCCAGGATACAGGAACAGTTCAGCATGAAGCTGGGTTGGGTCGGCAATTTCAAAGAGCGGACCATCGCCCGTCGGGCCGCCATTCGTTGCTGGACGTGCCATCACGATGCCGTTGATCGGCGATGTGACCGAGTAGGTCTGAAGGCTGTCGGTGGCGGTGATCCGGGCCAAGGTCTGGCCCTGTGTGACCCGGTCGCCGATCGTGGCGTTCAGCGAAACAATCCGGCCTGGCAACCAGCCGCGGATCTCGGCATGGGCTTCGGGCCGAAGTTCGATCACCCCGTAAACACTTGTGGTTTGCTCAAGCCTTGCTGGTCCAGCAGGCTCCACGACCACTCCGGCAGCATCGGCCTGAGCACGGGAGATCGTCGTGCGACCTTCAAAGGACTCGAACGACCATTCACCAACTGTGTCGCCGAAATCGGCTCGCACATGGACCTCGAAAGAGTGCGGCTCGGTCACGACTCCATCGCCGCGGAGATAGTCCTGCACGGGCCTGAAGGTAAACTCATCGTCGCGCCCACCCAGTCGTGACAGCGTGATGCTGGCATTGACGGTTTGCGGGTCGATCGGCGCGTTGTCCCGATAGGCGTAGAGCCTGAATTCCGGGTCCACACCTTGCTCGAAGATCGTCAGTTCCAGTGCATAGCGTCCCTCGCGCAGCATCCGGCCATTGTGAGGGCCCCGTTCGTATTCTGACGCACCAATCGCAGTATGGTCTGGGTCACTGCTCGACGGGTTATCGGTTCCGCAAGCCGCGAGAGCCAGCACAGGTGCCGCGACAAGCGGCATAAGAAAGTGAAAGGATTTAATCATTGCATTCAGTCCTGTTGCGGGCCGGCTGGACGGGGGCTGGCGTAAAGTCGAAGAAGGTGAATGTCGGCCTCGTGGAGCGCCTGGAGAGCATCGACACGGCGCGAGCGCGCGTCGGCAAGGGCGCGCTGGGTATCGAACACGTCGAGGATTGAAAACACGCCGCGCTCATACCCGGACCTTGCCGACCAGAGCGCCTCCTCCAGGGTCGGGATGACCGTTGTCTCAAGCGACAGAACCTCTTCAGCAGCCGAGACCCGCCGGGACCGGTTCAGTTCCTCATTGCGCTCCCAGTCGCGAAGGGCGGCCGATATCCGGGCGTCTGTGGCCTGCGCTGCGATCCGGGCGCTTTCAATCTCGGCCCGATTGGCATTCCACACCTGAAGCGGGATCGCGAAACGAAATCCGACGGTGAGGTCATCGGTTGAGGCAAGATGCCGCCCGGTCAAGCCGACTGTCGCGTCGGGGATGGCACGAGCGGTCTCAACTTGCAGCCTAGCGTCGCGAATGTCGCGCTCGGCGCGCAATCGGCGAAGGTCGGCTGTCTCCAGAGCCCGTCCTGGCGCTGGCGCTTCGCCGCGAGTGAAGAATGACTCCAGTTCTACAGCAGGTGCTTGTGAAGCCGCCCAATAGGATGCAAGCCCGGAAGACTGGCGCAAAACCTCCCGGCGGGCCGCCTGGACATCTATTTCAGCTTCAGCAAGACGTGCAGCCACACGGCTTCGTGCCATCACGGGGTCCCGGGCGGCCTGGACACGGCGTTCCACCACCTCAGCGAATGACGCGACCGCCTCCCGGCGGCCGATCGCGACTTCGAAGCGTGCCGTAGCCGCCTGAAGCGCGACGAAGGCCAGTTCGACATCGCGGACCAGGTCCGCTTCGAGGCTCGACTGTGCCAATGCCACCGCACCGAACTCGCGTTGCGCAAGACGAACGCGCGCCTCCGCATCCCCGCCGCGTTCTAAAGGCTGCAAAAGGGCGACCGACGTTTCGCCGGCATTGAGAAGATAGTTTCCGGCCGTTCCGGCGATCGTGTCGGATTCAATCTCGAGCGTGGGATTGGGCCGGAGGCCGGCACCTGCGATCAGGGCGCCGCTTGCCTCGGCTTCCAGCGCGGCCGCTTCGATTCCGGGCGCATTGGCAAGGGCAAGCGAAACCGCGGCTTCGCGATCGAACCCGGAAGTTGGTTCTTCCAGGGAAAGGGCCGGACCCGAAAGGGAAACCGCACCCAGCAGGGCGCACAGATGCGCCCGTATGACGATTTTCATGTAGATTCCTGCTGACTGAACGAAAACAATCCGGCGTCGACGCCGGGCGGTTCAGATCAGAGGAGCCGGGGTGGCCGTTTCAGTGCCTGGCGGCCAGCATTGCGCGGCGCATTCGGGGAAAAGAGCGCGTGGGTTGCGGCTTCGCGATTCCTTGCAACCATCCAGCCGCCCTGAATGACATGCGGCACGACATCGCTCAGGACGTGAACATGAAAATGCGCCGCACGCGTGGCTCCGAGCGTATCGGTATCGACTTCGTCCGAACCGATCTGCTTCTCGTGATGCGTTTCAGCATGCCGCAGGGAGGCCGCATGGCCGGTATCGACGTTTTCCGAATGCGCGTGGGCAGCAGACATCGTTCCGGGACCCATAAGGGCCACGGTCAGGATGATAATGCTGACAATCAGTCGGACCACGAAACACTCCCAAGTGCGAACGATACGCAACTAATGACCTGCTGGCAAACCTTCAAAGTCAGCTGATGGTCGGGTGGTCACTTGGCAGGATTTCAGCATCTGAAATGTCCTAGGACACCGCCTTCAGCGGTGACGGGCTCTGGTCCGCCTTGCGCGTCTCGTTCCAGTAGGACACGCACGGGACCTTCGAGCGGTCACAACGGTCAGCGTATTTGCGTGCGACATCCGTCACTTCTTCCATCAAGCCGGCTTCCAGCGTGATCGGCTTCAGGCCCATCGACAGGAAGGTGTCGTTCTCGACATGGAGGTCGTTCTCGTCGGCCTCGTTGCGCGGATTGGGCAGGTTCGCGATCTCTGCGCCTGTCATCCCGGCAATCATCCGCGCCAGATCGCGGACGCGGTGCGTCTCGGTCATCTGGTTCATGATGCGGACCTTCGCGCCGGTTTTTGGCGGGTTCTCAACCGCCAGCTGGATGCAGCGCACCGTGTCCTGGATGTGGATGAAGGCGCGCGTCTGGCCGCCCGTGCCGTGAACGATGAGGGGGTGGCCGACGGCGGCCTGCATCAGGAAGCGGTTCAGCACCGTGCCGTAATCGCCGTCAAAGTCGAAGCGGTTGATCAGCCGTTCGTCCTTGCGGGTCTCCTCGGTCTGGGTGCCCCAGACGATGCCCTGGTGAAGGTCGGTGCATCTCCAGGTCAGACACCACAAGCTTGACCGCCTCGCTCGACAGGCCGGGACGTCGTCCCAGTGCATTCAGCCGAGCGGCCAGTTCGGAAAACGCAAAGGGCTTGACGAGGTAATCGTCCGCTCCCGCCTCAAACCCCAACACACGGTCGTCAACACCGCTCACAGCGGTCAGGAAGATCACTGGCGTCTGCTCTCCGCTGGCCCGGAGCGCCTTGAGAATGGACAATCCGTCCATACCCGGCACCATCCGGTCGAGAATAATCACGTCATATTGGCCGCGGCGCGCGAGCGCGAACCCGTCCACGCCATCATCGGTGACGTCGACGGAATGGCCCGCGCCGATCAGACCGGCGTGGACGTAATCGCGTGTTACAGCGTCATCTTCGACGAGCAGGAGTTTCATGAGATCAACTTAGCGAGAGAGGGCGTATCCGGCGATACCGCGGGGGGGACGTTCAGGAAACCGCCGGATACGCACCGGTGGTGCTGCGTCAGCTGCGGTCGCCTCCGGAATCACGTTCATCGTCCTCGATTTCGATCACTCGCAGAACTGCGCTGTCGATAAGGACTTCGATCTCGCGGCCATTGCTGTCGAGCAGTTCAACGGCAAAAACGAATTGCCCGTCCTCTTTCTCGAATTCAGCCGAAATGGCGCGAGCGCCTGTCTCGCTTTCAGCAAGGGCGATCGCTTCGCTCAGGCTGACAGCGGCATTGATGAAAGCCTCATGTTCCGCATGGTCATCGACGGACCACATGTCGTTCGCGGCCACCGCCGGCGCGGCAACAAAACCGGCAAGCGTGAGAGCCAACAGGAAGCGTTTGGGGGAGGTCATGGCGGGTCTCCAGTTTCGATTTTCGAGAGCAAATCACGCTCGAACGACATTGGAGCTAGACGGTTCGTCTCGACCGAACCTCGCGTCAATTATACTTTTTTTGTAAATTGACAATCGGAACTGCCGTGTACCAAATTTTGATCTCTTACATAACCGAATGAAAAACCGTCCCCGGAAGCTGATCGTTGGCGCTAAGCGTCAACTATTCCAATCGGAACATCAACGGGAGTGCTGCGACTGTCAGACTTCGGTGGAGGCCGCAACGTTAGCCAGCCAGTAAGAGCGCCCTTTTCGTTTCAAAGGGAACTGCAAACTTCCCTGCTAAATTTCCTCCCCCAAGGAAACTAGGAAAGTCGGTCAACACATCCGTCCACGCCACTCGGAGCTCGTTTGATTTAGAGCTCAACCCGCACAGCAGGAAAGCTTTGCTACATCCTTGTCGAAAGTTTGGGCGGCAAGCTTCAATCCTTCCACTGTGGTGAGATACGGAAAGATCGTCTCACCGAGCGACTTTGCGGTCATGCCCAACTTCAGCGCCATGGCCAGTGTCTGAATGCTGTCAGCGCCTTCATGGGCAAGGATCTGGCCACCGAGCAGGCAGTCGGTCCTGGCGTCGGCCACCAGCTTGATCAGCCCCCGCGTGTCGCGGGCGGCCAGCGCGCGCGGCACCGCGTCGAGCGGCAGGACGGAGGTCTTGACCGCGTGACCGGCGGCCTTCGCCGCCTCTTCGTTCAAGCCCACGCCCGCCACCTGCGGGTCGGTGAACACGACCCACGGCATGGCGCGGTTGTCGTAGGCGAGGCTGTCGCCGTTAAGCGCGTTGAGAGCGGCGAGTTTGGCCCCATAGGCCGCCATGTAGACGAATTGGTCGCGGTTGGTCACGTCGCCGGCGGCGTAGACGCCGGACTTGGACGTGCGCATCCGGTCATCGACGACGATGGCGCCGCGATTGTCCTGCTCAATGCCGGCGTCGGCGAGGCCCAGTGCTTCGGTATTGGGCGTGCGCCCTGTCGCGACCAGAAGCCGTTCGGCCGTCAGCTCGATCAGCCTGCCGCCCTTCTTGACGCAGACAGTGACGCCGCTTTCGTCTTCATGGCAGGCATCGTAGGCGATGCCTCTATGAAGGCTGATGCCCTCGGCCCGGAACGCGTCCGCCAGAGCTGCGGAGATCTCCGGCTCCACCTGCGGCAGCAGCCGGGAGCGGCAGATCACCGTCATTTTCACACCCATGCGCGCCATCATCTGGGCGAGTTCGGCCCCTATATAGCCGCCGCCGATGACGATCAGGCTCTCGGGCAGGTTTTCCAGTTCCAGCAGCGTCGTGCTGGTCAGGTAGTTCACCTTGTCTATGCCGGGAATGGGCGGCACGGCGGGCCGCCCGCCCGTGGCGATGATGGTCTTGCCGGCGGCAATGGCATTGCCGTTGACGATCACTCCGGCCCCGTTCAGCCGGGCCTCACCTTCCAGATAGGTAATGGTGTTGTATTCGGGCAGGAGGTCCGCATATTTCTTCTGCCTGAGCGTCGAGACGAGGTCGCCCTTGGCGGTGATCAGACACCGCCAGTCATTCACCTGCGCGTCTCCGGTCAGACCCGGGAAGCGCCCCGCCGCCCGCGCGCCATGCAGCGCCTCGGCGGCCCGGATCATGGTCTTGGAGGGTACGCAGCCGACATTGACGCAGGTGCCGCCGATGGTGCCATGGCCGATCAGCGCTACGTTGGCACCCTGTTCGGCGGCGGTGATGGCGGCGGAAAACCCCGCCGAGCCGGCGCCGATGACGGCGACGTCGCAGGTCGCTTTGGATGATTTGGTCGGGACGCAGCAGTCCGCCATGTCAGGCTCTTTCCTTGTTTGTCTGAGGGCTTGTATCGCAACAGGCCGCTGCGCGCTTGCGCCGCCACTGGCCTTAGGCTGTCAGACCGGCGAAGTCGGCGAGCCCGGGCTGCGGCATGAAATCCAGCCCGCTCACCCAGGCCGACGGTCCAAGCGCACCACGGGCAATGACCAGCAGGGGACTCGCTTAGCAGATGGCGGCAATGGACGTGCCAATTATGATCGTGGCGTCCCTCATCTGGCTCAGCCGTGGACCAAGGCCGGATAGCCCGCATTCGTGGACGCGGCGGCGATGGCGTCCACGCTCGTGACCGATGGGTCAAAAACCACCGTCGCCGTTTTGGCATCGAAATCAACGGTCACCGACTGCACGCCGGCAACCCCCTCCATCGCCCTTTTGACGGTGATCGGGCAGAGCGCGCAGGTCATGTTGTCGATAGCGAAAGTGGCGGTTTGTGCGGTCGCCACCGGTTGGGAAGCGGACTGGGCGGCGGCGGAGGTCGCGGCGGGTACGGCTGCCCAACCGGTTCCACCGAGGACCAGCAGGGCGGCGGCGGCGGGGATAAGGGATCGTTTCACGGAAGTTGCTCCTGTTTTTGGGATCAGTAGAAAAGTGGCGCCCACCAGTTGATGGTCAACGCGAGCAGGACGATGACGGCGGAGAGCCAAAGAGCGGTCTTGGTGATGACGGCCGACTGCGGCTTTGCGCAATAGCTGCCCTCCACGCAGGCGGGCTTGGCCTTGAAGTAGACCTGCCGGAAGCCGAGGCCGATGAAGACCAGAGCAACGCCTGCAAAGTACGGCTTGTAGGGCTCCAGCGCCGCCAGGTTGCCGATCCACGCCCCGGAAATCCCGAGTATGACGAACAGCAGCGGCACCACGCAGCAGGTCGAGGCCAGAATGGCCCCGACCACGCCGCCAGCCGCAAAGAGTTTCTGCTTCCGGTCTTCAGCGTGGTTCTCAACTCGCAATGGCCGGGCTTCCGCTTCGGTCGTGCTCATGCGTCGTCATCCTCGCTTTCGTGCTGAAAGGAAGATAAGGTCTGTAGCAGCTACAGGCTCAAGACGGTTTTCGACACTATGAGCGATCACGGTTCCGGGAAGGGATTGAAGCGCGCGCAGCTTGCGCGGCAGACGGGCTGCAATCTGGAGACCATCCGCTATTACGAGAAGATCGGCATGATGCCGGAGCCGCCGCGCACGGCGTCAGGCTACCGCGTCTATGACGAAGCCCACGTCGCGCGTCTGCGCTTCATCCTGCGTGGCCGGGAACTCGG
>WGOD01000005.1 GCA_016124205.1 Alphaproteobacteria bacterium
AGGCGCTCCTTGATCCCAAGACCGCCGCTCAACTGCACGATCTGGTGGTAGATCTCGTCGTTGATCTCGGCGAACTCCAGGTCGGTGGACTCGGCGATCTCCATGCGCGGAACTTCGATCTCGTTCGAGGAGGCCAGCGTCACGAACCCGCCCTTCGCATCGAACGTCCCAAGATCCACGCGGAAACGGGAGCCACCGGCGGGAACGCGAACATACCAGGAGGAGGTGTAGTCGTTGACCGGAACATCGTAGGAAGGGATATGGCCGCGGCTTGCAAGCGTGTGGACGCGCAGGGCAATGGCCTTCGAGTGGACCCCGCGGGTAAGCCCGTGCTTCTTGCGCGTCTCCGGGTTGATTTCCCAGTAGGCGAAGATCCACTCCGGATCGCGGGTCAGCAGGACAATCTTGGTGTCGCCATATTCGAGTGGAAGTTCCCGCTCGCGGGCCTCAACCTCAAGCATGGCGGACTTCGCGGAAGGCGCCGTTGACGGGATGGTGGCGGACGGGATGGTGGCGGGAGCCTTCTTCGTCGCGACCTGCTTGGAGGCGGCCTTGGCGGGCGCTGCCTTGGGCGCTGATTTTGTGGTGGCAGCCTTCGTCGTGGCGGTCGCCTTGGGAGCGGCTTTCTTCACGGCGGCAGTGGCGGTCTTGGCCGTCTTCTTGGCTGGGGCTTTCTTCGGGGCGGCCTTGGCAGCGGGAGCCGCCTTGGGCTTCTCAACCGCCTTGGCGGAAGCGGCCTTCTTGGGGGTCGCCGAAACCTTGGCCTTCGCGGCGGCGGTTTCCTTGGCGGGGGCCTTGGTGGCCTTCGCTGGCGCGTCCTTCTTGGCGGAGACCTTCTCCCCTGTTGCCTTCGTGGTCTTCTTGATCGGGGCCATTGCAGCCGTCCTCACTGGATCCTTGCATCTCGTGTCTTCCCGGGGGCCAACCCTGCGAGAGATTGACCGGATAAAACGGAGAAGAGCAGGGCGGCATGAGACTGCCCCTATCGCCCCTGCGGTGCCACAGAATACGTTAATTGACAGAGGCCCCCGCGTTGGCGGGGGCCTCTGGATTGCTTGATCTAAACGATTTATTCCCGTAGTAAAGGGCTTATCTGAAAAACCGGCCAATTACGGGGGTTTTCCGCCCGTGCTTCACTTACCGGTCTGTTGCTCCGGACCGATGAAGTCCGGGTTGTAGCTCACACTGAAGGCGGTTTGGGCGTCCCGGCGGAAGTCCTCCAGGTAGCCCTTGCGCTTGGCCGCGAGCAGGTCGCGCTCCAATTCCTGCATGTCGCGGAGGAAGTCCACCTTGGACGGCTCGGACACGTCATTGATCTTCACCACGAGGTATTCGATCGGGACGTCCGGCGTTCCGCCACGCAGTAGGATGATGTCGCCCTTGCGGGCGGCAATCAGCTGCGTCGAGGCCTCGGGCGCCGAGTTCAGCTTGTCCGGGACCGACTGACGGGCAAACGGCTCGAGGTTGCCCCATTCGATGCTCATCTCGGCGGCGGCACTCGTCAGGCTGTCGCTGGAGTTCGTCTCCAGACGGGTGCGCAGTTCCTTCGCCTTGGCCAGGGCCAAGTCAGCCGCCATGTCCGTCCGGACCTGCTGCTCGATTCGGGTGCGGATGCTGTCGAGGGGGCGGTTGGTCGGCGGGATGACCTCGAGCACGTTCAGCACGACGATGTCGCCGTTGGTGGTGGTGAGGGGCTCGCTGGCGCGCTTCGCACGGAGGCGACGGAGCGACTCCGCCTCGCGCGTCAGGTTGCCAACGCCGGCGATGAAGTTCATGCTGGAAAGCGTGGGGGAGGTCGTCTGGACCTCGGCGTTCACGGCACGGGCAATGCCCTGGATCGTGGTCTCGCTGCGACGAGCCTTCCGCATGGCAGCCAGATTGGCAGCGGTCTGCGCCTCACGGTCCTTCGCGGCCTTCTCCTGAAGCTCGGTGCGGAGCTTGGTCTCAAGAATCGAGCGAACGTCGGCCAGCGGCTTCTTCCCTTCGCCGCGCTTCTCTTCGAGCTTCACGACGGCGTAGCCCTGAGGGGTCTTCAGCACGCGGGAAATGTCCCCCGCTGAAGCCGTCTTCAGGAACTCCATGTAGTCGGAACCCCAGGCATCGACCTCGTTCCCGGTCAGCGCATAGCCAAGGAGGCCGCCGCGCATCGTGGGGGAGGTTTCCGGGTCCGTGAACTCGAGGTTGCGCAGGTCGAGGCTGAACGTGTCGGCCACGTTGCCGAAGTTGGCGCCACCGCTCACCATGGACAGCGCGGTTTGCGCCTGGGAGCGGGCCGTGGCATCATCCACGCCTGCCTCCGGCGAGATCAGGATCTGGCGGACCACGTAGCCCGCTTCCTGGGCGAACTGCGGGTCGGTGGCAGAGGCCGCGTCATAGGCCGCGAGGATCTGCTCTTCGGTGGGAATCGGCATCGAGCGTGGCGGGAGGCGCAGCGCGACGTACTCGTACACGCGCTTCTCGGCTTCGAGAACGATGGGACTCTCTGCAGCCACCAAGGCGTCATACTTCGCCTTGAGCTGTTCCTCCGTGATGGTGGCGTTCGGATCGGTCTCGACGGGAACGCTGGCGTAGCTGGCGGTGATGCGCTCCTCGCGGAGGCAGTACTCCTGCCAAAGCTCCAGAAGGGAGGTGCGTGCCATCGAGTTGACCGTGCGCTCGGCGCTCTCTGTCTGGAGCGTCGCGCGGATGTTGGCCGCCACTTCGTACTGCGTCTGGCGACCGAAGTGCTGCGCGAAGTTTGCCTGCGTGACACCTTGGTTGCGCAGATATTCGGAAACCTGCGCGTCGGTCACGCGGATCCCGAGCTTCTGGAGACGGTCCTGAAGAGCCACGTCCGCAACGGCGAAGGGCGCGTAAAGCTTCGGGTTCGAGCCGAGGGCCTCGTAAACTTCGCGGCGCAGACCGGCGATCTGGTTCGGATCGGGGACGATGGCCGCCGCGATCGAATAGTAGTAATTGGCCGCATCGCTGCGCGCCGCCAACAGGTCATTCTTCCCCAGTTCGTGCTTCTCGCCGTCCTTCTCGACGGTGATCAGCGTACCGACGGCCACATGGGTGCCGCCCTGACCCACATTGCTGAACCCATAAAAGGCCACGAATGAGGGGATCGTGAGGCCAAGAACCACCCACATTCCCCATTTCATCCAGTAAGGGTTTCGAAGTTGTTGAAGCATAAGCGGCCGCCTAGGATCAGTGAAGGGTTGCAGTTTGTCGGAATACAAACGCTTCCAGCCCCGCCCTGCGAATGGGCGAAGCGGGCAGACAGGAACGCCCACGCCTGCCGACGCCGTCAATGAGGAACGCTCCATGAGTTGACCCGATCAAGGAACTCCTAAACCTCCCCGATCTGATCCTTGGGCCTGCGGGCGATGTTTACGAGCTTTGTGGCGATGGTGGAATTCGCCTGAATGCGGGGTCGTCCTGCTGCCCTACGCAATCGCCTCACGATCCCTCCAACTGGCGCTCCAGAGCGGCGATTTTTTCCTTCATCTCGCGCACTGTCGCCAGCGCCGGGTTGTGCTGCTCCGTCGCCATGCGATGGGCGTGCTTGGCAGCCTCGAGGTTGTTGATCACGACGGCGATGAAGAGGTTCACCACTACGAACACAGCGATCACGATGAAGCTCACATAGTAGACCCAGGCCCACGGAGTCGCCAGCATGCTCTGCCCCATGAGCTCGACCCAGCCCTCCAGCGTCAGCACCTGAAAAAGCGTCATGAACGCGGCGCCAAGCGAGCCCCAGTTTTCGTGGTCGACGTCGCGGAAAAGATGCACGCCCGTCACGCCGTAAATGTACAGAATCAGCCCCAGCAGCAGAAAGATCGAGCCCATCGACGGAATCGAGCGGAGCATCGTGGCGACCAGCAGCCGCAGTTCCGGCAGCGCCGACAACAGGCGCGCCACTCTCATCAGCCGCGCAAGCCGCGCAACCATCGCAAACGTACCCGAAGCCGGTAGCAGCGACAGCGCAACAACCAGAAAATCGAACACGTTCCAGCCGTCGCGGAAGAACCGGTGCACGCCCGGGGCGTGCGCGATCAACCGAATCGAAAGCTCCGTCATGAAGAAGATCTGGATCAACGCATTCACCATCGTCAGTTCGGCGCTATACTCCGCCACGAGGCCCTGGTTGGTCTCGAGCCCCATGAGCGCGGCCGTGAGAACGATCACCCCCAGCACGACATTGTGGAAGGTGGTGCTTTCTGATACACGATGGCAGAACTTAATCACGGGTTCAGGTACCTGAATCATGGGGTGGTGGCTTTCCAACCTTTCCAACGCAACTACCGTACTGAATGCACACCGTGCGCCAAGGAAGGCGGCGAGGCGATGGAGGAGCAATTTCGTTGGTTGACCGAGCCGAGACCACGCCAGTGACGAGGGCGCCCTGAACCCGATATTGGGTCAACTCGTCCTCTTGAATATCCAGTCGGTAGAACGATATGGTCCTTTGAAAGGGCTGATCCTCCCATGTCGATCTTTGATGGCCTGCTGGACGTCGCAGTTGCGGTCGTGGTGCTGGCGGTGGTGCTGATACTGCTGCTTGCCGGACTCTACACGGTGCTCTTCCTAGCCCACCGGGGTGTCGTCGCCATCGCCAGGCGCAGCGGCGGGCGGCTTGAGAACGTCCTGGGTGCGGTCTTCCTCTGCTCCTGGCTCGTCGGGCTCTTCTCGTTTCTGTGGTTCGGGCATGTCTTTCCGACGCTTCCCGCGGCGCCGGACGCGGAGCATGTCATCCCGCTCAACAATCACGGGACGGTGCACTACTATACTTGGGACGGGTACCTCCTGTCGCCGGATGTCCTCATGCCGCTCAGCGCCTGCTTTGGGTTCCTGAGCGGCCTCTTGATGATGTGGGTACAGCGGGCAGCCGAGCCCGGATACATTCCCCCGCGCTTCGGCGACCTTCGGGGGCTCCTGCGCCGCCGATAAGCCAACAAAGTCAAACCCATTTGGAGACAGTCTCTCTTTTGGCACGACTGGCTCGATTTGTGTATTGCATTTCCCAAAGTCGTGTGTAGACGATTTCCCGAAAGATCGTGCCAGGGGCTCTTCATGGAACATAAGTTTGCAGCATTCACCGCCTACGCGGCGCTCGTCGCGCAGCAGGAACTGGCGGAACTCCTCGCCAAGCACCAACTAACCCCCACTCCCGAGGTCATTGCCGACGCAGCCAAGTTCGGAATGCGCCGCGCCTTCGAGCGGTTCTTTCCCGGATTGGTGAAGCTCCCTTTTGCCAATGATCCCCATCCGCAGATCGTCCTGGGTCTTCGCTACCTTTACGAGAAGGATCCGGAGGGGATGGGCGAAGTGCAGAAGCGGGAGGATGTGGGCACGGGAACCAGCACGCGCTACCGGGTGTCCGGCGCCAGCGCCCAGCAGCGTCCCGCCATGGGGATGAGCGACACGCAGCAGCGCCGATCCGGCATCATCCCGGTCAAGCTTGGCGATAGCAGCACCCGAAACCCGCTCCCCCCGCCCACCCCCTATCCGGCCAAGGCGGACGAATCCAGCCACGGAGCCGTCGGCTCGGGAGCCGCCGCGGGCCCCGGCAAACTCCGTCGCATCGGCCCGGCACCGGTCTTCCCTTGGGAAAAACGTCGCCCCTCTGGCGGCTCGGAACCGCAGGGCAGTGACGCCACCTGATGAACACAACAAGGCCCCCGGCGCGAACCGGGGGCCTTTTCACATCCTCGGTAGCCCGGCTTACTCCGCCAACATCTGCCAGTCATCCACACCGACCGGGTCGTTGGCGGTGTCGTTGCCGATGAACCAGGTCGAGAAGCCGGTGATGCCCGTCACGGTCACCGTGTTGGCCGCGTAGTTGAAGCTGACGTTGGCCGGGTTGACCTCTGTGACCGCCGAACCGTCCACACGGAAGACCGCATTGAGGCTCCCCGCCGTCTCCGTCAGCCCATTGAGACGCGCCGGGTTGTACGGAATGGTGAGGGTGGCGGATGAGAACGTAAGGCCCGCCTGCGCCGTCAAGGTCCAGCGCGAGTCGACCATCTTGGTCGGGTCCAGATCCACCGTGTTGGCGTTGGTGGTCTCTTCGTTGATGTCGAGGTACCCGCGTCCGCTATTGCCGGTCAGGCTGACAGCCAGGGTTCCGCTTCGAACATGAGCGTTGAAGGCCGCGGCGCCCCCCTCCTCCGTCACGTAGAAGCGGGCGGGGAGTTGGCGCGTGATGCTGTAACGGATCGCGTCCATGTTCATGCGGGCGGATGAGATATTGTTCCCGTCGACGTTGGTGAAGGAAACAGTCGTGGTACCCGTGGTGGGAATGGGCACATCGGTGGCTGTAGTTTTCAGTGATAAATGGCAATGGCATTGAGTGATAAATGGCAGTCGATTTATTTCGGCGCTGGCACGCGAGGCGCTTACGGTTTCTTGATGCAACACGGACGCCCCTAAAGTAAGCGAGCCCCGCCGAACTTAATCGACGGGGCTCCTGTCTATTCCGTGGACTCATTCCGAGTTCCGCTCGATTTCGATCATCTCCCTGACCACATGAACGAAGGCGCGTCGTTCACTCGCGGATGGTGCGCGTCCGAGGTAGGCCGGGATCCCTGGTGCATGCCGCCCAAGGAAGGCTACCTCGCGCGCCCAGCGCTCTAGGCCGGGATGCTGGGAAAAAAATCGCGGGGATCAACCTCCGCGCTGTTCATCTCGGCGGTTACCGCCTTGAGGACCGCCCAGTCGCGGGAGAGGGGGAACTCAACCCGGGCATTGAAGACTCCGGGGATGACTGCCTCGCCGTTGACCTTCGAGACCGATGCCGCGGCCCTGTCGTGCAAGGCCCGGAACCACTCGTTGGCGCCATAGCGTCCCCGAACCTCCAACTCCTCGACCTGGTCGATCGTCAACGGCACCAGCGTTACCAGGCGCCCGTCCGACATGGTGACCTCGACGGACGTGTTCTTGTTCTGCTTGAGCTGCTCAACCGCAGAGTTGGTGGCCGCCATGATGGATTCGACGCCCAACATGGAGTTGTAGGCGGCCTCCAAGACGTTCCAGTCAGCGAAGCTGCTTAGGGCCTGGCGGGGATTGAACAGATCGTCGACGCGCTTGCCATCGAACTCGACAATGGCCGCAGCGCACAGGTCGCGGGCGAACCGCCGACTCTGCCCGCCAACCAGTTGCTTCTCGGTGTAGGAAACCGCGACGGCTTCCTCGGTGACAATCCGGGGCTCCTGAATGGTCACCTGGTGACCCGATGGGAGCTTGATTGAAAGTTGGCGCATGATGACCTCTGGAGTGGAAGTGGGGCATCTCCCCCGGTTACCGAGGGAGATGCCGATTGCCGCCCTATCAGGGGACCGCGTCTGGCCAGGGCGGCGTAGTCAGACCAGGGCGGCTGTCAGACCGGGCCGGGGAGTTGCCCGCCCCTAGTGGGTATCAAAGATAAACCTTGTCCTCGGCGTGAAACTCGAACCGGGCGGTGACATCCTGCTGGCGTCCCTGCATCGAGGTGCGGGGCAGCATGATCTTGCAGCGCACATAGCGATAGCGCTTGGTGGATCCGTCGCGGTAGTTCTCGGCGACTTGGATCGCGAGTTCGTAAGTGTTGGATCGGCCTTGGGCCTTGTCGTTGTCGTTGATGAACTTCGCAAGCACATGATGCTGAGCTGATTCAACATCGACCTCGAACGTCCCGCGGTACCCATGAACGATCAGGCTCTTCTGTGTGCGGGTCTCGCCAAGCAACTGGCGCGAGCGCATCTCCTGGTCCGGGTCGTCCTCGAAGCGGATCACAGGGATTCCGGTCATGACCTGGCCGTTCTGATAGACGCGGACGACGACGTCCCGACCAGTGATGTTCTCAGCCATGATTGGCCGCCTTTCTCGTGGGGGTAGGGGTTAGGCCGCGTCCTGTTCCAGGACGGCGACGCGGACGTTGGTTCCGATCTCGCCAAGGAGGACGATCGAGCGCGCAGAGGCGGGAATACGGCATCGCAGGAGGATATTGAAGACGCCCTGCGCCTCGCTGGCCGAGTCGTTCACGTTGACGATGTCGAGTTCATAGCCCAGCAGCCTGGCCGGAATGCCCGAGATGTCGCGCATCTGGGTTTCCAGAAAGTCGGTGATCACGCCGACGATGTCGTCCTTCCAGGACTTCGTGATGGGCAGGTTCTGGTAGGGCTTCAGTGCACGCGCGATCGACGTGAGGAAGAAGTCCGCCAGGCGGCGGCGGTGGATCGGTTCCAGACCCGCCTGGAGCGACGTCGTAACCCCATTGACGACCCGATAACCGGTGTCGGGATCGAACTCCAAGGCGCAGATGCCGTGGGAGTTGGCCGAGACATAGTCATCGCGGCTGAGGTCTTCAAACTCCAAGCCGGTCGTGCATGCGTTGATGAAGCGCGTGCCGTAGATTGATGCTGGGTCGTAGACGGGGTCGATGTTGGCGAGGGCGCAAGCAACAGCGGCATTTGCCGGAACAGAGAGCTTGCCGTCCTGATGCAGCGGCGATGCATCAGGAAAGTTCTGCCGCCGCCACGGCCAAGCGTAGACAATCCGATCACTCCTCAGGTCCGCCATCGCCGAGGCGACGGCCCCTTCCTCCTGGTCCTCCGGACCACTAACGATGGCCATCTTGAACGGTGCCGCGCCGTTCCCGGTGAGCAGGCTCTTGATGTGCGCATTGAGCGCCGACCATGTCACCGTGGTGCCGTCCGGCTCAGCCGTAAACATCAGCTTCACCTCGCGGCGGGCGGCCAGCAGAGTGAGGGCATTCGTCCAGGATACCAGGAGAGGTGTTCCATCGGAACCACCAGACAGAGCGCTGGTCAGCGGCCATGCGCCCTTGATGGTGTCGTCGTTGTCTTCAAAGGAGACCTCGATCAATTCCGATGCGTTATTGATGGCGGCGATCTCGGCGGACGACATGCCGGGAGTGAGGTTGTCCCAGGTCTCGTTCCGATCACGGAAGTTTGCGACGATCTTGAAGCCGTCGTCGAGCGAACTGTCGGATGCCGCGGAGCTGGTCACCCGGATCGAGTTGCCATAGTTGCCCTTCCACTTGGCCTTCACGACAAGGTCCACGCCATCAGCGGCGGGGTCCGCCACGGAGCTGACAACCGGGATCCTGACCGTGGCCTGCGCCATACCGGTGCGACTTGCACGCACGGCGCGGAGACCAGGCCACTGCTTGCCGCTGAGCGCTCGGAACCCTGAGTAGCCCCGCCACGAATCCTCCCCGCCGCTCGGGGCCGAACCATAGCCGCCCAGCTTGCGAGCGAACTCCTTGGCGCTGCCGATGGAGAGCACGGTATCGACCGGCCCCATCTCGAAGTCGCCGACGACTGCGACGACCTGTTCGCCATCCTCGCGAACATAGCCGTTGGGAGTGATCTCGAAAACATAGACGCCGTCGAGGGCTCGGGCGGCAGCGAGGTTGCTGATCGTGAGAATGTCCATCGGAGATGCTCCTTAGTCGGTCATCTGGGAAATGGGTGAAATGGTGTCCTCATCGTTGCCGATCTTGATCGTGGTGCAGACCGGCAGTGTCTGCTTGTGGCGAAGGGCCGCGCGGATCTCGAACTCCATGATCGCGCGCCATTCGTCCTCCCTGAGCCCCTCCGGGTCATCGACCTGGCGGATGTCGGTTAGGTCGATGCGTGCGCGGGTCTGCTCGGCATCCTTCAGCACGACCGTTGCTCCTGGGGATGCACCCGGCTCCGGAACGAACAACCGTTCGATCGTGCGCATCATGCCGCGCACAGCCGCTTTGCCTTCGGGGCCGCCAACCAGATAGAGATTGCCGCGCACGGTCACGCGGATGGCGCCGTAGTCGATCAGCGCCGATGCCTCCGGGGCGCCCTCCTGATTGATTTCGGAGATCCCCACGATCTCGCCAGGGGCGTAGTCGCGCGGGGCATCGACGATTTCGAGCGCCAGGCGGGCGGCCTTCCCAGCAGCCAGCGCCAGGAGAGGCTGATTCCCGATCCATCCGTTCTGGACGGCAAGGCTCGGGATCCGCGTGCCCAGGAAGTCGGTCAGGCTTGCGAGGACCAGGTCGGTAACGTCATAGGCGACGCTCATTGGGCCAGCCCTCGCAATTCTTCATCGAAGATCGCCTCGAAGGTCGGCTGGGCAGATGCCATCAGGCGATGCGGGCGAGTCCCCTTCTCTTTGATCGAGCGGGCGATGGCGACCGCATGCTGCCGGAGGCCCTCCAGTTCGGCGGCACGGGCGGCAGAGCGGCCCTTCTTGCCGGTCGTGCTGAAGGACTCCTGATCCGACAGATCCCACTTTGAACTACGCTTGATGGAGGCAGGCACCCCCTTGAGCACCGGCTTCCCGGAAATAACCGCAGAGGCGTTCCGCTTGCGGCTGAGCCAAAGAAGGATCGGAAGAAGCGGTGGCATCTTCGAGCGGGGGCGAGTCCCCTCTTCCACGAACTCCGCATGCGGCGCCGAGTTATAGAGAGTGACCGAGCCGGGCTGCTCGTCGATCTCATAGGAGGCCGCGAAAACACCCGTGGTATCCGAAATGCGCTCCTGAGTGAGCCCCACGATATGGGCGTGGCAACGGTCAGCGGTGCGGCGCAGGACGTGATGAACCCTGCGCGTATGCTCCGCCATGTCGGCCACGATGGCATTGGGCAATTCGGCGAGTGCAATCTGGTATTCGGTCATGCTGCGGCTCCTTCGGCCCGCGAACGTCCCTCGGAAAGGACGCTTTGAACCTTCGGCCAAAGACCGGAGCCGGACAGCAGGCCCTTGATCTCTTCGGTCACTTCATCCCAGACCTTCTCGCGCGCCTCGCGGCGCTCTCCCTTGATGCGCTCAATGGCGGTCTTCGCCATCGCGA
This sequence comes from Alphaproteobacteria bacterium, assembly GCA_016124205.1. GTDB lineage: Bacteria > Pseudomonadota > Alphaproteobacteria > Caulobacterales > Maricaulaceae > Hyphobacterium. The sequence goes on from WGOD01000005.1 coordinate 10,816, forward strand.
CCTTGGCGCCAGCGGTAGCCAGTTTTGCAACGTCGCCAACTTCAAGATCGTCCTCGCCGACCTTATCCATGAGCGAATGCTGAAGCACTAGCAGCAGCATATCGGCCACGTCGGTGTCGGGCTTTCCCCCCGCGCTGGATTCGCCGATGAGCGCACTCATGGCGTTGGCCGTCTCGCGCAGGCGCCGGATGTTTTCCAGCTTCACCTCCAGCGATGCGCCATAGCGCGCAACGCTGGACTTGCCGACCTTGTGACCGCGCCGATCGAGTTCTGCCGCGATCTGCTCATAGGTGTAACCTTCGGCGAGGAGCTGCTCGACAACCGCCGACAGTCCCAGCTTGGCCACCTTGTGGTGAGCGCGGCGCGGTGCCAATTCAGTCGACCTCCGGCATGACGGGATGCTTCGGGTCGATCCGCTTGGCGAGGGCATAGCCCTTGGTGGTAAGTTTGATCTTTTCCATCTTGAGCCCGATGACGCGAGACTGGCCCATTTCGAGGAGACCGAGTTCCTTCATCCAGTGAAGGTCCTTGCCCAGTTCCTCCTCGGAAAGCTCAAACTCTTCCAGCAGGTAGTCGATGGTCTCCACGAACAGCGAGTTGGGATAGGCCTGGTAGCAGGCCAGCAGAACCGCGCCGCGCATCAGGCGCGCCCGATCCTCTCGGTTACTATCCGGAAGGCGACTCACTCTTTAGCCTCCAGTGATGCCAGGCGTTCGCGGATCTCCATCAGGATCTTCCGATCCTGGCGGGCATCCGTGCTGATGGTGTCAAGTTGGCTGAGGACGCCAGCCATCTGCTGCCGCACCTGGGTGAGCTGATCCTCCCGGCGAACCATCGTGCCGTCCATGCGCCGCTGGTCCTCATCGTTGCGACGAATGCGCTCTTCGAGCTGGCCCATCGCTCGCTCGTTGAGTGCCATCCGACCCTCCAGGCTGCGAAGGTCACTCAGGGCGGACCGGAGGAGAAACGCGGCGAGGCCAACGCCAGCCGTCAGAACCGCCATGAAGATCTTCGTGACCAGGTCGAGGAGTTCGGGGCTCATTTGTCAGTTCCGAGCGGGGCGACAGAAAGAACGTATCCGTCCTGGGTGAAGGAGCGCACAGCCTCCGGATCGGTCACCGTCGCGGGCCATTCAACGACGATGTACTGACCGGCCTGGCCAGTGGTGAGCGACTCGCTTGTAAGGCGCGCCTCCGGCAAGGTGCTTGCAGGGGTCGTGCAACCAGCCAGGACGCCAACGAGCAGGGCGAAGTAAAAGACCCCCATCGTGGCGAGTCCCGCGGCGCCCGAGCGAACTGCCCGCTTGTCGGGAGATTCGTAATCCTGCACCGCCTTGATCGCTCGCTTCACCTTCTCTTCCTTGGTGGCGGAAGACGCCATGATCTCGCTGAGGATCGCAGTGATGTCGGCGACGCTCGGGGCGATCTCGGTGCTCTCGACGTCGTTGCCCATCGCGAAGAGCTGGACGGTCTTCTTCAGTTCGTTGGCGCGATCCTCGTGGCCGGTTTCGCGCGCCCAGACCTCGATGGCCGCGACAACGCTACTGATCGCGCGATCCTTCCGGGCGGCGGTCTCTTCCCAGCGGGCGGCGCGGATCTTCTGCCAGGCGCCATAAGCGTTGCCCGCAAACCCGGCGAGCGCGCCTCCAATCGTAAGCAGTGTCATGAAATCCATGTGTTGTTCCTCGCGCGCCATGAAATCAATTCATGGGCCGCTAAAGTCTAATGCGACGGAAACAGCGGAGTGCTTTCTTCCTAGGAATGCTCGCCCTCAAGGCGTGCAAGCTCCTCATCCACGTTGGGTGTGTCGAAGACGGGCACCGCTGATCGGACGGCACTTTGTAGGGAGACGATGCCCGCTGCGCGGGCAGTGCTGATCGCGGCGACCCGCGACTGATCCTCCTCCGGGCTTGATGTGAAGTAGTCGCCCCATGTCGTTCCGATCTCGATCAGGTGCTGGACCGGGACGGGATACCGGCAGGACAGACGTTCCTCCAGCCACGGATGCATCTGCGCGAACATCTCATCAACGGTCGGTAGCGACGGCAGCTTGTTGAGCACTTCGACCTTGGGTAGGTAGATCCTCTTTTCGCCCATGCCCGTGATTCGCGCCGCAAAGAGGATCTTCGCGCACAGCTCATTGATGGCCAGGGTCCACGCGGGCCGCAGGTCGTCGCAGAGTTGGATCATCGGTGCGTAGAGCATCCGCAGGGCGAATCCGCTGATGGCGGTTCCAACCAGCTTTTCGGGATCCAGGGCCACCACGCGAGCCAGGTCGAAGGCGCGGCGGCGGGCTCGCTCGGAGTAGTTGGCAAGCAACTGGATGCCATCGCCCGTGATTTCCAGGAAGAAGGCCTTACCATCCTTCCCGATCAGCCATGTCCCACGCGGCGATTTCTGGAGCGTTGCGGCAGTCTTCTCAGGCTCCTCGTCGCTGATGACGACCTGCGGGTCAGCGGTGTAGAAGAGACCGCGGCCCTCCTGGGAAAAGGCGTAGTCATGTTCGCGGGACAGAGGCTCAACTCCCTCCAGCAGCGACTCTCCATCTACAAGCCCGCAGCCACAGTCAAGCGGCCTGACCCACACGGCAGGAACGAAACCGAAGCCATGCTCGATCTTCTTTTCTGGGAGGGAGACCCACTTGTCCTTCGCCTTGTACTGCCACGTTTCGTCTGTGGTCGTCAGGATCATCCGCCCGTCCTCGGACTTGTCCCCGACCATGACCTGACGGCGGACGACGACGGCGACCAAGCTGCCAGACTCATCGAAGAGCGGGGCGCAGTCGTTCCGCTTCCAGTGCCGCACCACAAGAACGCCACGAACAAACCCGAAGGTGATACAGGCCGCGCCCTGGACAAGGGCATCGGTACAGGCATTGGGAACGGTGCGATATAGTTCCTTCCCCAACCATTCCAGGAGCGCACTGATGTCGGGATCGGCATGGGAGAGGCGCGGGAACGTGTTGGCGCCCATCAGCATGCCACGGACCCTGCCGACCATCATGCGGGCCATGCGCTGGGGATTGCTCGGGCGCCGCATGCGCACGGGGACGTATTTGCCTTCTTTGTCCGATTCTTGCCAAAACTCGGCAAGGCCGTCATATTCCCGGCCCTCGTATAATGCCTGGTGTTTGATGGCTTGGGTCAGCTTGTCCATGTCAGCGCCTCATCGGGTTCAACGGGATAACGAGAGCGTCAGAGCCGCGAATCAGGCGGCCCGCCTCGGTCACGGCCATCTCCAGAGCATCCGGTCCATCATCGTGCTTCCCATCGGGAAACTCCTCAAGCTGGTTGCGCAGGAGGCGGATCGATTCATCCTCGTCCTCGATGGGGGGGAACAGCAAGCGCCCGCCCTCCGCGAAGGGGGTGAGACGGGAAACGCGCTCGTACTTGTTGATCAGGTGGGTCTGAAGCCGAATGGGGAGATCGTGCCCTGTCTCGGCACTCACCTCCTTCAACTCATCCCCGAACCACTCTTGGAATCCGTTGGCCTCCACCACGAAGGAGACCAGGCGGTTGAGCCCGAGCGCCTCGCAGAAGGCCATTGATCGGCGAACAAGGGCCTTCTTCGGACGGCGGTTGATGTCCGCCGCCATAATGAAGATCGTGGACTTCCACCGGACCACCGCCACCATCGCCTGGTAGTCGCTTTGTTCCGTCTTGCCCTTGGACAGGTCCAGGGAGGCCACGAGCACGGCCTGGCCCGAATCAAGGGCGGCAGCGAGCAACTCAGGAGTCCAACGCCTTTCAAGCCAGTTCGGACGGAACGGCGCGGTCTCTGACGCAGGGGGACGATTCTGGTATTCGGTGTTGAAGGCGTCTGACCCGATTTCATCCCGCTTCGCCGTCAGGGCTGCGATAGACCAGAGGCCAGGCATCAGGGGGGTGCCGTCATCCTTGATCGCCGAATAGACGCGGGCGCGGAAGGTCTTGTTGGCCAGGCAATCCGTCAGCAGCGTCTTTCGGGCGATGATGTTCCCGACAACGATGATCTTGCAGCCGCCCGCTCCCGCGAGCCCCATGACGACCTTCTTGAACCAGCGGATTCGCTTCGCCAGTCGCTCCAGCGACTGAGACTCGTCATCCTTGTCCACGTCGTCGAGGATGATGCGATCCGGTCGTGCGGCGCGGTTCTTCAGGCCTCGAATGGCCTGGCAGGATCCACGGGCCACGATGCGCGTCCCATTGGATAGCCGAAGGTCGCTCGCAGAAACCCGTGTTCCGCTGCGGCGGAGTAGCAGGTCCCCGAAGTCCTCGCGGATCCGTTCATTCGTTTCCAGTTCGAGCCGGATCTCGCTGATGCGGTCGCAGGCCGCCGTGAAGGTGCTGCTGATGTAGACGGTGAACAGGGCTCGCTTGATAATCATGTCGCGCAGCGTAAGCGCGAACGACAGGAATGTCGTCTTGCCATGACCGCGCGGCGCTGCGAATGCATCGTTCCCCTTCTCGGTCGAAAGGGCGAGCACCTCCTGCTGCCATTCGGCAAGGCCGCTGAATTGCTTTGTTTCGGGATGCTGGAACGATTCCGCCAGGTAGTACTGACAGAACCATTCGGGATCCGCCTCGGCGCGTTGCAAGCGCTCCACGCGGCCCTGCTCGTCATCGTCGTCCCCCGCGGGCTCCGGTGCCCACTTGTCGCGGAGCTTGCTCACTGGATCCTCTCCATACGCACCAGCCAGAAAGCGGGCGTCCCGGCGATGTCCTGGCTTTCCGAAACACGGATCCGAAAGCGAGCGCCCGACGCCATTGTCAGCAAGTCGCCCGGCGCCGGATCGATAGCCCCGGGAGCGGTCAGCGGCGCGATGATTGCCTCTTGTTCCCCATCGGGGCGAATACCCTCCGGGCGGTAGTCACCTGCGAACTGGCGCATGCGAGTCAGATAGGCGCGGTAAGAAACCGTGACAGTCGTTGCCGCGGTCGGGTCTCCGGCCTCGTTGAGCGCACCAGGGGCCTGGCGCGCGAGGGAAGCGTTCGCCTCGCTCGGAAGGAAGGTCATCGCCGCCCGGCGGACCTGCTCATGCATTCCCGCCATGTTCATACGATGAGATCCGGACCCTGCATCACGGAGGTGCCATTCAGTTCCGCCCGGAGCGACCGCAGGCGGCGGCGCAAATAATCAATGCGATCCGTGTTGTCGATCGTCTGCCCGTAGACCGTGAACTTGGTGGGCATCGATGCCAGGTCAGCCAGTTCCGCCTCAGCGGTGGCGATGTCCTCTGTGATTTCCTCAGTCGTGCGTGCCATTTCTCTCTCCTTCTAAAAAGCTCGGGGATAGCTTGCGCTACCCCCGAGCCGTCCCACTCCAAGGGACCCCGACGAGGGCGTCTGGCTACTTGGCAGCCAGGCGGGCCGTGGACAGATTGCCGATCAGAACAGTGGCCTTCTTCCAGTTGCGGAATTCAGCCGTGTACTCGCCGAGAATGCGACGGGCCTCATAGTCGGCGCCGGGCGCGCGACTGTTCTCGTCCTGCATGCGACGCTTGGGCTTCATGCGAATGAGGCGACGGTCGAAGAGGGAGAGCGCGTTGCGGGGGAAGGCCGGATCGACGACGATCCGGGAAACGTAGCCATCCATCGGAAGCTCGGACTGGACCTGAAGCACCTGGTAACCGAGGGTCTTGTCCTCGCGGACGATCTGGAGCTTGGCGTCCCAGATGCGCGCCAAGTTGATCGCCTGATCCGAGTTGCAGAGGGCCGTATTGATTTCCAGGGCGCCGCCCTCGAAGCACGCCTTGAATGCATCGGCGAGGAGATCGCGGTTGATGGGGTTGCCCTTTCCGTCGACCGAGTTGCCGCCCTCGTGGAACTGAAGAAGGCCGCCCATCGTGCCCGCCAGGGATTCCGTCCGCTGAACGCGACGCCCGTAGATCAGGGCAGCGTTCATGCGGCGCCGAATCTTGAGCATCTCCTGGCCGACCTGGAAATTCATCATGGCGTCCATCGGATTGGCGCTGGAGCCAGGGATCCCGTGGATGCGCTCGATGGAGCGAGCGACGACCGCGCGCCCGTCGAAGATTTCCGTCGCGTTCCAGTTGATGGACGGGGGTGTCACGTTTGCCGTGTTTTCGGGATCCGATGCTTCCTTCTTCGGCTTCGTGACGATGATGATCTTCGCGTCCTTCGGAATTTCGGCCGCAATGGTGGCACCGTAGCCGCGGGTCACCGTGATCTTGTTGAGGGCCGCGTCGATGGATGCGACACGGACCTGGTCGCCAATCATGAGGCCCTTGTCCTCAAAGCGGGCAATCGCCCCGACCTCGAACGGGGACTTGGATTCGACATCCAGCACCGCCGCGTTGATGAGTGCCTTGGCGGTCAGAGTGGTCTGCTCGGGTTCCAGGGACAGGTCGGCGTACTCGTGCTTATGGGCAACGGCGAGCTGCGAATCAACCTCGACCAGCGAGATCAGGGCGGGAGCCTGCTCGACCAGCGTCTGGTAGATGTCCGAGACGTCCCGGATGATGTCGGTGAAGCTGGTGGAAAGTTGGGCGTTCTGCGTATCCGCCATGATGGCAGGTTCTCCTTTGGGTCGCGCTTACTTGGGCGTCGCGCCGAGGCGCGTGAGTTCGGACTTCAGGTTGAGCATGGTCGCGACATCGCCCTTCTTGCGGGCGTCCTCGAACTGCGTCTGGAGCGTCGTGATCTTCTCGGGGCTGTTGTCATGCCCGGCGGTGGTCGTTGCGCCCGGCGCGACCTTGAAAAGGTCGGGGCGCTTGGTCTTCAGTTCCTTGCCGAAGGCGGCGAGGTCGAAGTCCTTGCCCTTGGCGGTCCGCTCCTTCTCGGCGAGGAAGCCGAAGTATTCCGGGTCGTTGGCGCCGAGATCGTTCGCGGCGCGCGCAACGGATGCGCGGGCAGCCTCGGCGGAGCGGGCGGTCTGGTCATCGTCGAAGCGCTTGCCCAGCGTGTTGATCCGCTCTTCCAGCTTGGTGAGGTCGGCGCGGGGAATGGTCACGAGATCCGCGTCCACCTTCTTTTGGTCCGCCGCGGCAGCCTTGGCGGGATCGACAACCGGATCCTTTTTTGTCTCCGGGGTCTTGTCCTTCTCTTCATCGGCCATCTTGGATTCTCCTGTTTGCTTGAATGAGCTGGGGAGGTTTGGGGATGATCCCGCCCCTCCCGTGCTTCCCCGCGGCATCATCTCCGCCGGGGTCTTCGCTCGCCTGGGTTGGGTGTTCTGGTTATCGTTCGACGAGCACGATCAGGTAGAAGACCGTATCCTCGTCGACATCGTCCTCGCGGATCGCAGCAACCCGCGTCTCACCCGCGATGGGCACGGAGGCGAACGCCGAGATGGTGGAGGTGCCCTCGGTGGAGACCGACGTCGTTGCGAGTTCGATCTCGCCGATGTCGGGGCCGCACCAGGCGTTGATGGTGAAGGTGGTCGGGGTGTCGTCCGGCGTCACGACGCGCGCGTAGCGAATCACGCCATCGAGGCCGCTGATGACCACGTTGGACGACGCCTCGCCGTCGGGGATCGTGAACGTGGAAACCTGCTTCACAATGGCGGCGGGCGCGGCGATCGGCGTGAAGAGCGCGGCGGCAACCATCAGGGCGGCAAAGCCATTGAAGAATCTCATGTGCTGACTCCTAGGTCGGATGCCCAAGGAGTCCGCCGCAAGCGTCGGAAAAGTCTAATGCGACGGAAACACTAGTCCCCTATAACGCTGAGCGCCTTCACTCGAAGCGTGTATCCCTGATCGGCATCGAAGCTGTGTTCCGCCTCGGCAACCACATAGAACGGAGCCAGGCGTTCGTAGCCATCGGCGATTGATGCCGCCACGCCAGGAGCATAGCCGCGGGTCTCAAGGTAGCGGCGGCGCTCATCCAATTCCTGTCCGTGCAGGTATTGCCGCTCGGCAGGGTCCATATAAATCGCCAGCGCGTCCCCGGCCTTTAGCTTTGTCAGGTCCTCGCCTCCGGGACCACGCATCTCGGAGGTCTCGAAGAAGAGGCTGATGTCCTGGCGGAGGCGGCGCCGGTAGATGGATCGCGCCATGCGATCCAGGGCGGCCTGGCTGTTCACGTTGGAGAGCCGGAAGAAAACGGGGTTTTCCGTCCGTACCTGCCCCTGCCCGGTAACGCTGGGGGGGGCGGCATCGGGGAAGACCGCCCGGAGCGTCTTGCGGTTCTCCGGATCGTAGGAAGCCAGGACAACGGGAGGCGTCTGGCGCCGCGTGAACTCGCGCTGGATGATCAGCGACTTCAGATTGCTGCCGTAGACCATCGCGGGCGCCTCCGCCAGGCTGGACGGCACCTGCGAGGCCGCGATCACCACGTTGTTGCTTTCAACCCACGCGACAAGCCCGGCCTGCGCTGCCAGCGTGGCGATATGATCCCATGTGCTACCGGTCGTCTGCCCCGGCATCTGCTGGCCCGAATCCCCCCGCTCGGTGGCAATCACCGGCACAGAGTCGAGGCCGCGAAGCTCGACCCCCATCGCCTTCGTTACCTCATTGGCCGCCAGGATGTCGGCGATCATCGCGTCCAGCGGTACCTGCAAGTCTGAACGATGGCCGTCCCACGGCAGGTCGATCAGCAGGGCCGTTTGGTCGCGGGCCTCGATCGTGATCTCGTTCCCGTCCGACAAACGCCAATCGCCGCTGTCTGCCTGCCCAATGAATTGCCCATCCCCTGCATCCGGGCTGAAGCCCTCATGCAATCCCCCGGCATCGCCAATGTGGCATTCCATCGCCACGGCCCGCGCAATGCGGGGATCAAATGGGAAATGCCTGTAATCGAAGCTCAGGGAGCAGGTGTCCGCCTGATTGTACGGATTCCGGGCGATCCGCATCCGCCGGGGTAATACGGTGACCCGATGCGATGACAGCGGCGTCGCGGGCAGGGCTTCCTCGAACGCCGCCCATGCCTTCGGAATCACCAGCGCCGCCGCTGGAAGCTCGGCTTCCAGTGCGAAGGCCAGCGATGCGAGCGCGCGGGGATAGTAGATCATCAGCCAGCCGCCAGGCGCAGGTTGTCAGTCGCCGAGATGGCCGTGGCGATGTTGTTCCCGCTGGTGAGCTGGTCAGCCAGGCCCAGCGCCGAACCGTCCCATTCGTTCAACGACGAGCGGACCCGGTTGGCCGCCATCCAGCCCGCCTTCATCCCGGAAAAGACCCGATCCTGCATGTTCAGGGCCTTTTCGTTTCCCGTAAGCTCCAGCACGGTTCGGAGACGCTTCTGCACTTCCTCCGCCTGGAGGCGCAGGGTCAGCCAGGGATCGAACTCTATTTCCACGGAAAGGATGGCGGGAGGAACTTCCTCCTCGATGATCTCGATTCCATCCGGCAGTGGCGTGATGATGTCCTCGGGAAGCGCCTCATAAGCGGCATCGAAGGCGGCAAGGGCCGCGGCCACCTGATCCCGGCGGCGCAGTAGGTCTGCCAGCGCATTGCGCAATTCATCGCGCTTCGGCAGGCCCGGGATCCGGATCGGATCAAACTCCAGTTCGTACCGTGTTTCAGATTCCAGGCGCTCCCCGAAGCGCGCATTGATGAGGAGGCCCTCAAGGCTGGTCTGGCGATAGGTCAGGCGGACCCGCTTTCCGTCGCCGAGCATCTGCATCAGCGACCGCTTCAGCGTGTCGGCCAGCCCCGGCAGGTTCGTCTCGCGATCCGAGAACAGCCCCTTGATGGTCAGGGTTGTCGGTTCCGCGTATAGAACCTGAAAGCTCTTTTCTTGGCTCCCCGGATAGCTTTGCTTCACCCGGTTCAGCGTGTAGCCCTCGGGCAGTTCATCCTCGGGCAGGGAGGGGCCATCAAGCTGGACGCGCAGAGGATCGGACCCATCGACCTGTTCAAGGATTAGTGGAAAGGCCATGTCAGCCGACGTTCTCCTGCGCGGCCTCTTCCATCATTTTCTTGATGGACAGGTCGAACAGTTCCGTCGGCTCTTCGACGAGAACCGACGGGCCAGCAGCGTCAATTCGTTCCTGGTAGACCGCGTCGGCAGCTTCCCAAAGCTGGGCGCTGGTCATCCCCTCAATTTGCTCCGGCGTCGGATAAGGCATTTCATCGCCTCCGTCTGTATTCAGTGCGATAGCTCAAACCGAACTCCTTTGCAACCAGAACCAGCGCGTGAACCCAAAGGCGTTCCCTAACCTGGCTTTCTCCCCATCCCATGCTGATGCCCATGAAGGCATAGCGGCGCCGCTCCGCCTCGCTATTCACGACCTCGCGAAACCGCTCGCTGGCCCGCAGGGCAAGGTCGGCCACAAACGCACCGCGGGCGCTGCCGCTAGGAGCATCACGCAGGGCAGCGCCAATGTTAAGGATGCTCACCGCGTACTCAACACCAGGGATGGACTCCGGTAGCCGGTAGACCGCCCGGATCTCGCGAAGCTCATTGTGAATCAGGAAGCGAATGTCCTGCCGGGACAGACCTGCCTGCGATGTCGGATGATTGTGAACGACGGTCGCGTCGAGCTTCAATGAATCCGGCAGGGTGCTTGTGATATGGTAGGGGTCGCTTGGATCAGCATCCTCCCGGGCAATGACATCGCCCTGTGGATCCAGCCAGACGGCCCTTTCCGCCTCCAGCGGAAGCACCTCCCGCTCGGCTTCGACGAGAGCCTTTTCATCAATCTCGGGACTGCGAGGAGGCTGCTCGACCGACGGGATCGGCGCGCTGTCCGCCTCCTTCGGCTTCGGGCGCTCTTCCTTGGGCGGCGGCGGGGATGGCTTCGTGATTGCCGCGTGCGAATCCGGGAAGCGGTTCGCAAGCCCCTGCGCCTTGGCCTCCGTGCGCGCGATCGCCTCCTCTTCTTCCTTCGCCCCATAGTACGCAACCAGCACCGCGCGATCGTTCGGTCGGTTCGGGGGGCGCTGGAAGAACTTGCCGTTCATCGGGTCCCAGAAGGGTTCATCCAGTTCCCGCACCAGATTCGCCTTGAAGGCGATGATCGCCAGCGTGTCCGGGGCCGTGTGCGCATCCAGCGGGTTGAGGAGCCGCTTCTTCGGATCCAGCCCTTCCTCGCGGCGTCGGTGCAGCAGCCGCATCTGAAGTTCATTCCGCGTGTTGTAGAACTCGGTGTTTACCAACCGGCGAGCTTCGTACTCCTGGCCCTCCATGAGACCGCCCTTTTCAGTCAGGCGATCAATGACCTCCTGAGTCGTGCTTCCCTTGAGCGTTTCCACGGCAAGGAAGCCCTTGAGGTTCTGCACGGACCGCCGGGCCGCGGCATTGGCCAGCCTGCCGTGGCGCTCGACCAACAAGGAGTTCTCTTCGAGCAGTAGCGCCGTCTCATCGAGGCGAAGCGGCTGGACCTCTTCAAGCACGCCTGCCGCCCGAAGCGCGGCCTCCTCATGCTTCACCGCTGTCATCTTCGCGACATCGGCCCCGCGCCCGAGCTGCTGCTGCACCCCCTCGGAAACTCGCGAATAGGCATCGTCCAGGACGCGCGTGGTAGTGGTCACCCTGGCCATTGTCCAATCGGACTGCTTTTCTTTGGCGAATCGATTATTGAGGGCCTGGCGAGTCTCGCGGCGAGCCCGGTCCAGCACAGGTCGCAGCGCAGCCACCTGTTCGGCGGTCAGACTGCGGAGTTCCCGCTCCTGCTTCGCAAGTACCTGTTCGAGGTTCATCGGTCATCCCGGCAAAGCGGTGGGGCTGCATCAACAGCCCCGACGCTCTGGCGTATGGGGAGCAGGGATCGCGTTGTTCCCCTGCGTCATCCCCAGGCGGAAACGCCGCCCGCGTTCTCATCCGCCCACAGGCTTACCGACCTTGTCTAATTCAACGGAAACAGCGAGGAGCCGGTCCCGCGAGATTGTGAAGTAGGCTTCCGTCTGCTCGATCCCGATGAAGCGCCGTCCCTCTGCCAGCGCGGCCACGCCCGTTGTACCGGAGCCCATGAAGGGATCGATCACCAGGCCGCCCTTCCCATCTCCCGCGAAGGATGGCCGCTGGAGCCGCGTCCCCGTCTGGACATACTTCTTGGTCGGATCGGCAGTTCGCGCCCCTGCGGTCGCCGCCCCCGAGCAATATGGCGGATCCGTGATGACCGCGGACGCCTTACCCTTTTCCAACCTCGGGAGCACTGCCAGGCAGTCCCCCCGGAAGATCCTCGCATCGCCGACTTCGGCGTATTCCTCCCCCGACATCATTCCCCGATCTCCATTTCCGCAGCCCCCTGCGCAGGTCTTCATTCTTCGCACTTTCGCCAAGAAGCGAAATCTTGGCGAAGCATTGGCGACCCACTGCCCGAAAGCCAATGCGACGGAAACACAGGGCCACTTCACGTTTCCGTTGAATTGGACAACGCGCCCGCCCCACGCCAACCCTGCCCCCAACTGACAGGCGGGACGTGCCATGAAGAACTACAAGGTTTCCACCACCTTCACCGTCGAGACGGCACAGGCCAAGCAGCAGGCCGCCGAACTCGCGGAAGAGATGAAGGCCCTTGCCAGCCAGGCAAGCGCCGCGCAGGCCGCCACCCGGGGCCTTGGCAACGGCCTGACCCCAATGGCCGCCGGATACGAGACCGCCGCGGCCCGCGCCGATGCCGCACGCCAGGCGATTGGCACCGTCGCTCCCACCGCGGCAAACACAGCTCGCCAGGCCGCCGGATCGGTCGACGCCCTGACCCGCTCCGCAGAGCAGGCCCAGCGCGCCATGCGGGCGCTCGGAACCCCCACGGCGTCGGCAGGAACCGCTCCGCTGGTCGCACCGCCGCGGCCCGCGCCGGTGATCCTTCCCCCGGCCCCCCTACGGCTCCCCGAGCCCGTCTCGCGCCTCACGTTCGCACCGGTCGCGACCCGTTATCAGGATACCCTCGACCGCGCCCGGGCCGCCATGCGCCCCCCGGACGCCAACCTTGCCCCCATCGAAAACCAGCTCCGCACCGTAGAAGCCCAGGCCCACCGCACCCGGACTGCCGTGGCCTCGGTCGGCTCCGGAGGCGCTCCCCCCACCGGACTCCGCTCCGTGGCCGCCGCCGCCGGGAACATCCCCCCATCGGCCAGCCGCGCCGCGTCCTCCCTCCGGGAACTCACGCCCCCCATCAATCAGGCCGCCGATGCGGCCCGCGGCGCCGAACGCACCGGTGTCGGTGTCCTTCAGCGCCTTGGCTCCGGTGCCGCCGGGCTACGCTCCCAGCTCGTGGGGGTGGTACTGGGATTCGCCAGCATCGGCGCAAGCGTCGCCATCCTCAAGGGAGTCGTCCAGGACCAGACCGAGATCCAGACCCGGGCCATCGGCATCGCAGCGATGGTCAACGGCAACTCCCCAAACCCGGATTGGAACCGGTCCCTGGCGGAATCCTATGCGCTGATCCGCGGCATGCTCCGGGATGCAAAGGAGCTGCCGGGCGAGTTCAAGCACTTTGCATCCGCGGCCAACTCCCTTGTCGCCCCCATGAGCCAGATCGGCATGGGACTAGACGACGTCCGCCGCCGCGCCGCTCAGGCGGTCCAGATCGCCATGATCGACACCTCGGGCAATTCCCCCGACGTGGTCGGGTCCCAGCTTGGTCGAATCCTCATGGGCCAGGCAGGCATGGAAATGACGACCTGGGCGATGCTACGCGGCCAGCTCAAGGGGATGCAGGCCGAGCAGTTCAACCAGCTACCCGCCGCCGAGCGCGCCCGTCTGGCCTTCGGCGCCATTGATCGACTCACCGGCGACCGCGGCTTTCAGGGCAGCGTAGCCCGCTCCGCCGCCGTGCAGTACTCCCAGGTCCGCGAGAACATCCTCGGCCAGGACGGCATTGGCGGAAGCGTCGGCCTCTGGGCCAGCCGCCAGATGGTCACCGAGGCCCGCGAGATCAACCGCATCTTCAAGGAAAACCCGCGCCTGATCGACGAGGCGGGCTCCGCCATCTCCGATGTCGTCGTCCCCGCCATCCGGACCGGCGGCAGCGTCGTCCGCGCCATCCTGACGGATATGCAGTCAATCCGCAACGTGGCCATCGCCACCGGCGCCGCCATCGCCACCTGGCACATCGCCGCGGCCTTCGCCCCCGCAAACCTTCCCGCGGGACAAAGCGCCGCCGCCGCCGGGCTTCGCGTCCTTGCGGCGACCGGCACCGCCCCCATTGCCCTACCGTGGCGCGCCGCCGCGCCCGTGACCACCACGCTCCGCCCCGGCTCCCCCTGGGCCACCACTGTGATCCCCGTGGCTCCCGGACCCGTCCGCCAGGCCGCCGGGCGCGCCGCCTGGACTGGGAACGCCGTGTCCTGGGCAACCGCCCCCATCGTCAACGCCGCGGGCTGGACGCGCAACATGGCCGGACGCACCGCGACCGCGGGGCTCTCCGCCGTCGGGACCTCAGCGCGCGCCACCGGGACCAGCAACCTGCTCTTCACCGGCGCCGTTCTCGGCGGGGCCGCCCTCAACTCTGCCGCTGCCCAGGGAACCGCCCTCGCCGGAGTCCTCGCTCGCCTCGGCATCAGCGGCTCCGGCGTCGCTGCCGTGTTCAGCGCCATCGCGGCCAGCCCCGTCGTTGCGGGCCTGACCATGATCCTGATCCCCCTCGCCGCCGTGGCCGGGGCCGTTGTCGTCATCAAGAACAACCTCTGGGGGCTCGGCGACTTCTTCAAGGACTCCATGCGCTACCTCGGGCAGAGCCTCTGGGGTCTTGGCAAGAACCTTGGCGGCCTGCTCATGGCTATTGGCGTCCCCCTCGGAACCGTCCTGGTCCCCATCATCAGCGGGCTGGCCATCCTGCTGGGCGGCGCCGCGGAGCTACTCACCAAGTTCGTCAACGCGCTCGGCGGAGCGTGGTCCGCCCTGTGGGCCTACGCTGGAGCCCTCTATGCCGGGGACTTCGTTGGCGCCCCCGATGCCGCCCGCGACGCCTGGCAGCGCTTCAGCTTCGCCAACCTCATGGACGACGCCCTGGAGTACTCCCGCGAGCGCCAGGCACAGGCCGACTTCGACAAGAAGCTCCAGGAGCGCATGCTCAAGGGCTCCGGGAACATCAACATTCAGCAACTCATCCTCCAGCAGAGCTTCTCCAACGCCAACGAGCCCGAGCGCTTCGCGGCCAGGTTCTACGAGGAGCTGGACAAGCTCCGCCGCGGGCGGGCCCAGCTTCCGCCCGGGACAGCCTTCTAGCCATGAACCTCACGCCTGTTTCTATCGCACGGGACTTTTAGGCCGGGACCGTTGGAGAAAAAGGGTACGGCCCGGTTTCCGTCGCATTAGACTTTCGTCCGCCGTGGTCACAGTCTCTCCCCGCACGCCACTCCGAAGGATGCCACCAATGGCCCGCACAGACCGTCAGATCACCGCCGAACTGGAGGAAGCCAAGGTTGCCCTCCGGCGCCTCCAAAGCGTGCCCGCCTTGATCGAAGTGGGAGGCCGGGCCGTCGACATCACGCCCGCCGCCGACTTCATCCGCCGTCGCATCGAAGCCCTTGAGGTCGAACTCAACGGCCCCCGTCGCGGCGGAATCCGTCAGGGACCGGACTTGGAAGGCCCATGATCCTCCGCCTGGCACACTGGATCGTCTGGGCCATTATCTGGTGCCTTGGACTCTCGGCGGCACTACTATTGGTGCTTTCGGACTATCTGGAAGAGCAGGCAGGAGGCCGATTCAGACGGGATTCAGATCAAAATCAGACACAAACCAAATGGACATCTGGCGGCCTCTCGGGTGACAAAGGCGAAACAAAGGCGAATTATCAGCCCTGAATTTTCGCAGATTCGGGGCCACGAAACAAGGGGATGGGGACAATGAAGGCAGAAGAGCTGGCTGTGGAAGGGATGTCGAGGGTGATTGAGAATGCTACCCAGCCGCACGCTTCGGCTTTGCGGTCGATGGAGGAACAGATTCAGCAGGCGATTTACGAAAGGCGCTGGGAGGATCTGAAGCATCTGACGGCTGAGATGGACGAGCTTCTTGCTGCTGTTCCAACAGTTCTGCCGCAGCCCTTCCACGCCGCGCCGCTTCAACGGACGAGTGGATAGTTTCGATGATCTCGTCCCGCTGCCTCAGTTGTGCTTCGAGATCGGCGATCCTCCCCCTGTCCTGTCGGGCCTGTTCGCCTGAGTCCCAGCCGGGTAGGGCACGGCGAATGTCGCCACCATATGCTTGTAGCAGTAGGCACAGATGCCCCGCTCTTGGCTCTCTCCCGTGGCGCCAACGATGAACGTAATCAGGCGCGACGCCAATGCGGCGAGCGACGGCTGATTCGTTACCGCCTTCCAAGGCGATGATGCTTTCCAGCCATTCGGTAAACCATTGGATGCTTTCCATGCCCCTGTGTCTCCAGACAAAGCCTCCCGCTCAAGAGTTTTGTTTTTAAACACAGAAATGCCTTGACTGGGCCTGTGTTTTTGAACACAGCTCGTGGCAAGGAGATGACAAATGGAAGCACAGGCCGTTGTAGATGCTCTTCGGGGGTTTGTTGGCGCCAAATACGGCAACCTCTCCCTCGTAGCGAGATCGGCAGGGGTTAATCATGGCGCGCTGCATCGAATCGCATCCGGTGCCGTAAGCCCGCGTCTCGACACACTGGTCAAAATCGAAAAGGCCCTTGGTGAGTTGGGTGCAATTCCGCCGGGTCCGCCGGTGGCGGACGCACCCCACGGTGCGTTTGCCGAGACCTCCCTCGTGTCGGACTCCCTAGCAAATAACGAAGAACTCATCCGCGTTTGGCTTCCGACTTTGGCGGGCTGGGAGATTCGAGAGCTGCCAGCGGAGGAACTGGCCGCAGCCAACGAGGCGCGTCACGCCGTTGGACTGGACGTGTTGCAGTCCGTGGAACCGGACGGGCTACCCCCCACGGATCGACTGATCGTGGCTCGCTTCCCTGCGGAGTCCCCATTTGGGCAGATCACGCCGGGCGCTATTCCTCCCCCGCCTAAAACTGATCACGAGCGAGGGCTGCGTCGTCTGGCTGCCCAGCAGGCAGCCGCGGGTGCAGTTGGGCGCGTCGAGGAAATGAGGCGCTCGGAGTTCGAGGCCCGGAAGGCTGCCGGTGAGAACGTCGAGCTGGTCGAAGGCGGGATGGAGGTGCGGGCATGAGCGAACTCACCGCCAAGCAGCAGTCCACCCTGACGGTTGCGGGAATCGACGTCCCCGTTGTTCTCAGCGAAGACGGCGAGGGCTTCGTGGTCGTCCGGCGCGTTGTCGAGGCTATGGGAATCGACTGGGCATCCCAAAACGTCGTGATTTCCTCACGTTTTCCCAGTTGTAGGGTTATCCCGACAACTGGTTCTGACGGGAAGAACTACCGAATGAAGGCTCTCCCGGTCAGCGACTTCCTCCTCTGGCTGGTCAGCATCAACGCGAACCGGGTTGGCGAGCGAGTCCGGCCCATCCTCAAGGACTTCCAGGACAACGCCGCCGCCGTCCTGTTCCGCTGGCTGCACGAAGCCCAGACTCAGGGGGTGGACGCCTCCTCTCCCGAAGCGGCGGGCATCGAAGTCCCCGCCGTGGAGACCCAGCTTCGCCGGATCGCCGAAAAGGGTTCCTTCAAGTATCAACCCGCTCCGGTTCGCGGTTCCGACCGCTTTGTGGTTCCCGACTTGAAAATGCAGGTCGAGATCCTTGAAGGATTCTGGATCAACGCCTACTTGATCGACGGTCGCCCCTACTTCTGGCCCGGCGATTTCGCCGAGGTTCCGGAAATGACCGCGGGGGGAGTCGGTGAACGCCTCAAGGGCGATCCCGCCTGCTACGAACACTGTCGCCGAGTCCGGCTCCATTCTGGATACTTCGAGGTCTTTCCTGCCCGCCTCGCCGCGAACCTGATGAGCAAGTCCATCGTCGGATGTCACGCTCGCCAGCAGCGCATCGAGCTGCTCCGGGAGGCGGTGCCCGTCTCCCTCGAAACGTGGGCCGTGGAAGCCAATCGAGCCCGCTGGTCTGTGAAAGCCACACCGAAGCCCACCGCTTCCGTCTCGCCGGAACTCATCAGCCTTGGGGATGAAATCCTTGTGGCCCTCGTTTCCAGCCGCGAGGGGCTCACGATCAACCTCCTACGGAAGCGCCTTGGCCGCAGCCAGGCGGATATCCTTTCCGCCATCCGCTTTCTGGTCGGCACGGGCCTCGTCTGTCTGCCCGAGCAGGCCCGGACAAAGTCGGAGATGCGCCGCGTGTTCTTGGTCCACGGCGCCCGCGAAGTTCTCCGGCCCCGGACAGTCCTCAGCATTTCCTGCGGTGACCGCCTTGCCAGCCCGCTCGCCATCGAAGACGCCACGGATGGGGAGGTGAAGCCATGAGGCGCCTCCATCTCGGTACCTTCCTGATGATCCTGGGCTATTTCCAAATCTTCCTCCTGGCGTCCCTGCCCGCTGGATTTTGGGCCAACGACATTCTGGCCGCGGCGGCTCTGGCCACATGGCTGACCGCGCTTGTCGCTCAGGCGCTGGAGGTGGACCGATGAAGGAAGGCGTCCACGTCGTCGGTCATGTGGTCTGTTCGCCGCAGGATGCGGCGCGGCTGGTGCGCCTCCGCGAGGAGTATGAAAGCGGCACCACGCTGTCTGATCTGACCAAGCGCTACGGATTCAAGCGCGACAGCATTTCCCGGCGTGCCCAGCGTGAGGGCTGGGACGATTCGCGTCGCCATCCGGGGTCGAAGGTGGAGGACCTGTCAGTCTACAACCAACATGTGAGTCTGGCCCTGCTGGCCCAGTGCGCACGCGAGGTTGTGGCCGCGCTCGACGAACCCCAGGACGAGCGGTTTGCCGCACGCATCACCATCCACGCGGCGCTGCTCAGCGGTCAGTGGGACGCCACCGAGGTGGCGTTGTCGCTGCGCATGACGCCGTCGGCCTGCCTGGCCGAGTTCACGACCATGCGCTCGGACAATGTGGTCTTCCACCTCGAAGTGACCCGGAGGGTCTGGGAACTGGCGCGCAGGCGCGCGGAGGTGGAGGGATGAGGCATCCCTGCTCTCACTGCGGCGAACAGCACGACACCGGCGCGATGCGCTACTCGCACTTTTGCGCCATCGGTCCGGGGCCTTCCGAGGAATGGCTCTGCCGGTCGTGCGCCGCGGCCCAGGACACCCGGCAGGAGATGGTCGAGGTCGTCGCGCAGATGTCCCGCCTGAAACTCGATGACTCCTACGAGCGGAAGTACTCCCGCCTGCTGAAGAAATACAACCGGCTGGCAGCGACGCTGCCGGAGGCGGTCCCCAAGTAACCCGTTCGCAGGACGCCTTTGAAACCATGAACCCTCTCCCACCACTCCAGAGGACACACCATGAAAGGGTTTGTTGAGCTAACTCCGAGCTTTACACCGGGAGAGACGATCCGGATCAGGATCGAGTCGATCACCGGCATCCAATCGAACAACGAGCAGCCCGGCGCGATTGTCTATTTCATGGGCTGCGGATCGCACGGGATGCCGGTGGTCCAGTCGCCCGCCCAGATCGCGCGGTTGATGGATGGGGCACCGGGGACTCCGCCCGTTGGCACCACCGAATCGTCGACCGATGAAAGCAACCGCCGCTTCCTCTTCCTGGATGACACGCCCGCCGTCGGTTTTCCCGGCGTGCGCTTCGGCGCCCTTCTGGACAAAGCGCACGACTCCGAGCAGACCCGCGAGTTCATCAACCGCGCCCTCGAAATCGCCCGCACTGGCCAAGTCTCGCGTGAGGCCTCTGTCACCAGTTCCGCTGAGCTTGGACTTCGCCAGGCGATCCAGCGGTTGCTGGATACGGTGGCGGCCCACGTCGAGTCGACAGGACAAATCAAGGAGTCCGACGAGATCCTTGGGGTTCACTACCTGCCCGCCGTGGCGAAGGCGCACGCGGCAGTGCTGGCGGCCCAGGCGCGCGTCCAGCAGGAGGCGGGGGCATGAAGCGCGAGGAACTGCAACCGTTCGTGGACAAGTGGGTTCATCTGACGCGCGACAACGGCACGGCGTACCGTGGGCAGATGATCGCGGCGGGGAAGTCGACGGCGGCGCTCTACTGCCAGCAGCTTGGCAGGAACGGCGAGCTGGCGCTGGCCGACGGGAAGATTCCCGCGGCGAAGGTGCGCCGCTGGCCGCTGGAGCAGGTCGCGCGTGTCGACCTGATCGACCCTGTGTCAGGGCTTCCATTGAATCTTACCCCGTCCGGAGAGCAGCCGGGCGTGGGTGCCGCGGGCGACGGGCTCATCCCCCAATCCGCCCGCGGCGAATCTGGTCGGCAAGCCAGCACGGCCAGGGAGGTGAGCGCGCCCGCTCCCTCCCTGGCTGTCGAACTGCCTGTCTTCACGCCGGGCTTCAAGCACCTCCGCCGCCAGGCGCGCAATGTTTCCGGGCGAATGGGGCACGATGTCCTGCGGCCCGAGCATCTGCTGATCGCCCTGATCGACGAGCCGGTGGGGATGGCGGGGCCAGTCATGGATCGCGTCGGGTTGATCGACGCTCGCCGTGACGATTTGAGTCTGGCTCTCAAGAGTTCGCTGATTCCGGGAAAGGGTCCAACTGTCGGAATCTTCCCAGAGTCCACTGAATACAAGCAATTGCTGACTTCATCAGTGCAGGCAGCAGCCTCCCTGGGGCACTTCTGGTGCGGACCCGAACACCTGCTGATCGCGCTGTTCAGGAGCGGCCTTCTGGGGCGCTGGCTCGCCAATACGAAACTCGCCTCGGTGTCGGGGGAAGCAATCGTCACGGCGCTGAAAGAGTTGCTCAAGGAAGATGATGCGCGTCGCAAGCAGATGGAGTTGGAGGCAGCGCCCTCAGCCGTGCCGGTGCGCCTGCGGTGCAGCTTCTGCGGTCGGGATCAGGATCATGTGAAGTTGCTATTCAAGGGACTTACAGGGGTCCGCACCGCGTACATCTGCAACGAGTGCGTGGGGACATGCCACACGCGAGTCCAGCGGGAGACGGCGCCGGAGGGAAGCGAGCCGGATCATCGCACCATCTTCGCCGAAGTGGCTGATGAGGTTCTGCGCGCTCGCGCGAAGTTCCCCCGCAACGCACACCTGATGGTCGCGCTCCAGGAAGAGGTTGGCGAGGCAGCCAAGGAGTTGCTGGAGGGGCGCCCGGAACTGCTGCGCAAGGAACTGGTCCAGGTGATGTGCCTTTGCGTCCGCCTGATCGAGGAGGGCGACGCCGACTTCGCGGCACCTGCCCAATCGGCGGTGGCCAATGGGTAACGGAACCTCTCCCGCAACGACGGCGGCATTGTTGGCCGAAACCAACCGCCTGCTGGCCGAGAATATCAGGCTTACGAAGATCCTGATCCACGAGGTCCGCGACCGCACGGCGGATGAGCGCCGCGCGACGCTGCTGAAGGAACTGGCCCTCGAACAGATCCCGGGCACCTCCAACCCGAAGGTTCCGCCGTAGCTCGTCCGCCCAGGACGAAACCCGCCACGGCGGGTAGCAGCGTCATGCGCTGCCTGACGAGTCCACGACCGCAGAGACCTTCCGGAGGTTGCATGATGAAGTCACCGAAGCCGACAACCCCGAACCCGCTCCTCGCATTTCGCGGGGTGCAATCCAACCTGCTCGACAGCGCGCAGAAGACGGTCGTCGCGTGCCGGACCTCGATCCGGGCCATCGACCGGCAACTGGCGGACGCGGGCGAGCAGATCCCGACCCACAGCCCCGGACAGATGGATGCCTTCGGCGAGCACACGCCGGGCTCTGTGGAGTCGGGCAACGCCGAGCTGCGCGAGAAGCAGGCCGCGAAAGCCCAGCGGGTTTTGCTCAAGCGGGTTTCCTCGCTGCTCGACAACCGCCGCAAGGATCCGACGTTCCGCGTCATCGAGCCCACCTTCGCCGATCACCGCAAGGTGGGACGCGCGGTCCGCGAGGCACGCGAGCGCCTCATCAAGGCCGTGCAGGCCGCCTTCGACGAGTCGCCCCAGGACGCGCGCCAGGAGACCGAGCTGCTCCTCTTCGAGCTGGCGAGTCTGCTGACCACGCCGGGGACGTCGACCAAGGCGATCCGCCTGACCAAGACGGAACTGGAACCGGCCCCTGCTCCCGCCCGGAAGACCGCGCCGAAGCGCAACCATTCCGACCGCCGCACCGCGGTCGCTTGAGGTCAACATGCCGCGTCAACCGCTCCCACCCGGAAATCACATCGTCAACATGCCCCTCCGTTCGCTGTCCGGCGACAGCGAACGGAACTGGGAGGTCACCCTGCCGGAGGTGTCGCTTGGGCGGCTTCTTTCGGCGCCGGACATCGCGCGCCCGGACTGGGCACAACTCGCGACGATCTTCCTCCGCTCGGGCATCTGCTTCGACGTCGTCGAGCACCATCCGGCCCGGCAGTCGATCTGGCCCTGGCTCGCGGTCGAGGAATCGATGGAGGCCCGGGTGACCTGGCGCACGTCGCGGGCCGTCTGGCAGTCCACCCTCAAGGGCTCCTGCCCGGTCGCCTGGCGCGTCTCGGTGAGCTGGATGGTGCTGCTGACGCTCGGGATCCCGGACCCGGAACCGTTCATCCATGAGGTCGTGAACCGGACTCTCTATCCACCGCGCTGACCCTTCACACCTGTTTCCATCGGATTGGACTTCAGCCCTCGACCACGTTACCGTTACGGACATGACGACGCCAGAACCCGCCCAAGCCCTTAATGCCCTGACCGTCCGCGAGGTTGCCGCCATGCGCGGCATCTCGCGCCAGGCGGTGCTGAAGGGGATCCAGCAGGGTCGCTTCGATGGCGCGTTTCAGTTTACCAATCCGGACGGCACCCGGACCTGGCTGATCCCTGTTTCCACGCTCCGCAGCGAGCCCGCTCCCGCCCAATCGATTTCCGCCGCTGAAGCTCCTATCCCGCAGCTTGAATCGCCTGCTCCTCGCGGCGCCGAGGAACTCATCGCCGCGTTGGGCCTTGGGCCTGAACTGGAAGCGGACGTGCGGGCGCTGATGCGCCGCCGCGAGGCTGCAATCCTCGCCTTCCGCTCCTTGCCACGCAAGAAGTCCGCAGCGGTCACCGTTGACGGCCTACGTCGGCAATGGGCCGACACCGGCGCACGAATCGCTGCCCGCTGGCCATCAGAGGCCGCGGTGCCTTCCGATCGCACCCTCTACCGCATTGCCTGCGACTACGCGCGCGGCGACCGCGCTTGTCTCCTTGGCCGCATCCAGCCCCGCCTCGATCGGCGCCGCTCGGCCACGCTCGGACCGCTCGAGGCCGACGTTGAGCAGTTGCTTGCCAGCCTTCGCTTCAGCCATCCGCACGCGCCGGTGACTACACTCGCGCGGGCTCTCGCCGACATCATCGCCGATCAGGGCCTTGATGGCCGTCCCGCTCCGGAACTCGCTGATCGCATCTCCGGGCATTGGGTGCGCTCCACGGTGAAGCGGCTCGATGCCGATCATTCGATGCGGACGCTCGCCCTGTACGGTGAGAAGGGGCTCAATGCCCGGAGCACCTACATCGCGCGCGACCGCTCAACCGTCCTGCCGGGGGCCGTCTATACGGTCGACCATCGCCAGGGTGACTTGGAGGTCATCGCCACAAACGGGCAACTCGTGCGCCCCTGGATGACGCTGGTCGTCGACCTGCGGACGACGCTCCCCGTTGGATGGACGATCCTGGAAACCGCACCGGACGGCAACGCCGTGCTGGCCGCGCTCGCCAACGCAATGCTTCCGAAGACCGGGGAGGTGGCCGAGGCCCTGCTGTCTCGTGGGGTCGATATTTCCAGCGTGTGCGGTGTTCCCGATGCCCACTGGCTGTTTGACAACGGCAAGGACTTCTCTGGTCGGCGCATCGAGGGGACCGAGATCACGCCCGCCGGGAAGGTGCGCACGATGGACCGCCGCAAGTATCTCGCGGCGCAGGCGCTCCTCGTGGAGGCCGCGGAAGAACTGGGCAACGAGGCCAACGACCCAATGGTTTTCGGCTTGGCCGTGGAACTCGAAACGCCCGTGCGTCGCTGCCTGCCCTACAACGCGAAAGCGAAGGTTGTGGAGCGCGTCTTCGGCGACATCAGCCGCGGCTTTGACTGCCTCAATCTCAGCCACACCGGAAACAATCCAACCATGCGGACCGAGATGCTGAACGAGCGCCGCAGGACCCATGCAACGCTGCGGAAACGCGGTGTCGGTCGCGAGGACCTCGCGGCCCGCACCGGGTTCCCGCTGATCGAGGACTATGCGAAGCGCCTCGAAGCGTGGATCTGGAATCACTACGCCACTGCGCCATCTCAGGCTGAGGGCTGCCAGGTTGACGGCGAGAGCCTTTCGCGGCTCGACACATGGAACCGCCTCGCTCCGACCCGCCGCGTTCCGACGGTCGAGCAGCTGCATCGCCTGAGCATGATCCCGCACGTTGCGAAGGTGCAGGCGGGCGGAATGCTGCGCGTGGAAGGGCGACTCTATCGCTCGCTCGATCTCGTTCGCTACCGCGGCGCGAAGGTTCGTCTCCGCTATTCCCCGCTCGATCGCTCAACCGTTGAGGTGCTCGGCGTTCATGGGCAGGCCCCCTGGCGCGAAGTGCTGGAGGTCGGCGAAGTCGTTCCGATCTCCGTGGTCGCCCAGCGGCACGACCTCGCGGTGGCGATGCGTGAACAGCGCGCTGTCCTTCGGGCCGAGCGAAAGCGCGTTCACGAGATGATTGGAAACCGCGTCGTGGATCCGCTCGGATCCATGATGGCCAACCATGAGGCCGGTCGCCGCGGCGCTATCGTGGCAGCCGCCGGGCAGGACATCGTGAAGATCCACGACATCCAGCCGCCCGTTAGGCCCGCAGAACTTCCGCCCTCCTATGCCGCTCCTATCGAGGACGGCGAGGAGCAACTCTTCACCAGCGACTTCGAGCGTAACCAGCACCAGGCGCGCAAGCACCGGACCGGCTAACCCCTGCCCTCCACTCCAAGAGGCTTTCAACGATGGGTGCCATTGAACACCTTCACCTTCCAACCGACGAGCCGGACGCCATCGTCTGGGCTCGTTCCCTGGTCTACGACGACCGCATAGACAACAAGGAGCTTGGGCTTCTTATCCACGAACGGCCTTCGCTCGTTGCTGACGTGATTGCTGGCGTTGGCCGCGACCGCACCGTTCGCGATCGCATCGTGCGCAAACTGGCTCACCTGATGGAATCCGGTGCGCTGAACATCGCCGACTCCGACATCCACACCGCCGGTGAACTCGTTGAGCGCCGCGCGGTCAACGTCGAGGAAACCAACCCGATCGAGTTCTTTCGCCAGCTCCACGGCCAAGGATGGTCGTTCGCCCAGATCGGGCGGGAAACCGGCTACGACGGCACGGTCATATCGCGTGTCTTCGGAGAGAAGTACCCCGGGGACATGGACGCCGTCCGGGAGGCCTTCCAGGCTGCCCAGGCCCGCATCCTCGGGCCGTCGCGCGGCGCCCTTGTGTGGACCCGCACCGCGGAGCTTGTCCAGGAGATGCTGAACGAGGTTCGCGCGACCCAATTCCTGACCGTCTTTGTCGGTCGCTCTGGCATTGGCAAGACCGAGGCGATTGCTCGCTACCAGCGGCGGCCCGGCGCCCCGCCAATCCTTCTGCACACCATCACGTCGACCGAGACCGTCTCGACCTTCCTCCGCTCTCTGGCAGGCCAGTTGGAAATCCCATCCAGCGTGAATGTTTCCCACCTGCCAGGTGCTATCATCGAAGCGATGAAGCAGGCGCGTTTTCCCCGCCTGATCGTGCTCGATGAAGTGAACATGCTGAGGCCGCGCCCGACGCAGGCCTGCAAGATCCTGAACGCTGTGCGCCTGATCAATGACCAGGTCCGCGGCGGGGTCGCGTTGCTCGGAACGGTGAACCTGTTCGACCTGGTCTACGATCCTCGCCATCAGGCCGAGGTCGATATGATCAGGACCCGCGTCAGTCTGGCTGTTCGTCTCCCCGAGCCGAATGACCGGGAGATGGCTGCCCTCCTGCATGCCCACATCGGCGCGATCACAGACCAGGTGTGGCTGGCCTTCCGCGAGGGACTGGATGCCTACGGAGCCGAGGAGCGTAGCTCCATGCGGCGCGTCGCCATGTTCCTCCACCATCTCCGCAGAATCCGCGAAATCAACAGCGTCAAAGGGTCCGTGAACGCCCAGCAGGTTAAGGCCGTCTGGCGACGGATGAGGAACTTCTGATGGAGCAGCGCCGCTTCCCCGCCAAGCCGATCCTTGGATTCCCTGTCGCCCTCGTGTTCCCACAAGGACTCAGCGAGCGCCCCACGAAATGGGAGGCAGACGTGCGCGGCGAGGTCCTTTCCGCCGACTCGCGCATCGCCCTGGAAGCGCTGATCCAGAGCCGCACCGAAACCCCGAAACCCGGATCGCCCGCACAACTCGACCTCATTGGGGAATGACGATCATGGCGAAAAAGAAGGAACTCGCGATTAAGGACTGGAACGAACTCGACAACAGCCTCCGCCGCCTCTGCGAAATCGAGCGCGACGTCACGAAGCAGGAGAGCCGCCTCAATCAGGCGGTGGAGAAGTTGAAGGATAAGCATAAGCAGGAGGCCGCGCCCCTGATCGCCGAGCGCAAGCAGATCGAGCGCGACATCGAACGGTTCTGCGAGGAGCGCAAGGCGGAGATCGGACCTGCGAAGTCGCGCAAGCTGACATTCGGGACAGTCGCCTTCCGGCAGGTGACCAAACTGCTGATCCATGCGGCAGACGCCACGATTGCCGCCATCAAGCAGATCCTGCCAGAACGCGAGGATGAACTGATCAGCGTCACTGAGGCACCCAACAAGCCTGCTCTGGCCGACCTGGACGACGGGACGCTCCTGGCGCTCGGTTGCCGCCGGAAGACGGAAGACGCATTCCGCATTGAACTGGACCAGGAGCGGATCGATGCCTGAGCACAGGGAACTCAGCGAACAGGAAGTCTGGCATATCCATCCCACGGATGGGGAACCCACCACGAAGCCGGAGGCGCTCGCCACGGACTGCGAGGAGGGCATGCTGATGAAGCTCGCCGCTCGCCTGCGCGACAAGCAGCTCCGTAGCCCCGAACCGTGGCGTGGCCTCGCAATCGAGCATGTCGATGCGGCGGTGAACTACATCGTGACGGGGAAGACCCCGAAGGTGGTCATCCAATGAAAGCGATGACTGGAGCCCAGGCGAAGTTCCTCGCCAACCTGCTGACCGACGTCCGGACACTCTTCTTCGCCGGGAAGCCCGAGGCAGGTGAACGCGATGTCGTCAACTGGATGGGAGGATTCCTCCGCAAGCACATCACCCGCATCTCCCGGCTCTACACAACCTGGGAAGAGATCCAAAGCGACGTGAACGAGATGAGCAGCGGCGAGGCCCGCGCGCTGATCGCTGCGCTGGCAGACGTCCGCAAGCGCATGGACGCAAAGCTGCCGCGGACCGCGGTTGCAACGCCTCGCCAGATCCTTCCCGCCATCTGGAAGGCCGCAAAACTGAACGGCCACGAAAAGCAGGACGTCGAAGTCATGGTGAATGGAATCACCAACGGCGAGACGACCTCCACGAAGCACCTGCGCCGGGAAGAGGCCCTGACGCTGTTGCGGCGCCTCGGCGGGGAGACACGGGTCTTCGAGATCAAGCCCGGCGGCGGGTTCAAGAACAGGAAGGGAGCCGCGGCATGAAGAAGTCTCGCCCGGAGCGTCCGAGGGATGAAGTTGCGCGCCTAGTGTCCGAGTTGACTCGTCCGGTGACCGTCTTCGCGGTCGCGACGATCTGTGGACTTAGCAAGGCGACAGTCCTGTGTGATGTCTACCGAGGCGCCTTCCCGCTTGAATATGTCATTAGAGTCCGCCGCGACTTCAGAATTCACCCCAGCGGCATCATTCCCTATTTTGACCAGTTTGCCAACGATGCCTGATCTAGACAACCCATTTGAGGCAGCTCTCTCTGGGCGTCTTCGCCCACTCACGTTTGCGGAGTTCGCGGAACTTCTCGGAGTCAGCCGTAGCACGATCTGGAAGGAATATCGTGACAAGCAGTTCAGGCCGGAGGAGGTCCGTAACACCGTGGACGGCCATATCATCACCGTTGCAGGTGCTAAGCGATATATCCGGGAGCATCGCCATGATGCGACAAAGGACCCGCCTTCCCGCAAGAAGTAGCGTCCCGTTTCCGTCGAATTGGACTAGTGTCTGTCGCTCCCCAAGGATTTCGCCATGTTCAGCGAATCGACCTGCATTGAAATCGCCACTATCAACCCCGACGGCGTGCGCCTGCTCGCCAGCCGCAACACCGTGCTTCTTGACTGCACGTTGCAGCCGAGCGGCACGCAGGTTTCACTGCGGCTGCTGACGCCATACCTCGGCATGGGCTTCGGGCTCATCGCCTTCCCGCGGGCGGGCGATGAGGTGGTCGCCCTGTTTCCCGGGGGAGCGCTCGACGCTGGCTACGCACTTTGGGGGGCATTCAACGGAATCGATAAGGTACCCGATGGAGCGCTGCCAGACCTCATCCTGCTGGAGGGTCGGCCCGGCGACAGCGTGCGCGTGCATGTTCGCGGGGCGGTCACCGTCGAGATCGATCTCGACCTCGAAACTGTGGTCCACGGCGCCGAGCGACGAACTGTTGACGGGGCGCGCGCCACCGTGATCGGCGGAGACGACTCACTGACCGTAGCGGGCAACCGCGCGTCGACTGTTGCGGGCAACGATACCACGACGGTGAGCGGGAATCAGGCCTCCACGATCACGGGAAATCGCGCCGATGCGGTAGCGGGAAATCATCAGGAGTCTATCGCCGGTCTGCGTATCACCAACATTGCCGGTGCCTGGACGCTGACCATCGCGGGCGGTCTCCAGCTCATCGCGCCCTTGCTCGACTACGGACCAGGCGCGTTCCAGATCACTCCCTCCGGGGCAACCTTCAACGTGCCGGTCGTCTTCACCGCAGGCACGACGGGGGATCAGACATGAACGGCCTGGGCGACCTCGCTTTCCCGCGCTTCAACTGGCGCGTCCGTGATCATGACCTGGCTGTCACCGATGGCCGCGAGTCCATGCTTGGAATCATCTACCGTTGGCTCCTCACGGAACCGGCGAATGACCCGTTTGGGCTGTCCGATGAGGAGGTGGAGACGCGGTCCAGCTATGCCTCCACTGCCGAGCGCGATGCAGCCTATCATCCGCCCACCGCGCGCTTGCCTGCGTGCTTGCCGTGGGATCCCGCATGGGGAGCCGGGATCAAGGCGTACCTGTCACGTCCCATGAACCAGGCACTGATCGCCGAGGTCACCGCTCGCATCCGCAACGGATTGGTCCAGCTCGACGGGATCCAGCGCGTCGAGCGGGTTACTGTCAGCGGCTCTCCCTCGACGCTGGTTGTCGATTTCCGCGTCCGCACGCGCTATGGCCTTTTGGAGGACACCCTGCTCATCTCATGACGACCCTACTTCGCCCCATCAGCCAGGACATGCAGCTCATCCTCGCCGACATTCAATCGCGGCATCCGGATCTTGATGCCGCGCGAACCGGCTCCCTGATCAACACGATCGCTGGCGTTGCCGTCACGGTTAAGCGCGACGCGGAGCGTCTGGCCATCCGGGAGTTCTCCAGGGCCTTCTTTGCATCGGCCCAGGGAGAGGACCTTGATCGCCTGGCCGATGATCACTTGCAACTGCCTCGCCAGGCCGCGAGCACTTCGCTCGGGTTCGTGACGGCTTATCGGTCGTCCGCCGTCGGCGCCAATACCATCCCCGGCGGCACCATCCTGATCGATGCCGACGGGCGCGAGTTCGAGGTCACGGAGGCGACGCTTGTCACTGGCACTGCTGCCTCGGTGCCGGTCGCCTCCAGCGGGACAGGCAGAGGAGCGAACCGTCCTGCGAATACGGTTCTTTATCCGAAGGTGGCCGGGGCACCCTGGACCACCGGATTCCCTGGACTGCGGCTTATCGCGGTCGAGGGAATGACCGGCGGCAATCCGGTCGAGACGGATGAGGAGTTCCGCGCACGCATCGCCGAGTTCTATATCTCCGCCAGGCGCGCCACGATTCCAGCGCTCCGCTATATCGCGCTGACCGTTCCGCAGGTTCGCCGTGTTGTGGTCGATGAAAGCCGCATCAGGCCAGAGCGCGGCGGCTGGGTCACCGTCTATGTCACGGATGGATCGGACCAGGCCAATCAACTGATGGCCCGCGAGGTGCAGCGCGTGCTCGATCGCAATGGAAAGGCCGCTGGTGTCATCGTGAATGTTTATCCGGCTGCCGTCGTGCAGGTACCTGTCACGGTGCGCATGACACAGCGGGCCGGTGGCGATCCACGGGCAATCCAGCGCGCCCTGGACGCTGGAGCCCGGTTCATGGGAGCGCTACCCATCGGTGCCGACCTCTACCGCGAGGCCTTGTCCGCATCGCTACTTGGCGCTGATGCCTCGATCCTTAGCGCGGAGATCGTAACACCCACCGTCAACATCATCGCTGGCGCCGGTCAGTTGCTCCGCCTTCCGCCCGAGGGGATCACCCTTGCATGAGCCTGGTCACTCTCCATGACGAGATCTATCAGGCCCAGCGTCGGCGGTTTCCCGCTTGGCTGTTGCGGAGCCTGGCCACTGCCTTCAGTCCGCAGACGAATCCCATCTATGGGGACGGCACGCTATTCGGCGAGGCCGCCTATCTGACTCCCGGCGATCTCCGGGAAGAGGTACACGCCAAGGATCCCGTCATTGGCTCTCTCACGCTTGGCGCCGCCGCTGCCACGCAAACCATCCAGTGGCTACTGGCTCAGACCAGTCTCTCGCTCGCTGAGGGAGACTTCCTCGATCTGCATGGACGCGACCGCGGCCAGCCAAGGCGCTCCCAGGAGCATGACGATGACTATCGCGCCCGGCTTCGTGGACTCCCGGAGGTCGCAACAGAGCAGGCGCTGGAGCAGGCCGCTGGCGCGGTCGTTCCGGGAACCGTGGTGTTCACCCTTCGGTCCCGCCAACTCGCATGGGGCCGTCATCATTGGGGCACCAATAGGCGCTGGGGAGTGACCGTCATCCCCGTCAGTCGTCGAGGCGCCGCTAGGACCGTCGTTTGGGGCAATGGCCGTTGGGGGACCACAGCCTGGTCGTCCCTTGGGTTCCGCGGACCAGTGCCGCAATTTAGCCCCTGGCTTGTTTCCGTCGCATTAGCACCGAGACTTCCATCGCCAGTAGCGTATTACTGGCGCCGGGCTCATTGGTCTCGTTTCGCATGGGCTTCACCAACCGCTGACCATCCGGCTTACAAGGCGCTCCGCCAGGCTCTCGAAGAACGACGCGCCGCGGGAACTACCATCCTGATCTGGATCGACGAGGGCACCTAATGGCATCGGTCGGACTGCAAAAGAAACTCACGGCCTTCTCGCTGGCGCTGGAATCCGAAGTGATGGACGGGTTTCGGAAATCGCGCAACTCCGCAATCCAGGCCATACTCACCCTGCTGACCGGAGATGTGGCCTACTTCGGTAACAAGCGCGCGGCCTTCCGGTATGTCGAACTTTGCGCGCAGCCCTCGGATCCACCCAGCATGAGCGTTCTCCTGTCCAATGGCTCGGCCATCGTGAACGACGGCGAGAACCATAATGGCAACTGGTACCTCATCTTTGGCCAGGACCTCTCCATCACTGTCTCGGCCAGCACCAGCGTCAGCCTCGACCGCTATGACATCCTCTGCATCGTCCCGAAGTTGACCGGACAGGGCTCGATCCAGCGAGAGGTCGTCGACGCTGAAGGTCGCGTCTCCCTGATGACCGACCAGGAATATCTTGCTGACGATTTCCAGCTCCACATCATCAAGGGCCAGAATGGCGCCGCGGCTCCCGAGATCACCCGCGTCAATGCGCATACCTTCACCCCGCCCGGGATGATCCCTGTCGCGCTCATCAAGGTTCGGGCGGGCACGGACACAATCGAACTGGCCGATCTGACCGATTTGCGCGAGACATTCACCCTGCGCAACTACGCGGGCGAGGCGTCTGCTCATTCCGACATTGCCGCGCTGAACTCGAACATCCTCGTGCCGAACTACCCTAACCAGCCCTTCATCCTCCTGGATGCCGACAACGCGACCGACATCCCATACGATTCCTTCTACATCGACAAGTCCGCAGGATCTCCCGGCACCCTCAAGTATCGCAAGGGCGACGGCTCTGTCGTCTCGCTGGGGTAACGCATGAGCGCCACCTTCCCCGCCGAAGCACGCGAGTTCCCGGTCCTGGTCGACGCACACCCGGGCGCCGCGGTGACCGATTCCGTGGTGATTCCCAATTCAGCCCCCTATGAGGTCTGGCTGACACAGGCGCCGAAGCCTGGCGATCCAATCACCGTCAACTGCGTCGATCCCGAGGGGAGCCGTACCCTGGCAACACCGGGACTACTGCAACCCGGCCAGTATGCCCTCACGAAGTATGGCAAGCTCACCGGGCACAGCTCCGATGCGGGCCGGACGTTCGATGTCGTCTATACGGGCATCGGTTCTCCCGTGCGTGCAGGGGCAATCAACGCCCTCCAGGAAGAGATGGCTGCTGTCGAGACCTACCTTCTTCAGCGCCGCATCACGCTTCCTGTGCAGGGTTTCTTCTTTGGCTTCGCCGCGGTGACAGCTGAGGGCTCGGAGTTCATCTTCCAGGTGCCCGGACCGGACGGGGCCGAATGGAACATCCGTGGCCTTCAGATCCTGCATGCCGACAGCTCTACCGCGACCGAGCAAACCGTCGTGCGGGCCGCCACTTTCGGCGTCGGAGGGACCGGCACCGTCATCGAGGTAACTCTCCCGTCCGATGAGGGATCGTCGGAGATCGAGGCCGGCAGCATCCCGGTCGTCGCTGGCGATCTCATCTACGTCTATGTCACCGAGGGCGGCGGACATCAGAACATCCAGTTCGCACTCCACCTGCAAGCCCCCTGAAAGGATCCTGCATGCGCGTCATGATTACTCTCTTCGCCCTTCTATTCTCGACTTGGGTCGCCGTCGGCAACGCCCAGACCCTCCAGCTCCAGCAGCTCCGCCTCGACAGCGACGGCAACGGGAGCGCAGCGACTCTCACCGAGTCCAGCATCAACAGCCTGACCGCCGCCTCGCACCAGCCGGTCACTCTGTCGAGCGATGCCAGCGGCCTGCTTTCCATCAGCGGACAGACGCTCGACCTGCCAACGACGAATGTCGTCATCAACCGCTCGGTCACCATCGACGACACGCTGGAAGTCAGCGGCGCCATGAACGTGCTCGGTGCCTCTCAGTTTCCGGGCGCCACGCTGGGCGGCGGATCGGGCGTGGACGCCACCTTCGAGGGCAAGGTCGCCATACTGGATGACCTTACCGTTTCGAGCCCCGGCGATGTCACCGTGGACGGTGGAAATGTGGTCGTCGACGGCGGCGATGTCACTGTCGATGGTGGGACGCTTGAGGTGACCGAGCGTTTTGAGGGGCCGGGCCTGGTGCTCGACCTGGACGGCGGAGACCTTTCATTCCAGATCTCAGGCAGGCCGGATTTCTCCTCGATGGACACGCCCGGGATCGAGATAGGAACGACTGGGCCGTTCACGGTTCGGCGCGATGGCGACACGATCGCAACTCTGGGAGCCAGCGGGCTCAGCCTCGTCACGGCGCTTCCGATCACGAGCGGTGGCACAGGATCGACCTCGGCGAGCGCCGCTAGGACGGCGCTGGGCCTTGGCACCATCGCCACGCAGGCTGCGGACGCCGTGGCGATCACGGGCGGCACGATCACGACGAGCGGCGCGGGCTCCCGGATCTCGGCCACGTCGACGAACACGACCGCCGCGATCGCGATGCAGAACTACTCGGGCGGACCGGCGGCCAGCTTCGCGACGAGCGGCGCGACCCCCTTCACCGTCAACAGCCAGACCAAGGTCGCCTTCCTGAACGCCGACCTGCTCGACGGCATCGATTCGGCAGCGCTCATGCCGAGGCAGTTCGCGGTGATTTCCGTGGGTACGCCGACTCGTTTGCTGACGTCGACAGAGACGGGCTCTGTGATCATCATGTCGGATGAGTTGCTGCAACTGCCGACCCCTGCCGCGGGGCTATGGTACACGGTCCTGGCGCAGGTCGACGCCCAGGTTGAGGCTACCTCTGGAGGGATCGTCGATCCGGGCGGTGTATTCAATGGATCTGGGATCTATGCGTCGTCGGACCGGGCGACCATCACGTTAGTTTGCGACGGAAGCTACTGGATCGCAGTTTCCGTCCGAGGCACTTGGGGCGACCTGTAAGGACGAAACCCGCAATGGCGGGTCGCAGCGTAGTGCGCTGCCTGATGAGTCCAAGGAGTATTCCGATGTCCCACGCGGATCCCAAGCTGACCGAACGCATCAACAATGACTTCTGCTATCATCGCCCTCCTACGGAGGTCGCTGCGGACTTCGTTCGCTTGCGGGAACAGGCCAAGAGCCTGGCTCACCTCATCAATGAACTCGTGCCCGATGGTCGGGAGAAGTCGCTGGCCATCACCAATCTGGAACAGACCACCATGTGGGCCAACGCTGGTATCGCCCGACAGTTCCCCGCCTCCTGACCCATGCCCTTTCGATCCGCCAGCCTATCCGTTCGCCGCTATGCCGTGCTGGGAGACGTTCCTCGAACGCTTCCCCAGACCGCAACGCTCGCCATGCGGCGCTACACTTTCCGTCCCATCGACGATAGTCGCGGCGAGAAAGAAGCCTTCGGCTGGATCAACCCGCGAAACCTGCTGGCCGAGAACTTCACTTTCGATGAGGTCGCGGACGGTCTCCACCTCCTTCTTGGGGTGCGTCGCGATCACAAGGCATTCTCTCCGGTGCTCTTCCGTGCCCGCCGTGAGGAGCTATTCGAGTCCGCCAAGAAGGAGCGCAAGCTCCAGAAGATTTCCCGACAGCAGCGCCTCGCCCTTGAGGAACAGCTCACCATCCAGATGCTGCGCGAGATCTCGCCGCAGAGCGCCTTTTCGGAACTGCTCTGGGACATGAACAGCGGCATCGTCCTCATGGGCGCGACAAGCAACGCACTTTGCGAGCGCATCCAGGAGCTATTCGAGGCGACCTTTGACCTGAAACTTCGCCCCATGTACCCGGCGCTGATCGGCGCCAACTATATCGCCACACAGGGCCTTGAGGCCGAGTACTTCCTGGCAACGGAGGCCGGTCGATGAGCGTCGAACTGTCGCCGATGGAAGCATTTCAGAAGTACGCGGCCCTTGGACCCGACTTCCTTACCTGGCTACTCATGCGCGTGCTCGATGACGACTATCCCAAGCCGCACAGCGAGCCTGGTCTGAAGATCGACATCCAGGGACCCCTCCTCTTCATCAGCGAGGACGGCGAGGCCCGAAAGGTCGCCCTGGCAGGCGACGAGGTTGCCTCGGCCCCGGAGGTCATGAATACGCTTCGCCAGGGGAAGAAGCTCATCCGCGCGAAGATCATCTTCACGGCGCAGGAAGATAGCTGGGGCTTCACGCTCGACGCCCAGTTCTTTGACCTCAAATCGATCAAGCTCCCCGTCCCGAGCATCCCTGACCTGAACCAGTACCTTCAGATGCGCATCGAAGCAACGATGCGTCTATACAGCCTGGTTGACGAGATGTTCACGGACCTGTTCCTTCCGCTCCGCCTCGATCCCGAGGCATGGAAGGAAGAGACGGGATCCTGGAAGCGATCATGATCCGCGCCCTATCCATCATCCAGCCCTGGGCTTGGCTCATCGTGCATGGGCATAAGGGCATCGAGAACCGCTCGTGGGGGCCTCCCTCGTGGATGCTCGACAAACGGATCATTATCCATGCCTCGGCAAAGAAATCGCGCGATGAGTTTGCAGCCGCGACGCAGATCGCTGAGCCGCTCGGTATTCAGCTTCCCGAGATTGACTCCCTTTCCTATGGAGCCGCCATCGGCAGCGCGATTCTTGATGGAGTGATCGAGTCCAGCACGAACCCGTGGTTCTTCGGGCCGTTCGGATGGCGCTTCAACTCGCCGATTGTGTTTACAAAGCCGATCCCCATGAGGGGCGCCCTTGGGCTCTGGAAGTATCCGGGCGATCACCCAACAATCTCGGCCTGAGACATCAACCCGCCGCGTGGCGGGTTTTCTTCGACCTTTCTACGATCTGCCTTACTGTGACAGATTGGCGCTCTTTGAAATGAAACAGCGAGGTGTGGGGGCTCTTGGGTAAGCCGGAGGGGGGTGCAACCTGCGAAAGATGGCGTGGGGCTGGATTTGGCCTTAGATCGCTTGTTTTGGGCACTTTAGGGGCGACTCTGGCTCTGGTCCCGTTTAGGTTGCACCCCCCCTGCAACCAAGCCTCTTCGGCAATGGCGTTGCAAACGCTCTGAATCTCGCTTTCAGCCCCATTTAATCGGCACATCCCGCGTTTTCCCGTCGGGTCCCGGCTTTTCCCACCACGGGGGTGCAACCAGTGCCATTTATCGCTTCATTTTACA
>WGOD01000007.1 GCA_016124205.1 Alphaproteobacteria bacterium
CCGAGTTCTTCATCGAGTATTTCGCGCTCGACCTGATCATGGACGATGACGGCGCCTGCCGCGGCGTCACGGCGTGGAATCTGGAAGACGGCAAGCTGCACCGCTTTCGGGCGCAGACCGTCATCCTCGCCACCGGCGGCTATGGCCGCGCCTATTTCTCCGCCACCTCGGCGCATACCTGCACCGGCGACGGCAATGCGATGGTACTGCGCGCGGGCCTGCCGCTGCAGGACATGGAATTCGTGCAATTCCACCCGACCGGCATCTATGGCGCGGGCGTGCTCATCACCGAGGGCGTGCGCGGCGAAGGCGGCTATCTGACGAACTCGGAAGGCGAGCGCTTCATGGAGCGCTATGCGCCGAGCGCGAAGGACCTTGCCAGCCGCGACGTCGTCTCACGCTCGATGACGGTCGAGATCCGCGAAGGGCGCGGCGTGGGGCCGAAGGGCGACCACATCTATCTCCATCTCGACCACCTCGATCCCGACGTGATCCA
Source organism: Alphaproteobacteria bacterium (assembly GCA_016124205.1). Lineage (GTDB taxonomy): Bacteria > Pseudomonadota > Alphaproteobacteria > Caulobacterales > Maricaulaceae > Hyphobacterium. The sequence goes on from WGOD01000007.1 coordinate 497, forward strand.
CCGCCGCCTGCCGGGTATTTCGGAAAGCGCGCGCGTCTTCGCCGGCGTCGACGTGACCAAGGAACCGATCCCGGTCCTGCCGACCGTCCACTACAATATGGGCGGCATCCCGACGAATTATCACGGCGAGGTCCTGACCAAGAAGGGCGGCGATCCGGACTGCGTCGTGCCGGGCCTGATGGCGGTGGGCGAAGCGGCCTGCGTCTCGGTGCACGGGGCGAACCGTCTCGGTTCGAACAGCCTCATCGACCTCGTCGTGTTCGGCCGCGCCGCCGGCCTTCGCGCGGCGGACATCCTGGAAAGCGGCGCGCGTCAGCCGGAACTGCCGTCGGGCGCGGGCGACAATTCGATCGCCCGCCTCGACAAGTTCCGCAATGCCAAGGGCGGCACGCCGACGGCGGAACTGCGCGACCGCATGCAGCACGCCATGCAGACCAATTGCGCCGTCTTCCGGACCGGCGAGGTTCTGGACGAGGGCGTGAAGAAGATCGCCGAGGTCTATGCCGGTCTGCCGGACATCGCGGTCAGCGACCGCACGATGATCTGGAATTCGGACCTCGTGGAAACCCTCGAGTTCGACAACCTCATCGCCCAGGCCGCCGTGACGGTGAACGGTGCGGCGAACCGCACCGAGAGCCGCGGCGCGCATGCGCGGGAAGACTTCCCGGACCGCGATGACGAGAACTGGATGAAGCACACGCTCGCCTTCTTCGACACGGAAAGCGGTCAGGTCACGCTCGACGAGCGCCCGGTCCACACCTACACGCTGTCGAACGACATCAAGTATATCGAGCCGAAGGCGCGGGTTTACTGATGATCCGCGCACTCGCCGGTCTCGCCCTTGCTCTTGCCGTCAGCGCTTCGGCGCTGGCGCAGAACAATGGCCTGCCCACGGCGCGCCAGTCGGTCGTCTTCGTGAAGACGATCGCGGTGCGCGGCGTCGAATGCGATCTGCTCGACCGCTGGCAGGGCGCGGTGCTGTTCTTCCAGGCCGGCCGGGAAATGGCGCGCTTCTCCCCGGAAGAGCAGGAAGAGATCGCCACCGAGATCGAGATGCTGTCCGAAGAGATGGCATGCGACGACACGGCGCTGGTCGGCTGGACGACGGGGGCCGCGCCGAATATCGAGCGCGAAGTCCTGCCGCTCTATCTCGTCGGCTATCGCGCCATGGCCGAACTCGACCCGCCGCTCGCCGACTTCATGGCGCTGACCGACAATGCCGCCGGCCTGGCGACGGTCGAGGCCCGGATCGCCGAGCTGCAGGAGGTGGTCACAACGCTTGAGGGCGGCGTGACCTGGGAGCAGTTCGACAACCGCATGCGCAACGGCGCGGCCGATATCTCGGCGGCCCTGCGCGGTGAAGAGAATACGCAATTCACGGCCGAAGAGGCCCGCCTGCAGATGCGTCACATCTCCGATGTCGCGCTTCTGTGGATTCAGGACCAGGCAGAGGACGAATAATGGTTCAGCTGACGCTTCCGAAGGGATCCCAGCCCAAGAAGGGCAAGACCTGGCCGAAACCGGACGGCGCGGAAAAGACCCGCGAGTTCAAGATCTACCGCTATGATCCGGAAAGCGGCGAGGGGCCGCGCTGGGACCATTACACGGTCGATACCGGCGATTGCGGGCCGATGCTGCTCGACGCGCTGATCTGGATCAAGAACAAGGTCGATCCGACGCTGACCTTCCGCCGCTCCTGCCGCGAAGGCGTGTGCGGGTCGTGCGCCATGAATATCGGCGGGCGCAACACGATCGCCTGCACCAAGGGCATGGACGAGTTCTCCGGCACGATCACGATCGCGCCGCTGCCGCACCAGCCTGTGGTGAAGGACCTCGTGCCGGACCTGACCGATTTCTACGCCCAGCACGCCTATGTGCAGCCCTATCTCCAGACCGAGACGCCGGCCCCGGAGAAGGAATGGAAGCAGTCCGAAGAGGACCGCACCAAGCTCGACGGGCTCTATGAGTGCATCCTGTGCGCCTGCTGTTCGACGGCCTGCCCGTCCTATTGGTGGAATGGCGACAAGTATCTCGGCCCGGCGGCGCTCTTGCAGGCCTATCGCTGGATCGAGGACAGCCGCGACGAGATGACCGGCGACCGGCTCGATGACCTCAATGATCCGTTCAAGCTCTATCGCTGCCACACCATCATGAATTGCGCGCAGGTCTGCCCGAAGGGCCTCAATCCCGCCGAAGCCATCGCTGGCATCAAGCGCCATCTGGCGGAACGGGAAGCCTAAGACCCCTCACCCTCCCCATCCTCGCTTACGCTTCGGTCGGGACCCCTCCCTCTCCCTGCAGGGAGAGGGAAAGAAGGGCGGCTCCGAAGGAGGCGCGCTTCAGGGTGAGGGGGTATCCCGCTTTCCGCCGCAAACTTTCTTCGCATCGCCCCGATCCCGCCCCGTGATCTCCCGATCCGGCGCGCCTGATCCCCGACCGTTATCCAACGGACAAGGGAGAGGGATGGATGACGGATCACTCCGTACAAACTGGCCAGACACGCATCGACCGCAGCCGGTCGATGGGGCTGAAACTCATTCTCGTCGGCGCGCTGGTCGTGCTGCTCGGGGCGCCGTTGGCGCTCGTCAACCTGCTCGCCTGGGAGCGGGCCAACCGCGCCGAGACGGTCTCTGCCGAGGTCGGGGCCGCCTATGGCGGGGCGCAGGAGATGCGCGGACCCTTCCTGGTCCTGCCCTATACGATCGATCGGGAGATGGAGGTGCGCGACGCCAATGGCCGCACCCGCCGGGAGATGCGCACGGTGACCGAGACAATCGTCTTGTCGCCCGACACGCTGCACCTGACCGGGGCGCTGGAAACCCGCATCCTCCACCGCGCCATCTATGACGTGCCGGTCTATGAGGCGGGCCTTCAGATGAGCGGGCGGTTCGATACCGGCGCGGCGGGTGATGTGCTGCCCGAGGGCGGGACGATCGACTGGACTGGCGCGCGCATGATCTATGCGGTCAGTGATCTCCGCGGGATCGGCGAGGATTTCCGCTTCACCCTTTCGGGCCGGCGCGCGCTGCGTTTCGAGCCGCAATCGGATTTCGACCGGCTGGGTCCGGACGGGGCCGCCTGGCGCGGCATGGCGGCGCCGGTCGCCAATCTGCGTCCCGGCGAGGCGTTCGACTTCGAGGGCGCGCTGCAGATCTCCGGGGCGGGTCGGTTCGCGCTGCTCGCTTCGGGCCGGGAGACGACGGCGGACGTGACCAGCGACTGGCCGCACCCGGGTTTTGACGGGCAATACCTGCCCGATACGCGCGAGATCGGATCGGACGGCTTCACCGCCAGCTGGCGCGTGCCCTATCTGGCGCGCGGCGTGCCGGCGGCCTGGGTCGAAGGGCGCGGCTATACCCTTAACCAGGCGAGCACGGCGCTGTTCGCCGTCAATCTGGTGACGCCGGCGGACGGCTATGCGCAGGTCTCGCGCTCGCTGAAATACGCGCTTCTCTTCCTCGCCTTCACTCTCCTGATGTTCTTCCTGATCGAGGCGAATGGCGAACGCCCCGTCCATGCCGCGCAATATGTGCTGATCGGGCTGGCGCAGGTGGTCTTCTACCTCCTCCTGCTGGCGATGTCGGAACATCTGGGCGTGTGGGCGGCCTATGGGGTGGCGGCGCTGGCGACGATCACGCTGACGGCGGGCTATGCGCTGACCATCTTCCGCTCCCAGCCGCGGGCGATGGTGACCTTCGCCGGTCTGACCCTGACCTATCTCGTCCAGTTCGTGCTGGTCCTCGTCGAGGATTACGCCCTGCTGATCGGATCGGGCCTCGTCTTCGCCGCGCTCGCCGCGACCATGTTCATGACCCGCAAGGTGGACTGGTACGGCATGACGGCGGGTGTCGAGGGGAGGGCCAGTCCCGCGAACTGACGTTTCGCGGCCGCGCGGTGCGCGGGCCGGGGTCCAGACCCAAGGAATGGCGCGCCCCGGTCTTCGCTTCGCGAAACCGGGGACCGTCATTTGAGAGGATCAATCGGCGTCAGCACCGCTCGAGGCGATCCAGGCGTCGACTTTCTCCTCAATCCACCAGAGCGGCACGCTGCCGTCTTCGAGAACGAGGCGGTGGAAGGTCGGATAGTCGAAGCGATCCCCGAGGGCATCACGCGCCCGGTCGCGCAGACGATAGAGGGTTTCCGCACCGAGACCGTATGAGAAGAGCTGGGCGGGCATGACCGACATCCAGTAGAGCGGAATGTCAGCAGAGGACGGATCGGCGTCCGGCGTGCCGCGGCGATCGAGCACAGCCTGACGGGTCGCGGCCTCATCGGCCTCCCCGGTCTGGAAGCGTGTCTCGATGGCGATGGCTTCGCCGAAGTCTGCCCAGAAATCGAGCGCGGTCCGGTCGGAGTCGGACAGCAGCCCTTCCTCGAACGCGAGGGTTTCCGCGTAGTGGGCCCAGCCTTCCACGAAGGCGTTGTTGAACCCGATGGTCAGGATCGGGTGGGGTGGCTCGCTGCCGGCCGATCCAGCGGCGCGGGCGATCATCGCCTGCATGTGGTGTCCCGGGGCGACCTCGTGACTGGTCACAGCGGCCATCGACCGGCGCGTCTGCATGCGCGGCTCGTCCGGGTTGAGGAAATAGGTTCCGGCAAAGTCGCCGTCATTCGACGGGCGGTAGGAGGCCGTCATGCCCTCCCGTTCGATCGCGGAATAGGCGACGACGTCGACCTGCTGTTCCGGAAGCGGCGGAAAGTAGGGCGCGGAGACTGCGATCAGCCGGTCGGTTTCGGCCTGAACCGCCGCGATGATTTCAGCCTCGCCGCCCAGCTCGGCGTCATCATCCGTCAGGGATTGCAGGCGTTCGCGTACTGCGACGGGATCGGTCAGACCCCACATCCGGCCGCCGAGTTCGGACAATCGGGCGTCGGCCGTGCGCTGCAGCCGGTCAGCCAGTGCATCGAGCTCGGCCGGCGTCATCACGATACCGACATTGCGGCGGACGGACGCCACCAGGCAGGCCGGGCCATCCGGCAGGGCCGAGAGGGACAGATCCGTACGTGCGCGGGGCGCGTAGCGATCACGGATATAGGTGGCCTGACGCGTGAAGGCCGGGGCGATCACGGTGTCGAACAGGTCCGACCAGTGCGCCGCCAGTGCCGGGTCCGAACCGTCCGGCAAGGCCGCTACCGGGGAGTCCGGCGCCGCCAAGCCGTCATACTGATCCGCAACGATCATCGCGACAGGCCGGGGGACGGAATAGCCGTGCTCCAGTCCGGTTTCGAGGGCGGCGGTGTCGGTACTCAGGCGCGCCGCGATCTGACCGGCCCAATCTTCCAGCCGCTCTGCGTCGGGGCCGGAGGTTTCCAGAGCGATCGCCAGCGAGTTTTCGAGGTTCAGATGCCAGCCGCCGAAATTGTTCAGCGGCCAGAATTCCCGGTGGCAGGTTTCCAGCGCCAGATCGGTTTCAATCCTGTCGCGCAGATTGATGTAGATGGCCCGGTCCGTGGCCGTCAGCGGCGCGGCATCGATCCGGTTCAGTTCGGCCAGCCAGGCCTGCTGCTGTCGTCGCCAATCGGCTGTCTCCGCGGGCGACACATCACCCGTCAGTCGATCGGGATCGGTCGCCACGCCCCAGAGGCGGGCTTCCAGCGGGTCGAAGTCCGCAAACCCCGCCACCCATGCATCGGCGAGATCGCGGACCGTCGAGGCGGTCTCCCCACCGGGCGGCGTCATGATGAGGGCAAGCGCGAACAGTCCGGTCGTCAGGGGCATGGCATCTCTCCGGCGAATGTTTTCGCATACCAGAGACGATCCATTCTGCTACTGGTTCGGGCAGAACAATCTATAAAATGTATGGGATGATCGATCCCGATGATGCCCTGTCAGTCAGGAGAGGATCGATGTCAGCCGCTCGACCAGCGGTCCGATCTCGGCGCGTTGGGCCGATCGGGCGTTCACGGCGAGGCGGATCTGCCCCCATTCGAGCGCGACAGCGCGGTCGGAAAGCGCGGCGAGTTGACCCGAACGGACGGCGGCATTCGCCAGAATGTCCGCGCACAGGGCGATCCCGGCCCCTTGTGCGGCGAGCGTCTGGGCGAGGCCTGCGGAATTGGTGTGGAGGGTTCGCCCGGCGATCTGCTCGTTCGCCATCCCCCAGGACCGCCAGTCCGTGCCGTTCTCGAAACTGATCAGCGATGGTCCGCCGTCTTCCCAGCCCGATACCGCGATGCCCGGCGCGGCATAGGGGCGCCAGTGCGTTTCGAACTCGGCCTTGGTCAGGAAGTCGGGATCGAGCGGCCAGGTCGAGAGGCAGAGGTCGATATGCCGCTGGCCGGGCGCGGGCTCGTCGGCCAGCAAATCGAGATCGATTCTGAGGCCGGGGCAGGCATCGGCAATCTGCGTCCAGACCGGTGCCAGGGCGTGAATGCCGATCGAATACTGGACGCCCAGCACAAGCCGGGCTTCGCCGCCCGGGTGAAGGCGGGTTTCGGCCTCGGTGAGGATGCGAAGGGCTTCGCGCACATCGATATAGAAGAGGCGTCCGGTCTCTGTCGGGATCAGGCGCTGGCCGCTGCGGATGAAGAGCGGTGCGCTTGCCTGTGCCTCGACCGCCTTGAGGTGATGGCTGACGGCGCTCTGGCTGATGTTCAGCGAACGGGCCGCGCGGGTCACGCTGCCGGTCTCGACGATGCGGGCAAAGGCTCTGAGCGCGGCGAGCGACAGGGTCTGGCCGGTCATTCCGTCACCGCCAGGCCAGGTCTTCGCAGGTCCGGCGCAGGATTTCGGTGGCCTCGGCTTCGCTGGCGGGCAGGGCTTTCGGGTCGATGGCCTCGCCGAAATTCAGGCGATAGCGCGAGCCCTGCTTGTCCATGAAGCCCTGGAAGATCGTCATGTCCTTCAGCTCCTCATTCACCTGCGCGAGCGCGTAGTAGAGGAAGGGCATGTGCTGGTTCACCCCCAGCGGGATGATCGGCACGCCGAAGCGGCGGGCGAAGCTGACGCCGGTCGGCATCCACGGCTTTTCCTTCAGCCCCCAGCGCTTCCAGGTCCATTCCGCCATGCGCCCCGAGGGGAAGATCACCACGCAGCGGCCGGCATTGAAGGCTTCGAGCGCGGCGCGCAGCGTCTCGCGGGTGGAATCGCGGCGGCGCTCGTTCTGGCGCCATTCCACCGGCAGGACGACGTCGGCAAGGCCAGGGCAGACGCGCAGCGCGTCGCGATTGGCGAAGAAGCAGAGATCAGGGCGGCGCGCCTTCAGCGCCTGCCAGACGGCAACACCGTCGGCAATGCCGCCGGGATGGTTGGCGATGACCACGCAGCCGCCGGTTTCCGGCACGGCCTCAATGCCGCTCTGGAGGATGGAGAGTTCGAGAAAGTCGATCGCCCAATCCAGCGTCTCGACGCCGCGAAGATTCGCGATCTCGTCGGCCATGGTGCGGGCGCGGCGATAGCCGAGCGCGGGATAGACCAGCGACTTGATCGCCCGCCACAGGCGCGGGCGCTGCATCAGGCGCGGGGCGCGTTCCTCGATCAGGACATCGACGATGTGCTGTTCGCCGGGGTCGCGCGGGACGGGATAGCGATAGTCGTTCACGGCCTCACATTGCGCGCCGCCGCGCCGGGCGCAAGGCCTCAATCGTTAACGAAATCCTACCACTTGGCATCGCGGTTGCGACGGGAGTGTCAGGCATTAACGACCTGTTCACGATTGGGACGACGATGGCAGTTCTCGACGCAGTCCACACTCCTTCGCTCTTCGACCGGCTGACGGCGCCGCTGAAGCGCTTCCAGCGCAATGTGAAGCGCCGGCATGGCCCGTTCGACGCGGCGCTGGCCGATTTCCTCGGCGATGCGGTGCGTCCGGGCGACAAGGTGTTGCAGATCGGGGCGAATGACCGTGCGGCCATGACCTTCCTCGATTGCGGGGCCTTCCACTTCCTGATCGCGCAGGCGGCCAATGCCGAGGCGGTCGAAGGCCTGTGCCAGGCCGAGGGGATTTCCGCCGACCGGCTGCGCGTCTTCGCCAGCGTCGCGGCGTCGGAAAGCGCGGGCAAGGTCGATGCGGTCTATCTGGCCCCGACGCCGGGTTTCGCGGCGCTGGCTGCGCATTTCCGCCATGCCGCGCTGCGCCTGAAGACAGGCGGACTCCTGATGCTGGACGGCGCTGACACGCTCGAGGGCGGCAAGCTCTATGACGCGCTGCACGCCGACCTCGGCTGGCGGCTGGACGAGGTAATCTCCGGCAAGGTCGCCGTCTTCCGCAAGACGGCCGCGCTCGCAGCAGCCTGACGTCACGCTGTGATTGAACGGAATTGGAACCGCTCCTGCCATCGGGCAGGGGCGGTTTCTTGTTGGCGCGCCTACTGACCGGTCGGGCGGCTGGTGCCGACGCCGGGCTGGATCACGTCCTGCAGATTGATTTCCCGCTCGCGGCGCATCGGCGAGGTCAGGTCGCGGCATTCCGGGCCGGCCTGTGCCGTATCGAGCGGACGCGGGAAGAAATCGGCGGCGGCCTCGACCGCGGCGGCGCGTTCGGCGTCGCTGGCATTGGCGGCGATGGCGTCGCTCGTCGTCTGCGGCAGGCGGGTCAGGCCGAGGGCCTGATCGCGGTTGTTGGTGCGGTAGATCGCCGACCAGCGCGCGGCCTCGGCCGTGTGGCCCATGCGGTGATGGCGGATCGCCAGCTCGGCCTGGCTGGCGGCCCAGCCGGCATTGGCGGCGGTCTCCAGCGCCTCGAAACCCTCGGCGCGGAAGGCCTCGGCGTCGGACGGGCTGGTGCCGGGCGTGTCGGCGGTGTCGAGCGCGAGAACGCCCAGGCTGTGCCAGGCGACCTCATAACCGCGCCCAAAGGCCGCGGAACAGCGATAGGCCTGCATCGCCGTGGCAACATCGCCGTCGCGCTGGGCCCGTTCGCCGCGGGCATAGGCCATTTCGCCGCCCGTTCCGGCGCGCATGTATTCCGGCCGTTGGCCTCCGGCACAGGCAGCGAGGGACAGGGACAGTGCCAGAAGCGGGACAATACGGATCATCGGACAACCTTTGCGCCGGAACGGTTCGGCAGGAGTGTAACGCGGGTGAACGCGTCTGTCCGGCGGTGATTGCTGAAGTTTAAGGGAGATGTCTTCCTCGCCCTTCGAGGCTCGTTTCGCGAGCACCTCAGAATAAGGAAGCATGAGGGCGACAATCGCGATCCGCGCAGTTATCCCTCCCATAAGGGAGACCTGCATGAAACCGGAAGACTTCCGCGAGCACGCGAACACCGTTTCCGACTGGATGGCGGAGTATCTGGAAACGATCGAGACGCGGCGCGTCCGCTCGGACGTGAGGCCCGGCGACATCCTGAAGCAATTGCCCGAGACCTGTCCCGAGGTGGGCGAACCCTTCGAGACGATCTTCGGGGACTTTCAGGACATCATCCTGCCGGGCATGACGCACTGGCAGCACCCGCGTTTCTTCGCCTATTTCAACGCCAATGCCTCGCCGCCCTCGGTGCTGGCGGAGATGCTGACCGCCGCCATGGCCGCGCAATGCATGCTGTGGGAGACCTCGCCGTCGGCCGCCGAGCTGGAAGACCGGATGACGGTCTGGCTCAAGCACCTGCTCGGCCTGCCGGGCGGCTGGATGGGATCGATCCAGGATTCCGCCTCGACTGCGACGCTGTGCGCGATCGTCGCGGGCTGCGAACGCGCGACCGCCGGGCGGTTCTCGGATGAAGGACTGGCGGGCGGGCCGCGGCTCGCCGTCTACACGTCGAGCGAGGCCCATTCCTCGGTGGAAAAGGGCGCGCGCATCGCCGGGCTGGGCCGGGCGAATGTCCGCAAGATCGGCGTGGATTCCGATTTCGCGATGGACCCGCAGGCCCTGAAGGCCGCCATCGCGGCGGACCGGGAGGCGGGCCTCGTGCCGGCCTGCATCGTCGCCAGTTTCGGCGCGACGGGGCTCGGTTCCATCGATCCGCTGAAGCCCATCGCCGCGATTGCGCGGGAGGCGGGCATCCACCTGCATGTCGACGGGGCGTGGGCGGGCAGCGCGCTGATCCTGCCCGAGGTGCGGAAGCTGGCCGAAGGGCTCGAGCATGCCGACAGTTTCGTCTTCAACCCGCACAAATGGCTGTTCACCAATTTCGACTGTTCGGTCCTCTACCTGAAAGACCCGAAGACGCTGGCGCGCGCCCTGTCGCTGACCCCGGCCTATCTGGAATCGGTGCCGACGGGGGAAAGTCCTGACTTCCGCGACCTGACCGTTTCGCTCGGGCGGCGCTTCCGGGCGCTGAAGCTGTGGTTCGTCTTGCGCAGCTATGGCGCGGACGGGCTGCGCGAGAAAATCCGGGGCCATATCGCCTTCACCGAAAGGCTCGCCGGACTGATCAAGGCCGATCCGGATTTCGAACTGGTGTCGGGGCCGCGCCTCGCCCTGCTCGGTTTCCGCTTTCTGCCGAAGGGGGTGTCCGACCCGGCGGAGATCGACCGGGCGAATGAGGACCTCGTTGCGCGCATCAATGATGACGGGCGCACCTATCTGACGAAGACGCGCGCCAAGGGCCGCACGGCGATCCGCTTCGTCATCGGCCAGACGCAGACCGAATGGCGCCATGTCGAAGAGGGCTGGGCGGTGGTGCGGGAACTGGCGGGGGTGGGGTAAACCCGGGGTTCCTGCGAAGGCAGGAACCCAGCTGGATCCCTGCCTTCGCAGGGATCCCGGGAAAGCCGATCTCACCCGCGCATTTGACCTCGGACCCGCGTGGCGCGATATGAGCGCCAACAGTTCAGCCATCCATCGGAGAGCGGCATGCGCGAGATTCACCACTTCATCGGCGGCAAGAGCGTCGCGGGGTCTACCGGGCGCTGGGGCGATGTCTACAACCCGTCGACCGGCGAGGTTCAGGCCCGCGTCCAGTTCGCCGACGCCGGCGAAGTCGGGCAGGCCGTCGCCAAGGCGGCCGAGGCGCAGCGCGAATGGGCCGCGATGAACCCGCAGCGCCGCGCGCGTGTGTTGTTCAAGTTCAAGGACCTGGTCGAGGCGGAAATGGACTCGCTCGCCGAGCTGCTCTCCTCCGAGCATGGCAAGGTGATCGCCGACGCCAAGGGCGACGTGATCCGTGGCCTGGAAGTGATCGAGTTCGCCTGCGGCGTGCCGCACCTGATGAAGGGCGAATATACCGAGAGCGCCGGCACGGGCATCGACGTCTATTCCATGCGCCAGCCGCTCGGCGTCGTCGCCGGCATTTCGCCGTTCAACTTCCCGGCCATGATCCCGATGTGGTTCATGGGCATGTCGATCGCGACCGGCAATGCGCTGGTCCTGAAGCCGTCGGAAAAGGACCCGTCGGTGCCGGTGCGCCTCGCCGAGCTTTGGAAGGAAGCGGGCCTGCCCGACGGCGTGATGCAGGTTGTCCACGGCGACAAGGAGGCGGTCGACGCCCTTCTCCACCATCCGGAAATCAAGGCGGTCAGCTTCGTCGGCTCGTCCGATATCGCCCACTATATCGCGCGCACCTGCACGGAGCAGGGCAAGCGCTTCCAGGCGATGGGCGGGGCGAAGAACCACGGCATCATCATGCCCGATGCCGACATGGATCAGGTGGTGAAGGATATCGTCGGCGCCGCCTTCGGCTCGGCCGGCGAACGTTGCATGGCGCTGCCCGTCGCCGTCCCGGTCGGGAAGAAGACGGCGGACGAATTCGTCGAACGCATGATGGAAGCCGCGCAGGGCCTCAATCTCGGCGTTTCGACCGATCCCGACGCGCACTACGGCCCGGTGGTCTCCGCCGCGCACAAGAAGCGCATCGAGGAGTATATCCAGATGGGCGTCGACGAGGGCGCGGAACTGAAGCTCGACGGGCGCGGATTCACGCTGCAGGGCCACGAGAAGGGCTTCTTCATCGGCCCGACCATCTTCGACCATGTGAAGCCGGGCATGAAGTCCTACGAGGAAGAGATTTTCGGCCCCGTGCTTCAGGTCGTGCGCGCCAATGATCTCGAAGAGGCCGCCGCCCTGCCGAGCCAGCACCAGTATGGCAATGGCGTCGCCATCTTCACCCGCAACGGCCTCGCCGCACGCGAGTTCGCCGCGAAGGTGAATGTCGGCATGGTCGGCATCAATGTGCCGATCCCGGTGCCGGTCGCCTACCACTCCTTCGGTAGCTGGAAGGCGAGCCTGTTCGGCGCCAACGCCGTGCACGGCATGGATGGCGTGCGCTTCTATACGCGCCTCAAGACGGTGACCCAGCGCTGGCCGAGCGGCGATATCGGCGATCAGGCCTTCGTCATCCCGACGATGCAGTAGGGGTTATCCCCTCGTCCTTCGAGACCGCCTTCGGCGGCACCTCAGGATGAGGGGATAGCTGAACCCTCATGCTGAGGTGCGACCCCGGACTGTGTCCGGGGGAGCCTCGAAGCACGAGGAACGCCATACCCTCTTTTCCTTTCCCCTCGCCCGCACTAGCGTTCCGGGCATGTCCGCTTTCGAATTCCGCACCGTCCCGCACATCGTCTTCGGTGAAGGGACCAGCCGGCAGCTGGCCGAAAAGGCCGCCCCGGTCCTGAAATCCGCGCGCCGCCTCTTCGTCGTCACCGACAAGGGGGTACGCGCTGCCGGCCTGATCGACCCGACGCTCGCCGCGCTCGAGGCCGCCGGCTTCACGCTCGAAACCTATGACGACGTGGTCGCCGATCCGCCCGAAGCCATGGTGCTCGAGGCCTCGGCACGCGCGAAGGCGTTCGGCGCGGAGGCGGTGCTGGGCTTTGGCGGCGGCAGTCCGATGGACACGGCCAAGATCGTCGCGCTGCTGGCCGCCGGGGATCAGCCCCTGTCGGAAATGTACGGCGTCGACCAGGTGCGGGTGACCGGCCTGCCGCTGATCCTGGTGCCGACCACGGCCGGGACGGGCAGCGAGGTGACGAGCGTCGCCGTGATCACGACAGGCGAGACCTCGAAGCGTGGAATCGCGTCGGGCGCGCTTTACTGCCAGATGGCGCTGCTCGATCCGGAACTGACGCGCGGCCTGCCGAAGCATGCGACCGCGGCGACCGGCATCGATGCCATGGTCCACGCGATCGAGGCGTATACGAACAAGCGCTCCAAGAACCCGGTTTCGGACGCGCTGGCGCTGACGGCGATGAAGCTGCTTCAAGGGGCGATCGAGCGCGCCTGCGCCGATGGCAACGACATGGCGGCGCGCGGCGACATGCTGCTGGGTGCGATGCTGGCCGGGCAGGCCTTCTCCAACTCGCCGGTCGGCGGCGTGCATGCGATGGCCTACCCCTTGGGCGGGATTTTCCACGTGCCGCACGGCCTGTCGAACTCGGTCGTGCTGCCGCCCGTCCTCCGCTTCAACGCGCCGGCGGCGGAAGCTCAGTATTCGGAGATTGCCGGTCATATCGGCCTCAGACCATCCTCCGCCGCACTGATCGACGAGATGGAGCGGATCGCCGAGGCGGTCGGGATCGAGCGACGATTGAGCCAGCTCGGCATCAGCCACAACGATGTGCCGCGCATGGCCGAGGACGTCGCGGCGAATGACCGCCTGCTCCCGAACAATCCGCGCGAAATGGGCTATGACGACATCGTCGCGATGTATGAGGAAATCCTGTGAGCGGACCGCAGCGCACGCGCGGCGATTACCGCTGGTGGGACCGGATCGCGACCCGCTGGAACGACAATGACGTTTACGGACACATGAACAATGTCGTCCATTACGCGCTCTTCGATACGGCGGTGAACCGCTACCTGATCACCGAGGCCGGGCTCGACATCCATGGCGGCGCGGTGATCGGCCTCGTCGTGGAGACGGGCTGTCAGTATTTCGCCGCGTTGGCCTATCCGGAGATCGTCGAGGCCGGGGTGCGGGTCGCGCGGATCGGCACTTCCTCGGTGACCTACGAGATCGGGCTCTATGCCGAAGGATCGGACAGCGCGGCGGCCGAGGGCCGCTTCACCCATGTCTATGTCGATCGTGAGACCCGCCGGCCCGTCCCGCTGCCGCCGGAGATGCGCGCGGGGCTGGAACGCATTTCAGCGTGACTTGCTTCCCGCGCACACCGCTGGCATGACGCGGACATGCGCGAGATTCAACGCCCCGCCTTCCTGATTGCCGCCGTCGTGATCACGCTGGTCCTGACCGGCGCGGCGCTGGCCCTGGTCATGATGCCGGGCCTCACCGGGTGACGACACCGATCGATCGCTGGCAGGCCCGCGTCGAGGCCGGAGCGCTCGCCCATGATGCCGGGCAGGAAGACGCGGCGAAGGCGCTGACCGCGCTGCACGACCGCCTCGCGAGCTGGCGGCCCGAAGGCGGGTTGTTCCGCAAGGCCGAACCGGCGCCGAAGGGGCTCTATCTCTGGGGCGGGGTCGGGCGCGGCAAGTCCATGCTGATGGATCTGTTCTGCGCCCACGCGCCGGTCAGCCCGAAGCGCCGGGTCCATTTCCACGAATTCATGCAGGACGTGCACGCCCGCATCGGGGCGTGGCGCAAGCTGGACGCCTCCGAGCGGCGCAAGCGGCCCGAACACGTCCGCGGGGCGGGCGACGATCCGATCCCGCCGGTCGCCAAGGCGATCGCGGACACCGCTCGGCTTCTGTGCTTCGACGAGTTTCAGGTCACCGATATTGCCGATGCCATGATCCTGGGCCGGTTGTTCGAACAGCTGTTCGCGCGCGGCATCGTGGTCGTTGCGACCTCGAACCGCGAACCGGACGATCTTTATACGAATGGTCTCAACCGCCAGCTCTTCCTGCCTTTCATCGCCATGCTGAAGGATCGGCTGCAGGTGCTGGAGATCGATGGCGGCGCGGACCATCGATTGCGCCAGCTGACCGCCGCGCCGGTCTATTACTCACCGCCCAACCCGACCGCGATGGATGCGGCCTGGGACAGGCTGACTTCCGGCGCGGAGCCGCAATCGTGCACGCTGACGGTCCAGGGCCGTGCCGTGCCGGTGCCGCGCGAGGCGGCGGGCGTGGCGCGCTTCACCTTCCCGGAATTGTGCGCCCGGCCGCTTGGCGCGGCGGACTATCTCGCCATCGCGGCCCGGTTCCACACCGTGCTGATTGACGACGTGCCGCAGCTCTCGCCTGACAAAAGGAACGAAGCGAAGCGTTTCGTCACATTGATCGACGCGCTCTACGAGGCGAAAACCAAGCTGGTGATGAGCGCGGCGGCGGAGCCGGACGCGCTCTATCCCGCGGGCGACGGGGCGTTCGAGTTCGAACGCACGAGTTCGCGCCTGATCGAGATGCGGTCGGAGGATTATCTGGCCGCCGCCCACGAGGCGAAACTGGAAGCGGAGGCAGACAGCTGATGTCGCGATCCATCGGACTGAACGAGACGCTCACCGAATATCTGCGGGCCATGAACCCGGACGAGCCTGCGGCGCTGCGGCGCTGCCGCGAGGAGACGGCGACGCGCGGCGATGCGCGCATGCAGATCAGCCCGGAGCAGGGGGCGTTCATGGCTTTCCTCGCCGGGCTGACGGGCGCGAAAATCGCGGTCGAGGTCGGTGTCTTCACCGGCTATTCCGCGATGGCCGTCGCCAAGGCGATGAAAGGCAAGTTTGGTGAACAGGCGCGGCTCTATGCGCTCGAGAAGGACCATGACCTGATCGCGCTGGCGGAAAAATACTGGGCCGACGGCGATGTTGATGACGTGATCCAGCCGATCATCGGCGATGCCCGGAAGACGCTGGCCGAACTGGCTGCCGAAGGGCTGGCGGAAAGCGTCGACTTCATGTTCGTCGACGCCGACAAGACCGGCTATGGCGACTACTACGCCGCGGCGCTGACCCTGCTGCGGCCCGGCGGGATCATCCTGTTCGACAACGTCCTGTGGGGCGGCAGCGTGGCCGACCCGGCCAAGAATGACGCCGACACCGAGGCGCTGCGGGCGCTGGCCAAACGCGTGCGTGACGACGACCGGGTCGATCAGGTGTTCACGGCGATCGGCGACGGCCTTCTCATCGCGATGAAGCGATAATTCCCATGCGCCCGGCACTGGTCCTCGGCTTCGTCGCGCTGATGTTCACCGCGATCCCGTGGATCGTGGCCTCGACCTTCTGGCATTTCGGCGATCCGCCGGCCCGGACCCAGTTCGCGCCGCGCGCCGATGCGGTGGTCGCGCGGATCGAAACCGAGGCGGTTGGCACCAGCCCCTTCGTAAATGTGCTGGTCTGGATGGAGCCGGTGGAGGAAGGCGCGTTCGCGCCGGGACGGCGGCTGATCGCCGATGATCTCGCCTCCCGCCTGCCGCGCGAGGTCGAGGCCGTCGAGGCGGACTATGCTCCGGGCACCGAAATGCAGGTCCGGGTGACGGACGACGCGCTCTATCTCGGGCCGATGGGATTCTTCGACTATGCGGCGTGGTGCGTCACGCTGTTCTGCCTGTTTGTCGGGGGCGCCGGTCTGTTCGGCGTCTTTGTTTCCTTCCGCATGGTGCTGGAGGGACGGGGATGAGCCTCAGCCCTGACTATCAGGATTTCCTGAGCGAGCTGTTCGAGCCGATGGGCGGGGTGCGTTTCCGCAAGATGTTCGGCGGGGCGGGCGTGTTTCATCAGGGCCTGAATTTCGCGATCGTCGCCGACGACACGCTCTATTTCAAAGCCGACGAAACCACCTTCGCGGAGTTCGACGCGGAAGGTTGCGGCCCCTTCGTCTATTCCACCGATCCCTACAAGGCGATGACCGGCTACCGGATGGCGCCGGAGCGGCTTTATGATGAGCCGGACGAATTCACGGTATGGGCGCGCAAGGCCTTTGCCGTGGCGATGCGCGCCGACCTGAAGAAACCTCCGGAGAAACGGAGGTTTACTGGCTAGTCGGTCACACGGGTCCAGACGAAGCTGAAGCTCTGTTCGCCGCTCATGTCGGAAATGGTGGCGGTCAACGTGTCCTCGTCGCGGGAATAGCGGATGCGTTGCGGGAAATCGTGTTCGGCATTCTCGAACACGGCATGGCTATCACCGGTCTCGACGAGCCGGAAACAGGTGGCCGGTCCGCCATTCGGCTGGGCGCAGTATTCGCCTTCACCGGCGTCATTCCACACGATGCGGAGATATTCGAAGGCGCGAGCCTCGCCATCGACGAGGGTGCGATTGACGCCGAGGAAGAGGCCACCATGGCCGTCGGTCCAGATCTCCTCGGTGACCTGCGGGCCGGGTCCGGACGTCCAGTGACCGGTCATGAAGTCGAGATCGCCGGCGAGCGCCGGGGCTGTCAGGGTCGTGGCGAGGGCGAGGGCCGCAAGGGTGACGCGCATGGAAAGCTCCGTTCGTGTTGTGCCCGCAGGCTAGACCGGCTTTCCTGATCGGGTCTTGAACAATCCGGACAGGGCTCGGGATATCTGGTGATGAGCGAAGCGCATTACGATTTCCGCCCGGCTTCGGGGGCGTTCTCCGCGATTGCCGAAGGTGTCTGGCATTTGCGGTCCGGCGCGCGCGGATCGCAGGTGATCGCCCCGGACGGGTGCTGCGAGATCATCGTGCACCGTGGCGCGGCGCCCATCGAACACCGGGCTGATGGTTCCTCCACGCGCCAGCCGGACGCCTTTCTCTACGGTCCGCTGACCCGGGTCCTGAGGATCGAGCAGGACGCCGACATGGAGGTGTTCGCCGTCCGGCTGCGCCCCTGGGCCGTCGGGGCCTTTACCGCGCACCCGGCGGAGTGGCGGGACCGGCTTGTCGGCCTCACCGAGCTCGGCCTTGAGCTGACTGCAGACACGTTCGATGATTTCGCCGCGCAGGCCGAGGCGAAGCTGACATCCCTGCCGCTTCCAGACGCCGCCGGGACGGTTCAAGCCGCCATTGCCGGAATGGAATCGGGTGCGCTGGCTTCTCTCGACGCTGCGGCGGACGCTGCGGGAATCACGGTGCGGACGCTGGACCGGCGGTTCGAACGCGCGACCGGGCTGACAGCGGCGATGTATCTGCGCCTCGTCCGCTTTCACCGGGCAAGGGATGCGATCAAGGCCGGGGCGGGGCGCCTGAGCGATGTTGCCGCCGACGCCGGCTATGCCGATCAGGCGCATATGACGCGGGATTTCCGGCGTTTCGCGGGTGAAACGCCGAAGCTGGTCCGCCAGCCTGCGGCGTTTGATCCGCTCTACCGCTAGCAACCCGCCTTGCCGCAAGTCCGGCGCGGCGCTAAACCGGCGCGCAAGTTTTTCCGCATTTGCGAAGGAGACGCGCCCATGGCCCGCAAGAAGATCGCCCTTATCGGTTCCGGCATGATCGGGGGCACGCTCGCCCACGTCGCCGCGCGCGAGGAGATGGGCGACGTCGTCCTGTTCGACATCGCTGAAGGCACCGCCAAGGGCAAGGCGCTGGACATCGCCGAAGCCAGCCCGGTGTTCGGCAAGGACTCCAACCTCAAGGGCGCGTCCGACTACGCCGCCATCGCGGGCGCCGATGTCTGCATCGTGACCGCCGGCGTGCCGCGCAAGCCGGGCATGAGCCGCGACGACCTCCTGGGCATCAACCTCAAAGTCATGAAGGCCGTGGGCGAGGGCATCAAGCAGCACGCGCCGGACGCCTTCGTGATCTGCATCACCAACCCGCTCGACGCGATGGTCTGGGCGCTGCGTGAATTCTCCGGCCTGCCGCACAACAAGGTGGTCGGCATGGCAGGCGTGCTCGACAGTGCGCGTTTCCGCTGGTTCCTGGCCGAGGAATTCGGCGTGTCCGTCGAAGACGTGACGGCCTTCGTGATGGGCGGGCATGGCGACACGATGGTGCCGCTGCTGCGCTATTCCACGGTCGCGGGCATCCCGGTGCCGGACATGGTGGAAATGGGCTGGTCCTCGAACGAGAAGATGGACGCCATCGTCGACCGCACCCGCAAGGGCGGCGGCGAGATCGTCGGTCTCCTGGGCAATGGCTCGGCCTATTACGCCCCGGCGGAAAGCGCCATCGCGATGGCGAAGTCCTATCTCAACGACAAGAAGCGCATCCTGCCCTGCGCGGCGCACCTGACCGGTCAGTTCGGCGTCGACGACCTCTATGTTGGCGTGCCGGTCGTGATCGGCGCCGGCGGCGTGGAGAAGATCGTCGAGATCTCGCTCAATGCCGACGAGCAGACCATGTTCGACAGCTCGGTCGATTCCGTGAAGGGCCTGGTCGAGGCTTGCAAGGGTCTGGAACCGAGCCTCGCCTGATCACATTACCGCCACGTCATGGATGTGACGTTACGGTGAGTTAAGTCAGGCGACGTTGATCGGTCACATATGAAGATTAGTGAGACACCCGGGACGCAATAGGGGCGTCTCACTCTATCCGAGAGGGAAATGGCCGCACCGGCTCCGGTGCGGCCATTTTCTTTTGACCCTTTGGGAGGAATTAAAGCCCCGTATTCAGCCGCATCATCTCGAAGCTGGCGGCGAGGGCATAGCTCTGGAAGATCAGGGGCAGCCAGAGGAAGGCGCCCGCCCCGACACTGGCCCGTCCGACCGCCCAGGCGGCGAAGACCGTCGTGACCCAGGAGGCGAGGACAACCAGCAGGCTGAACGACAGGTCGCGCATGAAGAAGAAGGTCACCGTCCAGGCCACACCGCAGGCGATCGTGCCCAGCACGCCCGCCGCGCCGAGCCAGCGCCAGCCTTCGCGGCCGAAGCGCTCGACGCTCCACAGGGCGAAGGCGAGCAGCATAGACTTGGCGACCCAGAACATGGTCAGGAGGCCGCCCGGGAGCAGCCAGGCGGGCCGGTCGAGGTCCTGATAGACCCAGTCATAGGCGCCGGCCGCATTCGCGCCGCCCGCAATCAGCCCGGTAAAGGCCGCGGTCAGGACGAGATAGACAGCCAGGCGTCCCACGGTGGGACGTTCGCGACCGGACAAGGCTTGCTCCTTCATCATGCGAACACGAATGACATGAGGGCGGTGCAATTGCCGGGCCGCAATGGGGCGATACATGTGCAATGCAGTTCACCTGTCGGTCATTTCACTTGCGGACGGTGCGAAGGCCCGGGCAATTTCCGTGCTCCGTCACGAAAGGATGTCCCGATGGCGTTAGACTCGATGCGTCTTGGACCGCGACTCGAAACCGAGAGATTGATCCTCCGCCCGCTCGCCGACAGCGACTTCGAGCCCTATGCGGCGATGATGTCGGATGAGGAGAACACGCGTTATATCGGCGGCCCTCAGGTCGAGGCGATCGCCTGGCGGGGGTTGATGACGCTGATCGGCCACTGGATGGTCCGCGGCTATGGCTTCTTTGCGCTTGAAGAGAAGGCTACCAGGCGCTGGGTGGGCCGGGTTGGTCCCTGGTATCCTCATGGCTGGCCGCAGCCGGAGATCGGCTGGACAGTGGTCCGGGATTGCTGGGGGAAAGGTTACGCCAGCGAAGCGGCTGCCTGCACGATGGACTGGGCGTTCGACCATCTTGGCTGGACCGAGGCCATCCACCTGATCCACCCGGACAATCACGGCTCGATCGGCGTCGCGAAAAAGCTCGGCTCCTACAATACCGGCCGCAAGGCCGAGGTCGCCGGCTTCGGCATGATCGTCGATGTCTGGGGCCAGACCCGCGAGGAATGGCGGGGGCGTCGGGGCTAGAGGGTTTCCGAATCCTCACGCCAGTCGATTGATCCCAAATTTCGGGAAGAAATTTCTAATTGCGACGCATTGAATCCAAGGCTTCGTACACTTCGGCCCAATGCTCCGGTTCGGGATTCTCCTGTTTGAATCTCTCCGCTTCTTCCGACGGGAGTTTCAAGTACCAAATAACGAACTTTGATCGGTAGCTGATCGCCTCACTTCTCTCATGAACATCTGTGTGATCTCGCGGCAGGAAATCTGGAAATTTTTGCCAAGGTGGTATCACTTCCGTTCTCCATACCGGTTTCGTCGTGATGACGCTCCCCGGTTTCGCGAAGCGAAGACCGGGGTCCACAAATCTTAGATCATGGCTCCCGGACCGGCTCCGCCGTCCGGGAAACGTCAAGCAATGCTTTGATCCCTCACTCCGACCCTCTCCCCGCAGGGAGAGGGAGTCTTCCCTAAAGCCAGCCCTTCTCGCGCAGTTTCGGGACATTCGCGCGGCTGACGGGGACTTCGATTCCACCCTTCAGCGTCAGCACGGCCTGCGATCCGTCGCGGCGGGCGTCGGTGATGGCGGACCGCGCCACCCACCAGGAGCGGTGCGTCTGTTCGCCCTCGAGTGCCGCGGCCGCGGCGATGGCGTCCGACAGCCGCATCAGGATCAGCGCATCCCCCGCCGAGGTGTGGACCCGGAGATAGTGGTCTTCGGACTGCAGCGCGTGGAGGTCCGCCGTCCTCAGGCGCACCGGCAGCTTGTCAGTCAGGGTGCGGGCGATGACCGGTTCGGCAGATGACGCAGCGGCTTCCTTCTGACGGTCCATGAGCCAGGTGAGGAAGGTGACGGCCGCGGAAATCACCCAGACAAAGAAGAAGACGACCGGCCAGACCCATATCGGGCTGGGGTCTCCGAACAGGGCCTGCAGGGTCAGGACCGCCGCGGACACAGGGATGGAGATCAGGAGCGACATCACCGGATAGCTGATCCAGTCCGGGAGGTCCGGCGCATGTCTGCGGAGCAGGGCCGAGCCGATATTGCCGCACAGGCCGCCCCAGGCAATCAGCCCGGTCCAGTAGAACCAGACCCAGGGCCAGGTCATGCCGTCGGTTTCGTACGGGGCGAGAAAGGCTAGAAACGTGCCGACGCCCACGATGAATCCGGCCCCCGGCAGCAACTGCTTCGCCCGCTCGGTCCACGTCATGCCTGTCAGCCCTCTCCATTCGCGATACGCGAATGGAAAACTAGCGCCATTCGCGTCGGGAGACAGCCCGGTTGCGAAGATGGAGTTTCACCGCCCGCCGCTGCCGGGCATCGCTTGCCTCGTCGAACACGGCCGGCCCGCTCAACCGGGTGCCGGCGCAGATTGGAGGAAGCGACATGAATGGTCAGGTCCAGGTCACTCGAGACGACAAGCCCGTCAGCGGCATGCGCTCGGTCCTCATGAATCTCGGCGGCGGTTTCGCCGCATTGTCGATCGTGCTGCTGCTGGTCTACTGGCAGGCGACGGACGGCAATCTCGGTCTTGTCGGCAATCTCTTCGGATCGGTCGACTGGTCGATCAATCCGAATTTGGGGGCCTTCCTGAAGGCGCCCTGGGTGATCCAGCTGCACGCCTCGACCGCGATCGGCGCGCTCGTGCTCGGCACAGTGCAGATGTTCGCGCCGAAAGGCACGATCCCGCACCGCACGGTCGGCTATGTCTGGGCCGGGCTGATGGTGACCACCGCGATCTCGGCCATCTTCATCCGCCAGGCCAACAACGGTGATTTCAGCTTCATCCACATCTTCGTGCCGCTGACGCTGATGGCGGTCTACGGGATGATCGCCAATGCCCGCCGCGGCCTGATCAACAAGCATCGCAATGCCGTCTACGGCGCCTTCTTCGGCGCGCTGGTCATCCCCGGCCTGTTCGCCTTCATGCCCGGCCGCCTGATGCACGTCATGCTGTTCGGCGGCTGAGCCCCCTTACCCCACCCCCATCGAAATCGAACGCCGGACGGACGGTCCGTCCGGCGAGCAAAGGAGAACTGCCATGAAAACCCTGATGTCTTCCCTGATCCTCGCCGCCACCGCTGCCCTGTCCGCGACGGCTGTCAGCTCCCCCGCGCTGGCCCAGGACGCCAGCATCACCGTCACGGTCGAGGAGATCCGCGATGGCGGCACGCTGGAAGTCGCGCTCTACAACAGTGCGGAGTCCTGGGACGGCGATGAGCCGATGTCCTTCGATCGCGCCGAACCGGTCGACGGCCGGGTGACGCTGACCTTCGACGGGCTTGAAGCCGGCGAATACGCGATCCGCATCTATCACGACGAAAACGCCGACCGGCAGTTCAACATGAACTTCATGGGCGTGCCGACCGAAGGCTACGGCTTCTCGAACAATCCCTTCCCGCGCTTCCGGGGTGCCCGCTTCGACGAGGCCGTCTTCACGGTCGCGGAAGGCGAGGCCCGCGAGGAGAGCGTCGAGCTGATGGGCGGCGGATACTGGTAAGCCTTCGCGTCACGCAGACGTGAAGCGGATGACGCGCTTGTCAGCCCCTTCCTCACTGGCGCGTGTCACACTCTCCCCCGGATCTGAATTTCCGGGGGAGAGTTCCTTTTGAAAACCATCATGACGGCCGCGCTCGCGGCCCTTGTCCTTCCCGCTGCGGTCTTCGCACAGGAGGACTGGCGCGCCGAGGCGGCGGCCCGCCTGCCCGATACGGGCGAACTGAATCTGCAATTCATCAATGAGGGCGCAGTCGACGGCTATATGCGCCTCGGTTGGCGCCGCAATGGCGAGCGGATCGAGATGTTCGACCGCACCATGATGATGAGCGGCGACATCTTCGAATCGATGACGGCGGCGATGACGGACGGCGATTTCGCGCCGCTCGAGGCGGTCATCCTGTGGCACCAGGAATCGGCGGTCATGACGCTCGATACGGTTGCCGCTGATGGCCGGGTGACCGGGACGCAGACCATCCTTCGGCCGCTCAGCGGCGAGCAGAGCGCGCCGATTGCGCTTGATCTGCCCGACGGGACGATGCCGCGTGCAGCGACCTTTGTTCTCGCGCCTTTCATGGGGCTCGAGCCGGGCGAATCGGTCACCTATGACTGGTATGCGGTCATGGCCAATTCGGTCGCGACGGTGACGGTCTCGGCTTTCGAGGGCGGGGCGGTGGACACGCCGGCCGGGCGATACGAGGACACGCTGCGCCTCGAAGTGCGCGGCACGCAGCCGGAGAACGACATCTTCGTTTCCGGCGGCGAGGTGGTCCGGATCGATGTGATCGGCCGCGACATGACCTTCCTGCGCCGGCCCGATCCCGAGCCCGCCGCGCAGTAAGCATTCCGGCTGACAACCATCGCAAGTTGTGACTAACTTGCGATCATGATGCGCGCCTTCCTCCTGCTATCCCTGCTGGTTCTCGGCGGCGCGGCCGCCGAGGCGCAGGGCCGTCCCGTGCTGATGCGGCTGTGCAATGACACGTCCTTCGCGGTCGGGGTGGCCGCCGCCTACGACACCAACCCGTCGGGCGGGCGGCGCGCCGAAGGCTGGTTCCGGGTCGAGGCGAATGCGTGTCTGGAAGGCGCGATCCACGGCGTGGTCGGCGATCGGATGGCGCTTGCCGCCTTCTCCGGCACCTGGCAGTGGCCGGCGGGCGAGGGCGATTTCGCGCACTGTCTTCCCGCCGAAGGCTTCAACACGGGCGTGCTGGATGCACCGCCCTGTGGCGACCGGGCGAGACGGATCGGGTTCACGACGCAAAATGTCCGGCATTTCCGCCAGGAATGGGGTGTCGTGGACTGGCGGATCGGCTGCAGCGATCTGGGCGAGGATGCGGACCTATGTGCCGCGACGCCTGCTGCGGTCGACGGCATGGCCGAACCGCTCAGGACGGTCGAGCTTTGCGTGTTTGCGCCGGGTGGCGCAGAGGTCGCGACGGCGGCGCGCGAAGCGAGCGGCTTCTGGCGTGTCTCAGGCTGGACGCATGTCGAGAACGAGACTTGCGCACCGATCTGGCGCGGCTTTCCGGATGACAGCCGCGTTCACTGGATGACGCGGGTCCCGGGCTACCCGCTGGCGGAGGACGATCCGCAGAGCTTTGACGATTCGGCCTTTTGCGTCTCCGAAGGGCCGTTCGCGGTCACGGCAACGTCGGACCGGATATCGGACGAGATGTACTGCCCGCCCGAGGCCCCGCACGCGACCGGCTTCACGAGCTATCGCTTTGCGCGCAATGTCTCGCACTATCAGGCATTTCTGCGCCGCCGACAGTAAGCGCCCTACCAGCGAAGCAGGCGCGGTCCTGCGAGCGCTCCGAGCGCCGCGACGATCAGCAGGGCCAGCTGATACCAGACCGCGAGGAAGGTCAGGCTCGCCTCGGTGCAGCTCAGGGAATAGACCGCCGCCCCCGCCGCCCCGGCGAACAGGCCCGCGGCCAGCCCCGCCAAGCGCAAGCGCGTCGGGGCCATGCGGCGCAGAACAAGCAGGCTACCCGCGAAGACTGGCAGGGCGGTCAGCACGACGCGCGGCAGGCATTGCCGCACCGAATGCCCCATCAGGGCGTCCATCCGGCCACCGGGATCCGTGGTCAGAAGATTGACGAGTCCGGACACAAGAAGGACGGCGATGAGCGCGCCCCCGGCGATCAGGCCGGGGATTGGAGATCGTCCCGGGCGTGCGGCTGCTGACAGGGCAATCCAGCCCGCCGCCGCGATTGCCGTCATGGCGATCAGCTTGATCCAGAAGGAGGGCAGGGCCAGCGCCGCGGGCATGTCCGGCCGCATGCCGATCAGGATTGCCAGACCCGCCGCCGAAACCAGAAGGGCCGGAAAGACAAGGCGCAGGGCGAGAGCGCCCGGCCGCGCCGGGCGAACCGGTTCGAGCGCGCCGACGAGATCGTCGATGGGGTCGGTCATGATCGCTCCTCTTCATGGGCCGCGGCATGAGCAGCGGCGGCTTTCAGGCCGCGATGGGCGCTGACCTTCACCGCGGATTCGCCCGCCCCCAGCCGCTCCGCTGCCTCGCGGGCGGTGTGGCCCTGGAGGTGGATAAGCCGGATCGCCGCGGCCTGCTTTTCCGGCAGGCGGGCCAGCATGGCTTCGACGTCGA
This sequence comes from Alphaproteobacteria bacterium, assembly GCA_016124205.1. GTDB lineage: Bacteria > Pseudomonadota > Alphaproteobacteria > Caulobacterales > Maricaulaceae > Hyphobacterium. Next base: position 26,062 of record WGOD01000007.1, read on the forward strand.
TCCGGGCGAGGGCGGCCTCGGCCTCTCCGGCCTCCGACACGAACGCCCCGTCATCGATCGGCACTGTCTCGCGCCGCTTGTGCCGCCGGTAGTGGTCGATGAGCTTGTAGCGCGCAATCCCGTGCAGCCATGCCCCGAAGGGCAGGGAAGGATCGTAGGTCGCGCGCTTTTCGTGCATCGCCATCAACGTGTCCTGTACCAGATCCTCGGCGCTGCCTGGATCGGCCGCCAGCCGCCGCCTGAAATAGACGATCAACCGGCCCCGCGCCGTTTCCAGCACGGCGCGATAGGCCTGACGGTCGCCCGACTGGGCGAGCACCATCAGCGTTCCGAGCGTGACTTCCGTCCGGGACATGAGCGTCTCTATCAAGGCCTTTCGCCCGCAATCGCGGAATGGTTACACGGCGCGCTGCATTCCGTCTCGCCCGATGAGCCACGCCTGACCGACCCTTCAACTATCGCTTCCCGATCACGGCCCCGTGATCCACAAGTGATGGGAAGAAAAAGCAGAAAAATTTCAGTTGGTTGAGCTTCCTTCTCGGGACGCGGTCGGCTTTCCGCCCTTTCGCGCTGTAACGATCCGACCGGCCCGTTCGAAAAGCCCCATGTGACCCCGGTGAGCGGGGCTCACGAGGGACCACATGCACTCGAACGGAGACCATCCCATGAACACCCGTACCAAGATCGCCGCCCTGACGGCGTCCGCCTTTGCCCTGTCGCTGGCCGCTGCCGTCGCGCATGCCGACGATGACGATCACATGGCCGCCGACGGTCAGGAACGCTGCTATGGCGTGTCGCTCGCCGGCGAGAATGACTGCGCATCCACCGGCAACAATTCCTGCGCCGGCACCTCGACCACCGACTATGACGGTCATGCCTGGACCTATGTCGATGAAGGCACGTGCGAAGACATCCAGACCCCCTATGGTCCGGGTTCGCTGACGCCGGTCGATCGTCCGTAATCCGTTCCCGGTTGTTCTCGGCGATGTCATTCTCCACCCGTCCCCTCCCCCCCGCCATGGGGGCCGGAATCGGCCTCAAGCCGGCGCACTACCGCGCCGCGCTGGAGAGCGACGCGCCCGGCCTCTGGGTGGAGGTGCATCCCGAGAACTACATGGTGTCCGGCGGTCCGCGCCTCACATGGCTCGACGCCATTGCGCAGCGGCATCCCGTCTCCCTTCACGGTGTTTCGCTGTCGCTTGGCGGCGCGGACCGGCCGGACCCCGACCATCTTAAGGCGCTTCGCGGACTGATCGACCGCTACCGGCCGGCACTGGTGTCGGAACACCTCGCCTGGTGCCGGTATGACGGCATCTATTACGGCGATCTCCTGCCGCTGCCCTACACAAGCGGTGCGCTCGACCGCTTCTGCGATCATGTCGACGAGGCCCAGGCGGCGCTCGGGCGGACCCTCCTGATCGAGAACCCGTCACTCTATGTCGATCTCAAGGGCGATATGATGGAGACGGACTTTCTCGCCGAAGCCGTCCGCCGGACCGGCTGCGGCCTTCTGCTCGATCTCAACAATGTCATTGTCACCGCGGTTAATCTGACGCGCGACGCGTCCGCCTATCTGAACACCTTCCCGCTGGACGCGGTTGGCGAGATCCATCTCGCGGGTCATGAAGCCGATCCGGACGGCAGCCTGCTGATCGACACGCACGGCGCGCCGATCAATGAAGCGGTGTGGACGCTCTATCGCGAAACGCTCGCGCGCACCGGTCCGGTGCCGACGCTGATCGAACGCGACAACAATCTGCCGCCCTTCTCCGAATTGATGGCCGAGCGGGACATGGCGCAGGCCATCCTCGAACGGGCGGAAGAGGCCGCGCTGGCCGATGCGTGATCCGGCCTTTTACGACAGCTTTGCCGCCATGCTGCACGGCGGGGACATAGTGGCGGTCGCAGCCTTCGCAGGCGGCGGTCTGACCGGGTTTCCCGTCTACCGGAATTCCGTCGTGCGCGGTGCGATCGAGGTGCTGGGCGACAATTATCCCGCCGTCCGGGCGATGTCCGGCGAAAGCAATTTCGCCGCGCTCGCCAGGGCCTACTGGACCGCGCACCCGCCCCGGGACGGGGTGATGGCGCGCTACGGGAGCGGCTTTGCCGACTTCATCGCCGCGGAAAACCCACCGGGCATGCCCGACATTCTGCCCGACATCGCCCGGCTCGACCGGGTGTGGAGCGAAGCGCATCTGGCGGCCGAGGCCGAGATTCTGAGCGCGGGCGTCCTCGCCGGCGCCGATCCGGAGCGGCTCGCCGAACTGACGATCCGCCTCCATCCGAGTGTCCGCCTGCTGCACGCAAAGCGGGCCGTCCACGCGAGCTGGGCCGCGGCACGATTCGAAGCCCGGATGGTGCCCGCCGGGCCGGACACCGGCGAAACGGTTCTGGTTTGGCGGCCAAGCCACGAAGTGCGCCACCGGGCGCTCGAGCCCGCCGAGGCCGCGCTTCTCGATCCGCTTGCGGCCGGAATTCCGCTCGGCCTGGCCGCAGAGCGCGCCGGCTGCGGCATCGAAGTTTTCATCCGCCTTCTGAAGGACGGCGTATTCGCGAGGGACTGACCCATGACATCACATTTGCAAAACCTGCCGCTGATCGGTTCAGCGGCGCGGCTTCACGCGGCCGTCTTCGGCACCGTCGAACGCATCGTGTCACATGACGCGATGGCGTTCTTCTTCCGCCTGACGATCGCCGGCGTGTTCTGGCGTTCGCTTCTGACCAAGGTCCAGACCTTCGGTCTGTTCGGCTATACCGAACTGATCAACGACTTCCCGGTGCAGCGCTATCACCTGAAACTGCCGGTCCTGCCGCTCGATCTGCGGCCCGCCGTGATCGGGCAGTTCGAGAATGATTTCGCGTTGCCGCTCATTCCCGGCGATGTCGCAGCCTGGATGGCGACGCTGGCGGAGTTCACCCTGCCGATCCTGATCGTGCTGGGCGTGTTCACCCGTCTGTCCGCGCTGGGCCTGCTCGGGATGACGCTGGTGATCCAGATCTTCGTCTTCCCGGGCGCCTGGTGGAGCGCGCACGCGCTCTGGGCGGCGCTGCTGATCTACCTGATCGCGCGCGGCGGCGGGGTGTGGTCGCTCGACGGGCTGGCGGGACGGTTGCCGCCCCGCCTTCCGGCCGATCAGCGTTCGTAGACGAGATAGGCGCTGACGGCCGCGACCGGCGAAACGGAATCGAGACCGGCGAGCGATTCCAGCATCTCGACTGCATTGCCGAGGCCGAAATCACGGGCATCGACCATGACCGGTTCGGCGGTCGCGACGATGACCGTGTCCGGTCCGGCGCGGGTGACAAAGACATCGGCGTAAAGCGTACGCGGCGTCGACACGATCGTGACCGTCAGGGTCAGCTCGGTGCGCCGCGTCTCGCCGATCTCCATGTCGTCATAGGCTTCGAGATCGATCTGGGTGTCGACCGACAGCTGGGGGTGCTGGGCGCTCTGGAAGAAGTGCTCGACCATGCGCCCGTTGCGGACATCGACCCAGGTTTCCACCGTCTCGGTCTGGGCGGCGACATGAGCGTTGCCGTCCTCGCTGACCGAGCCGGTCAACGTGCCGAAATGGCTGGCTTCCAGCACGCTTGAATTCTTCACCGAAACAAAGCTGAACGAGGACGATTCCGAATTCAGCGACCAGCTGCCGGACGGCTGCGAACAGGCTGCGAGTGTCACAAGGCTGCCGAGAATCGCGAATAACAGGGTCCGCGGCTTGAACATGGGAACGCTCCGTGATGGGTTGCGACGGGTTTCGGATATCACTGTCATAGCATGAGTTAGGACGCGCGCCTTGGCCTTCTACCGCAATGTCCTGGTCCTGATGATCTCGATGGCGCTGCTGCATGTGGCGACCGGCGGTCTGGCCGTGGTGCTGCCCGTCGCGATGGCGGCCGACCAGTGGTCGGGTCTGGCCATCGGTGCGGTCGCGGCGGCCTATGCCGGCGGCTTCATGGCCGGTGCGATCTATGCGCCGCGCTTCATCGCCCGGGTCGGCCATATCCGTGCCTTCGCCGCGTCGGCGGGCGTCGCGGCGGCGGTGACGCTGGTGCTCGGCCTCGATACGCAGGCGCTGCTCTGGTTCCTCGCGCGCTTTGCCTTCGGGTGTTCGACGGCGGTGATGTTCGCGGTCGCGGACAGCTGGATTGCCGATGTGACGCCGGCCAATCGCCGCGGGTCCGTCTTCTCGATCTACCAGATCGCGGGCCGGGCCGGGCTTGTCATCGGCCCCTTCCTGCTGGCGGTGCCGGGCATGGATCTGACGCGCAGCTTCCTGTTGATCGGGGTCTTCATGGCGCTGGCGCTGGTGCCGATCACCGCGACCCGCAAGGACCAGCCGCGCGCGCCGCGTCCGGTAATCATCATGCCGAGCAAGCTGATCCAGATCGCCCCGGCGGCTGCGGCCAGCGTGTTCGCCGCGGGCATGGTCAATTCCGGGCTTCTCGCCTTCGTCCCGATCTGGGCGGAACGGCTCGGCCTGCCGGAGGGCGAGACGCTCACCTCCGGCATGGCGCTTGGCGCCGCGCCGCTCGTCATGGCGGCGATCTATGTCGCGGCGATGGCGAGCCAGTGGCCCGCAGGCAAGCTGTCCGACCGGGTCGACCGGCGGCTGGTGATCGCCGGGCTCGCCGGAACGGCGGGGGCGATCACGCTTCTCCTGATGGTGTTCGTCGATCCGGGGCTGACGCTGGGCCTGATCCTGATCGCGCTGTGGGGCGGTACGGCGCTGATCCACTACGGGATCGGCGTGGCGCATGCGAATGACCGGGCCGAACCGGAAGATCTGCCGGGGCTCGCCTCCTCGCTTTTGCTGACCTGGGCGATCGGGTCGGTGATCGGTCCCTTCGTGGCCGGCGCCTTCTATGCCAGCCCGATGGGAATGCGCGGCGTCTTCCTCTATGCGGCGGTCTGCCTGTTCGCGCTGGCCGGGCTGATGTTCATCCGCAGCCGCGTGAAGCCCGCCGCGCCGAAGGACGAGCGCGAGGACTTCAAGGATATCCGCGCGACATCGCCGGTTCTGGCAGAGGCCGAGGAAACCGCGAGCTACGATAGCGGCGAGCCGGAATAGGCAGGCTGGCCGCTCGCGTTGCACCGCACCATCGCGGTGTTATAAGCGGAGGCGAATTCCCGGCCGTTCAACGACCGATTCCCATTCCGGACTGAAGGCTCGCTCTCCATGAACATCCACGAATACCAGGCCAAGGCCCTCTTGAAATCCTATGGTGCGCCGGTTGCCGATGGCGCTGCCGCGATGACCCCGGCCGAGGCCGAAGCCGCGGCGAAAATGCTGCCCGGCCCCCTGTGGGTCGTGAAGGCGCAGATCCATGCCGGCGGCCGTGGCAAGGGCAAGTTCAAGGAAGCCGATGCGGGCGAAAAGGGCGGTGTCCGCCTCGCAAAGTCGGTCGCCGAGGTCCGCGAGTTCGCGACGCAGATGCTGGGCAACACGCTGGTCACCAAGCAGACCGGCGAAGCCGGCAAGCAGGTCAACCGCCTCTATATCGAGGACGGGGCCGACATTGCCCGCGAGCTTTACCTGTCCTGTCTCGTCGACCGCGCCAATGGCCGCGTTGCCTTCGTCTGCTCGACCGAGGGCGGGATGGACATCGAGGCGGTGGCTGAAGAGACGCCGGAAAAGATCCACACCATTCATGTGGACCCGGCAGCGGGCTATGCGCCTTATGTCGGCCGCAAGATCGCCGCGGCGCTGAAGCTCGAGGGCGACCAGGTCAAGCAGTGCGTCAAGCTGATGGGCCAGATCTACAAGGCGTTCACCGAGAAGGATATGAGCCTCCTCGAGATCAACCCGCTGATCGTGACCGAGGCGGGAAATCTGCACGTGCTCGATGCCAAGGTCGGGTTCGACAACAACGCGCTCTACCGTCACCCGGAGATCGTCGAACTGCGCGACCTGACCGAGGAAGACGACAAGGAAATCGAGGCGTCGAAATACGACCTCGCCTATATCGCGCTCGACGGTACGATCGGCTGCATGGTCAACGGCGCGGGCCTTGCCATGTCGACCATGGACATCATCAAGCTCTACGGCGCGGAGCCGGCGAACTTCCTTGATGTCGGCGGCGGCGCGTCGAAGGAAAAGGTCACGGCGGCGTTCAAGATCATCACCGCCGATCCCAACGTCAAAGGCATCCTGGTCAACATCTTCGGCGGCATCATGAAGTGCGACGTGATCGCCGAAGGCGTGATCGCGGCGGTCAAGGAAGTCGGCCTGAAGGTTCCCCTCGTCGTGCGCCTCGAGGGCACGAATGTGGAGAAGGGCAAGACCATCATCTCCGAATCCGGGCTCGACGTGATTCCGGCCGACGATCTCGACGATGCCGCGCAGAAGATCGTCGCGGCGGTTCAAGGGAAGTAGGCGGACGGCATGATGCTCGTCCTTTTCATCCTCATGTCGGGTGCCGGGATCGGCGCAGCCTGGTGGCTGCGCGGCCGCATCCGGTCATGGCGATGGAATGTATTCGCCGCACTGTTGATGATGGGGCTGCTGGCACCGATGTTCGCGGGCCAGCTGGTCGCCCTGATGCTCACCGGCGGGGTGGAATCCAGCATCAATGCCTGCCGCGAGGCCGGCGGCACGAACTGCAATGCCTCGACCCAGTGGCTGATCCTGCCGCTGATCGCCGGCATCGCCGGCGGGGCGGGCTGGTTCTGCGGCGCGCTGGGCTTCAAGTTCACGGGGGCCGAGGGATGACCACCCGCTCCGACTTTACCTATTTCCACACCGTGCGCGTGCGCTGGTCCGAGGTCGATCCGCAGGGGATCGTCTTCAACCCGAACTATTTCGTCTATGTCGATCTGGCGCTGACCGAGTATTTCCGAGAGCTCGGCTATGGCGGATCGGCGTTCGAGCAGGACGGAATCGAGTTCTTCACCGTCAACGCCAATTGCGACTACCGCTCGCCGGCGCGCTTCGACGAGGAGATCGAGATCGGTTTCCGCGCCGCGCGCTTCGGCAATTCGTCCATGACCTACGCCTTTGCCATGTTCCGCGGCGACACGCTGCTGACCGAAGGCAGCATGACCTATGTCTGCGCCGACATGGCCACCCGCCGCCCGGCCCCCGTGCCGGCGCACTTCATCGCCCGTATCACCGAATTCGAAAAGACGCCGCCCGTGCGGCCGCAAGCTGCCTGAACAAGGAACGCCATCCATGTCCGTACTCGTGAACAAGAATACCAAGGTCATCTGCCAGGGCATCACCGGCAAGAACGGGACCTTCCACACCGAACAGGCCATCGAATACGGCACGGCCATGGTCGCCGGTGTGACGCCGGGCAAGGGCGGTCAGGACTGGGAAGGCGCGGGCGCGAAGCTGCCGATCTTCGACACCGTGGGCGAGGCGAAAGAGGCCACCGGCGCGAACGCGACCGTCATCTACGTGCCGCCCCCCTTCGCGGCGGATGCGATCCTGGAAGCCATCGACGCCGAGATCGAGCTGATCGTGACGATCACCGAGGGCGTGCCGGTCGCCGACATGGTCAAGGTGAAGCGCGCGCTCACCGGTTCGAAGTCGCGCCTCGTCGGGCCGAACTGCCCGGGGGTGATCACGCCGGGCGAGTGCAAGATCGGCATCATGCCGGGCCATATCCACAAGCGTGGCTCGGTCGGCATCGTGTCGCGTTCGGGCACGCTGACCTATGAGGCGGTGAAGCAGACGACGGATGCGGGTCTGGGGCAGACGACCTGTATCGGCATCGGCGGCGACCCGGTGAACGGCACGAACTTCATCGACTGCCTGGAGCTTTTCCTCGGCGACGACGAGACGAAGTCGATCGTGATGATCGGCGAGATCGGTGGCTCGGCCGAAGAGGACGCGGCGGAATTCCTGAAGGCGGAAGCCAAGAAGGGCCGCAAGAAGCCGATGGTCGGTTTCATTGCTGGCCGCACGGCGCCTCCGGGCCGCACGATGGGTCATGCCGGCGCGGTCGTGTCGGGCGGCAAGGGCGGCGCAGAAGACAAGATCGAGGCGATGAAGTCCGCTGGTATCGTGGTCTCCGACAGCCCGGCCCGCATCGGCGTCACGCTGGCGGAGATCGTGAAGGGCTGATCCCCTTCCGTCAGGATTTGCGTTTTGGGGGCGCGGCACCGGGAAGGGGCCGCGCCTTTTCCTTGGGCAGTGTTCGGGCGCTAACCGGTGATGGGCAAAACTGTCAGCATGTGTCAGGGCCCTTTTTTCCGATGCAGAAGGGCGTAAATGGGAAGGGAACGGTGCGTTAAGACGCGTGCCGCCATACCGCTGACACAAGGCCGCGCGAAGGTCGTTCGGCCGCAGGAAAGCCTCCCATGTCCGAACGCTCGCGCAGCCCGCGTAACCAGACCTTCCTCGACACCTCCTTCCTCTATGGCGGAAACGCCCGCTATCTCGAAGACATGGCCGCCGCCTATGCCCGGGACCCGTCCTCGGTTCCCGCGGAATGGCGCGACTTCTTCGCCGAGGTCGGGGACGAGGCCGCCGAGGCCGGGCATGCCGCGCGCGGTCCGTCCTGGGGCAAGGGAAGGATTGGCCGGGCGGACGAGTTCGGCGAGGCGCTGGGGGTCATCGACGGGTCGGTCACGCCATCCCTGATCGAGAAGGTCGCCGAACGCCATGAGGGCGCGTCGGCGGAGGACATCCGCAAGGCGACGCAGGATTCCATCCGCGCCATCATGATGATCCGCGCCTACCGGATGCGCGGCCATCTGGCGGCGGACCTCGATCCGCTCAATCTGACGACCTTCGGCGAACAGCCCGAGCTTGACCCGGAAACCTACGGCTTCACCGCGGCCGACATGGACCGCGAGATCTTCATCGACGGCTATCTCGGCCTCGAGACGGCGACGCCGCGCGAAATGCTCGACATCCTGCAGCGGACCTATTGCGGCCCGCTCGGCGTCGAGTTCATGCATATCTCCAATCCGGCGGAGAAGTCCTGGCTGCAGGAGCGGTTCGAGGGCCCGGAAAAGGGGATCAACTTCACGCCGGAAGGCAAGATCGCCATCCTGAAGAAGCTGATCGAGACGGAAGGCTTCGAGCAATTCCTGCAGAAGCGCTATCCGGGCACGAAACGCTTCGGTCTCGATGGCGGCGAGGCGATGGTCCCGGCGCTGGAGCAGATCATCAAGCGCGGCGGCGCGATGGATGTGGAAGACATCATCGTCGGCATGCCGCACCGCGGGCGCCTGAACGTGCTCGCCGCGGTGATGGGCAAGCCCTATCACCAGATCTTCCACGAGTTCCAGTCGGGCACGTCTTCGGGCGAGTTCGGGTCGGGCGACGTGAAATATCACCTCGGCGCCTCCTCGGACCGCGAGTTCGACGGCAACACCGTCCACCTCTCTCTGACCGCCAACCCGTCTCACCTCGAAGCGGTCGATCCGGTCGTGCTCGGCAAGGCGCGTGCGAAGCAGACCAAGCTGCGCCGCGAGTTCGGCTTCGACACCAATCAGGCGCCGAAAGTTCTGCCGCTGCTGCTTCACGGCGATGCGGCCTTCGCCGGCCAGGGCATCGTGGCGGAATGTTTCGGCCTGTCGGGGCTTCGCGGTCACCGCACCGGCGGGGCAATCCACTTCATCGTCAACAACCAGATCGGTTTCACGACCAGCCCGAAGGATTCGCGCTCCTCGCCCTATCCCTCGGACGTGGCGCTGATGGTGCAGGCGCCGATCTTCCACGTGAACGGGGATGACCCGGAAGCGGTGGTCTATGCCGCGAAGATGGCGACGGAATACCGTCAGCTCTTCGGCAAGGACGCGGTCATCGACATGTTCTGCTATCGCCGCTTCGGCCACAATGAAGGCGACGATCCGTCCTTCACCCAGCCGATCATGTACCGGAAGATCAAGCAGCACCCTTCCACGATCGCGCTCTATTCCAAGCGCCTGATCGAGGAAGGCGTGATCACGCAGGCCGATTTCGACAGCTGGACGCAGGAATTCGCCGACTTCCTCGACAACGAGTTCGAGGCCGGAAAGACGTTCGAACCCAAGCAGGCGGACTGGCTGGACGGGGTCTGGTCGGGCCTCGGACTGCCGGAAGAGGACGAGCGGCGCGGCGAGACGGCGGTGCCGGAAGAGACGCTGAAGCGGCTCGGGACGGCCTTCACCGAAATCCCGGACGGCTTTGACGTCCACAAGACGCTGAAGCGGGTGATCGACAACCGGCGCTCCGCGATCGAGGCGGGCGAGGGGATCGACTGGGCGACGGCGGAGCATCTTGCCTTCGCCAGCCTGCTCGACGAAGGCTTCCCGGTGCGCCTGTCCGGTCAGGACAGCGGCCGCGGCACCTTCTCGCAGCGCCATTCCCACATCATCGATCAGCAGACGGAAGAGCGCTACACGCTTCTCAATCACCTCTCCGAAGGCCAGGCCCGCTACGAGGTGATCGATTCCATGCTGTCGGAAGAGGTCGTGCTCGGCTTCGAATACGGCTATTCGCTGTCGGCCCCGAACACGCTCGTCATGTGGGAGGCGCAGTTCGGCGACTTCTACAATGGCGCGCAGGTGATCGTGGACCAGTTCCTCGCCGCCGGCGAACGCAAGTGGCTGCGCATGTCCGGCCTCGTCATGCTGCTGCCGCATGGCTATGAGGGCCAGGGCCCGGAACACTCCTCGGCGCGGCTCGAACGCTTCCTGCAGCAGTGCGCGCAGGACAATATGCAAGTCGCCAACTGCTCCACGCCGGCGAATTATTTCCACATCCTGCGGCGGCAGATTCACCGCAATTTCCGCAAGCCGCTGGTGATCATGACGCCGAAATCGCTGCTGCGTCACAAGCGCTGCGTGTCGAACCTGAAGGCGATGGGCGAGGGGTCGTCCTTCCACCGCGTGTTGTGGGACGATGCCGACCAGTCCGCGCGCGCCGAGGGCCATTCCGAAGTCACGAAGACGCAGCTGACCAGCGACGACAAGATCAAGCGCGTCGTGATGTGTTCGGGCAAGGTCTATTACGACCTTCTCGAAGCGCGCGAGGAGCGCGGCATCGACGACATCTACCTCCTGCGCGTCGAGCAATTCTATCCGGTGCCGGCACGGTCGCTGCTGAACGAGCTGAAGCGCTTCCCGAATGCCGACATGGTCTGGTGCCAGGAAGAGCCGCAGAACATGGGCGCCTGGAGCTTCATGGAGCCGAATATCGAGTGGGTGCTGCAGCAGGCCGAGGCGAAGATCACCCGCCCGCGCTATGTCGGCCGCCCGGCCTCGGCCTCGACCGCCGCCGGCTCCGTCCAGAAACACAAGGAAGAGCAGGACGCGCTGATCAACGATGCGCTGACGCTCTGACCTGACCGAATATCCACCGTCTGACCCGAACCCGAAGGACGATCGACATGAGTGACATCACCGTACCCCAGCTGGGTGAATCCGTATCCGAAGCCACGGTGGGCAGCTGGAATTTTGCCGAAGGCGATGCGGTGAAGAAGGACGACATCCTCGTCGAGCTCGAAACCGACAAGGTGTCGATCGAGGTCCGGGCCGATGCCGACGGCACGCTGACGAAGATCGTCGCGCCCGAAGGCGAGACCGTCGAGATCGGCGCCAAGCTGGCCGAGCTGGACGGTGAGGGTGCGGCTCCGGCCAAGGCTGAAGAGAAGACCGAAGAGAAAACCGAAACCAAGGACGATGCCGCGCCGCAATCGAGCGCGCAGCCCGAACAGAAGAAGGCGGACAACGCGATGTCGAAGGCGGAAACCGGCAATGGCGATCTGGTCGAGGCGACCATCCCGGAGATGGGCGAGAGCGTGTCGGAAGGCACGGTCGGGGCCTGGCTCGTGGATGCCGGCGCGGCGGTGAAGAAGGACCAGGCGCTGGTCGAGATCGAGACCGACAAGGTCGCGGTCGAAGTACCCTGTCCGGCCGACGGCATCCTGGCCGAACGGCTCGCCGACGAGGGTGATGTCGTGACTCCCGGCGACGTGATCGCGCGTATCCGTACCGGCGAGGCGAAGGCCGACGCGGCCCCGGCCGCCGAAGCGCCGAAGGAAGAGGCCAAGGCCGAAGCCCCAGCCTCCGAAGAGGTCAAGGCGATGCCGTCCGCGGCGCGCATGGCCGAGGAAAAGAATGTCGACCTCGACAGCGTCGAGGGCTCCGGCAAGGACGGCCGCGTGACCAAGGGCGATGTGCTGAAGGCGCTGGAATCCGGCGCGACGGCTCCGTCCTCTGCGGAAGCCAAGCGCGAACCGGCCGCCGAGAAGGCGAAGCCGGCCGCGCGCGAGACCGGTCCGCGCGAGGAGCGGGTGAAGATGACCCGCCTGCGCCAGACGATCGCGCGGCGCCTGAAGGATGCCCAGAACACGGCGGCGATGCTGACCACGTTCAACGAGGCGGACATGAGCGCGATCATGTCGATGCGGAAGACGCATCAGGACGCCTTCGTGGAAAAGCATGGCGTGAAGCTCGGCTTCATGAGCTTCTTCGTGAAGGCCTGCGTGAATGCCCTCAAAGAACTCCCGGCGGTCAATGCCGAGATCGACGGCGAGGACATCATCTACAAGAATTACTACGACATCGGCGTCGCGGTCTCGACCGAGCGTGGCCTCGTCGTGCCGGTGCTGCGCGATTGCGATACCAAGTCTCTGGCCGATATCGAGAAGGAGATCATCGATCTCGGCAAGCGCGCCCGTGACGGCAAGCTCGGCATCGAGGACATGCAGGGCGCGACCTTCACGCTCTCGAATGGCGGGATTTTCGGCTCGCTCCTGTCGACCCCGATCCTCAACGCGCCGCAGTCCGGCATTCTGGGCATGCACAAAATCCAGGAGCGCCCGATCGCGGAGAAGGGCCAGGTCGTCGTGCGCCCGATGATGTATCTGGCGCTCAGCTATGATCACCGCATCGTCGACGGCCGCGAGGCCGTGACCTTCCTCGTCAAGGTGAAGGACGCGCTCGAAGACCCGGCGCGTCTGGTACTGGACCTCTAGTCCCTTTCCCTCGTCACTCACGAAAACGAGAGCCCGCGACGCTTTTGCGTGCGCGGGCTTTCTCTTGGCGCTAGCCTTCCCCGGTCAAAGCTCGGGGAGGGACGAAATGACGGATACGCAAACCGCGCCGGCTGGCGCGAAAGTTCCAGTCTGGTTCTGGATCGTTGCCGTTCTGCTGACGCTGTGGAATGCGTTCGGCGTGCTGAATTACGTCATGGCGCAAATGATGCCCGACATGCTTCTTGCCGGCATGAACGAAGCGCAGCAGGCCTACTATCTGGCCACGCCTGCATGGGCGACCGGGATCTGGGCGACCGCCGTTTTTGCCGCATTTTTCGGGGCCGCGGCGCTGTTCTTTCGCGCCGGTTGGGCGTTTTACCTCGTCGTCCTGTCCGTCGTTCTCTACGCGATCCAGACGATTTATACATTCGCGCTCAGAGACGCCGCGAGCGTGATGGGCTTCGGAAACGTGGTCCTGACCGCCTTCATCTTCGCGGTTCTTCTGGCCCAGTTCTGGTTCACCTACTGGGCCCGGAAGCGCGGCATCCTGCGCTAGCGGGTATTCCGCAACCGGCTGAGGCCAGCGAGCAGACCGCCGATGATGGCACCGGCGAAAGCGGCCTCGAAGCCGAGATAGAGGAAGGCCTCCACGGCCAGTTGCTCCGTCGGGCGGACCGCGCCCAGCGACAAGACGAGAACAGCCGCGCCGATCAGGCCGATCACGGCGCCGATCAGGCTGCCCTTGATGATACCGCGCGACAGGGTGCGGCGCGGGCGTTTCCGTTCGGGGGGATGGGTGGTGACAGCCATGGGCGTCTCCTTCATCGCTCTCAATACATAACGGCATGGCCCCTATGACCGTTCCGGTCCATGCGGGCGGATTGACGGACGCGCGCACCGGAGTAGGGTGCGCGCCAACGCACCGACACCCGCCTGCCGCAAGGGAAATCCGCCATGTCCGAGAACTACGACGTCGTCATTATCGGGGGTGGACCCGGCGGCTATAACTGCGCGATCCGCGCCGGTCAGCTGGGTCTGAAGACCGCCTGTATCGAGATGCGCGACACGCTTGGCGGCACCTGCCTCAATGTCGGGTGCATCCCCTCGAAGGCACTCCTCCACGCCTCGGAACTCTATGAGACGGCGGCGAAGGATTTCGAGGGCTTCGGCATCAAGACCGGAAAACTGTCCTTCGACCTCAAAACCATGATGGGCCGCAAGGAAGAGGCGGTGACCGGCCTGACCCAAGGCGTCGCCTATCTCCTGAAGAAGAACAAGGTCGAGCATATCCGCGGCAAGGGCCGGATCGCCGGCAAGGGCGAGGTCGTGGTCGAGGGTGCCGACGGCGGGACGCAAACGCTGAAGACCAGACACATCGTCATCGCCACCGGGTCGGAAGTGACACCGCTGCCGGGTGTCGAGATCGACGAGAAGCGCGTTGTGTCCTCGACCGGGGCGCTGTCGCTGGAAAAGGTGCCGGGCAAGCTGGTGCTGATCGGGGCCGGCGTGATCGGCCTCGAACTCGGCTCGGTCTGGCGCCGCCTTGGGGCCGAGGTCACGGTCGTGGAGTATCTCGACCGCATCCTGCCGGGCATGGACGGTGAGATCGCCAAGCAGGCCCAGAAGATCTTCGCCAAGCAGGGGATGAGCTTCAAGCTCGGCCGCAAGGTGACCGGCGTCAGCGAAGGCGAGAATGGTCAGCTGTCGGTCGCGACCGAGGCCGCCGCGGGCGGATCGGAAGAGACGATCGAAGCCGATACGGTTCTCGTCTGCATCGGCCGCCGTCCGTATACGGAGGGCCTCGGGCTCGAAACGGTCGGGATCGAGACCGACAAGCGCGGCTTCATCGCCAATGATCACTGGCAGACCGGCGCGGAGAATGTCTGGGTCATCGGCGACTGCACGCACGGCGCGATGCTGGCGCACAAGGCCGAAGACGAAGGTGTCGCCTGTGCCGAGCGCATTGCGGGCAAGGCCGGACACGTCAATTACAACGCCATTCCGGGCGTGGTTTACACCAATCCGGAGATTGCTTCGGTCGGTTTGACCGAGGAACAGTTGAAGGAATCGGGTCGGGCCTACAAGACCGGGAAATTCCCCTTCCTGGCGAATTCGCGCGCCCGCGCCAACCACGAGACGGATGGTCTGGTGAAAGTCCTCGCCGATGCAAATACGGACGAGGTCCTCGGCGTTCACATGATTGGCAAGGGCGTCGGCGAGATGATCGCCGAGGCGGCGCTGGCCCTGGAATTCCGTGCGGCGTCCGAGGATATCGCCCGGACCAGCCATCCCCACCCGACGATGACGGAAGCGATCCGGCAGGCCGCGATGGGCGTTGAAGGCTGGACGATGCAGGCCTGATCGCGACCGGTTTAACGCCTGTCTGACAAACAATTTACACGAGAATCAGGTCTACCCATGCTAGAATGGCTGGGTCGGTCAGCGTCCCCCTGCGCTCCGGCACCAGGTGGATCGCCGAAACCTGTTCATCCCCTCGCGCGTTTCCTTCTCGCGCGGCGGCTCCTGATTCGCGGAAGGCAAAATGACTGAACGTTTGATCGAGATCCGGACGAAGCGGCTGAAGCTGGTGGCGCTGAACGCGTCATTGTCCCGGCTTCAGATCGAGGATCGCGATGCGTTCTTCGACGCACTGGGCGTGCGTCACGAGATTGTCTGGCCGCCGGAACTCATGGACGGCGATTCACTGACCTGGCTCGATAACCGGCTCAAGGAAGACCCGGACGAAGCGGGCTGGCTGACCTGGGTTTTCATCTGGCCCGGCGTCGCCGGTCAGCCCGACCGGCTGGTCGGGGCAGGCGGTTTCAAGGGTGTCCCGGACGCGAGCGGCACGGTCGAAGTCGGCTATTCCATGCTGCTGTCCTTCCGGGAACAGGGGCTGGCGACCGAGGCCGTCGAAGGCCTGCTCGACTGGGCGGAATCCGACCCGCGCGTGAAGCGGATCGTCGCGCACACCTTGCCGCACCTCACTGCATCGCAGCGTGTTCTGGAGAAGACCGGATTCGTGGAAACCGAGACCATCGATGATCCGGACGAGGGCGAGACCGTCGTCCGCTATGAGCGTCCCCGCCGCGCCGCCGCGGCCTGATCACGCGCCGCCGAGCAGATTCCGCATCTGATCGAGATAGGCGAGCCAGGCCGAACGCCCGGCATCCGTCAGGCTGGCCCGGGTTTGCGGCCGGCGGCCGACAAAGCGCTTGTCGATCGCGATATAGCCGGTCTCTTCAAGCTTTCTGAGGCTGACCGAGAGATTGCCGTCGGTTGCGCCCGTGCGTTCCTTCAACTCGCCGAAGGTCGCGGAGTCCACACCCGACAGATAGGCCATGATCCCGAGCCTCAGCTTGGAATGGATGACGTCGTCGAGCGCGGCAGCATCGAACCTCTGGTCCGTCATGCGGCCTTCCCGGGTTCGCGCATCATCATCGCCGCGCCCGGCAGGACGGCGGTCACCAGAATGACCGCCGAGGCCGCGAAATACAGCGCTGCGCTGCCGTAGAGGACAGGCGTCGCCATGGCGGCCAGCCCGGACAGAAGGGCCGGGCCATAGAGCCATTTCCGGCCCGACAGGGCGGCCGTGACCGAGAAGGCGAAGGCGTAACCGAAGAAAGCGATCGTCAGTATGCTGTCAAACAGCAGGACGGGCGCACCGAAGGCCGATGTCCAGAGCACGATCGCCAGAACATATCCGAAGATGCCAAAGCCGACCGTCGTCCATGCGGCGCGCGAAACCCGGTTCGCGGCAGAGGTCGCCCCCGGCTTGTCGGCGAGGCCGCCGCCGATGAGGCGGGAGGCCACGCCGCCCACAATGCCATAGACGAGCCAGATAAAACCGACGCTCGCCACCGGTACGGGCACCACTCCCGCAACGACCAGACCGTGGGCGAAGGTTGCGAAAACGGAAAGCCCGCCCCAGAGGAGGAGGTAGCGTCCGCCAATCAGCGGCGCCTGCGCCCCCGACTCGGCCAGCGATTTCAGCCAGGCAATATCCTGTTCGGCGTGCGCGGACATGGCGATCTCCTCATCACTTTAAAATCCAAAGTGACGAGAATCGCAGGTTTTGGCAAGCCGTTTGCGGCGATCAGCCCGGGAAGCGGACCGAGGCGGCGAGGCGTTCGCTGATCAGCGCACCAGCATCGGCAACCGGGATGGCGGTCTCTTCATCGGCCGACAGCAGGGTGAAGATGAAGACGCCCTCGCGCTGGCCGTTGTTGAGAACGATGGCCTGTCCGTAGAAGTCGCCATCAGGCGTTTCCTCGAAGCCGCGGCAGACCCGGACGGTCGTACCGGCGCCAGCATCCTCGAACGGGCCTTCATAGGCCACGCCCTCGCTTCCCGCCGGACACATCTCGTCTCCGGCGCGCGCTTCGCCCGGCGCATAGGTGTAGAGGTCGAAGCTGAGGCTGAACTCACTGTCGTCATCGTCATCAGACTGAAGGATCGGCCAGATCACCTCGATGATCTCGGAGAGGTCGTCCGCCATGGCTTCGGGATCGGCAATGGTGATCCGGCCGTCCGGCGAGGCGGTTTCGGCGAGTTCGAGCAGCGATCCCACCAGACCGTCGGCCCAGACCTCCGGTGATTCCGGTGCGGTGTCAGCGGCCTGGGTGTCCTGCGCAACGAGTGTGGCGGCCAGGACGAGGGAGGAGACAAGCGAAAGCATGGGTCAGCATCCTGTAGCTGGATTTTCGTCCAATATGACGGTCCGCAATGAACTGCGCATGAAGGGATTCAGGTGCGCGGCGGGCGGCTCCGGTCGCGGTTTCCAGCGCGTGGATGAGCGGCGGCGTGTACCGCCATCAGCCGGGCCGGTTCGATGTCGGCATAGACCTGCGTGGTCGACAGGCTGGCATGACCGAGGAGTTCCTGGATCGCCCGCAGATCCCCGCCATGGGCGAGGATGTGGGTGGCGAAGGCGTGCCGGAGGGCGTGCGGGGTTGCCGACGGGCCGAGGCCGAGGCGGGAGCGGAGGGTCTGCATCAGCTTCTGCACGGCGCGGGGACCGAGAGGGCCGCCCCGCGTGGCGCGGAAGAGCGGCGCATCCTTCGCCAGTTCAAACGGGCAGAGGTCGGTATAGGTCTCGACGGCCGTGCGGACCGCGGGCAGCACCGGCACGATCCGCGTCTTGTTGCCCTTGCCGGTGATCCGCAGGCTTTGCGGCAGGGGCGTGTCCGAACCGGTCAGCGACAGGGCTTCGGACAGGCGCAGGCCGCAGCCATAGAGGAGGGCGACCAACGCCGCATCCCGCGCCTCGACCCAGGCCTCACCGCCGCGATGCCCGGCTTCGTCGAGCAGGCGGGCGGCGGCGTCCTCCGAGACCGGTTTCGGCTTCGATCGGGGCAGTTTCGGGCCTTCGACGACGAGGAGACCCGGCGCGTCTATCCCCCATCGGCGCTGGACATAGCGGAAGAAGCCTCGAACGGCAGACAGCTCCCGGGCCAGCGAGCGGGCCGACAGGCCGTCGCGCCGCCGCGCCGCCATCCAGGCGCGATAGTCCGCCGCCTTGAGGCCGGACAGGGCGGCGAGGTCCGGCGTCTCCGCCAGATGATCGGTCATGAAGGCAAGAAAGCCGTCCAGATCCCGGCCATAGGCCTCGATCGTGCGCGCACTCGAGCGGCGCTCACCGGCGAGGTGATCGAGATAATGGGCCAGCGCAGTCGCGGCCGGAAGGGTCAGTCCCTCAGCCAGGGGGTGATCCGCCTTTCCATCGCGCGGGCCAGGAAGCTCAGAAATTCCGTGCCCTGGCCCGGTTCGAACATGTCTTCATCGCGGCTGCCAAGCGCCAGCAGACCGACCACGCCCTCGAAATCGAGGCGGGCGAGGGCCTGCGACCCCATAGGCTTGCCGAACACGGCCTGCGCGGTCGGGCCGCTGACCGGGCCGGTATAGTCGTTGTTGTCGCCCAGCAGCTGGTCGCCAAAGCCTGGCGCGGCCGGGCGAATGGCCAGCGAACCGGCGAGCGGGGTCACGCCCTCGGTCAGGACCGTGACGGCATCGACGCCGAGCGAGACCGGAAGCGTGGTGACGCACATCGTGTCGAGATCGGCAAGCTCGGAGCAGTCCATCAGCGACAGGGCCGCGACCTGCGTCCGGCCCATCAGGGCGAGGTTGGCGCGGGCGGTTTCCGCCATGTATTCGCGGGAGGCTTTCAGGCGGCGGTTCTCGGCGAGTAGACGGTCGCGAACAACGGCGTTGAAGTCGACGACATTGCCGCCCGCCTCCGTCCCGGCGATGCGCTGCATCAACTCGGGGTCGTGACGGACCCAGTCGGGATTGTCCATCAGGGCCTGACGGATGGCTGCCATGTCGTATCCGCCGGGCGCGGCCAAGCCGCGCGCGTTCGAGTTCGCTTCCATTTTCCCACCATCGGTTTTCCGATTTTTATGAGGGCAGGCTAGCGCGGACCGGTTGGGATTCCCCTAACGCGGCCTATCCGATTGCAGACCGCATCACGCAGGCGTGACATTGCTGTCTGGTTTGTACAATTCACGGCAGGTGCAGGCCGCTATCCTGGTGACAGGATAGGCCGGAGGCGGACATGAAAACTCTGATTGCAGCATTGGCAGCTCTTGCGTTCGGCAGCGTTGCCGCAGCCCAGGATGAGGCGCCGACCGGCGCAGCTGTTCCCGACTGGTATGTCGAACACGTCGACTACATGACGCGAGACGGCGGGCGATGGGTCGCAGACAATTCCGAGTACAGGTCGGATGAGGAAGCCGCCGACGCCTATGTCATCGTCTTTCGGCCGGAATTCGGCGGGACGTCAATGTCGGCACGCCTATTCGGAGTGACAGGCGGCCAGGAGAGCGTCGATTTCTGGCATTTCAACGGGTTCTGGGATCCCGTCGCTCAGGAAGCGGTGCTCATGCAAACGGGTTGGGGCGGCGGCCTGGGTGCCGGGCCGATCTGGCAGGTCGACGAGACCACGATCCGCAGCGAGCAGGTCTTCTCGTCACCGGGCGGGCCGGTGCGGACCGAGGCGCACATCTTCATCATAACGGGACCAGACGAACATGTGACCCGCACGGAACGCCGTGTGGCCGACGGCGAGTGGACGCCGGGCCGGACTTACACCTGGGTGCGCGAACCCGTCGAGGGCTGACCGACGGGGCTTCGTTCAAGGGGCCGGCCGGGTCTAGACTGTCTGCCGAGTCACCTCCGAACGGACCCCGCCCCCGTGCCCACGCTGAAAGTCTGCGCGTCGATCCTGTTTCCGCTGCCGCTGCCGGAAGCCTTCGACTATGCGGTGCCCGAAGGCATGGAGCTTTCGATCGGCGATCATGTCGTCGCGCCGCTGGGCAAGCGCGAGGCGCGCGGCGTGGTCTGGGACCTCAAATCCGATGACGGCAAGCGGGCGCTGAAGACCGTCTCGCAGCGCTATGACGCGGCGGGGCTCAGCCACACCACGGTCCGTTTCGTCGACTGGGCGGCGCGCTATCTGGTGCAGCCGCCGGGCATCGTTCTGCGCACCATATTGCGCGGCGAGGATTCGTTGATGCCGTCGCCGACCGACACGGTCTACCGGCTGACGGGCCGCCAGCCGGCGCGCATGACCCCGGCGCGGGAAAAGGTGCTCGACGCGATGCAGGCGCTCGAAGCGCCAACCGCCGCGGAGATCGCACGCGAGGCGGGTATCAGTTCCGGCGTGGTGAAGGGGCTGGTCGAAGCCGGGGCGCTCGAAAGCTTCGACCTGCCCAAGGATCCGCCCTTTCCGGACCCCGATCCGGACCGGCCGGGCCTCGACCTGTCGGAGTTGCAGGCGGGCGCGGCCGACACGCTGAAGCGTCTCGTCCGGGCCGGTGGCTTCCAGTGCGCCCTGCTCGACGGGGTGACCGGGTCTGGCAAGACGGAGGTCTATTTCGAGGCGATCGCCGAGGCGCTGAAGAGCGCCGCCAATGGTCAGGTCTTGGTCCTGCTGCCTGAAATCGCGCTGACCCAGTCCATCCTCAAACGCTTCACAGACCGGTTCGGCGCGGAACCGGCAGTCTGGCATTCCGGTCTGCCGCCGAAGGAACGTCGCCGGGTCTGGCGCGAGATCAATGAGGGCCGGGCGCGGATCGTGATCGGGGCGCGGTCGAGCGTCTTCCTGCCCTTCCGCAATCTGCGCCTCGCCGTGGTCGATGAGGAACACGATCCGACCTACAAGCAGTCCGACGGGCTGATCTATCAGGCACGCGACCTGGCCGTGGCGCGGGCAAAGATCGACGGGGCGGCGGTGGTGCTGGCCTCGGCGACGCCGTCGCTGGAAAGCCTCGTGAATGCGCGCTCGGGCCGGTATGTCCACGTGCCGCTGCCGGCCCGGGTCGGCACGGCCGTCCTGCCGCAGATCGAGACGATCGATCTTCGCCAGCATGCCCCGCCTGCCGGGCGATGGCTGTCCGATCCCCTGGTCGCGGCGATGAAGGAGACGCTGGCGGCAGGCGAGCAGGTCCTGCTCTTCCTCAACCGCCGGGGCTATGCGCCGCTGGTGCTGTGCCGGGATTGCGGGCACCGCATGACCGCGCCGGACACACAGACCATGCTGGTTGAACACCGCTTCACCGGCATGCTGGTCTGCCATCTGACCGGCTTTTCCATGCCCAAGCCGGACGTCTGTCCGAATTGCGGGGCACGGGATTCGCTGACCAGTGTCGGTCCAGGCGTGGAACGGATCGCCGAGGAAGCCGCGGCGCACTTCCCGGACGCGAAGATCGAGCTCTTCTCCTCAGACATGGCGGGCGGGGCGGAGG
The DNA here is from genome assembly GCA_016124205.1 of Alphaproteobacteria bacterium. Taxonomy (GTDB): domain Bacteria; phylum Pseudomonadota; class Alphaproteobacteria; order Caulobacterales; family Maricaulaceae; genus Hyphobacterium. The sequence continues at coordinate 47,721 of WGOD01000007.1, forward strand.
CGATCCGCCAGCTGGTCGACCGGATGGAGCGCGGCGAGATCGACATTCTCGTCGGCACGCAGATCGCCGCGAAGGGGCACAACTTCCCGCACCTGACGCTGGTCGGGGTGGTCGATGCCGATCTGGGTCTGGCGGGCGGCGACCCGCGCGCCGGGGAGCGGACCTATCAGACGCTGGTTCAGGTCGCGGGCCGGGCAGGCCGGGCCGACAAGCCGGGAAGGGCGCTCCTGCAGACCCATGACCCGGAACACGAAGCCATCGCTGCGCTGGTCGCAGGCGACCGGGACGCCTTCCTCGATGTCGAGCGGGCCTCGCGGGAGATGCTGCAACTGCCGCCCTATGGCCGGCTCGCCTCGGTGATGATTTCCGCGCAATCGGAAGACAAGGTCGAGCGGGCGGCCGCGGAAGTGGCGCGATGCGCGCCGATGGCGGACGGCATCACGATCTGGGGCCCGGCGGAGCCGCGCTATGGCGTGATCCGGGGGCGCTGGCGGCGGCGTCTCCTCGTCCGGGCGGAACGAAGTGTCGACCTGTCGGCTTATCTCTCCGCGTGGCGTGCGCGCGTGAAACAGCCGCCCTCCGTGCGCGTGACATTCGATGTCGAACCCTACAGTTTTGTCTGAACCCGACCGGAGACTGCCAGAATGATCGAAGCCCTGACCTCGCCGGAAATCTGGATGGCCTTGGCCACCCTGACCTTCCTCGAAATCGTCCTGGGCATCGACAATGTCGTCTTCATCGCGGTGATCGCGGGCAAGCTGCCCGCGCACCAGCAGGCGGCTGCGCGGCGCCTGGGTCTCGGGCTCGCCCTGGTGATGCGGATCATCCTGCTGTTCAGCCTTGTCTGGCTGACGCATCTCGAAGCCAGCCTGTTCTCGCTCTTCGGCCACGATTTTTCGTGGCGCGACATCATTCTGATCGGCGGTGGCCTCTTCCTGCTGGCCAAGGGGACGTGGGAGATCCACGAGAATATCGAGGGCGAGGAACACGAGAGCGGCGGCGTGGTCCAGACGGCTTTTGTGGCTGCGGTGATGCAGATCGCGGTGATCGATGCGGTCTTCTCGATCGATTCCATCATCACCGCCGTCGGCATGACCGATGTGCTGCCGGTGATGATCACCGCCGTGGTGATCGCGATCGGCGTGATGCTGCTGGCGGCGAAGACAGTGGGCGATTTCATCCAGAAACACCCGACGACCAAGATGCTGGCGCTGAGTTTCCTCTTGCTGATCGGCGTGGCGCTGATCGCCGATGGGCTCGGCTTCCACATTCCGCGCGGCTACATCTACTTCGCCATCGCCTTCTCGCTGCTGGTGGAGGTGTTCAACATCCTCTACCGCCGCGAACGCGCGAAGGACCGGCTAGAGAAAGCGGGACACGGCGAAGGGTGACAGATCGACCACCGGCGTTTCGCCGAGCGCGAGTTGCACCGCCGCCTCTCCGATCGCCGGTGCGAATTTGTAGCCATGCCCGGAACAGGGGGAGAGGAGGGTGACGGCCTCGTCCTGCGGCCAGTTGCCGATGATGAAGCGATCATCCGCCGTGCGCGTGAAGCGGCATTCCTGAAGCGTTTCGAGCGGCCCGTTCGCGTCGGGCAGCCATTCGTCGAGGCCCGCGCGGAGCAGCATCTCGTCCTCGGCGTCCGGTGCGCGACCGTCGCGCATGTGAGGACCGCGCTCACCGCGATGACCATAGAGCCCGATCTTGGTGCCGGACCCGTCGAGCGGCGGCAGGACGTAATAGCGGCGGCCGTCCGTCGGTTCGACCTGAAAGACGGGCAGGCGGGTGAGGTCCGTTTCGTCTGACGGCGCAAACCAGCCGACGACCTGACGTTCCACGATCAACGCCGAATCGATGTCCGGCAAAAGCGTCCCGGCCCACGCCCCGGCGGCGATCACGAGGCGTTTCGCGCGCTCGGTCCCGGAGGCGGTCTCGACCGTGATGTGATCGCCCGTCCGCCGCCAGCCGAGGACGGGGGTGTCGAATCGTAGCTCGGCGCCCGCGGCCCGGGCGGCCTCCCGCATCCAGCAATTGGCCGGGTCGGAGCGGAGCTGGCCCGAATCGGGGGCGAAGACGGCGGCATAGCCGTCCGGCACGCGGATCTCCGGCCAACGAGCACGCAGCGAATCGGCATTGAGCACGTCGTGCGCGATTCCCTCAGCCTCGGCGCAGGCGATGGCGTTTGCGAGCGAGGGGGCGTTTTCCGGGGCGATGTCGAGCCCGCCGGTCCGGACCAGGAAGGTCTCACCGCTCTCCGCCGCCATCGCGCCCCACAGCGCATAGGCGCGGGTGAGGAGGGGCATGTAGACCGGGCCTTCGGAATAGATTCGGCGGATCACCCGCGTCCGGCCGTGGCTCGACCCCTTGCCATGGCCTTCCGCGAGTTGTTCGAGGCCGAGCACGTCCGCGCCCCGGCGGGCCATTTGCCAGGCCGCGGCACTGCCCATCGCGCCCAGCCCGATGACGATGACGTCGTGCATCCGAAGTCCTTCCGCTCCCTCCCGGAGAAGCTGCCGTATGCGGAGGGTGATGTCAGCCTTGCGCGAGGGCCGTGATTGCCGCAGCCGGTTGAGGTTGCCGCCCCCTCCCCCCTGTGCTAGAGCGGCGCCGATTTGATGAAAAGGCCGTTTTCGTGGCGGTCGAGTCGTCGAAAAAATCACCGAAGTTTCAAACGCTTGCGCGGTCCCAAATGAGACATGCGCACGCGTGGTCAGGCATAACGGGCACGGCACGGGTTCGATGAGCGGAAAGATGGCAAAAATCGGTGGCGCGGCGGAACGCTATGCGACCGCCCTTTTCGAGCTGGCGAAAGACGCCAAGGCCATCGACGCCGTCGAAGCCGATCTGAATGCCCTGCTGGCTGCGCTGACCGAGAATGCCGAACTGGGCGAAGCGCTTTCGAGCCCGCTCTACGAGGGCGAAGGCAAGGCCGCGGCGCTCGCCGCAATCGCCGACAAGGCCGGCTTCAACGACCTCACGAAGAACACGCTCGGCGTGATGGCCCGCAATGGCCGCGCCGGACTGGCCGGTGACCTGGCGCGCGGTTTCGCTGCGCTGGCCGCCGCCGAACGCGGTGTCAGCGAGGCGCATGTCACCAGCGCCGCCAAGCTGACGCAAAAAGAGATCGACGCCCTCAAGGCGTCCCTGAAGCGCGCCCTCGGGCGTGATATCGAGATCCGGACCGATGTGGATCCGGCTGTTTTGGGTGGGCTGATCGTTCAGGTCGGCTCCCGCATGTTCGATTCGTCCCTCCGCACCAAGCTGGACGGGCTACGTACAGCGATGAAAGAGGCTTAGACCGCCATGGACATCCGCGCCGCGGAAATCTCCGCGATCCTTAAAGAGCAGATCAAGAATTACGGCGCCGAGGCGAAAGTCTCGGACGTCGGCAGCGTGCTGTCCGTCGGTGACGGTATCGCCCGCGTCTACGGCCTCGACGAGGTCAAGGCCGGCGAGCTGGTCGAATTCCCGGGCGGGGTGAAGGGCATGGCCCTCAACCTCGAACGCGATAATGTCGGCTGCGTGATCTTCGGCGACGACCGGGGCATCAAGGAAGGCGACACCGTCAAGCGTCTGGGCTCGATCGTCGACACCTCGGTCGGCCGCGGCCTGCTCGGCCGTGTGGTTGACGGTCTCGGCGAGCCGATCGACGGCAAGGGTCCGCTGACCGATGTCGCCGAACGCCGCCGCGTGGACGTGAAGGCCCCGGGCATCATTCCCCGGCAGTCGGTGCACGAGCCGATGGCGACGGGCATCAAGGCGATCGACGCGATGATCCCGGTTGGCCGCGGCCAGCGCGAGCTGGTCATCGGCGACCGTCAGACCGGCAAGACCGCGATCTGCATCGACACGATCCTGAACCAGAAGCAGATCAACGAATCCGGCGACGAGAGCCAGAAGCTCTACTGCATCTACGTCGCCGTCGGCCAGAAGCGCTCCACGGTTGCCCAGATCGTGAAGACGCTCGAAGAAAACGGCGCGCTCGACTACACGATCGTGGTCGCCGCGACGGCTTCCGACCCGGCCCCGATGCAGTTCCTGGCGCCCTTCACCGGCTGCGCCATGGGTGAGTGGTTCCGCGACAACGGCATGCACGCCCTCATCGTTTACGATGACCTGTCGAAGCAGGCCGTGGCCTACCGCCAGATGTCCCTGCTGCTTCGCCGTCCGCCGGGCCGCGAAGCCTATCCGGGCGACGTCTTCTACCTGCACTCCCGCCTCTTGGAGCGCGCGGCGAAGCTCAATGCCGACAATGGTTCGGGTTCGCTGACGGCGCTGCCGATCATCGAAACCCAGGCGAACGACGTGTCGGCCTACATCCCGACCAATGTGATCTCGATCACCGACGGCCAGATCTTCCTGGAAACCGACCTGTTCTTCCAGGGTATCCGCCCGGCCGTGAACGTCGGTATCTCGGTGTCGCGCGTGGGCTCTGCCGCCCAGACGAAGGCGATGAAGTCGGTCGCCGGCAAGATGAAGGGCGAGCTCGCGCAGTACCGCGAAATGGCGGCGTTCGCGCAGTTCGGTTCCGACCTCGACGCCGCGACGCAGCGCCTTCTGAACCGTGGTGCGCGCCTGACGGAACTCCTGAAGCAGCCGCAATTCTCGCCGCTGTCGATGGAAGAGCAGGTCTGCGTGATCTACGCCGGTACGCGGGGCTATCTCGACAAGCTGGATATCGCCGATGTCCGCCGCTACGAGGAAGAGCTTCTGCGTCTCCTGCACGGTGACGAAGCCAAGCTCCTCAAGACGATCCGCGAAGAGAAGAAGCTGTCCGACGAGACCGAGGCGAAGCTGCGCAGCGTGCTCGAAACCTTCACCGCGAACTTCGGTTAAGGCGAACGGCGTCAGGAGAGCCTGAATGGCGAGCCTCAAGGAACTTCGCAACCGCATCGCCAGCGTGAAATCCACGCAGAAGATCACCAAGGCGATGCAGATGGTGGCAGCCGCGAAGCTGCGCCGCGCACAGGATGCAGCGGAAGCCGCACGCCCGTATGCGGAGCGCATGGCGGCGGTCATGGCGAATCTGTCGACGTCGCTGAAGGACGCGCCGGGCGCGTCGCCGCTGCTGGTCGGCACGGGCAAGGACGATGTCCGAATGCTCGTGGTGATGACGGCGGACCGTGGCCTGTGCGGCGGTTTCAACACGAACATCGCCCGCAAGGCGCGCGAGCGCATCGTGAAGCTTCAGGGCGAAGGCAAGACGGTGAAGATCGTCGCCGTCGGCAAGAAGTCGTTCGACGCGCTGAAGCGGCTCTATGCCGACAAGATCGTTCAGCGCTTCGAACTGGGCGGCGGCAAGGATGTCGGTGCCTCCAAGGCGGCGCAGATCGGTCAGTGGATCCGCGAGCAATTCGCCGAGGGCGCGTTCGACACGCTTGAAGTGATCTCGTCCGAATTTGTCTCGGTGATCTCGCAGAAGCCGCGCGCGCAGACGCTGATCCCGGCGATGGATGCCATCCCGGAAGATGTCGAGCGTCCGGACCTTGGCGGAGCCGTCTACGAATACGAGCCGGACGAGGAAAGCATCCTCGACGTGCTGCTGCCGCGCTATGTCGACACCGTGATCCTGTCCTCGCTCTTGGAGAACGCGGCGGGCGAGATGGGCGCGCGGATGGCGGCGATGGACAACGCCACGCGCAATGCCGGCGAGCTGATCGACAAGCTGAACCTGGTCTACAACCGCACGCGCCAGGCCAAGATTACCACCGAATTGACCGAGATCATTTCCGGCGCGGAAGCGCTGTAGAGCTGATCGATTAGAAGGAACGACCGAGATGGCGAAACAGCAACACACCGGCCGCATCGTTCAGGTTACGGGCGCCGTGATCGACGTGGAATTCACCGGCAAGCTGCCGGACATCCAGAACGCGCTCGAGACCGAGAACAACGGTCAGAAGCTGGTGCTCGAAGTGGCCCAGCACCTCGGCGAGAACACGGTCCGTACGATCGCGATGGACGCGACCGAAGGCCTGCAGCGCGGCACCCCGGTGCGCGACACGGGCGGCCCGATCACCGTTCCGGTCGGTCCGGCGACGCTCGGCCGCATCCTGAACGTGACCGGCGACCCGATCGACGAGGCCGGTGACGTGGGCGCCGAGCAGCGCGCCCCGATCCACCGTCCGGCCCCGGCCTTCGACGAGCAGGCCACGGAAGCGGAAATCCTGCCGACCGGCATCAAGGTCATCGACCTGCTCTGCCCCTACGCGAAGGGCGGCAAGATCGGCCTGTTCGGCGGTGCCGGCGTGGGCAAGACGGTTCTGATCCAGGAACTGATCAACAATATCGCCAAGCTGTTCGGCGGCTATTCCGTGTTCGCCGGCGTCGGCGAGCGGACCCGCGAAGGCAACGACCTCTATCACGAGATGATCGAGTCCGGCGTGAACAAGGACCCGAAGGAGCACGGCTCCGCGGAAGGGTCGCGTTGCGCCCTGGTCTTCGGCCAGATGAACGAGCCGCCGGGCGCGCGTGCCCGCGTCGCCCTGTCCGGCCTCGCCCAGGCGGAGTATTTCCGCGACGAGGAAGGCAAGGACGTGCTGTTCTTCGTGGACAACATCTTCCGCTTCACCCAGGCGGGCGCCGAAGTGTCGGCCCTGCTCGGCCGTATCCCGTCGGCCGTGGGTTACCAGCCGACCCTGTCGACCGACATGGGCGCGCTGCAGGAGCGCATCACCTCGACCAAGAAGGGTTCGATCACCTCGGTGCAGGCC